>JBDKHF010000043.1:0-3812 GCA_039797825.1 Pseudomonadota bacterium | reverse complement strand
CTTGGTCAGTTCCAGATCAGCCATTGCGCCAACTGACAGGCGATCAAATTTATTGCTGTATTCAACAACTGCCGCATCGCCACGCGCCTTGACGTCAGCCAGAATGCCGATCACCGTGCGCTCAATGCCCTCATCCTGCGCCGCTTCAAAAGCCAGCAGCGCATCCATTTTTGCCGTGAAATCGGCGTCGACCGTAGCAAGTCGTTTGATCGCGACCATAGGACTTATTTCTCCACCGCCTGGGCAAAGGCATCAATAATCGGTTGCAGGGTTTCGCGTTTGACCTTGAGTGAGGCCTGGTTGACCACCAGACGCGATGAAATCCCCATGATGTCCTCGACCGCCACCAGCTTGTTGGCCTTCAGCGTGCCGCCGGTCGATACCAGATCGACGATGGCATCAGCCAGCCCGGCCAGTGGTGCCAGCTCCATCGAACCATAGAGCTTGATCAAGTCGATATGGACGCCCTTGGCGGCGAAATGCTCGCGTGCCATTTTGGTGTACTTGCTTGCCACCTTGAGGCGGGCGCCCTGACGGACGGCGCTTTCATAATCGAAGCCTTCGCGTACTGCAACCATCATCCGGCACTTGGCAATCTTCAGGTCGAGCGGCGCGTAAAGGCCTTCGCCGCCATGCTCGATCAGGACATCCTTGCCGGCGACGCCAATATCGGCAGCGCCATATTGAACATAAGTCGGCACATCGGTAGCGCGCACGATCACCACCCGCACATGCGGCTGGTTGGTATCAATGATCAGCTTGCGCGAGGTTTCCGGGTTTTCGGTCGGGACAATGCCTGCGGCAGCCAGCAGCGGCAGGGTTTCGTCAAAAATGCGGCCCTTCGACAGGGCAATGGTAATGGTCGTCACGGGGACTCTTGCTAAAAAGGCGAAAACGCCATTTTAGCAGAGGCCTCAGAGATACCCGAGGTGACGCGGCAACCAGAGGACAAATTCGGGCACAAAAGTTACCAGGAACATCGTGCAGGCCATTGCCGCCTCCACCCACAACACTCAGGGTACCGTTGCTGCCCCAGGCAAAAAAATTGGCCATGCCACCAAACAGAGCACGCCCATCGACGTAGCCACGGGATAACGTTCGATGGCAAGCAACGAGAACTTGCCGGGAGGTCCGGTAACTTTTGTTTTCTCAGACGCCAAACCTAGCGTTTGGCGATTGCGGTTTCAGCTTTTTTGACCAGATCAACCCCAATCGTCTTGGTCCATTTTTCGAAAACCGGGCGAGTTGCCCGGACAAAAGCAGCACGCTGCTCTGTTGTCAGATTCGTCACCGTCACGCCAGCCGCTTCGATCTGTTTGAGCACCGTGTTGTCCTTACCGACAACCCCCTTGCGCGACTTTTCTACATTTTCACGACCCGCCTGCAGGGCTGCCTGGCGCACCGCTTCGCGGTCGACCGGCGTCCAGCTGGCCCAGACCTGCTTATTGACGACAAAGATCAGCGGATCAGCGACGTAATGCCATAGGGTCAGATACTTCTGCCCAACCGTCGGCAATCTTGCGGCAACAAAGACAGAAAGCGGGTTTTCCTGACCATCAACTGCACCGGAAGCCAGCGCCGGTTGCGCATCAGCCCAATTCATCTGAGTTGGGTTTGCCCCCAGCGCAGAAAAGGTTTCGTTATAAAGCGGCGAACCAACCACCCGCAACTTCATGCCCTTCATGTCGGTCGGCGTAGCGATTGGGCGCTTGGAATTGGATATCTCACGGAAACCGTTTTCGCCCCAGGCCAGCGGCATAACCTCACGCTTTTCGAGAATACTGAACAAATCCTTGCCGACCTCACCCTGAGTCAGCGAATCAATCGCTTTGTAGTCAGGCATCAGGAAGGGCAGCGAGAAAAGATTCAGCTCCTTGACTTGCGGTGACCAGTTGATGGTCGAACCGATGGACATATCGATCACACCCTGACGGATCGCGGTAAATTCACGCATCTGATCGCCGCCAACCAGCGAATTGCCGGAGTAAAGCTTGATATTGATCCGGCCTTGGGTTTTTTCCTTGACCAATTCAATCCAGCGTTCGCCCGCCAGCCCCCAGGTGAAAGTAGTGCCCAGCGTCGTCGAGAGTCGGTATTCGGCGCGATAGCTTTGCGCCTGAACCGCGTTACTGAGCATCAAACAGGCAGCGGCGACAGCGGTAACAAAATTTCTACGCTGCATTTCTCTCTCCTGATATTCGGCAAAGCGGGGAATGGATTATCAAAGCCGCTCATGGCTCATACAAAATTTCTGATCGAAAATCCAGGCCCAGAATGCAAAAAAGCCCGGATAACCGGGCCTTTCTTGCTTGCAACAGACGTCTTATTCCGGACGGATGTTTGCAGCTTGCTTGCCCTTAGGGCCAGTGACGATGTCGAAGGTCACTTTCTGGTTCTCAGCAAGGGTCTTGAAACCGTTACCTTGAATTGCGGAGAAGTGAGCGAAGAGATCTTCACCACCATCAGCCGGGGAGATAAAACCAAAACCTTTGGAGTCGTTGAACCACTTAACGGTACCGTTTGCCATTTATAACTTCCTTGGAAAAATTGCGGGCTAATGCCCAAATAAACACGAGAATCAAGACCGAGGAAGAACTGACTATCCGACGTACGGCGCAGGAACAAAACACTGGCTGGAAATCCCGAGGCGCTGAGTATGACGCGTAATCGGGATTAGGCCAAGGCTTTTTTTACATTTCTTTCAGTCGACCGTAACAACCCGCGTTTTTCAACACCGATACAACAGTTGATCAATGGATACGCTTGACCTGTGCCCCCAGCTTTTCAAGCTTTTCCTCAATCCGTTCGTAGCCACGATCAAGGTGATAAATCCGGTCAATCACGGTCTCACCACGTGCCACCAAACCAGCGATCACCAAGGAGGCCGAGGCACGCAGATCAGTCGCCATCACCATCGCCCCCTCCAGATGGTCGGTACCGCGCACAATGGCGTTATTGCCCTCAATCTGGATATTGGCCCCCAAACGCATTAATTCATTGACGTGCATGAAGCGGTTTTCAAAAATGGTTTCGCGAATGGTGGCAACGCCGTCAGCGATGCAGTTGATCGCCATGAACTGGGCCTGCATGTCGGTCGGAAAAGCCGGGTAAGGCGCCGTGCGCAAACTGACAGCCTTGAGTCGCTGCGGGGCAATCAGGCGAATCGCATCACGCTCAACGGTGATTTCACAACCGGCATCCATCAATTTATCAACAACGGCATCGAGGTAAGCCGCCGACGTTTTGGTCAGGCGAATATCGCCACCGGCTGCCGCAGCCGCACACAAATAAGTGCCGGTTTCAATGCGGTCCGGCATGATCGAATGCGTCGCACCGTGCAGTTTTTCAACCCCTTGAATACGAATAATGTCGGTCCCGGCACCGGAAATTCGAGCGCCCATGCTGACCAGACAATTCGCTAGATCAACCACTTCCGGCTCACGTGCTGCATTTTCGATGATCGTTTCGCCATCGGCCAGACAGGCAGCCATCATCAAATTTTCAGTGCCGGTCACTGTCACCATATCGGTACAGATGCGCGCACCTTTCAGGCGAGTTGCCTTGGCATGCACGTAACCCTGCTCAACCGTGATTTCGGCACCCATGGCCTGCAAGCCCTTGATGTGCTGATCAACCGGTCGCGCACCAATCGCACAACCACCCGGCAACGAAACACGCGCCTCACCACAACGGGCGACCAGAGGGCCAAGGACCAGAATGGAGGCACGCATGGTTTTAACCATCTCGTAGGAAGCGACTGCATTGTTCAGGCCACCACCATCAAGCACCATGCCATCAACACCATCCATCGT
>JBDKHF010000042.1:0-8260 GCA_039797825.1 Pseudomonadota bacterium | reverse complement strand
CTTGGCGTCACCGCGACAACTGTTGATCCGGCCAAATTCAGCAACATCAAAGCCGAAGCCGGACCCAGCCTGATTGCCGGGCTTGGGGCACAAGTCTCAACCCCCATTTATATCGAAATCGAGGACCAGACTGCGGATGGCATCACCGACCGGCCCGCTGCGCTTAACCACAGCCAGCAGGTACTCACTGATGCCTTGGCGGTGCAATCCGTTTTTGCCGCGCTTGACCCTAGCCTGTCGCAAGCCCAGCTCAATGCGCTGATCGACGCGAGCGGCAGCAACGCCAACGATGTACTGGAAAGTGCGCTGGATAGCTTGCGCAGATTGCTGATCGGGCCGCAAATCGTAGGCACGCCAACGGATCGTAATAGCCTGTACGCCAACCTCTATGATCTGCAAAGTTGGGGCATGAGCACGGCCAGCATCGTTTTGTTGAATGGCATGAATGCTGATGCCTGGGTTAAAAATGCCCAACAAAACACTGCCGAAGGCCTTGCCATCCGTTACGCCTTGAGCGCGCTCAATCCCTTCGCGGTGATCGGTGCCGACTACACCAGCCACAATCTTGATGGGACGCTCGATCTCTACGACCCGGCCACCAATGCCGGGCAAATTACCACCCAATATCTGGTGGACCGCAGCCAATTCCTGGCCCGCAAGAACTGGTTCAATACCAACGATCTGCCAGCGCTTAAAGGGAGGTTGGAAGCATCTGATTCCTATCGCTACCAGACCGATAACACGCTGTTCATCGACCAAGCCACTGGCTACACGATTGCCCAAGGCTTCGACCCCAACTCACCTTTCAACAACATTCATCATTACTATTTCGGAGACAGTGGGGACAATGCCTATACCGGTGGCTCTGTAGCCGATTACCTCTACGGTGGCGCCGGCGACGACATCCTTGAAGGCGGTAAAGGCGACGACTATCTCGAAGGCGGTAGCGGCGACGACACCTACATCATCGCTAGCGGCAAAGACCGAATTGTCGACAAAGACGGCCAAATCAAGCTAGGTACTGCCACCCTCACGGGTTCCCCCGACTTGGCTCAAGTCGCCAAGCCCCTCCTTGGAAAAATCGTTTGGAAAGATGCCGACGACGCGAAACTCTTCTACCGGCTAAGCAAAGGCACACTGGAAGATGGCACGCTGGAAATCGTTCAGGAACAAGCAGACAAAAAGCTTGAAACCCTGGCGGTAGTTGAACACTTTAAAAACGGCAACCTGGGCATTACCCTCAAGGACGAAAAGAAACTTGCTCTCTTGTCGCAAGATGCAAACAACCCTTTCGCCCCGGAAAACGCCGACAAGCCGCTGTCCACCCAGTTACTCGATTTCGCAGAAAACCTCGGCGAAGGGCTTAAGGTTTTTCTCAACCAAGCCGCCAAAGCCGGCGACACCATCACCCTGACCCTCTCTGCGCTGGGCGGTAAATTCAAGGCGGTTTTGGGTGACGACATTGTTGGTTTCGAAAGCGGTAACGTCGAGCTAACTTTGAACGAAGGCCAAACAGAAATCTCGTTCGCCTTGCTTAACACCGGCGACGTTGATGCCAATGGTGAAACGGATAGTTCAGCGACTACTACGGATGTAATCACCGGCAACCACCCTGTGTTTGGCTTCAATCTGTTGCGGTCGACCGGGAATATTGAGCAAAAAGGAAATATTTCCGACCTCCGAAATCAACAAATGGGTTTTGCTAGCAATGATCCTCGCTGGAGGTTGGCAGCATGAGTGCACACCATCGGATGCGGGCAGCGAGCCCCATTTTTGGGATGCTAACTCTCATCCTGGCCGCTCTTTTTGTATTGCTTGCGATCACCGTTATTTTTTTCGAAGGTCGCAAAGCATATTGGGATGAACAGGTACGGAAGATGTGTGAGAAAGATGGGGGGGTGGTGATAAACGAGATTGTTGAAATAAATACAGCCTCTTACGAATTACTAAAAAACAATTTTGGTCAGATCGATATCCCGAAAGTGGGCGACCCAAGAAGCATTGGGTCAATCGTAGTCCATTCCTACAAGGATTATTACATTCGACAAAATGACCCTGAGGTCAGAAGATCGGTAGTCACTGTTGTCAAGGCTTCCAACGAGGCTGTAGTTGCTACAAGCACAACATATTCGCGTGTCGGTGGAGATATTTTCGCACTGCATGCAAGCTATTTTTCGTGCCCAAACACGCCGGCAGATTTTTTCGCTTCGTTCATTCGTTTAGAGGAACTTAAAAAATGAATATCCAAAGTGTCTTTGATCAATCTGAACTTGCGTTAGCAGCATATGCGGCACTGAACAATAGCGCGTTGAGTTCGCAAAAATCAAACCTGAAAAATGCTGGGTTATCTGATGCCCAAGCCGATATATTCGCCGGCAAGTATGCCGTTGTCACCCAATACAACGACACCCTTGCCGAAGGTGGTCAAGGCACCAGCTTCAGTGCCACCGTCTTCAAGGATGCTTCGGGCAATTTGACCTTGGCGATACGTGGCACTCTGGAAGCAGGTGACTTTCTGCCTACTGACGCAAACATCACAGCATCAGGTGCTGGATATGACCAGATCGTTGCCATGTACAACTGGTGGCAGCGGGTGGGTAACCCTGCAGGCACAACAGTGTCACAGTTTCGTCTCGTTCCTGCCCCAACGGATCTGGCCAAGGCCGTCGATCTAGGTGGGTTGTGGCTTGAACCCTCAACGTCGGTGCTGGCGACCGGTACACTGGGTGGCGCTATTGCTAGCGATACCAACCACAAGCTCGATATCACCGGCCACAGCCTCGGCGGCCATCTGGCCATGGTGTTCAGTACCTTATTTGCCGGCGTCACCACTCAGGCAACGGTATTTAACGCACCAGGCTTCCAGAGTACTGCAGCCAACCAAAGTTTCTTCTCGGCGCTGGGCGGCACCGTGCCGACTGGTGGGCCAATCATCAACGTTATTGCCGACGAAGCCAATATCGGTGCAGTGCCTTGGAGTGCCATCGCCGGCTTGCACAGTCGCCCGGGAGCTAACGTCAATATTGCCATAGAGAAACAATGGAAAAGCGATGAAAGTGCTTCTCCCGACGCGTTAAACCACAGTCAACAAACGTTGACGGATGCGCTGGCGGTCTATGCAATGCTTGGCAAACTTGATCCATCCCTGGCTACCACCTCGTTCAAGACAATATTGAACTCAGTGGTAAACGGGACTGCGGGTAGCTTGGAAAGTCTTGTCGACATCGTTGAGAAACTACTCGATATCGACAACAACTCAATGCCCATCGGAAATGCCAATCGTGATCTGCTTTATCAAGCGTTGAACCGTATGCAGAATGGCAGTGGCACAGCTGCTTTCGAAGCCTTGGTCGGCCAAGTCAAGATCGAATCCCTGTCCAGCAACAAGAGCCCAAGGGGTCAGAGACATTAGGTTTTCTGAACTAAGCCAATAACCATGCCCCGCCGCCCCCGCGTATTACTGGCTGATTACCCGCTGCATATTGTTCAGCGCGGCATCAATCGCGAGCCGTGTTTTTTCGCCGATGAGGATTACTACTGCTATCTCCATTGGCTGGAAGAGTCGGCTCGCGCTTGTGGCTGTGCCATTCACGCCTATGCGTTGATGACTAATCACGTCCATCTCCTGCTGACCCCAGCTGAAAGCGGCGCGCCGTCGCGGCTGATGCAATCGCTGGGGCGGCGCTACGTGCAGTACGCCAACCGCCTCTACCGCCGCACCGGCAGCCTGTGGGAAGGGCGCTACAAATCCAGCGTGGTGCAAGCCGAAAGCTATCTGCTGGCTTGCTCGCGCTATATCGAACTCAACCCCGTCAATGCCGGGATGGTGGTTGATCCTGGGCAATACCGCTGGTCCAGCTATCGGGCCAACGGACTCGGGCAGACCGATGTCCGGTTGATCCCCCATGCCCTGTATCTGGCACTCGGCAAAGACAGCCAGGAGCGCTGTTTGGCCTATCGGGCGCTCTTTCGCCACGAACTGGACGCTGAGGCCGCTACCGATATTCGGCAGGCGCTGCGGTTGGGCATGCCCGTCGGGAACGAGCGCTTTGCCGAAGCGATCTGTGCTCAGTTGGGCATACGGCGCAACACCGGCAAGCGGGGACGACCGGATGCGGGAAGCGAAGCGGCGAATTTGCCGCCACCGATGCCGAGCCAGAAGGATTTTGGATTTTGAGGGGATTGAAATGGGTAAGGATGGAAAACGGAAATTGGAAATGTCTCTGACCCCTTCGGTTGAATTCGGTTCGCTGGACGATACAAACTGGCGCCTCGCGAAGGTTGAGCCGATTCGCCTGGCCGATGCTGGTGAGTTGAGGTCGCTTCAGGCGGACGGCGGCAATCAGGTCGCCGGGTTCTCGACTTTCCAACGAGCCGATGGCTCGCGCGGCTGGGCCGCCGCTACTTCGAAAGTCAGTCGCGGCGGTACGCCGATCATGGCGGCCAATGACGCTCAGTGGAGGAAGGCAGCATGAATTACCAAAACCTGTCGATTTCAGCGCTTCTGATCATGAACCTGGCCTGCTATGCGCCTGGATGTCTAGCCATGCCCCCTGTTGTCCTCACTCGTGATAAGACCACTGCTGCGGACCTGACAGGCACCACTCTGCTCGAAAAGCAATTTATGCAGGACTGTCAGTTACGGTTGGAGGGGCCTCCATCCAATTACCAACTGGTTTATAGCAACGGGAAAATTCCCGTACCAAAAAAAGCGGTTAAGACAATGCAGGATGGCTACTGGGCACGACTTGCAGTTAAGGGGGAGACGGTTGGGCTCAGAGTGCACATGCTCAGTTTGCCCTATTTCCGCACTCCCCTCTTGCCGAGTGAGATATGGGGTACGGATGCTAGCCCTTCAAAGATGACGGATCAGCCAAGCTATTCAATTGTCTTCGAGGGGAATGAGTCCGTTATCGAACCCAAATTACGTACGCTTTGGTCAGGCGGGGTGATGTTGAACCATAAGAACCATCCAAATCCTAATCCCGGCACGCTGCAATACTTGAGCAACAGCCGCATTGTAGCTGTAGGCGGCTTTGACGGTATCTTGCCACTCCAATCTCCTCGGACCACTACCACGGTTCATTACAACTGCATTCTTCAACGTCCTGCCGCCAACTAACCTGAGCCAAACATGACCACAACAACCTTAAGTTTTGACGCTTACAACCCTGGGCAGGGCTTTACCTTTAACAGCGCCTACGCGTTGCGCTTTCATCCTGTTTACCAGCCCAAGGGGTCAGAGACATTTGGTTTTCTGAACTGAGCCGATAACCATGCCCCGCCGCCCCCGAGTATTACTTGCGGATTACCCGCTGCACATTGTTCAGCGCGGCATCAATCGCGAGCCGTGCTTTTTCGCCGATGAAGATTACTACTGCTATCTCCATTGGCTGGAAGAGTCGGCTCGCGCTTGTGGCTGTGCCATTCACGCCTATGCGTTGATGACCAACCATGTCCATCTCCTCCTGACCCCAGCTGAAAGCGGCGCGCCATCGCGGATGATGCAATCGCTGGGGCGGCGCTATGTGCAGTACGCCAACCGCTTCTACCGCCGTACCGGCAGCCTGTGGGAGGGGCGCTACAAATCCAGCGTGGTGCAAGCCGAAAGCTATCTGCTGGCTTGCTCGCGCTATATCGAACTCAACCCCGTCAATGCCGGGATGGAGGTTGATCCTGGGCAATACCGCTGGTCCAGCTATCGGGCCAACGGACTCGGGCAGACCGATGTCCGGTTGATCCCCCACGCCCTGTATCTGGCACTCGGCAAAGACAGCCAGGAGCGCTGTTTGGCCTATCGGGCACTCTTTCGCCCCGCACTGGATGCAGAGGCCGCCGGCGATATACGGCAAGCGCTGCGGTTGGGCATGCCCGTCGGGGACGAGCGCTTTGCCGAAGCGATCTGCGCTCAGTTGGGGATACGGCGCAACACCGGCAAACGGGGACGACCGGATGCGGGAAGAGAGGCGGCGAATTTGCTGCCACCGATGCCGGGCCAGAAGGATTTTGGGTTTTGAGGGGATTGAAATGGAAACGGTTGCGTAACGGAAATTGGAAATATTTCTGACTCTTTTGAGTGGTGTGGGCCATTCGGCTGCTGGGTACCTGTCTTTGGATATCTGGTCCGCCCCTGATCGCCAGACGACACTTCCGCTCCTGAGGAAAAACGATGCTCAAAACCGGGCAAGCGATGGGAAGCGGGGCGGATGGGGAATGAGTGAAATTGATATGAATGCAAAACAGAAATATGGGTGTTGCGGTCGACGGAGGAAATTGGCCCAAAAACCAGGTTGACCGTAAGCGTTGTTGCTGAAACTAATCCAAGCACCTGAAGATAAATCGGCAAGCGGGGACGGCCGGAGACCCTGTGGATTTCTGCCACAGATGCGGGCCAGAATGATTTTGAGGAGATCGAAATGGAAAAGGTTGCGAAACGAAATTTGGAAATGTCTCCGACCCTTTTGGGGGCCAAAGTAGGCGACACCATTAACGACAGGTATTGGGAGGTGGCAGCATGAAAACCACAGGCAAATACGCCTCGCGGATTCGAATGCTTATCGTGTTATCCGTTCTCAGTTTGGCGGGGCAGGCGCAGGGACAGTACAACAGCCGCACCGAGCGCCTCGAAAAAGTTCCCGACCCGGTTGAAGCGCCAAGCACAGCCGAGATTGATGCACTTGAAAGCAAGGCCCAAGAAGGCGATTGGACGCTCAAGCAACAGTTTGCGGCGGCCTATCTCTACGAACATCAGAAGAACGAGTACTGGAACTGGGGTTGCCACCATCTCCAGCACGGCCACGTTTGCCGAGCTATGGCAACCCGGACCGAGAGCGGCCAACGTTTCTTGCGCGAAATCATCGACCTGGATGGAAACGGGCCAGTCGACAAAAACACCCTGGCCCGATTCCAGTCAGATTTTGCGCATCGCCGGTTACTTGATGCCCGCCCGGAATTTTCTCCGCAGCATCCTGGCTGTCAGGAAGCGGTGCGTTATTACGAGCGAGCGATTGAGAATGAATTTGCTTACTGGGGAAAAAGTTGTGTGGCCTTGGCGTTGCGTGAAAAGTATTGGCATGGTCAATGTGTAAAGAAAAATATCGAGAAAGCCAACTATTTCACGGCTTTGTCTGTCGGCTGTCCCAGATTTTAAAATGAGGTGAATCATGAATCCAAATATGGATATCGTTAGTGCATTGCTTAAGGATGTGGCGACTAACCCAACCGGTTTTTCCGCCGGCCAAACCATCAAATATGGCGTTCTGCCGGTTGATTTTTTGGTAAAACGGGAAGGCGTAGACCCTGATAACTACGCAGAGGGCACCAACGATCCTGCATACCAAGCTGCGTTGGCGAACTGGACGGCAAAGCGGGGTAAAGATTTACAACCTGTGACGGCGGCACAGATGGCAATGATCGATCAAGCCTTTGCGGCTATCGGAAAATTGGTTGGCGTAACTTTTCAGCGCGACGATGCGAATGCAAATATTCGATTCGGCACAGCTGATCTAAACGGGATGCCGGCTGATGATAAAGTTTCTCCGCTTGGCGGCTACAACGTCCGTCAATACACCGGCAATCCGGCAACCGACTTTAACGCCGTTGTTATGCCGCGCTCCTACGACACTAATGGCAATGCACAGGGCTATTTTGTGACGTTAATGCATGAAATCGAGCACGCTTTGGGAGTGGCACACCCTGGTGACTATACGAAAGGTGCGGAAGTCTATGCTGGGTTGCAGGACAACGCTGTTGATACCATCATGTCTTATCGTATAGCACGACCTTCGGGCTATCCGGATGTGCTAACTGACGCTGCATATGGGTCATTGTTGCAAAGTAGTAATGCTGCTGGGAGAACAGTATCCCCCGCCCGCTATGACATCCTGGCCCTGCAAGCGCTTTTAGGAATAAATACTGCGACCCAATCAACAAGTGATGTGTTTAGTGGCTTTCAGGATGCTCAAGACGCTACGGGTAAGTGGATAGGGCAGACCTATGTGACGATATTCGATGCCGGAGGCAGTAATGACACACTTGACGCATCCAGTTCTAACAAACAAGTACGTATTAATTTGGAGCCAGGAACAGCTAGCAGTATCGGTGGACCAGATAAGAACGTCGTCATCGCCTTTAACACCCTCATCGAAAACGCCATCGGCGGTACGAAGAACGACATACTTATTGGTAACGACGTAGCCAACACACTGACGGGCGGCAAAGGCGAGGACACCCTCAAAGGCGGCAAGGGTATCGACACTTA
>JBDKHF010000041.1:0-81826 GCA_039797825.1 Pseudomonadota bacterium | reverse complement strand
GAGTAGTTCATGTTGGCGATGCCGCCTTCGTACATCAGGTCGACGATCAGCTTCAGTTCGTGCAGACACTCGAAGTAAGCCATTTCCGGAGCGTAACCAGCTTCGGTCAGGGTTTCAAAACCCATCTTGACCAGCTCAACAGCGCCGCCACAAAGAACAGCCTGCTCGCCGAACAAGTCGGTTTCAGTCTCTTCACGGAAGTTGGTTTCAATAACGCCACCCTTGGTGCCGCCGTTAGCAGCCGCATAGGAAAGCGCAATATCCTTGGCCTTGCCAGACTTGTCCTGATAGATAGCGATCAGGGAAGGCACGCCGCCGCCCTTCAGGTACTCGGAACGAACCGTGTGGCCGGGGCCTTTCGGAGCGACCATGATGACGTCAATGTCGTCACGCGGAATGATCTGGTTGTAATGCACGTTAAAACCGTGTGCAAAAGCCAGCGCCGCACCCTTCTTCAAATTCGGGGCGATATCATTTTTGTATACGTCCGGCTGTGACTCATCAGGCAGCAGAATCATGACGACATCAGCCTTCTTGACCGCGTCAGCAACTTCCTTGACCTTGTGACCAGCGGCTTCAGCCTTCTTCCAGGACGCGCCATCCTTACGCAAACCAACAGTCACTTCAACGCCGGAATCCTTCAGATTCTGAGCGTGAGCGTGGCCCTGTGAGCCGTAACCAACGATGGTGACTTTCTTGCCCTTGATAAGGGAAAGATCAGCGTCCTTGTCGTAATAAACTTTCATGAAATCCTCTTTATAAACAGATAATTAAACTTTAAGAATACGATCACCGCGACCGATGCCACAGACACCGGTACGAACGGTTTCGAGAATCAGACCAGCATCGATACCAGAGATAAACGAGTCGAGCTTGGAGCCTGCTCCGGTCAACTCGATTACATAGGTCGATTCCGTGACATCAATAATACGGCCACGGAAAATATCGGCCATGCGCTTCATCTCTTCGCGATCTTTGCCCGTCGCACGAACCTTGATCAGCATCAGTTCGCGCTCGACATGCGCAGCTTCGGAGAGATCAACCACCTTGACGACATCAATCAGCTTGTTGAGCTGCTTGGTAATCTGCTCGAGAACCTCGTCGGAACCCCAGGTCAGGATGGTCATCCGTGACAGCGAGGGATCTTCCGTCGGTGCCACAGTCAGCGTTTCGATATTGTAACCACGCGCCGAGAACAAACCGGCAACGCGGGAAAGTGCTCCCGATTCATTTTCAATCAGGATGGAAATGATATGTCGCATGATTTTTTTCCCGTCGCTCATAGGTCTTCAGCCAAGATCATTTCGGTCAAGCCCTTACCTGCCGAAACCATCGGGAAAACGTTGGCAACCGGGTCGATAATGAAATCCATGAAAACCAGATCATTCTTGTGCTCGGTAAATGCCTTGCGCAGCGCTGGCTCAACATCTTCGATTCGCTCGATCTTCATGCCAACGTGACCATAGGCCTCAGCCAGTTTGACGAAATCGGGCAGCGAAGTAACGTAAGACTGTGAGTAGCGCTTGGAGTAGAACATTTCCTGCCACTGACGCACCATGCCGAGCATTCCGTTGTTCAAGTTAATAATCTTGATCGGGAAACCGTATTGCTTGCAGGTCGACAGCTCCTGTATGCACATCTGGATCGAACCCTCGCCCGTCACGCAAGCCACCTGCGCATCCGGATTGGCCATCAGAACGCCCATGCCGTAGGGCAAACCAACACCCATCGTACCCAGTCCCCCCGAGTTGATCCAGCGCCGTGGCTTGTCAAACTTGTAGTATTGAGCCGCAAACATCTGGTGCTGACCAACGTCAGAAGTAATGAAGGCATCGCCACCAGTCACTTCGTAAAGTTTCTCGATCACGAACTGCGGCATGATGTGCTCAGCCTGCTTGTAGCGCAGGGATTCACGACTACGCCATTCGTCGATCTGCTTCCACCAGTTGGCAACCTCAGGATCGGTTTTGAAACCGCTATCCATCAGTTTGAGAATTTCTTCAAGCACATCATTGACGTTGCCGACGATAGGCACATCCACCTTGACCCTCTTCGAGATCGAGGAGGGATCGATGTCAATGTGGATCACTTTGCGTTTTTCTTCTTCAAAATGCTCCGGATTACCAATCACGCGGTCATCGAAACGAGCGCCAATCGCCAGAATCACATCAGAGTAATGCATGGCATTATTGGCTTCAAAAGTACCGTGCATTCCCAGCATGCCGACGAATTGCTTATCCGTCGCCGGATAGCCACCCAAGCCCATTAGGGTATTGGTAACCGGAAAATTCAGTTTGCGCGCAAGTTCAGTCAGTTTTTGCGCAGCATCAGACAAAATTACGCCGCCACCGGTGTAAATAATTGGCCGCTTGGCTTCTTGCAGAATTTGAACGGCTTTCTTGATCTGCCCAAGATGCCCCTTGACCACCGGATTGTAGGAACGCATCTGGATCGACTTCGGATAATCGAACTCACACATCTGAGCCGTAACATCCTTGGGAATATCAACCACAACCGGGCCAGGACGGCCTGTCGCCGCAATATGGAAGGCCTTTTTGATCGTCAGTGCCAGATCCTTGACGTCCTTGACCAGAAAATTATGTTTGACACAAGGCCGAGTAATACCAACCGTATCGCACTCTTGGAAAGCATCTTGGCCGATATAAAAGGACGGCACCTGACCGGTGAGAACAACCATCGGAATCGAGTCCATGTAGGCCGTAGCAATACCGGTTACCGTATTGGTAACCCCCGGCCCTGAAGTCACCAGTGCGACACCCACTCTCTGTGACGAACGCGAGAAGGCATCAGCCGCATGAACAGCTGCTTGTTCGTGGCGAACCAAAATATGCTTGACCTGATCCTGTTTGAAAAGTGCATCATAAATGTGCAAAACTGACCCACCTGGGTAGCCAAACACACAATCGACCTTTTCTTCCTGCAGGCACCTGACTACAATTTCCGCACCGCTAATCATCATTCTTGAGCCCAAAAAAGCTGTTGCTTAAAAGGACATAACCTTAATCGACCGCCCTTGTTCGGTCAAGGTATGATGTTGTACCCATACCGCCATATCAGGCATTTTCAGGAAGAGACGAACCTGGCTTCATCCCGCGAACTTTCGCATTTTCTCGAATCCATCGAGCGCCGCGCCTTTAAACAGGCTATTTTCGCCGTGCGCGAAGAAGAATCGGCACTCGATATAGTTCAGGACAGCATGCTCAAGCTCGCCGAAAAATATGGCGACCGGCCGGCTGAAGAATTTCCGATGCTCTTTCAGCGCATACTGCAAAATACGATTCGCGATTTTTATCGACGCAGCAAGGTACGCTCGATGTGGACTACCTTGCTTTCAGCCTTTACGTCGGATGATGATGAAGACCACGACCCGCTAGAAACACTGGCCGCTGATGAAGATGCAGGCGGAACCCGAACCCCGGAAAGCCAGCTCCTGCAAGCCCAAACTCTTAATATCATTGACGATGAAATAAAAAAATTACCGACACGTCAACGCGAAGCCTTCCTCATGCGTTACTGGGAGGACATGGACGTAGCCGAGACAGCGGCTGCGATGGGCTGCTCAGAAGGCAGCGTTAAGACTCACTGTTCGCGCGCCACCCATACACTGGCAAGCGCACTGTCGGTAAGAGGTATCAGACTATGAATGAAGAACGTTACGGAAATCGGATTCGGCAAGCGCTGAACCACGGCATCAAGGACATCTCACCAGCTTCGGCAAGGCGACTGGAGGCTGCGCGTCACCAAGCGCTAGCTCATCAGAAACAGACGGTGCCCGAGCTGGTTATGGCAGGAAACGCGCGCGGATCCTTCCGTTTTGGGCTGGATATGCCCTACGCCAAGCAAATTCTCGCCATAATGGCGCTTCTGTTGGGCATGTGGATTTCTTTCTATCTGGATAGCGTTCAGTACATCACCCAGCTGGAAGAAGTGGATAGCGCCCTGCTGTCTGACGACCTGCCTCCTGAGGCTTTCATGGATAACGACCTCTTCGAATGGCTACAAGACGATTCATCGCCGGACTCGCAATAAGTCTGGCCCTGGCCGGTGCAGCTCAGGCCGATACGCCTACAACAATCATTATTGGCACTCCACCCCAACCCGGGTGGAGTTTGTTGTCTACGCAACAAAAAATTATCCTGGCACCGCTAGTTGGCGACTGGGATCAAATGGAAAATATTCGGCGCAAAAAATGGCTGGGGATTGCTGAGCGTTTTCCGAAAATGTCCCAGGAAGAGCAAGCCAGAGTGCAGCAAAGGATGCGCGAATGGGCTGCGCTGACCCCAGCGCAACGCGCCAAGATTCGCGACAGTTACAAAGAATTCAACCAGCTCGATCCCGAGAAAAAGTTAGCTGTCAAGAAAAAATGGGAGGCTTACTCAAACCTCTCTGAAGAAGAAAAAATACGGGCGCGCCAACCCAAAGCGCCAGTAACTGAGGCAGCAACGCCCACAATTCCTACTCTGAATACCGCGTCGACCGTAACAACGGCTGCTCCGACAGAAACGCCACCCCCTTCAACTGAACCAGCAAAACCCTGATGGCTAGTGAATTACCCAATATCTCCCGCCGTCTGGCGAGCATGCTTTATGAAGGTCTGGTTGTTTTTTCAATTTTGTTGATTGGTTTTCTACTCCCGCAGATTGTGTTTTACGCCTTCGGGATGGTTTTTGGTGGACGCATCCTGATGCTCCATATTTTGATTTTGCTAATGGGGTATTTTGTCTGGTGCTGGCTCAATGGCGGCCAGACGCTACCGATGAAAACGTGGAAACTGCGTATCGCCAACCCCGATGGCAGCCCGCTTCGCCCAGCACAAGCCATATTGCGCTACTTGGCTGCTTGGCCAAGTATTTTATTGGGTGGAATTGGTTTGTTCTGGGCAGTTTTCGACCCGGAAAAGCAGTTTTTACATGACCGAATTGCCGGCAGCCGCATCATTTCACAACAACAAGCCAGCCCTGAAATTTAGCGGCGCTCTACCCACCAGAGCATACCCATGGCGACCAGCAAAAATAGCGCAGAGGGTGCAGTGGCGCTGGCAAAGGGCGGCCAGGCGTTGATCGCCCCGAGGTTTGAAAACAGGCCGTTAAGCATGTAAAACAAGATCCCGAGCATCACGCCCATGAATATTTTCAGGCTGACACCGCCGACTCGATCATGTGAATAACCAAAAGGCAAAGCCAGCGCAACCATGACCAGCGCGGCCAGTGGATAAATAATTTTCTTCCAGACAGCAATCTCGTAACGCTCGGATTGTTGCCGATTGTCGTTCAAGTGCTGCGTGTAATTGAGCAAACCAAGCAGCGACATACGCTCAGGCGAGACCATTAACACCGAGAGCAAATCGGGATTGATTGCCGACTGCCAGTTTTCGCTATCAGCACGCTCGACGCGCGAGGTTTCACCATCCAGAATGGTGCGCACGACACCTTTCAATAACCAGTGGTCCGGCGGCTGATAGTGAGCCTCTTCGACATCGGTGACAGCCTCCAGCGCATTTACCCTATCGAACTTATAAATTCGAACACCATGCAGCGTAGCGTCAGGTGTTGCTTTCTTGATGTTGATAAAACTACGCCCATCCTTGACCCACAACCCGGAATCAAAACCTTGCTGGGCAATTACCTGACTCAGCGCTTTAGCGCGCAATTCCTGAGCCATGCGTTCCGAAAAGGGTACCAAGCCTTCACCGACTAGCAAAGTCAATAAGGCCAGCAACCCGGCAACGCGGAACAGGGTCATCAGCAAATCGCGAGTCGCCAAGCCAGAAGCGCGTAGAACAGTAATTTCGGAATGGCGCGCCAGCGTCGACAAGGCATAGAGCGTACCGATCAAAGTTGCAATCGGAATCAGCTCGTAAATAAGGCCAGGGACGTTGAGCGTCACGTAAAGCAAGGCATGGCCAAATTGATAACCGGCTTTACCCACCGTGCGTAATTCGTTGATCAGATCAAAAAAACTGAACAAAGCGAGAAAGGCGGCGAGGACTAGAAAGATGGCAGCAAAGCTCTCGCGCATCAAATAGCGTTCATACAATTTGATGCGGAACATCAGCGTATTCCTTTCTGCCACGGCATGCGCAAGGCAATCCGGCGGTAGAAAAGCAAAACCAGGGGCAGCAACATGAAACCGTGCACCGCCCAAACACCGATCCAGAAGGAAAGCTTGCCTTGAGCAACCCAAGCCTGACTAACCGACATCAGGTTGCTGTAAATCGCATAAATCAGAATGGCGATCAACATGTTTGCCGAACGACCTGCACGGGGGTTAACGAAGGAAAGCGGTATCGCCAGCAAAGCAAGAATCAGTGCCGAAACCGGCAAACCAATGCGCCACAGTAACTCGCCGCGCGCCTGGTTGCTGTTATCAAAGACCAATTCGGTAATTGGTAGCCGGTTGGGCGAACGCTCAGCGGGCTTTGCTTCACCGTCCTGCGTGCGCACCTTGTAGCGCTGAAATTCCATTACCTTGAACTCGGGAGTACCTGGCTCCACTTCGTAGCGCCGCCCACGTTCAAGAACCACAAATTTATCACCATTCGGAGCGACTTCCTGGTGGCCGGCATCGGCCATTACCACGCCCAGCTTGCCCTCCTGCATCGAAGCGACGAAAACATTCCCCACTTCGCTACCGTCTTCAGCCAGCGCCTCGACAAAAAATACGCGCTGTCCTTTTTTGGCCTCGCGAAAAGCCCCCGGTGAGACCTGTGAGACATCGCTGCGCGAAGAAAGACGCTGTTTGTAATCCGCCGTGTTGTAGTTGGCCCAGGGCGAGAGAAAGCCTGACAACACCGCGATAGCAAGCACAATCGGCAGGGCAAAACGCACCACCGGCCTGACCCAGGCAGTCAACGGCTGACCACTGGAGAACCAGACAACCATCTCGGAATCGCGGTAAGCGCGCGACAAGCTGAGCAAAATAGCGACGAACAGGGTCAAGGAAAGCAGGATGGGCATGAAGTTGAGCGCAGCAAAACCGAGCAGCGAAAGCACCGCTTCAGGCGCAATTTGACCGCCGGCTGCATCCTTGAGCAGGCGAATCAATTGAGTCGAAGTCAGAATGGCCAGCAGTGCAACACTAATGCCAGCAGCTGCTTGGGCAAATTCACGCCGGGCGGCGCGCTCGAATATCATGCTTTGACGAAACCAAAAAAATGCGAGGATAATCCCGCGAATACGAAAATTTCCCCGATTAGGAGCAGCCAGTGGAATTTAGCATAAAAAGCGGTAGCCCGGAAAAGCAACGCAGCGCCTGTGTGGTGGTTGGCGTTTATGAGTCACGCAAACTGACTTTAGCGGCAGAATTACTCGACAAAGCAGCAGATGGCTACATTTCAGGCATCGTCCGCCGTGGCGACATGGATGGCAAGTCGGGCAGCACTCTGCTCCTGCAGAATGTGCCGGGTACGCTTTGTGAGCGAGTTTTGCTGGTCGGACTTGGCAAGGAAAAGGATTTTCGCGAGAAAGAATTCACGACCGCGATTCGCAACACAGTTAAAACGCTGAACGAAACGGGTGCGTTTGATGCGTCGATTTTTCTGACCGAACTGGCTGTCAAGAAGCGCAACATTGGCTGGCGCATCCGCCAGGCAACGATGGTCGCCCTCGACGCCACCTATAAGTTTGACCAATTCAAGAGCAAAAAAGATGAAGTGCGCCGCCCATTGCGTAAATTAATCCTTGCCGTCGAGCGGCGCAACGAGCTGGCTCAGGCCGAAGAAGCTCTGACTCAGGGATTGGCGATTGCTGAAGGCATGGCGATGACTAAAACGCTGGGCAACCTGCCCGCCAATATTTGCCATCCGACTTATCTGGCCGATCAGGCGCAGGTGATGGCCAAGGAATTCAATCTCGGTTGCGAGATTCTTGAACGCGCCGACATGGAAAAACTCGGCATGCATTCGCTGCTTTCTGTTGCCCAAGGTTCGCGTCAGCCACCAAAACTGATCGTTCTGACCTACAAGGGTAGTGAGGCGAATGAGAAGCCGGTTGTTCTGGTCGGCAAGGGCGTCACGTTTGATACCGGCGGCATTTCTCTGAAGCCGGGCGCTGAAATGGATGAGATGAAGTACGACATGTGTGGCGCCGCCAGCGTTCTGGGCACCATGCAGGCGGTGGCGCGTATGGCCTTGCCGATCAATCTGACCATCGTCGTTCCCGCCGTTGAAAATATGCCGGATGGCATGGCAAGCCGACCGGGTGACATCGTCACTTCGATGTCCGGCCAGACCATCGAAATTCTCAATACCGATGCCGAAGGCCGCCTCATTTTGTGCGATGCGCTGACTTACGCCGAGCGTTTTGAGCCGGATACCGTGATTGATGTCGCCACGCTGACCGGCGCCTGCGTTGTTGCCCTCGGCCATATCGCGACCGGGCTTTTCTCCAACAAGGACGCCCTCGCCCGCGACCTGCTGGATGCCGGCGATGAATCCTACGACCGGGCCTGGCATATGCCGTTGTGGGATGACTATCAGGAATTATTGAAGAGTCCGTTTGCCGACATG
The DNA here is from genome assembly GCA_039797825.1 of Pseudomonadota bacterium. Taxonomy (GTDB): domain Bacteria; phylum Pseudomonadota; class Gammaproteobacteria; order Burkholderiales; family Rhodocyclaceae; genus Azonexus. The sequence goes on along the minus strand of JBDKHF010000041.1, from coordinate 73,299 downwards.
GGCAATATTGGTGGACGCTGGGGTGGTTCAATTACGGCCGCCTGCTTCCTGTCGCGCTTCACCAAGAAGTTTGAGTGGGCGCACCTCGATATTGCTGGTACGGCCTGGAAATCCGGTGCCGACAAAGGCGCGACCGGACGCCCGGTGCCTTTGCTGACGCATTACCTGATGCAACGCGCCGGCAAGCTCAATTGACCGAGGTTTTTTTCTATCATGGCGCGGCCGACAAGGTAGCAGCGGCTTGCGCCCTGCTCGGCGGCGCTTATGCCCAGAAAAAACCGATGCTGGTTTTTGTGCCGGGAAAAGAGCTCGCCAGCCACGTTGACCGGCAGCTTTGGAATCAGCCAGCGCTCAGTTTCGTGCCGCACTGTCGGGCCGATTCGCCGCTAGCCGCTGAAACGCCGGTCTTGATTACCGATAATCTTGATCGCCCCGCACAACTTGAACGCCTGATGAATCTCGACCGCAACGCCCCACCCGGCTTTGAGCGCTTCCAACGCCTGATCGAAGTGGTTGGTCAGGATGAAGCTGACCGGCTGGCCGCCCGTGACCGCGTCAAGTTTTACAAGGACAGCGGTTGCGCAGTGCAGTATTTCGATCTTAGCAAGCGCTAAAGGAAGCCCGCGTGCCCAGCCCCATCCTCGCCCGTGCCGACGCCTTGATGCAACGTCGGCGTAGTAGCAACCCTGACTCAGATGACGTACCGGTGCTGACAGACTCGATTGAGGAAGATGAATTCCCTGTTCTGCTCGATATTGCACCGCCAGCTGAAGCGCTTGAAGCCAGCGTCGAAAGCGTGCCCAGCGCAAAAATCACCGAGGAATACGCAGCGCATACCTCGCTCAACGCCGGCCTGCGCGACATCCTTGCGCACGAGTTGGCGCGCCGCGTCGAACAACGCCTGGCCGCCGAGTTGCCACGCATTATCGAATCGACAGTGCGCGACTTTCTGGCTGAACAGGAAATGATCGCGACGCTACAAGCACGCGACTAAGATCAGGCAAAGCCGGCGCAGCGCTCCGGTATAATCGCGGGCTTTCCCCATTTCCGAGAAGCCCATGGAACTCGCCAAAGCCTTTGAACCAGCCGAAATTGAACGCCGCTGGTACCCCGAGTGGGAATCAAAAAATTACTTCGCAGCCGGCGTTGACCGTAACAAGTTGCCGGAAGAAAACTTCTGCATCTTGTTGCCGCCGCCGAATGTGACCGGCACGCTGCACATGGGCCATGGCTTCAACCAGACGCTGATGGATGCGCTGACCCGTTACTACCGGATGCGCGGCCACAATACGCTGTGGCAGCCGGGCACCGACCACGCCGGCATCGCAACGCAAATCGTCGTCGAGCGCCAACTGGATGCGCAAGGCATCAGCCGCCACGATCTGGGCCGCGAAAAATTTCTGGAAAAAGTCTGGGAATGGAAGGAATACTCAGGCAACACCATCACCCAACAGATGCGCCGCATGGGCACCAGCCCGGACTGGAAGCGCGAGCGCTTCACGATGGATGCCGGCCTCAACAAGGTGGTTACCGAAACCTTCGTTCGTCTGTTCAATGAAGGTCTGATTTATCGCGGCAAGCGCCTGGTCAACTGGGATCCCAAGCTGAATACCGCCGTTTCCGACCTCGAAGTGGTGCAGGAGGAAGAAGACGGCTTCATGTGGCACATCCGCTATGCGCTGGCCGATGGCTCGGATAGTCTGGTCGTCGCCACGACGCGTCCGGAAACCATGCTTGGCGACACCGCCGTGATGGTGCATCCGGAAGACGAGCGCTACAAGCACATGATCGGCAAGATGGTTAAATTGCCGCTGACCGATCGCGAAATCCCGATCATTGCCGACGCCTACGTCGATCTCGAATTCGGCACCGGCTGCGTCAAAGTCACGCCGGCGCACGACTTCAACGACTACGCGGTGGGCCAGCGCCACAATCTGCCGCTGATTTCGATTCTGACGCTGGACGCCAAGATCAACGACAATGCCCCGGAGAAATACCGTGGCCTCGACCGTTTCGATGCCCGCAAGGCCGTCGTCGCTGATCTCGAAGCCATCGGCATTCTGGTCAAGACCGACAAGCACAAGCTCAAGGTGCCGCGCGGCGACCGGACCAATGTCGTCATCGAGCCGATGCTCACCGACCAGTGGTTCGTCGCCATGTCAAAGCCGGGGGAAGATGGCAAATCAATTACCGAAAAAGCGCTTGATGTCGTCCATTCCGGCGAGATCAAGTTCTATCCGGAAAACTGGGTCAATACCTACAACCAGTGGCTCAACAACATTCAGGACTGGTGTATTTCCCGCCAGCTGTGGTGGGGCCACCAGATTCCGGCCTGGTATGGCGACAACGGCGAGATCTTCGTTGCCCACAGCGAAACTGAAGCACAAGCCGAAGCCGCCAAGCAGGGCTACACCGGCACGCTGAGCCGCGACGAGGACGTCCTCGACACCTGGTTCTCCTCCGCCCTATGGCCGTTCTCGACCCTGGACTGGACGGGCGACGAGGCCATCGACGCGGCCAACCCGATTTTGCAGCAATATTTGCCGTCGACCGTGCTGGTCACCGGTTTCGACATCATCTTCTTCTGGGTCGCCCGCATGGTCATGATGACCAAGCAGATCATCGGCCAGATCCCGTTCAAGCACGTCTATGTGCATGGCCTGATCCGCGATGGCGAAGGCCAGAAGATGTCGAAATCGAAGGGCAACGTGCTCGACCCCATCGACCTGATCGACGGTATCGGCCTCGACGCGCTGATCGAAAAGCGCACGACTGGCCTAATGAACCCGAAGCAAGCCGAAAGCATCGCCAAGAAGACCAAGAAGGAATTCCCGGAAGGCATCGCCTCCTTCGGCACCGACGCCTTGCGCTTCACCTTCGCCAGCCTCGCTTCGCCCGGTCGCGACATCAAGTTCGACCTGAATCGCTGCGACGGCTACCGCAACTTCTGCAACAAGCTGTGGAACGCCACGCGCTTCGTTCTGATGAATGTTGAAGGCCACGATCTGGCGCTCGATCATCAACAAGGTGGTGATGGATCTTGTACGGTCGACGGCGAAAAGCGCCTGAAATTCAGCTTCGCCGACCGCTGGATCGTTAGCCAACTACAGCGCGTCGAGCAGGAAGTTGAACAGCACTTCACCGACTACCGTTTCGACCTGGTTGCCCAGACCATTTACAAATTCATCTGGGACGAGTTCTGCGACTGGTATCTGGAAATTGCCAAGGTTGAAATCCAGACTGGCGATGATGCCCAGCAACGCGGTGCGCGCCGGACGCTGGTCCGCACGCTGGAAGCCATTCTGCGTCTGGCCCATCCGCTGATCCCGTTCATCACCGAAGAGCTGTGGCAGACCGTTGCCCCGATCGCCGGCCGCAAGACGCACGACTCGATCATGCTCGCCGCCTACCCGCGTGCTGATCTGTCGCGCCTTGATCCGGCGTCTGAAGCCAAAGTCGAACGCCTCAAAGCCCTGGCCTACGCCTGTCGCAACCTGCGCGGCGAGATGAACGTCTCGCCGGCTCTGCGCATGCCGCTGCTGGTTGCCAACGGCGGCGCCGACATCGCCGAGTTCGCGCCCATCCTGCAAGCTCTGGGTAAGCTGTCTGAGGTACAACTGGTAGCTGACATGCCGGCTGATGCGATGGCGCCAGTAGCGGTCGTCGGCGAAACACGGATGATGCTCAAGGTGGAGATTGATATCGCCGCCGAGAAAATCCGTCTGGCCAAGGAAATCGAAAAACTCCAAAAACTGATCGAGATCGCCAGCAACAAGCTGGGCAACGAAAGCTTTGTCGCGCGCGCCCCGGCTGCCGTGATTGATCAGGAAAAACAGCGCGTGGCTGATTTCAGCGCGACGCTGGAGCAACTAAAACCCCAACTAGCCAAACTCGGCTAAGCAACAAAAGAAAAGAGAATCATGGAAGACAAACGCGGTTTTTTGGCACAAATATTCATTGCCCTGATGATTTTCTCGGCGCTGGTTGGCGTCTGGAGCGTTGCCTTCATGATCTCCTGGCCGTGGGACAAGAGTGCGGAATGGAAGCCGGAATTCCGCCTGGTTGCCACCTGCGCCAACAAAGAAGTCTGCGGCTTCGCCTACAAGGATCTGGCTGACGCGAAAGCTAAAAGCCTTTATACCTCGCTGACACCACCCGAACCCGCCGGCGATCTTGAGGAAGCACAGGACTGGCTGAAATGGAAGACCGAAAACGGCATCATTGAAGTCAAGGCCTCATCCTGGCACTTCCAGACAACGATCCGTTACAAGATCGAAAATGACGCACCCGTGCTTGTCGAGTATCAGGACGTTGATGTCGCCAAAGCGTTCTACTATGGAATTGCCGCTGGTTTGTTCTCGCTGCTCGGCCTTTACCTGCGCAAAATGCGCGGCTGAAAGATTGCGGTCAACTGCCCGAAAGCTTTGTTTTTTCGGGCAGTTTTGAATGATTAGCGCAATTTCGCCCGGCACAAACCGCGCAGGGCATTCCCTAACCAAAACCCGTTTTGCAGATCGGCTGGCCACAAAACCGCTTCCTGCGCTTTTCCCTCAGCCAGCAAACTGGCGCGCAAGACACCGGGCAAGGCACCGCTGACAAGTGGCGGCGTGAGTAGCACGCCATCGCACTCAACAAAGATATTGCTGCGCGCGCCCTCGGCCACTTCGCCGCGTTCATTCAAAAAAATCACATCGAAAATATCAGCCTCGGCGGCAATTGAGGCCAGCGCCGCATCATAAATTTTGCGCGACGTTGTCTTGTGGCGGCGCAGAATATCGTGCGAATCGATACGTTGTTCGGCCAGCACCGCACAGCACATGTCGGGCGCGGCGCTGTCAAAAGCCACCGCCTGCACTGCTATCACGCCAACCTTGTCGAGCGTGACGCGAACGCGCCAGGTTCCCCGTGTCGGTTGCCGCCCCAGCTCCCTGAACAACAACTGCTCAGCGAGCGGAAAGCCAAAATACGCAGCCGAACGCTTCAGGCGAGCCAGATGGCCGGCCCACATCGGATAAACCCCACCCTCCCGGCGCAAGGTTTCAATCAACAGCAGACCAGGATCGCAGTCGCGCAGGAAACTCGCCTTGAGCAAACACTCCTGCCATTCCGCAACCGGTAGCGAATCAGCCACAATCCCGCTACCCACCCCGAGCTTGCCACGTCCATCAGCGGCCAGTTCCAGCGTTCGAATCGCCACGTTCAGTCGAAAATCGCCACCCGGCGCAAGCCAGCCTAGAGCGCCGGTATAGGCTGCACGCGGTGAGTTTTCGAGGTCGGCAGCAATCTGCATGGCACGAATTTTTGGGGCACCAGTGATTGAACCGCAAGGAAACAAGGCGCGCAAAATTTCGCCAAAACGCCGCCCCGGCACGCGGGCAGAAACTTCTGAAACCATCTGCCAGACGGTCGGATAATCCTCAATGTCGAATAGCCGGTCGACCACGACGCTGCCATTTTCAGCAATCCGCCCGAGATCGTTACGCAAGAGATCAACGATCATCAAATTTTCGGCCAAATCCTTGGTTGACCGTGACAATTGCTCGGCGGGCAAGCTGCGGGCTGCCGTCCCCTTCATCGGGCGGGTCAGCAAACGCTCAGCGCACCGCTCAAGGAACAGTTCAGGCGACAGGGAAACCAGGCCACTTTCCGTATCGCCGACAAAGCCGCCATAACTCACCGGCTGGCGCTCGCGCAGGCGCGAGTAGAGCGCCACAGGCGAGCCAAACCATTCAAAATTCAGCGGAAAGGTGAAATTAACCTGATAACAATCGCCATCCGCAATGTAGTCCTGAATGCGCTGCACCGCCGTCAGGTAGCCATCCTCGGAAATCCCTGACTGCAGGCCAGCGATGCCTGCCGGCATTTGTTCGCCTTGCGCCATCAGCCACGTGTCAGCGGCAGCGGCATCGAGCATCAAACAACGCTCAAAACGCCAAAACCGGGCCAGGCACTGTTTTGAATCTATTGACCACGCGGTGGGCGCCGCAGCCGGTTCAAGCAAGTAACCAAGTTCGTACTCAAGAGCGGCAACAATCCAAAGATCACCTTGCTCAATCGCGGCCAGCGCGCTATCCAGACTGGCGAGATCGCACACCGTCAGGCAATCAACCAGCCCTTCAAAAAGCCAAGCGGCGGGTTCGCCTGCTGGCGCCCGCCGATCTTCAAAAAAAGCGTGGAATGAAGCGCTTATTTGCGCTTGAGAAAAAACTCGAACACGCGGTTCTCTTCCTGCTGCTTGACCAGTTCGTTACCGGTCTGCTTGGCAAAAGCAGGAAAATCCTTGAGCGAACCCGGATCGGTCGCCAGCACATGCAGCACTTGCCCGGTTTCCATTTCAGCCAGAGCTTTCTTGGTACGCAGGATAGGCAGCGGGCAGTTGAGGCCTTTTACGTCGAGTTCGCGATCAAATTCCATAATCAGGTCATCCATTCAGGGAGGCGCGATTTTACCTCTAATTCCGTTTCTCTTTTTGCTCGTCAAGTAGTCGTTTACGCAACTCGCGCAGCCGCGCATCGATCACCGACTGCTCGTAAAAATTTGCATCTCCGGCTCTTTGGGCGAGCTGCAATTGCTCAATTGCCCCCGCTGTCTGGCCTTGCAAAAAAAACACTTCAGCCAGCGCCTGATGCTGCTGCGCGCCACGCCCAAGGCCGGCGTAACTTTCTGCCCGCATCTTGTGTAAACGAACATCCTGCGGGTAACTTTGCAACTGCAACTCGGAAAATTTGAGCGCCTCGCCATAACGCTTGACCATAATCAAAGCTTGACCATAACCATAAGTCAGCGCCTGATTCAGCGGGTAACGCACCATTGCTTCCCGGTAAACCACCAAAGCCGCAAGCGTTTCACCTTGCGCCAATTTAACCTCAGCCAACTGATGCTCAAGGATTGCCGTCGTCACTTTCAATTTCCGTGCCGCCAGCAACTCCTGTTCAGCAGCCAGCCAATCTCGTTTGCGCGTCAGCGCTACCGCCAAGCCAAAACGAGTCGCACCTTCAGAGACAAATTTTTTGTCGCGCAGCAAGCCTTCAAAATCGCGCACCGCCTCCCCCGCCGTTCCCTGCATGGCGCGCAATTTGGCACGCACCAGCAAAAACTCCTGACTGTCGGTTATCTGGCGATAAGAAACACCCTGCTCACGGTTTTGCATGTCAGACAAACGTTCACCAGTCAGCGGGTGAGTCCGCAAATAAGCCGTCGCATTATTCTCGTAGAGCCGCACTGATTTTTGCAGGCGTTCAAAAAACTCCGCCATGCCGCGCACGTCAAACCCGGCCTTGCGCAGCGTCTCAAAACCCATGCGATCCGCTTCGCGCTCGAAATCCCGCGAAAACGCCAGCTGTGCGGAAATGGCACCCGCTTGCGCACCAGCGATTGCCGCCCCTGCGACTTGCCCGTTCGAGCGCGCCGCCAGCAAAGCCAGTCCCATCGCCAGCATCGAAGCCATGCTGAGTTTGCTCGACTGAAAAACCTGACGCGAAATATGGCGTTGCGTGACATGCGAGATTTCATGCGACATCACGCCAGCCAGTTCAGACTCACTCTGCGCCGAAAGAATCAGCCCGGTATGCACACCGATGTAACCGCCGGGCATCGCAAAGGCGTTGACACTGGGATCGTTGATCGGGAAAAAATAAAAACCAATGCCGGGATCGTTGCTGACCGCCGTCAGCCGACCACCCAACTGATTCAAGTACGACTCAACATCCGGATCATCAAGGTAAGACGGATCGCGCCAGCGAATTTCATGCATGATCTGCAGGCCGATTTTCTTTTCAGTCGCCAACGACAAATCGTTGCTGGCGACATCGCCCAGTTCAGGGAGATCATCAGCCCGCAACAAAGGTGCGACAAGGCTCAAAGCCAGCACACCAGCGATCAAACGTTGAGTAAAACGCATGAATGCTATGATAACGCAGCCCAAGAACGGGCCTGTTGAACATCTCGTAACCAAAAGTAAGCGACCGTGACCAAGCAAACCCTCACCCATTTTGACAACGCCGGCCAGGCTCACATGGTCGACGTTGGCAGCAAGGCAGAAACCGCTCGTCTCGCCCGTGCCGCTGGCAGCATTTACATGCAGGCCAGCACCCTTGAGCTGATTCGCGCCGGATCCTCCAAAAAAGGCGACGTACTGGGCATTGCGCGGATTGCCGCGATTCAGGCCTCTAAACGAACCGGCGACCTGATCCCGCTCTGCCATCCGATTGCACTGACCCGCGTTGCCGCCGAATTCGTTATTGACGTTGAGAATAGCGCGGTCCACTGTGAAGTTACCGCCGAATGTTTTGGTCGCACCGGTGTCGAAATGGAGGCGCTGACTGCTACCAGCGTCGGCCTGTTGACCATTTATGACATGCTAAAAGCCGTTGACCGTGGCATGCGAATTGATGAGCTGCGTCTGCTCGAAAAACGTGGGGGAAAGTCGGGCCACTGGCTCGCTGAACAACCTGTCTCTGAGAAATAAATATGAATCAACTACGCAGAAAACTGCTGCAAGGAAGTGCGAGTGCACTGCTCGTCCCCTTATTGGGAACCGGCTTATTGATTCCGGGCCGCGTCCTGGCCGCCGAATGGAACCAGAACGCCTTTAGCGCCCGCAACGCCAACGATGCATTAAAAGCCTACGGTGCAGCAGCGGCGATTGAATCACGCGAAATCACGATTAGCGCTCCGGAGATTGCTGAAAATGGCGCCAAAGTCGAGGTCGAAATCACCTCCAACCTGGCTAACACGCGCAGCCTGGCGATTTTTGCTGACAAAAACCCAATGCCCTTGTGTGCCACACTCGATTTCACCGGCAACGCCCTGCCCTATTCCAAAATTCAGGTAAAACTGGCAGAAACGACAAAAATTCGTGCGGTTGCAAAAACCAGCGATGGCAAATACCACGTCGCATTTCGTGAAATCAAAGTCACACTCGGCGGTTGCGGAGGCTAACAATGGCAGATCAAATCAAAATCCGTGCGACGCTTCAAGGTGAAATTAGCGATATTCGGGTGCTCATGCAGCATCCTATGGAAACCGGCCAGCGCAAGGATGAAAAAGGAAAAACCCTGCCCACCCACTACATCCAGACCTTTGCGATCAGTCACAACGGACAAGCGTTGATCAACGGCCAGTTGAATACGTCGGTATCGAAAAATCCGCTATTTGCCTTCAAGGCGCGCAACATCAAAGCGGGCGACAAATTGACGGTAAATTGGGTCGATAACACAGGCGAAAAACGCCAGGACGAAATTATCGTTGCCTGAACGCTGAAAGATGCAGGCGTAAAAAAACCCACCTGAAAACAGGCGGGTTTTTGAATTTACAACAAACTGAGCTTAAGCGCTCTGGATGTTGGAAGCCTGCTTACCCTTGGGGCCTTGCACGACTTCGAAGGAAACTTTTTGACCTTCTTTGAGAGTCTTGAAACCATTCATGTTGATGGCGGAGAAATGCGCGAAGAGATCTTCGCTGCCATCATCAGGAGTGATAAAGCCAAAACCTTTAGAATCATTGAACCACTTGACAGTACCGATTGCCATGTTTGCTACTTTCTTACAAAAATCTAATGAATTACGGGTTTCCCCGACTCCCTGTTTGAACCCTACACCCCGGCGCTTTGGGCAACCTTGATGCGTTTTGAATTCAAACACAATTGCGTTCTACGCGACTTGAATTATCCAGTCAACCCTTTTAAATGCGGCGGCGCAGCATAAACACTGGAAAATCAAGGCTTCAAGACTAATTTTCTGCAAGAAAAAATCCCTGTTGCAGATTGGAATGGACTGTATAGAATCGAACGCATGGCTACCAAGCATAAGGAAGACGGGGTACTCGAAGCGCAAAGTGCCAAGACCCAGCCCCCAAAAATGTACAAGGTGATGTTGCTGAACGACGATTACACCCCGATGGAATTCGTCATTGCCGTTCTCCAACGTTTTTTTTCTCTGGATACTGAACAAGCGACGCGAATCATGCTCAAAGTTCACAATGAAGGCCGCGGTGTGTGCGGAGTTTTTCCGCGCGACATCGCTGCCACCAAGGTGGATCAGGTAAACGTATTCGCCCGCCAGCACCAACACCCGCTTGCTTGCATCATGGAGGAAAATTAATGATTGCCCAGGAACTCGAAGTCAGCCTTCACATGGCTTTTGTCGAGGCACGTCAAAAACGACATGAGTTCATCACAGTCGAACATCTTTTGCTCGCGCTGATCGACAACCCGTCAGCAGCTGACGCTTTACGTGCCTGCGGCGCCAAGCCGGATACGTTGCGCAAGGATCTGTCCAACTTCATTAACGAACATACACCGACGGTCTCGGGCGAGGATGACATTGACACCCAGCCGACACTGGGTTTCCAGCGCGTCATTCAACGCGCCATTTTGCATGTTCAGTCATCGGGCAAAAAGGAAGTCAATGGCGCCAATGTACTGGTTGCCATTTATGGTGAGAAAGATTCGCACGCAGTCTATTTCCTGCAAAAACAAGGCGTCACTCGCCTTGATGTGGTGAATTACATTTCGCACGGCATCAGCAAGGTGCCGCAGCAAAAAGCCCCGGCAGAAGGTGAAACAGAAGCTGAAGTCGAGAAGGAACAGGCCGGCCCGCTTGAGCAATACACAATCAATCTGAATGCTTTGGCCTTGCAGGGCAAAATTGACCCACTGATTGGGCGCGACAAAGAACTGGAGCGCGTGATTCAAACCCTCTGTCGGCGGCGCAAAAACAATCCGCTACTGGTTGGCGAAGCTGGCGTTGGCAAAACCGCGATTGCCGAAGGTTTGGCGCGCAAAGTCGTAGAAGGCGATGTGCCGGAAATTCTCGCCAAGGCCAATGTCTATTCGCTGGATATGGGTTCATTGCTGGCCGGCACCAAGTATCGCGGCGATTTCGAGCAGCGCCTGAAGGGTGTACTTAAAGCCTTGCAGGACAACCCGAATGCCATCCTTTTTATTGATGAAATCCACACCCTGATTGGTGCAGGCTCGGCTTCCGGCGGCACGCTGGATGCTTCCAATTTACTCAAACCAGCTCTTTCCAGCGGAGCGCTCAAGTGTATTGGAGCAACGACTTACACCGAGTTTCGCGGTATTTTCGAGAAAGACAGCGCGCTATCCCGTCGTTTCCAGAAGATTGATGTTAATGAACCTTCGGTTGCCGAAACCATAGAAATTCTCAAGGGTTTGAAAGCGCGTTTCGAGGCTCACCACGGGATCAAGTATTCGGCGACGGCGATTACCTCTGCCGCCGAACTTGCCGCCCGTTACATCACTGACCGCCACTTGCCGGATAAAGCAATTGATGTGATTGACGAGGCTGGTGCAGCGCAGCGAATTTTGCCCAAGTCGAAACAGAAAAAAGTCATCAACAAAACCGACATTGAAGAAATTGTCGCGAAGATCGCCCGCATCCCTTCCCAGCATGTCACGCTGGATGACCGGAGTGCGCTGAAAAATCTCGACCGCGATTTAAAGGCAGTCGTCTTCGGGCAGGACAAGGCAATAGACGCTTTGGCCAAGGCAATCAAGATGGCCCGTTCCGGCCTCGGCAATCCGGGCAAGCCGATTGGTTCTTTCCTGTTCAGCGGCCCGACCGGCGTTGGCAAGACGGAAGTGGCCAAGCAACTGGCTTACTGCCTCGGCATCGAACTGACCCGCTTCGACATGAGCGAATACATGGAGCGCCACGCGGTTTCCCGCCTGATTGGCGCCCCGCCGGGTTATGTTGGTTTCGACCAGGGTGGGCTGTTGACCGAAGCGGTCACCAAAAAGCCTTATTGCGTGTTGCTGCTCGATGAGATCGAGAAGGCCCATCCGGATATTTTCAACATCCTTTTGCAGGTGATGGATCACGGCACGCTGACGGACAACAACGGACGCAAGGCCGATTTCCGCAACGTGGTGATCATCATGACAACCAATGCCGGTGCGGCTGATTTGCAAAAATCGAGCATGGGCTTTACGGCGATCAAGCAGGCGGGCGATGAAATGGCAGAAATCAAGCGTTTGTTCACGCCGGAATTCCGCAATCGCCTGGATGCCACCATTTCGTTCGGTTCACTCGACCGTGAAGTGATTCTGCGCGTGGTCGACAAGTTCCTGATGCAGCTGGAAGAACAGCTGCACGAGAAGAAAGTGGAAGCGCATTTCAGCGAGGCGGTGAAGGAAATGCTGGCTGAAAAAGGCTTTGATCCGCAGATGGGTGCTCGCCCGATGGCGCGCTTGATTCAGGACACCATACGCTCGGCACTGGCTGATGAGCTGTTGTTCGGCAAATTATCCAGTGGCGGCAATGTTACGGTCGACCTCGATAAAGACGGAAAAATCAAACTGGTCTTCGAGGAAGAAAAAGCCGAAGCCGTCGTTTAAACTATTAGCCATATTTCAACAAGCCATGCACTGCATGGCTTTTTTTTGCCAGGGAGCCCCATATGACTTTCAAAACACCTGATCTTTGCGATGAATTCGAAGCCGAACTCGGTAAAACCGTTCGCGTTGTAGCCCCGATGTTCCAGCGTTACGGTGGCCGCGCAACGTTTTCCGGCCAGATCGTGACACTGAAAATTTTTGAAGACAACTCGCTGGTGCGCGAAGCCTTTGCCGAAGATGGCCAAGGCAAGGTGCTGGTGATTGACGGCGGCGGCTCAATACGTTGCGCTCTGGTCGGCGATCAACTGGCGATTCTGGCCCATAAAAATGGCTGGGAAGGTGTCGTGGTTTATGGCTGCATCCGCGATTCTGTCGATATCAACGGGATCGACATCGGTGTGCGCGCCCTCAACACCCATCCCCAAAAGAGCATCAAAAAAGGGGTTGGCGACCGTGATATTGCGGTGACCTTTGGCGGCGTCACTTTCAATCGCGGCGAATTCCTCTACGCCGACGACGACGGCGTGCTGGTTAGCGTAAAATCCTTGTGCTAACGCAATGTGATTTCGTTTCAAAATCGCAACTTTCGTTTCGTATTGTGAAAAACAAACATTAAGTCATTGTTTTTAATTAGAATAATAATGTCTTATGTCTTATATAAGACTGTTGCTGCTGCGCAATAAATTCACTATAATTTTCCCTATCGCCTTAGTCCAAAAAGACTAGGCGGAAGTCTTCAAACCCACAAACACTCCTCTGAGGAATACACAATGAGCACTCGCGAACAGCAAATCGCCGCCCTCGAAAAAGACTGGGCTGAAAACCCGCGCTGGAAGGGCATCAAGCGCCCGTACTCTGCAGCCGACATCGTTCGCCTGCGCGGTTCTGTTGCGATTGATTACACCCTGGCCACCCGTGGCGCCAAGAAGTTGTGGGATCTGGTCAACAACGAGCCGTACGTTAACTGCCTCGGCGCACTGACCGGCGGTCAGGCCATGCAGCAAGTCAAGGCTGGCGTCAAGGCCATCTATCTGTCCGGCTGGCAAGTTGCTGCTGACAACAACGAATACTCCGCCATGTACCCGGACCAGTCCCTGTACCCGGTTGACTCCGTGCCGAAGGTTGTCGAGCGCATCAACAACGCCTTCACCCGTGCTGACGAAATCCAGTGGTCCAAGGGTGCCAACCCGGGCGATGCAGGTTACATCGACTACTTCGCTCCGATCGTGGCTGACGCTGAAGCCGGTTTCGGTGGCGTGCTGAACGCTTTCGAACTGATGAAGGCGATGATTCGCGCTGGCGCTGGTGGCGTGCACTGGGAAGACCAACTGGCTTCCGTCAAGAAGTGCGGCCACATGGGCGGCAAAGTGCTGGTCCCGACCGCTGAAGCTATCCAGAAACTGGTTGCTGCGCGTATGGCAGCTGACGTCTGTGGCGTCCCGACCCTGGTTATTGCCCGTACCGATGCTGAAGCAGCTGACCTGCTGACTTCCGACTACGATGCAAACGACAAGCCGTTCCTGACCGGCGAGCGCACTGCCGAAGGTTTCTACAAGACCAAGAAGGGTCTGGACCAGGCCATCTCCCGCGCCGTCGCTTACGCCGAATACGCCGATCTGGTGTGGTGTGAAACCGGCACGCCGGATCTGGAATACGCCAAGCGTTTCGCCGATGCCGTTCATGCCAAGTTCCCAGGCAAGATGTTGGCTTACAACTGCTCGCCTTCCTTCAACTGGAAAAAGAACCTGGACGATGCCACCATCGCCAAGTTCCAGAAAGAGTTGGGCGCCATGGGCTACAAGTACCAGTTCATCACTTTGGCTGGTATCCACTCGATGTGGTACAACATGTTCGATCTGGCCCAGGACTACGTCGCTCGCGGCATGACCGCCTACGTCGAGAAGGTTCAGGAGCCGGAATTCGCAGCTCGTGACCGTGGTTACTCCTTCGTTTCCCACCAGCAGGAAGTCGGCACCGGTTACTTCGACGAAGTCACCACCGTCATCCAGGGTGGCAAGTCCAGCGTTACCGCGCTGACCGGCTCGACCGAAGAAGAGCAGTTCCACTAAAAAGCTCACCGCTTAAATTTGCTGCCTTACCGGGCAGCAACAAAGGCCGGCTCCCACAAGGGGCCGGCCTTTTTCGTTTTGCCGGCACGCTTTCTGGGATAATCAGGCGCCATGTCGTTTGCCCGCAGCTTCCCTCCGCTCACCGCCCCCGATGCTGAAATCCTGATTCTCGGCAGCATGCCCGGGCAGGCCTCTTTGGCTGCCAACGAGTATTACGCTCACCCGCGCAATGCCTTCTGGCCGATCATGGCCAAGCTGCTTGGATTCGATCCGAGTACGCCTTATGCAGAGCGTGTGAAAGCGCTTCATTCATCAAGAATTGCCGTTTGGGATGTTCTCTTGACCTGTACCCGCCCCGGCAGTCTGGACTCAAACATTGTTTCTGACTCATTGATCGCCAATGATCTGGCCGGTTTTTTGCAGCAACACCCGGCGATCAAACGGGTGTTTTTCAACGGCGCCAAGGCGGAATCCTGTTTTCGCAAACACATCGCCCCGACGCTTGCTGCTGGCTCGATTAGCTGCCAGCGCCTACCTTCCACCAGCCCCGCTCATGCCGCGCTCTCACTTGAGAATAAGCTTGCAGCCTGGCGCATCATTCTTGTCGAAAAGCACTGAGGAATCATGAATTTCAGCAACTGGCACACTTACGACCATTACGGCTATGCGTTAGTCGCCATTTTCGGCACATTCGCGGCCGTCGCCGTCATTCATTGGCTGATGCACCGCTCGCCGTGGGCTGGCTGGATACGCACACTGAATGGCGTCGTGCCGCCCTTCATCAACATTATTGGCGTGCTGTTCGGACTGACCTTGGCCTTTCTCGCCAACGACACCTGGAATGCGCATGACCGGGCAATGAATGCGGTTTATAAGGAAGCCGATGCACTACGTAGCCTGGTGGTACTCGCCAGCCAGCTTGCCGAGCCACAACGCAGCCAGTTGCGTGAAGCGCTGAGCGACTACGCCAATGCCAGCGTCGGTGAGTGGCCCTTGCTCGCCCAGCGCAAATCCAGCCCCGATGTCAGCACCAAGGCGGATCGTCTGCTCATCATGCTGGGCAGCTCAGGCATCGCCAAAGCAGCTGGCGATAACGTCCAGGCGCTGATGCTGCGCAAAGTCACCGACATGCGCGATGACCGGGACCAGCGCATCGGCCTCAGTCAAACCCACATCAACCCGCTGAAATGGCTGGGCATGGCTTTTCTTGGCCTGCTCACTCTGCTCTCGGTGGCGGTTGTTCATGCCGAAAACCCGCGGGCGGCTTTTGTGGCGATCATGCTTTTTGCGCTGGCGGCGGCACCTACGGCGGCTATCGTGCTGGTTCAGGGCAATCCGTTCCAGGAACCTTCATCCGTTTCACCGGCGCCGATTATGTCGGCAATGCTTGGCCACGATTAAAGCGTCGGGCGCGTCCACATCCAGCTTAGAACCACAATACCGATACCGCCCGGCAGATAGCACCAAGGTGCCGGAAGCGTCAGCCAGCCGCCAAGCGCGCTGATCGCCAGCAGCAATGTCGCCAGGCGTTTGGCAAATAACGGAATCGCCCCGTGATCGCGCCAGGCAAGAATCGAGGGGCCGACCTTGGGGTGAGCGAGCAGTCGAGCCTCCCATTCCGGGTGCGAACGAGCGAAAAAATAGGCGGCCAGAATCAGAAAGGGCGTGGTCGGCAGTAGCGGCAAAACGGCACCAATCACGCCGAGGACGACTGAGAAAACACCAAGAATGCGGTAAACCGGTTTTTTCATCTGATTTTCACCGCAATTCCCAGTAACTCGGACGACTGTAAGTTTCTTTCAATAGATCAATGAACAGCCGCACGCGCAAAGGCAAATGGCGGCGTTGCGGGAATACAGCATAAATCCCCATCGGCTGTGCCTGCCAGGCATCGAGCACCGACGTCAGGCGGCCTTCCTTCAGATCTTGCCCGACTTCCCACAACGAACGCCAGGCCAGGCCGCGCCCGGCCAGCGCCCATTCGTGCAGGACCGCACCATCGTTGCACTCAAAAGTACCGCTTACTTTCAGGGTATCGACTTCACCTGTTTCTGGATCACGAAAAACCCAGCCGCGTTGCTGGCCGAGCGACAAACAGTTGTGCGCCGCCAGATCAGCCGGTTCACGCGGAATACCATGCGCCACAAGGTAAGCCGGGCTGGCCACGACCATGCGCCGCATCTCGCCCAGACGCACGCTGACCAGACTGGAATCGGTCAATTCACCGATGCGAATCGCACAATCGATATTCTCGTTGAGCAGGTCGACCAATCTATCGCTCAAATCCAGGTTGACCGTAACCTCCGTGTTGGCACGCATGAAATCGCCCACTAGAGGCGCGACATGCTGGCGACCAAAGCCAGATGGCGCAGAAACTCGTAACTGGCCGCTGGCGCGCACGCCGCCGAGCGAGACTGCGGCTTCGGCGTTGGCGAACTCGTTGAGAACTTTCTGACAATCTTCGAGAAAGGCTTGGCCTTCAAACGTAATAGTCAATTTGCGCGTGGTGCGCAGCAGCAATTTGACCCCTAGCCTGGACTCAAGTGCATCGAGGCGGCGACCGATGATCGCCGGCGTCACGCCTTCATTACGTGCCGCCGCTGAAAGACTGCCCCGCGTAGCTGATGAAACGAAAGCTTCGATCTGTTTGAGCCGGTCCATTTAATACTTAAAGTAAAAGATGAAATGATTTTAACCAGGTTTTCATTGAATCGGAATCGCAATACAATTTGCGGCGTCGCATCAATTACACCTTCCATCAGGAGCTTCCATGAGCCTCAATCTGCCCCAAGGCGTGCAAATCACCGGTCCGATTCTGCCGGGTTACGAATCCGTTCTTACCCATGATGCGCTGGCCCTGGTCGCCAAGCTGCACCGTGCTTTCGAAGTGCGCCGCCAGGAACTGCTGGCCGCCCGCGTTGCCCGCCAGGCCCGCATTGATGCCGGCGAAATGCCTGACTTCCTGCCGGAAACCGCGCACATCCGCGCTGGCGACTGGAAGATTGCCCCGCTGCCCAAGGCGCTCGAGCGCCGCCGGACCGAAATCACCGGCCCGGTTGAAGCCAAAATGATCATCAACGCCTACAACTCCGGCGCTGATTCCTACATGACCGACTTTGAAGATTCCAACTCGCCGAAGTGGGAAAACCAGATTCAAGGTCAGATCAACCTGTACAAAGCCATCCGCCGCGAACTCTCGTTCAAGAACGAGAACGGCAAGGAATACAAACTGAATGACCAGATCGCCACCCTGCAGATTCGTCCGCGTGGCTGGCATTTGGATGAAAAACACGTGTTGGTCGACGGTCAACGCGTTTCTGGTGGCATTTTTGATTTCGCCGTGGTGCTTTTCCACAACGCCAAGGAACAGATCTCTCGTGGCGCCGGCCCCTTCTTCTATCTGCCGAAGATGGAAAGCCACCTCGAAGCGCGCCTGTGGAACGATATTTTCGTCATGGCTCAAGACGAAATCGGCCTGCCGCAAGGCACCATCAAGGCCACCGTGCTGATCGAAACCATTCTCGCTACTTTCGAGATGGAAGAAATCCTCTACGAACTGCGCAACCACTCTTCAGGCCTGAACGCTGGCCGTTGGGATTACATCTTCTCCTGCATCAAGAAATTCAAGAAAAATACGGATTTCTGTCTGGCCCAGCGCAGCGCCATCACCATGGAAGTACCGTTCATGCGTGGTTACGCCCTGGCTCTGGTGCAGGCTTGCCACAAGCGCGGTGCGCCGGCGATGGGCGGCATGTCGGCCCTGATCCCGATCAAGAACGACCCGGTCGCTAACGAAAAAGCACTGGCCGGCATTCGTCACGACAAAACGCGTGATGCCAACGATGGCTTCGACGGCGGCTGGGTGGCTCACCCTGGCCTGGTGGCGATTGCCCACGAAGAGTTCGTCAAAGTACTCGGCGACAAGCCGAACCAGTGGGAAAAGCAGGTTGAAGGCAACTTCGGCCCGGCGCAATGGCTCGATTTCCAGCCTTCCACCCCGATCACCGAAGCTGGCCTGCGCAACAACATCAATGTCGGCATCCATTACCTCGGCAGCTGGCTGGCCGGCAATGGCTGCGTGCCAATTCACAACCTGATGGAAGATGCGGCTACCGCCGAAATCTCCCGCTCGCAAGTGTGGCAGTGGGTTGTCTCGCCGAAGGGCATTCTCGACGACGGCCGCAAGGTCACCGTTGACATGGTCCGCCCGATGATTGCCGAAGAACTGGCCAAGGTGAAGGCCTTCGTCGCCGCCCAGGGCGAAGACACCGCCAGCTACGACCAGGCCGCCGTAATTTTTGACGAAATGTCGCTAACGCCGGAATACCCGGAGTTTTTGACGCTGCCGCTGTATGAGGCAATGGCGTAAGTAGCTGGGCCACGACCCAAAAGACCCAAAATCAGAACGGCGCCGGAGAAATCTGGCGCCGTTTTTGTTTGAACGAAAGAATTGGCTTGGCTGGCACAACGGATTGATTGAGCGTTGCCAATGGACCATAAAAAGACTACATTAAGTCCGAATTTACCCAAAGGAGAAACCTATGCGCTACTCATCACAAGTCAAACCAATCAGTTACCTTAAGGCCAACGCTGCCAAGGTTCTCGCGCATTTGTCTGAACAGCGTGAGCCATTGGTCATCACGCAGAACGGCGAAGCCAAGGCCGTTCTACAGGACGTCGCTTCCTTCGAAGAAACCCAGGATACGCTTGCACTGCTCAAGATCTTGGCACTTGGCAATCAGGACGTGGAAGCGGGTCGGGTCAAGTCGGTGACAGACGTAGTAGCCCGCCTGCGCAACAAGCGGGTAACTGCCTGATGGCCGGTAAACCGAATCACTACAAGGTTCTGCTCACGCAGGCTGCGGAACAGGATCTGGAGAGCATCCATGACTACATCGCCGAGTTCGATTGCGTAGCAAACGCCAACTACGTTCTTGACCAGTTAATGGAAGTCGCAGAAGAGCTGGCGTATTTCCCTGAGCGAGGCAGCTACCCCAAGGAGTTGGTAGTACTGGGTATCAAGGAATACCGTCAAACCACATTCAAACCGTACCGGGTTATCTACCGTGTTGTAGGCGACCAAGTACTAATCTACCTAATTATTGATGGCCGTCGCGACATGGAATCAGCACTGACTCGCCGGCTTCTCGGCGCATGATTGACAGTATCCTGCGCCAGTAACGGCTTAACATCGATCGGTTATGACTTTTTGGTTCCGACCCTCGCCGACCAAACCAACCGCCGACTGTTACGGTCAACCGCCAAAAAACGCCAAAAAATAAAATCAAACCAAAACAATGAATCTCGACAAACTCGAACGCGACCTATGGGAAGCCGCCGACAACCTGCGCGCCAACTCCAAGCTCACCGCCGCGCAATACGCCATGCCCGTGCTTGGGCTGATCTTCCTGCGCCACGCCTACAACCGCTTTCTCGCCGTCAAGGCCGAACTCGAACCAACACTACCCAAGCGTGCCGGCAAGCCGCGTGATCTGGTGCCCGGCGATTTCATCGGCAAAGCCGCCATCTACCTGCCGCCGACAGCCTACTACGAGCACCTGCTCGCCCAGCCCGAAGGCCCGGAACTGGCCGAAGCCGTCGTCACCGCCATGGAGCACATCGAGGTTTACAACACCACACTGGCCGGCATTCTGCCCAAGGCCTACCGGGGCTTCGAGCCGCGCCTGCTGATGGACCTGCTCAAGACCTTCAACCGCGATACCCTGAAAAAAGCCTCCGGCGACGTCTTCGGCAAAATCTACGAATACTTCCTCAACAAGTTCGCCCAGACCGGCGCCCAGGAAGGCGGCGAATTCTTCACCCCGCCCTCGCTGGTTCGCCTCATCGTCAACATCATTGAGCCAGATCGCGGCACCGTCTTCGACCCCGCCTGCGGCTCCGGCGGCATGTTCGTCCAGACCGGCCACTTCATCGAACTGCAGCGCCACGCCAAACCGCACCAGCGCGTCGTCTTCCACGGCCAGGAAAAAGCCGAAACCAACGCCCACCTGGCGCGTATGAACCTTGCCGTACACGGCCTCGAAGGCGACATCCGCATCGCCAACAGCTTCTACGACGAGCAGCCGGAACTCATCAACCGCTGCGACTTCGTCATGGCCAATCCGCCCTTCAACGTCGACGGCGTCAACACCGACCAGATCAAGAAGCAGGTTGGCCAGTGGAACGAAGAAGCCGAAACCGCCGGCACGCCGCAAACGCCGGAAGCCGGCAAACGCCTGCCCTTCGGCCTGCCCGGCACCAACGCCAAAACCAAGGCCATCTCCAACGCCAACAGCCTGTGGGTCCAGTATTTCTACGCCTACCTCAACGCCACCGGCCGCGCCGGCTTCGTCATGGCCTCCAGCGCCTCGGATGCTGGTAACAAGGACAAAGACATCCGCCGCCGCCTCGTTTCCACCGGCCACGTCGACACCATGGTCGCCATCGGCCCCAAGTTCTTCTACACCCGCTCACTACCCTGCACCCTGTGGTTCTTCGACAAGGCTAAACAAACGCTCCCCTCGCCCGCAAGCGGGAGAGGGGCCGGGGGAGAGGGCAAGATTTTCAACACCACCGACCGCGTGCTGATGCTCGACGCCCGCAACGTCTACCACGTCGAATCCGCCCGCCACCACCGCTTTACCGAAGAACAACTGGCCAACCTCACCGCCATCGTCTGGCTGCACCGGGGCGAAGATCACAAGTTCCGCGAATTGGTGGCCAATTACCAGTCGACCGCAAGGAAGCACCTCGGCCAGCTGGAAAGCATCCTCGCCGAACGCCGCAGCGCCCTGAGCGCCGCGCTGGCCCAAGCCGAAAGCTTTGCCAAGAAGGCGACACCGGAAGAACTCAACCGCAAACGCAAGGACGATGACGAAGGCAGCGCACCGATCAGCGCCGAGCAACTCGCTGATTTCGCCGCCAGCGTTCAGGCCCTGCAAGCCGACATCGCCACCGGCGACGCCGAACTCGCCGCCCTGCTCAAAGCCACCGACACCGAACGCGCCACCGCCGCCCGCCCCCACGACGCCCTCGCTCTGATCGAACAGACGACTGGTCAGGTCCGCCTCGAAGCCCTCACCGATAGCCTGCGCGCCGCCATCAAGCGCATCGAAGCCGAGCACAAAGCCTGCGGTCGACTGCTTGAAAACGCCGAAAAAACGCTCAACGCCAAACAATCCGCCGCCTGGGACAACAAGCAGGCCCGCGACCTGCGCCGCGCCCTGGCCCCCGCCGACGAGGTCTGGCTCAAGGCCCACGACGACCAGCCGACACCGCACGATGCCGCGTTGGACACGTTGAAAACCGCGCTGCACTTCATCGCCCAAGGCCACTGGCTGCTGCACCGCTTCCCGGCAGCACGCTATGCCGACGTGGCCGGGCTGTGCAAGTCGGTAACGCGGGCGGAGATTGAGAAGGCGGATTGGAGTTTGACGCCGGGGCGGTATGTGGGAATTTCTACGGACATTGAAAATAACGAAGAAGTGTTTGGCGAACAGATCAACGAAATCCTCAGTGACTTAACGACTCTCAGATTTGAGGCCGACAGCCTGTTTGTGTCTGTGAAAGCAACGCTCGAGGCACTCGGCCAATGAAATGGCAACGAGAAACTTTGGGTGCCATCTGCGACCGCGCCGGGGGATCAATCCAAACGGGACCATTCGGATCACAACTTCATCAATCTGACTATCGAGATGAAGGCACTCCAGTAGTCATGCCACAGGACATCGTTAACGACCGAATCGCACTTAGCAAGATCGCCTACGTTGATGACCAAATGGCAGAACGTCTCGCACGCCACCGCCTCAAGATTGGAGACATCGTTTTCCCCCGGCGCGGCGACATTGGTAAGCGAGCTTTAATCTCTGACACCGAAGCTGGCTATCTGTGTGGCACAGGCTGCCTGAAAATTGTTTGCCCGACCAAGGAGCTTGACCCTCGATTTCTATATCTATTTCTCTCACAACCCGATGTGGTTAGCTGGATAGAGGGTAAAGCTATCGGTGCCACCATGCCAAACCTGAACACAGGGATTTTGCGTGGGCTGGAAGTTGTCTACCCCGCCCTGACGGCACAGCGAGAAATTTCTGGAAGGGTTATAGCCTTTCAAAATTTGGCCGAAAACCACCAACAGCAAATCTGCAAACTTGAAGAAGCCGCCCGGCTGATTTACACGGAATGGTTTGTCCGGCTACGTTTTCCGGGCCGCAAGAGAAAGTCTCCTGCATGGCCGACCAGACCACTCAAAACCATCGCCGATATCAACGCCGAATCCCTCGGCAAGCAAACTCACTGGGACACGCTGCTCTACGTCGATATCAGTTCCGTATCTCCCGGTTTGGTTGAGCAAAAAATTGAGTTCTCGCTGCCAGATGCGCCCGGCAGAGCCAAGCGCTTGGTTGCCCACGGTGACATCATTTGGTCATGCGTCCGCCCCAATCGGCGATCCCATGCCTTGATCCTCAACCCCGAGGAAAACCTGGTCGTATCAACCGGCTTTGCCACCATTCGCCCCAAGGCTGTGCCATCGACCTATCTGTATCTCGCCGTGACGACCGATGCTTTTGTCGCCTATCTGGAAAGCCACGCCCAGGGTGTAGCCTATCCGGCAGTCACTGGACGCGATTTCGAGAAGGCGGAAATACTCCTGCCGCCCCCGGAGATACTTGAGCAATTCGATCAGGTTACAAAACCAATCTTCGAGCAAATAGAAGCCCTCAAAAACCAGATCGAAAAACTCCGCCAAGCCCGCGACCTCCTCCTCCCCCGCCTTATCTCCGGCCAGCTCCGCTTATGACTTTCATCCCCTACAAGGCACAAACATAAATTACACCCCATAGGGCGTATTTGTGTAATATCCCCTATACGACGTTTTTAGCGAGACCTCCGTGCCCTTCGTCATTACCAACCCGCAACAGCTCGGCCCGACCTTGAAAGGCTTACGCAAGCAAAAAGGCTTGACGCAAGTTCAGATGGCTAAACAGAGCGGGCTCGGCCAAAAAACCATTTCCCTACTGGAAACCGAGCCTTGGCGCAGCAGTGTCGATAGCCTTTTGCGCTATCTGTCTGCGGTCGACGTCGCCATGAGCCTCGATTTGATTGCCGCGCTGCGCGCTAGCAACCAAACAGAGTGGTGATGAGGCAAGCCCGGACATCCGAAAAAATTCCAACAGCCATCCAATCTACTTGAACTAACCAGCCCCACAGACAATGAGCGCAGCGATTGACGACGTAAGGAGTAATCCTTACACTCGGAATCATCAAAGGAGTATCGCCATGCAAGCCATCCACGAAGTCGCCACCATCACCGCCAAAGGCCAGATCACCTTGCCCAAATCCATCCGCCAGGCACTGGGCGTGGACTATGGCGGCAAGGTTGCGTTCGAGCTGCGTGATTCGCAAATTCTTGTTTCGCGCGTCGAAGATGAACCGCACACGGACCCTGCCATTGCCGGTTTTCTTGCGCTGATCGAAAAAGACATTCAGGCCGGCACGCACATCACCACCTTGCCGGACGATTTGGCTCGGACGATGCTGGCCGCAGTCAGGCCGTCGGTTGACTTCAACGAGGAGATTGAAGGCGACGTGACGCTGTGATCCAGCGCCACGGCTGGAACCTGCTTTTCCACGACTGCCTGATCGAGCAACTGCAAAAGCTGCACGCCAGCGTCGAGCGCGCACAAGTACACGATCCCGCGCATTTTGACTCGAACGCCAACGTCAAGCTGTTCAACGCCTTGTCGCAGTTGATACTGGAGACCGTACCCGGCGACCCTAATCGTGAGGAGTATCGTCAAGGCAACACGATGGGGCCAGCCTTTCGGCACTGGCGACGCGCCAAGATCGGCCGGCGCTTCCGCTTGTTTTTCCGGTTCGATTCGACAACCCGGATCATCATCTTTGCCTGGGTCAACGACGAAAACACCTTGCGTTCCTCCGGCAGCAAGTCCGATCCGTATGCCGTCTTTCAAAAAATGTTGCAACGGGGACACCCGCCCAATGACTGGGCAACGCTCGTGTTGGCCAGCACGGCTGAGTGGAAGTAGTTCCGCTTACAATCCTCCGTCATGAACGCCAACGCTTATTCCGAAGACCAAATGATCCAGGCCGGCACGGCCGATTTCTTTGAGGAACATCTGGGTTGGCGTTCGGTATACGCCTTCGACCGCGAAGATTTCGGGCCGGCCAGCCTGCTTGGCCGCAGCCATCGCGGCGAGGTGGTGCTGGTTCGTGAGCTGCGCCAGGCGCTGAAGAAGCTCAACCCCAAGGCACCGCCCGCCGCCATTGAGGCGACCATTTCGCAACTGGTGGCCGACGATGCCGGCAAGAGCCTGTGCCAGATCAATGAGGACAAGTACCGGCTGCTGCTCAACGGCGTCGAGGTCGAGGCCCGCGACGAGGCCGGGCGGCTGGGCAGTTTCGGGCTGACGGTGATCGATTTCAAGACACCGGAGCGCAACGACTTCCTGATCGTCCGCGAGTTGTGGGTCGATGGCTTGCAACCCCGGCGGCCGGACCTAATCGGCTTCGTCAATGGCTTGCCGCTGCTGTTCATCGAGGTGAAGCGCTACGACAAGGATGTGAAGCTGGGTTTCGACAAGAACCTTGCCGACTACAAGCGCGATATCCGTCAGCTGTTTTTCTTCAACGCCTTCGTCGTCCTGTCCAATGGCCACGACGCGCTGTTCGGCTCGATCACCAGCCCGTGGGAGCATTTCTACCGCTGGCGGCGGCTCAACGAGGCCGACCTCATGCCGCCCAAGGAGGCGCCACTGCTGGAGTTGCTGCTGCGCGGCATGGGCAGCAAGACGGCGCTGCTCGATATCGTCCAGAACTTCACCGCCTTTGATCATGGTGAAGGCTCGGCGGAAGCGGCCAAGATCATCGCCCGCAATCACCAGTATCTGGGCGTCAACCGCGTGCTGCAGCGCCTAACCTCCAACGACCCCGCCGTGCGCGCCGAGGTGGATGCCGGCCGGCTCGGCGTCTTCTGGCATACGCAGGGCAGCGGCAAGTCGTATTCGATGGTGTTTCTGGTTAACAAGGTGCGGCGCACGCTGGGTGGCCAGTATTCGTTTTTGGTGGTGACCGACCGCATCGACCTGGACGCCCAGATTGCCGGCACTTTCGCCCATTGCGACGTGATTGCCGACGCCAAGGCGGCGCGCATTCCGGACAGCGCTTCGGTGCAGGATCGCCTGAAGCTGGATTTGCGGGTGCAGTTCGCGCTGGTCCAGAAATTCAAGCGTTTTGCGCCGGAAGGCTTTACCGACAAGACGGATTTGATCGTGCTTTCCGACGAGGCGCACCGAACGCAGTACGGCACGCTGGCCTGGAACATGCGCCGCGCCTTGCCCAAGGCCAAGTTCCTCGGCTTTACCGGCACGCCGCTGATCGACACCCAGGAAAAGCAGCTGACCCGCGACGTGTTCGGCAGCTATGTCTCGGTCTATGACTTCAAACGGGCGGTCGAAGACGATTCGACGGTACGCCTGTTTTACGAAAACCGGGGCGGCAAGCTGACGCTGATCGACCCCGATGTGCACGAAAAAATCCGCGAGCGCATCGAAGCCGCCTTCGCCGCTGGCGAGATCAACGAAGATCAGGAAGACGCGCTCTACCGCAAGCTGGCGCAGGAATACCCGCTGGTCACCTCCAGCGAACGCTTGCACAAGGTGGCGGCCGATCTGGTTGGCCATTACACCCGGCGCTGGAGTACCGGCAAGGCGATGCTGGTTTGCTGGGACAAGCTGACCTGTGGCCGGATGTTTGCCTATATTCAGGATTGCTGGCAGGCACGGATTGCCGAACTGGAAGCCAAGCGGAGCGCCGAGGCCAAGCGGCTGGCCACCAAGGGCCAGTCTGAAAGCCAGTATCTGGACTTGCTCGACCGGCAACTGGCCTGGCTGAAGGAAACGGAAATCTGCGTTGTCATCAGCGGCGCCGACAGCAAGGAACTGGCCAAGGAGTACGCCGCCTATGACCTCGACCTGGCGCCGCATGCGCGCAAGCTGGCGACGCGGCAACTGGACGAGGATTTCAAGCGCGCCGAGCATCCTTTCCGGCTGGTCATCGTCTGTGCCATGTGGCTGACCGGCTTCGATGTAAAGAGCCTGGCGACGCTGTATCTCGACAAGCCAATGCAGGGCCACACGCTGATGCAGGCCATCGCCCGCGTGAATCGGGTGTACAAGGACAAAAAATCAGGCTGGGTGGTGGACTACAACGGGATGGTGCGCAGCCTGCGCCGGGCGCTGGCGACCTTTGCCGCCGGCGCTGATGAAACGCTGGAGAATGCTGCGGTCGACCCGCTGGAAGACGACAAAATGGCGGTGGCCGATTACGCAGCCAGCGTCAAGGTGGCTCGCAGCCATGTCGAAGGGCTGGGCTTCCCACTGGAGTTGCTGATCACCCGCCAGCGACTGGAAAAGCTGGAACCGCTGGTCTTTGCCGTCGGCTGCGTCAAGCGCAACGACCAGACGCGAGTGACCTTCAACGTGCTGGTCGAAACCATGCAGGCCAAGTTCCGCGCCCTCTTCCCGCACCCTGATCTGGCTAACTATTACGAGCAGCACGATGCGCTGTGTGCGATCTACAACAAGCTCAACGAGAAAAAACAGGTGGAGGACATTTCCGCCATGTTGCGCGAATTGAACGACGTGGTCGATGATGCGGTGCAGTTTGAAGCCCCCAGGGTGGCCGAGCCGACACGTAACCCTTACGATATTTCAAAGATCGATTTTGAGCGCCTGCAACAAGAATTTGCCCGCGCCGAAAAGCAGCAAGAAACTTTCGATCTCAAGGAGCGCATCGAAAATCGCCTGGCCCGCATGCTGCGCGCCAACCCCAACCGCGTGGACTTGTACGAGAAATACCAGCGCATCATCCACGATTACAACCGCGAGAAGGATGCCGCTGAAATTGCCCGGATTTTCGAGCAGTTGATGGCGCTGGACAAGGAACTGGACGTAGAAGAGAGGCGCTTTGTCCGCGAGGGTTTCGACAATGATGAGCAACTAGCGATTTTCGATTTGTTGCAGAAGGAAAACCTGAAACCAGCCGAAATGGAGCGCATCCGCAAGGCAGCCATGGATTTGCTACCGAAGCTGGAGCAGCGCATGGTGCTAGCCGATTACTGGCAGCAACGCGCCGCCTCGCGTGCCCAGGTGGAAACGGCAATTCTCGATCATTTATACGAAGAGCTGCCGGAAACCTTTGACCAGAACGAGGTTCGACTGCTGAGTGCGCGGGTACTAGGACTATTGATGCGGCCAGGTGGCGAGCAGCGCCTGCATTAGCCACTCACACCAACTGTTACGGTCAACGACAAAAACAGGCAAAAATTTCAATCATGGACATCCTGATCGACATCATCCTCAAAGCAGGCCGCTCGGCGGTGGAGCTTTCCTTGTTCGTCCTGCTGCCGGTGATGGTCGTCATGCTGTCGCTGATGCGCCTGCTCGAAGCCAAAGGCATTCTTGACCGTTTTGTCGCCCGCCTCGCGCCGCTCTTGCGTCCGTTTGGCCTCAACGGTCTGGGAATTTTTGCTGCCTTGCAGATCAATTTCGTCAGCTTTGCCGCGCCGATGGCGACACTGAGCATGATGGAACAGCGCGGCACCTCGGATCGCCATATTGCCGCGACGCTGGCGATGGTTTTCGCCATGGCACAAGCCAATGCCACCTTTCCGATGCTGACGATGGGTTTGCAATTAGGCAGCACGCTGATTTTCTCGCTGCTGGGCGGGTTGACCGCAGCAGCCGCGACTTATTACATTTTCGGGCGCCAGTTGTCGGCGGAAGAAGCGATCATTGATGAAACACTCAATCACCCACAAGCTGAAAGCGCCAAAGGCGTGCTCGATGTGATCAACCGGGCCGGCGCCGAAGCCTTCAAGATTGCCATCGGCGCCATTCCGATGCTGGTGCTGTCGCTGGTTGTCGTCACCGCCCTGCGCACCTCGGGAGCCATCGCCGGGCTGACTCAGCTGCTCACACCAATCCTTGCCGCCGTATCAATCGACAGCGCACTGATTCTGCCAACGCTAACCAAATACATCGGCGGCGGCACGGCGATGATGGGCGTCATGGACGAAATGCGGCGCAGCAGCCAGATCAGCATTGAAACCTTGAATGCCAGCGCCGGCTTCCTGATTCACCCTTTCGACCTGCCCGGCGTGGCGGTGCTGATTTCCGCCGGCAAACGGATTGCCGCCGTCTGGAAACCCGCCGCGCTTGGTGCCTGCGTTGGCATTGCCGTGCGTACTGCTGGCCACATTCTTGCCACCTGAGGCCCGTCATGCCTACTGCCCCAAAGCAATGCGTAAATCTCCCGGCATTTTGGCTCTGGCTCGTCCAGCTTAGGGTAAGTACCAATGGCTGTTAAAGGCCGGGGGGCGAAGAATCCCTTTATGTTTAACCGACCGCCCCCTTTCGTTGCCAATCAGACCAAGCTGTGGCTCGCCCCCTACGTTGCCATCGGCATTTTTGCCATCGCCATGCTGATCGTCACCGCCCTGCTCCAATTGCGCGCGCAAGACACCGCGCTGGCCGGGCTTGAGGGCGACATGCACTGGGCTGAACGGACCATCGAAACCCGCCTGCACGGGCATCAGGATTTTCTCGCTGAACTGGGCCGCGATCAGGAGTTTCGCCAGCTAAATTACGAATCCTTTCAGGTCCGTGCCGGACGCTACGTGCGTGACAACCCGGAACTGGCTGCCATCGTCTGGGTCAGCACCGATGGCAAAGTTGAGTGGGTATCGCCGAATGAAGCAACCGCCAGTTTTGTCGGCGAGCAATTGAGCGATACCCGGCTGGAAGCGCTGCGTGAAGCACTACGCATCCGCCGCCCGGTGTTCTCGCCAGACTACGGCGACAGCTCCAACCGCCGCGCCAACGACCTCATTTTCCCGGTACAACAAGGCAGCAGCGACATCGGCGCCTTCATCGCCCTGCAATCACTCGACACCTTATTGCGCGTCACCCTGCCCAGCAGCTTCACCGCACGTTACAGCCTGACCCTGGTCGATGCCAACAACCGCGAGGTTTTGAGCAACACCTCAATCCGCCCAACGGATCGCAAGATCTCCGGCACGATCAGCCTCGAACTGCCCAACAACCGGCTCGGCCTCAACATCGTTGCCTATCGCGACGACAGTGTCTGGCTCAGCTATCTGCCGGCCATCCTGATCCTGGTGCTAACCCTGATCGCCACCATCACCCTCGTTCTGCTCCGTCGGCACGCCTTCCACCGCGCCGAAACCGAAGAGCAATTACGCGCCGCCTACGCTTTCCGACAGGCGATGGCGCAATCAATGGTCACCGGTCTACGGGCCATCGATCTCGAAGGCCGCATCACTTTCGTCAATGCTGCCTTTTGCCGGATGACCGGTTTTGACGAAAGCGAACTGGTAGGCATCAAGCCCCCTTACCCCTACTGGCCAGATGAAGAATTCAACAAACTGCAAAACAACATCGATGTCGCACTCGCCGGTCAGGCACCGTCCAGTGGTTTCGAGATGCGCATCATGCGCAAGAGCGGCGAACGCTTCGACGTGCGTTTGTATTTTTCACCGCTGATCGATACCGCCGGCAAACAAATCGGCTGGATGGCTTCGATGAACGACATCACCGAGCCAAAACGCGCCCGTGTCGAACTGGAGCGTGCCCACGAACGTTTTGTAACAGTCATCGATGGTCTGGATACCGCTGTGCACGTCGCCAATGCCAACACCAACGAGATTCTGTTTGCCAACCGGGCTTTTCAGCACATTTTCGGTTTCGACACGGTTGGCCGCGATTCGGCCTTGGTCACCGCCGCCTGCCGCCCAACACCGGAAGCGCTGGAGATCGATCCGGCGACCCTCAACCCGGACGATCTGCCCTGCGAATTATTCGATGGCGAAATCCAGCATGCCCTCACTGGTCACTGGTATCACGTCCATGAGCGCGCCATTCGCTGGGTGGACGGGCGCACCGTGCGCGTCCAGATTGCCGCCGACATTACCGACCGCAAGCATATCGATGAAGTCAATCTGCAGCAGCAAAAGCGGCTGGAGCAAACCTCACGTCTGATCACCATGGGCGAAATGGCCTCCTCGCTGGCGCACGAACTCAACCAGCCGCTCTCTGCCATCGCCAACTATTGCGCCGGCTGCGTCAAGCGCATGCAATCCGGCAACTATCAGTTTGATGATCTGCTCGCTGCCATGCAAAAGGCCAGTGACCAGGCCGAACGCGCCGGCAAGATCATCCGCCGCATGCGCGACATGGTCAAAAAGAGCGACCCCAACCGGCAACCTGTCCAACTTGGCGAACTGATCGATGAAGCCCGCGCCTTCGCCGACATTGAGGCACAACGCTCCAGCACCCAGTTGCTGCTCGACATTCCGGAAAATCTGCCCAAAATCGTCGTTGACCGCATCATGATCGAGCAAGTCCTGCTCAATTTGATCAAAAATGGTATCGAAGCCATGCACGGTACAGCCATCGAGCGCCGCAAGCTGAGCATTCAGGCCAGACAGGCTGATGAGCGTCTGGTTGAAGTTTCAATTGCCGATCAGGGGCATGGCATCAGCGATAGTGATAGCGAAAAGATTTTTACCCCCTTCTACACCACCAAGTCGGAAGGCATGGGGATCGGGCTGGCGATCTGCCGCTCCATTATCGAGTTTCACCAAGGTAGACTGTGGGTTGAAGCACGCCGTGAAGGCGGTTCTGTTTTCCGATTTACCGTACCAATTGAGGAAAATAATGATTGAGCAAACCATCTACGTCGTTGATGACGACGAAGCCATGCGTGATTCAATGACCTGGTTACTGGAAGGCGAAGGCTATAAAGTTGCCTGTTTCGAGTCCGCCGAAGCTTTTTTGAAAGCACGCAATAACGCGATGCGCGGTTGCCTGGTACTCGATGTCCGGATGCCGGAAATGAGCGGCCTCGAACTGCACGAAAAACTTGATGCGCTTGGCTCGCGCCTGCCAATCATTTTCATTACCGGGCATGGTGATGTGCCGATGGCGGTTGCTGCCCTGCAGCGCGGCGCCTGCGACTTCATCGAAAAGCCATTCCACAACGAAGACCTGCTCTCGCGCATCACGCGGGCGCTGGAAGTCGATAGCCAGATTGCCGCCCGTCAGCAACGCAACAGTGCCGTCGCTCACCGTCTGGAATTGCTGACTCAACGTGAGCGCGAAGTAATGCTCTTGGTCGTCGCCGGCAAACTGAATAAACAAGTGGCCGACGAACTCAACATCAGCATGAAAACGGTTGAAGCCCATCGCGCCCGAGTGATGGAAAAAATGGGCGTACGCACCTTGGCCGAACTGGTCAAGGCGGTCATGAGCGTCAGTTAAATCCGGATAATGTCGCTGTCGTTATCAGCGTAGCCACCGTTGTAATTCGTCTGCTGACGAATTTCACGGCGCCGCAACAACTTTTCCTGAACCGGCCCGGGCAAATCGGTGAACAGGATCAACTCCTTGGCCATCAGCAACTCAAGCGTATCTTCGATAACCCGTACAAAATCACGATCCAGAGTCGTCAACTCGTTGTGCCGCCAACGCTGGTGAATAAATTGCAGCACCTCAGCGTTATCGGCCTCCAGACCTTCCTTGGCCGCACCAATCGGCATCGGGTGCAGTTCGCTGATATTTCCCTGACTATCGCGTGACACGTAGAGCATGCTGCTTCCTTTGTGCTTATTTTCCGGCAGTCTGCATTAGAGATCGCCACTTGGCAATTGGACCAAAGTCCGATGCAGGGGATAATCCCACTTTTCCTTAGCCAGCAACGCCATGACCACACCCGAAAGCCAGCAAGCCATCCAGAAAAAAGTCGTCATCGCCGCCTGTTTCGGTACTTTTCTGGAATGGTATGACTTCCTGACCTTTGCCTCGCTGGCGATCTATTTCAGCGTGCTCTTTTTTCCGGCTGATGACCCGGTTGCCGCCTTGCTCGCCAGCCTTGGCACCTTTGGCATCGGCATGATCGTCCGCCCCCTCGGCGCCGCCATCTTTGGTTCGCTCGGTGACCGGCATGGCCGCCGGACAATTTTTCTCGTCACCATCATCGTCATGGGCGTCTCGACCGTTTTGGTCGGCCTGCTCCCCACCTATGAACAAGTTGGCCTGCTCGCCCCCGCCTTGCTGCTCATCCTGCGCATGCTGCAAGGGCTTTCGGTCGGTGGCGAAATTGGCGGCGCCGCCGTCTATCTCACCGAACACGCACCAGAAGGCAAACGCGGCCTCTACACCAGTGTTTTGCAACTGATGGGGCCGCTCGGCATGATGGCCTCAACGTTACAAATCATCATCCTGCAACAATTGCTCAGCGAACCCGACTTTAAAACCTGGGGCTGGCGGATTCCCTTCCTGCTCTCCGCCGTGCTGCTCGCCATTTCAATAAAAAGTCGGATGAATCTGCATGAATCGCCGGTTTTCAGCCACTTGCGTGAGAAAAATGCGTTGGCCAAAGCGCCCTTGCGCGAATGTTTCCGTGATCGCCAAACCGTTGGCCGCATGGCACTCCTGTTTTTCTGCGTTTCAGCCGGTGGCTCCTTGCTCTTCTTTTCGGCCCAGGTATACACCACGGTTTTCCTCAAAACCGTGGTCAAGATGCCGGCAGCGCAGGCCAGTTCGCTGGTCTTGATCACGACTTTGGCGCTCTTTCCAGCCACCCTTTTCTGCGGCTGGCTTTCAGACAAAATTGGCCGTCGCCCGGTTTTGCTAAGCGGCCTGATCAGCGGCGCCATCGTGATTTTCCCGGTATTCCAAGGTTTACTGCACTACGGCAGCTTACCGACCCCGGATACAACGATGATCGTCATTCTTTTGCTGGTGCTGGTCGTGCCGCTCGCCTGCATCACCGGGCCGCAAACGGCAACCCTGCCCGAACTATTCCCGGCACGCACCCGCTACACCGCCGTCGCCTTGCCGCACAACCTTTCCGCCGGCTGGATCGGCGGCATGTCACCGTTCATGGTGACCTGGCTGGGGGTTCATTTCAACAACCCGATGGCGGGCCTTTGGTATCCAACCGGGCTGTTGATCATGGCCGCAATCATTGGCGTTTTATTCCTGCCGGAAGTGCGGAACCGACCGCTGGATCAGTAGTTTTTGACGCCGCTTCTGGTCGGCATTTTCGGGGTGCCGTTAAAGGTCGCAGGCGGCACCTTGAAACCCACCGGTTTGTTCTTGTCGTCATAGACCATATTTGCTGACTGTTTCTCCGGGCCTTTGCGGTTGGCAGTAATTTCCAGCGTCGCCGCCCGGCTCGGTCCAACCGGGCGGTCGATTTCGCTACGTACAATGCGCACGCGCTCGGCGGCAATTCGTTTATCGATGACATCAGTCGCCATTTTGCGTTGCACCAAGGTTTCACGCATCGCCAGCAAACTCTCCAGTTCTTTGGATGTGCGCAGCGAGCGGCGCGCTTCGCCCCATTTTTCCTTGGGCTGGCTGACCGCAATATTGAATTCTTCCGGATTGGTGATCATTCGCGCGATATTCAGATGGTTGTAGCGCATCGCCCAATCAAGCGCACCATCGCCCCAGTCATTTTTGGGCGTGCGATCAGCCCCCTTCTCAATCAATTTGCGCGCCAGCTCTTCGCGGCCTTCGTAGATGGCCATCATCACCACCGTCGAGCCATTGGTGCTTTGCGCATCGATATCAGCCCCCTGCGCCATCAGATATTCAGCAACCTCGGTATGCCCGGCAAACACGGCGTAATGCAGCGCTGACCATTTTCGCTGCGGCGCATTGATTCGCGCACCGCGTTCCAGCAGCCACTTGACCGCCTCGAGATTGCCACGCCAGGCGGCCATGACGATCGGCGATTCGCCATTGCCATTCATCGCGTTGATGTCGGCGCCCCGTGAAATGAACAGGCGCATCAAATCGAGATTGCCTTCCCAGGCACCGATCATCAACCCGGAACCAATCCGGCTGCCCATGAAGTCAGGCGGCAACCCGGCATCCAGCCAGGCGCTTGCCTGGCCGATATCGCCCAGTTCCATACTCACCGTGAAGGCTGTCGGGGTCGGAAAAATGGCGGCATCAGCGGCGTTGACCGTAACAGACACAGGCAAAACCAGACTCATCCCGATTATCATTGCAGCCAGGTGTTTCCTGACTGCCAGTTTCATTGCTTGCTTCATCAACATTCTCACCCATCAGGCCAGATTGCATTTTCTCATGACTCGGATCGATTACCGGCTAGTACTGGCACTCGCCCTGTCGCTTCTGTTGCATCTTGCGCCGCTGCTCAATGAAATCGCAGCCCCGGTGCCACCGCCAGCCAAGGCCGCACCGATTGAAGCACAGCTTCGGCCAGCGCCGGCACAAGCGCCATTGATGATGCCTGAGCAGCCGGCAACAGGCGAATCGGCTGCCCCCAAAAAAATATCCAAGCCCCAAATCACCCAGCAACTCCCGGCCCATGCTCGCGCTAGAAACTGGCAAGACGAAGTCAAACATCAAATCAGGAAACTCGATGAGCGCGGCCTTTTCTACCCTGCCGAGGCGATTACCCAGGGACTGGAAGGTGAAGCATTGGTTCTGCTGATCATTGACGAAAATGGCAAGGTCAGTGCGGCGCGCCTGGAGCAAGGCAGCGGCCACCGCATCCTCGATGAAGCGGCTTTACGCGCCGTCCGCTCGCTGCACTCACTGCCCGCCGAAGCACCGCGTGAATCGCTACTGCCGGTGCGCTTTCGACTGAAATAGTCGATAGGGAAAGCGCTACTTTCCTTACTTGAATGTAGAGCGTAGCATTTTCGGATATGCTAAAAAATTCAGCTAATCACATCAAACGGGGAGAAAGACTATGGGCGGTTTTTCATCGTTGCGCGTTGCAACGCGCATGCAATTATTGGTTGCGCTGGCACTGATTGGGTTGCTGGCGCTGTGTCTGACGGCACTCTTCCAACTCAAAGACAGCATGATGGAAGACCGCAAGGAAAAAACGCGCAATTTGGTTGAAGTAGGCATTGGCATCGTTGCGCATCACCACAAACTGGTTAGCGCCGGCAAATTATCCGAGGCGGATGCCAAAACCGCCGCTCGTGACAGCCTTCGGGCACTTCGTTACGGCAAGGATGATTACTACTTTGGTTTCGAGACCAGCGGCGTCTATGTCCTGCATGGCGGTAACCCAGCCATCGAAGGCCAACAAAAAATTGACATGAAGGACACCAACGGCAAATTCCTGATCAAGGAACTGATTGCCGCAGCCCAGGCAGGTGGTGGGTTTGTTGATTACTGGTTCCCCAGAGCCGGGCAACAAAAAGCCGAACCCAAGCTGGGCTACGCTGCGCTGTTTGCCCCGTGGAACTGGGTACTCGGCACCGGCATTTATATTGATGATGTCGAGGCGGAATACAAACGCAGCGCAACGCTGTTGGGCGGCATCTCGCTCACCTTGCTCGTGCTGTTGAGCCTGGTTGGCTGGCAGGTCAGCAGCAGTCTTCTCAAGCAACTGGGTGGCGAACCGCAAACCGCCGCCGCAATCATGCAACAGGTTGCCGCTGGCGACCTGACCGCCAGCGTTGGCGCCACCCCGCCGGGCAGCATGCTGCATGCGCTGGGTGGTATGGTTGATTCGCTGCGCCTGATGGTTAGCGAGATTAACAATGACGCCAATCGCCTGGTCAGCAATGCCGAGCAAATCGCCAGAGCTTCTGATGAAGTGGCCAGGGCCGCCGAGCATCAGGCCGATGCCACCTCGGCAATGGCCGCCGCCATTGAAGAACTGACGGTCAGCTCCAACCATATTTCCGATAGCGCCAGCGAAACCGCACGCGATTCTTCGGAAGCGGTCACGCTTTCCGGACATGGTGCGCAACGCGTCGAGCAGGCAACCCAGGCGATCCAGAAAATATCCTCAACCGTCAGTGATGCCTCCGAACGGATTCGTGCTCTGGAGGATCGCGCCAAACAGGTTTCTTCAATCGCCAATGTAATCAAGGACATTGCCGGCCAAACCAACCTGCTGGCGCTCAACGCAGCGATTGAAGCAGCCCGTGCTGGCGAGCAGGGGCGCGGTTTTGCGGTGGTTGCCGACGAAGTTCGCAAACTGGCTGAACGCACTTCCAGCGCGACGACTGAAATTGAGCAAATGATTCTCGGCATTCAAAGCGACACCAGCAGCGCCGTTGAAGCAATGAGTGCTGCATTGCCCGAAGTTCAGGAAGGCGTCGAACTCGCCTCCTCGGCATCCAGCTCTTTATTGTCGATTGAACAGGGCGCTCGGCGCACGCTGGAACGGGTGGGCGAAGTGGCAGATGCCACACGCGAACAAAGTGCGGCCAGTACGTCAATTGCCCAGCGCGTTGAACAGATTGCCAATATGGTCGAAGAAACAACCACGACGATACGTGGCACGGCAGAATCAGCACATCAACTGGAAAACATCGCCAATAGCCTGAAGGCAATGATCGGTCGCTTCCGGGTTTGAAGATCCCTTAAACCGCCCCGGATTGCCTTAAGCCGGCAATCGCGGTGGCGGAATAACCAAGATTGGTCAGCACTTCGTCGGTATGCGCCCCCAGTTCGGGGCCGATCCATTCGGTACTCCCCGGCGTTTCAGACAACTTGGGCACGATGCCGGGCATGCGGAAATCGCGACCATCAGGCAATTTGGCGATCTCCAGCATTTGCCGGGCTAAGAATTGCGGGTCGGAAAACATGTCGACCGCACTATAGACGCGTGAAGATGGCACCTGGGCCGCGGCCAGAATCGATAACACCTCGGCCTCATCGTGCGCCGCACACCATTGATCAATCAGCGCATAAATCTCGTCACGCCGCGCATCCCGCCCACTGTTGTCCGCTAGGCCGGGATCATTGGCCAGATCGGCGCGCTCAATCGCCAGCATGAAACGCTTGAAAATGGCATCACCGTTGGCACCAATGGTGACGTGCTTCCCATCCTTGGTCGTATGCGTATTGGACGGCGTAATGCCCGGCATGATGTTGCCGGTGCGCTCACGGACGAAGCCAAAGACATCGAACTCGGGGACCAGCGATTCCATCATCGCAAACACCGCTTCATAGAGCGCGACATCAACCACTTGCCCGGCGCCGCCATTGACTTCCTTGTGGCGCAAGGCCATCAGCGCACCCAGCGCGCCCCACAGCGCGGCAATTGAATCGCCGATCGAAATCCCGGTACGCACCGGCGGCCTGTCGGCAAAGCCGGTAACGTAACGCAAGCCGCCCATTGATTCGCCGACTGCGCCGAATCCCGGCTGATCCTTGTAGGGCCCGGTTTGCCCGAAGCCGGAAAGACGAACCATGACGAGGCCCGGGTTATCAGCCTGCAAGACATCCCAGCCCAAACCCAGTTTTTCGAGCACGCCAGGGCGAAAATTCTCGACCAGAATATCGGCTTCGGCGATCAGCTTGCGCACAAACTCGCGGCCT
Organism: Pseudomonadota bacterium; assembly: GCA_039797825.1. Classification (GTDB taxonomy): domain Bacteria; phylum Pseudomonadota; class Gammaproteobacteria; order Burkholderiales; family Rhodocyclaceae; genus Azonexus. The sequence continues at coordinate 35,446 of JBDKHF010000041.1, read as the reverse complement.
TCCGGGTGCTTCAAATTGGCCGTCACTGATTTTTTGTTGCGCGCCTGAACGTACCACCAGAGCGAAGTGCCTTCGTACAACTTGCGCCATTTCCGGATCGGATCGCCGCCATCGGGCGCTTCGACCTTGATCACCTCGGCACCAAATTCAGCCATGATCCGCGTGCAAAATGGCCCGGCGATCAGCGTGCCGAGTTCGACCACCTTGAGGCCAGCCAAAGGTTTTGCTGCCACGTTTTTTTGTTCACCGGCCATTTCAGGGCTCCCAATGTTCGACATGCATTTTTTGCCCAAAAAGCCGGTCGACCGTAACACTCACCGCTGCCGGCGCCCCACTTGTCGCCACGGTCAGCCGGCCGCGCCCGCCACCGAGCAACTGGCTGGCGGCAAGCAAACGTTCCAGCTGTCGCGCCACTGGTTCGCCAGTATCGAGCATCGGCGTTCCCGCCGGCATGCGTCGAGCAATCGACTCCGCCACCCACGGGTAATGCGTGCAGCCCAGCACCACGACATCAGCGCCGGCGGCGACCAATGGCGCCACAAAAAAATCAAGCAGTCGCTCAACCTCGGCACTGCCCGGCCCCAAGGTTTCAATTGCCTCAGCCAAGCCCGGACAAGCCTGGGCAATCACCTTCAAATGCGCCGCATGATTGCCGACCAGGCGCTGAAAGCGCTCACTCTGCAAAGTGCGCGTTGTTGCCAGCACGCCAATCACACCAGTTTTGGTTAGCGCCACTGCCGGCTTGACGCCCGGCTCCAGCGCCACGATCGGCAACGCAGTGGCCGCGCGTATCGCCTCGGCAGCGGCGGCGGTGGCCGTATTGCAGGCGATCACCAAGGCCTTGGCACCGCGTCGCGCCAACGCTTCGGCAATCAAAACCCCGCGTTCCTTGAGGAAAATCTCGGGGCGATCACCGTAGGGCAAAAAACGGGTATCGGCGAAATAAAAAAAGTCTTCCTGCGGCAGTCGACCGCGCAAGGCACGCAACACCGTCAGGCCACCGAGGCCGGAATCAAAAACTGCGATGGCTTGCTGGTTCAAGGAATGCCCGGCTGCGATTTTGGATTTACTCAGCAAGCTGAGCGTTTTTAGGCCGTGGACGCAAGGTGTCGCGCAGATTGAACAGGTAACTGCCCGCCGCGAGGAAGCCGGCGACAATCCCCAGAATGATCCTGAGATTACCCTCCATCATCGAATCCGGCACAAACACGATCCACCAACCAGCAAGAATCAGTCCAATAAATGTGGCGCGGATGAGGATAGTCTTGCGGACTTGTCGATAGCGCAGTGCTTGTTCTTCTGGCGTCAAGGGAATGGTTTCAGATTCGGAACTCATAGGAAAATCTCTTAAAAACGGGGATAAACCCCAGTGGAAATTAATGTTGTTGCTCGATCAACGCACAAACAGTTAGCCATCAATCCGGCCGCCGAAATTCATCGGCGACCCATGCCCTGGCGCTGTTTTCGCTCAGTTTGAATTCTGCCGCCACACGCACTTGAGCCAATTGTTCACCGCCAGCATCCTGAGCGGCCAGCACGGCATAAGGATCATCCTCGTCAGCGACGATATCGAGGGTGATAAAAATCGGGCCATTTTCCGCGTTGACCGTCAGCTGCTTGTGAAGCAGCGCGTGTAGTTGATGTTGATGGCGACGCAGCACTTCTGAAGCGGTTTTGACCAGGGTTTGAAAGGCAAAGGCATCCAGCGGCTTGGGATTTTTCTTGTCGCGACCCATCGTCCACGGGCCAACCAAAGCGGGTTCAGATTCGCCATCCATGATCATTTCGACCGCCCATCCCTCGTCATCCTCATTCTTGATGACGCGGGCAGTCCACCCATTGTTGCGCCACAGTCGCGGCTCGGTAATAAGGGTAATTGGTTCGGCCTCGATAGCCTCGTTGATTGCAGTTGATGTCATGCCTGAATTGTACTTCCCGCAGAGGGGCTGGCGTTTAGAGAAGGTTCTGAACGCCAGCCAAAAAAACAAAGCCCCAAAAATCAGGGGCTTTGTTCAAATTGAATGGCGCAACAAAATCACATGCGAGCAATCATCGCATCGCCAAACTCGGAACAGGACAACTCGTTGGCACCTTGCATCAAACGGGCAAAATCATAAGTCACCTGCTTGTCACCAATCGCGGCTTCCATCGCTTTGATAACCAGATTGGCGGCCTCAACCCAGCCCAGATGACGCAGCATCATTTCGGCAGAAAGAATCAGCGAACCCGGATTGACCTTGTCGAGGCCGGCATACTTCGGCGCCGTGCCATGCGTCGCTTCGAAACAGGCGTACTGGTCGGAAATATTGGCGCCCGGCGCAATACCGATACCACCGACTTGCGCCGCCAACGCGTCGGAGATGTAATCGCCGTTCAGGTTGGTCGTCGCGATCACGTCGTATTCAGCCGGACGGAGCAGGATTTGCTGCAGGAAGGCATCGGCAATCGAGTCCTTGACGGTAACTTCACGACCGGTATTCGGATTGGTGAAATGGCACCACGGTCCGCCATCGATCAATTGCGCGCCAAACTCTTCCTGCGCCACCTTGTAGGCGATGTCACGGAACAAACCTTCCGTGAATTTCATGATGTTGCCCTTGTGCACAATGGTCAGCGATTTACGATCATTAGCGATGACGTACTTGAGCGCAGCACGCACCAGACGGGTGGTGCCTTCGACGGAAATCGGCTTGATCCCGATACCGGATGATTCCGGGAAACGAATTTTCTTGACGCCCATTTCCTTCTGCAGAAAAGCAATAACTTTTTTGCAAGCCTCCGAATCGGCAGCCCATTCGACACCGGCATAAATGTCTTCGGTGTTTTCGCGGAAGATAACCATATTGGTCAATTCCGGGTTCTTGAGTGGCGATGGCACACCCTTGAAATATTGCACCGGACGAACGCACTGATAAAGATCGAGCTCCTGGCGCAGCGCGACATTCAGTGAACGAATACCACCACCAACTGGCGTCGTCATCGGCCCTTTGATCGAAACCACGTACTCCTTGAGCGCGTCGAAAGTTTCCTTGGGAAACCATTCGTCCGGGCCATAAATTCGGGTCGATTTCTCGCCGGCAAAAACCTCCATCCAGTGAATCTTCTTACTACCACTGTAAGCCTTGGCCACCGCTGCATCAATCACTTTGATCATCACCGGCGTGATATCAATCCCGATGCCGTCGCCTTCAATAAATGGGATGATCGGATTGTTCGGGGTGGCTTGTCCCGCAACGATTTTCTGGCCACCTTGGGGAACTGTGATGTGCGATGTCATATTCACTCCTTGATCCGTTATTGGACGACTTTGGTTTAGCGTCAAATCCCCTCTACGGGGTATCTACCGGGGATTGCCTGAGGGCAGATCGTGCTCAGGATTATGAAGCAAAAAAGGGGGAAATGTCAGCCATTCCCCCCTAGTCCAAATGCCGATTTTTACCTCGGCAGATATTTGAAAATCAGACTCGTGCCGCCTTCAGCGCGGCATTCAGCGTCGGACTTGGACGCATCACCGCCTTGCACTTGTCAGACTCAGCGATGTAATAACCACCAATATCAACCGGCTTGCCCTGCACCATTTTCAGTTCAGCGACAATCTGGTCTTCGTTATCGGTCAGGGTCTTGGCCAGCGTGGCAAACTGCGTTGCCATTTCCTTGTCTTCGGTCTGCCCGGCAATTTCCTGCGCCCAGTACATGGCGAGGTAAAACTGACTACCGCGATTGTCCAGCAGGCCTGTCTTCGGCGATGGCGATTTGTTATTGTCAAGCAGCTTGCCGGTCGCCGCATCCAGGGTCTTGGCCAACAATTTTGCCTTGCTGTTGTCGGTCTTGATGCCCAGCTCTTCGAGGGAAACAGCCAATGCCAGGAACTCGCCCAGCGAATCCCAGCGCAGGTGATTCTCTTCAACCAGCTGCTTGACGTGCTTCGGTGCCGAACCGCCAGCACCCGTTTCGTACATACCGCCGCCAGCCATCAACGGAACGATGGAGAGCATCTTGGCGCTGGTACCGAGTTCCATAATCGGGAACAGGTCAGTCAGGTAGTCGCGCAGGATGTTGCCAGTCACGGAAATGGTATCGAGACCGCGAATGACACGCTCCAGCGTGTAGCGCATGGCACGAACCTGGGACATGTGCTGAATATCGAGACCGGTGGTGTCGTGATCCTTCAGGTATTTTTCAACCTTCTTGATCAGTTCGGCTTCGTGCGGACGGTACGGGTCAAGCCAGAAAATAGCTGGAGTATTTGATTGACGGGCGCGGGTAACAGCCAGTTTGACCCAGTCGCGGATCGGTTCATCCTTGACCTGACACATGCGCCAGATATCGCCTTCTTCAACATTTTGCGTCAGCAACACTTCGCCAGTGTCGAGATCGACGATATTGGCAATGCCTGCTTCCTGAATTTCAAAGGTCTTGTCGTGCGAACCGTATTCTTCAGCCTGCTGTGCCATCAAACCGACGTTCGGCACGGTACCCATGGTTACCGGGTCAAAGTTGCCGTTGGTCTTGCAGAAGTTGATCATCTCCTGATAAATACGGGCAAAGGTCGATTCCGGCATGACTGCCTTGGTGTCCTTTGGCTTGCCGTCAGAACCCCACATCTTGCCGCCGATGCGAATCATTGCCGGCATTGAAGCGTCGACAATGATGTCGTTCGGTGAGTGGAAATTGGTGATGCCCTTGGCCGAATCGACCATCGCCAGTTCCGGACGATGTTCGTGACAGGCGTGCAGGTCGCGCTCGATCTCTTCACGCTTGGATTCAGGCAGCTTGGCGATCTTGTCGTACAGATTGACCATGCCGTTGTTGACGTTGACGCCCAGCTCATCAAATAGCTTGGCGTGCTTTGCGAATGCATCCTTGTAGAAAATCCGGACACAGTGGCCGAAGACGATCGGATGAGAAATCTTCATCATCGTCGCCTTGACGTGCAGGGAGAACATCACCCCAGTTTTGCGCGCATCTTCCAACTGCTCTTCGTAGAAGTCGCACATTGCCTTCTTGCTCATGTACATCGAGTCAATGATCTCGCCAGCCTTGAGCGAAAGCTTCGGCTTGAGAACGATGTTCTTGCCACCCTTGGTGATCAATTCCATCTTGACGTCACGGGCCTTGTCCAGGGTCATGGACTTTTCGCCGTGGTAGAAGTCGCCGTGCTTCATGTGCGCAACGTGGGTGCGCGAAGCCATGCTCCACTCGCCCATTGAATGCGGGTTCTTGCGGGCGAAATTCTTGACCGCCAGCGGGGCGCGACGATCAGAGTTACCTTCACGCAGCACCGGATTGACCGAGCTGCCGAGCGACTTGGAGTAGCGCGCCTTGATTGCTTTTTCTTCGTCAGTCTTCGGATTTTCCGGGAAATCAGGAATATTGAAACCGCGCGACTGCAATTCCTTGACGCAGGACATCAGCTGACCAACAGAGGCGCTGATATTCGGCAACTTGATGATGTTGGTGTCCGGCAGGAGACATTTTTTGCCCAGCTCACCCAAGGTATTGGGAACCTTCTGTTCATCGGTCAGGTAATCGGAGAACTCGGCAAGAACACGAGCGGAAACGGAAATATCCGCTTTCTCAATTTCGATACCTGCCGGCGCAGTAAACGTGCGAACGATAGGCAAAAATGCACAAGTCGCCAACAGCGGCGCCTCGTCCGTAAGTGTGTAAATAATTTTCGACTTCCCTGCAGCCATGGTATCCCCTCAATTTGGATTGATTTGTTTGGGCCGGCCTTGCACCGCCCCCCTGTGGCAAAAAATTAACAGCAGCAAAACGTCGAGTATCGTTCCACTAGACAACGACGTCAACGCTACTTAGGTGGTACAGAAGGTAGCCAATTGTTTCAGATGGCATTTTTCCCGCAGGGCCAGTGTTAAAATTGGCGCTTCACCGAAACCCAATCACAATGAAAATTTCTGTCGGCCTCTACGGCACCAATGCCCATCGGATTGCGTTAGCCCTGATTCAGGGCTTCAACAAACACTATTCCCTGTTTCGCGAAACCAGCCAGGAAGCCAAAACACGCTTTGAAAAAGCGGATTGGCTGGGCGTGCACAAAGCCGTCAAGGAGCGCATCCGCTTCTATGATGACCGGGTTGATGAGTGCGTCGAGCGCTTGAACAGCGAATTCAATGCCAGCGAGATCGACCAGCCCACCTGGCAACAAGTCAAATTGCTCTACATCGGCCTGCTGCTCAATCACAAGCAACCGGAACTGGCTGAAACTTTTTTCAATTCGGTGACGACCAAAATTCTTCACCGCAATTATTTCCACAACGACTTCATTTTCGTCCGCCCTACGGTGTCGACCGAAAACATTGAAGCCGACAGTGCGCCAACCTACCGCAGCTATTACGCTCAGGACGAAGGGGTGCGCGGGGCGATCCGCAGCATCGTCAAGGATTTTGAATGGCGCCGCCCATTTGAAGATCTGGAGCGCGACGTTGAGAGCGTTTATCTGGCCATCCTGCGCCACCTGACCGAAATGCCGGCGCGCGAGGTCAATTTCCAGATTCAGGTGCTGGGTTCCGCGTTTTACCGCAACAAGGCTGCCTACATTATTGGCAAGGCGATTAACGGCGCCGTTGAATACCCTTTTGCCATTCCGGTCCTGCACAACGACGACGGCAAGCTTTTTCTCGACACCATCTTGCTTGATGCCTGGCGCATCGGTCTGCTTTTCTCGTTGTCACGCGCCTACTTCATGGTCGAGATGGAAGTGCCTTCCGGTTACGTGCAATTTCTGCGCGCCATCCTGCCGGCCAAGCCGCGTTCCGAGCTTTACATCATGCTCGGCCTTGGCAAGCAGGGAAAAACCATGTTTTTCCGCGATTTCATCTATCACCTGCACCACTCTGCCGACAAATTCATCATGGCGCCCGGCATACGCGGGCTGGTCATGCTGGTCTTCACGCTGCCGTCCTACCCTTATGTTTTCAAGATCATCAAGGATGTTTTTGGCGCATCGAAAAACATGGATCGAGCCACCGTTAAAAAGAAATTTTTGATGGTTAAACAGGTTGACCGCGTCGGTCGCATGGCCGATACGCTGGAATTCTCGAACGTTGCCTTTCCGCTCGACCGCTTTAACGAAGAGGTCATGGAAGAACTGCGTACGCTCGCCCCCTCCTGTTTTGAGATCGACGGCGAGACATTGATTATCAAACACATCTATATCGAACGCCGGATGGAGCCGCTGAACATCCACCTCGACCGCATGGAGCGCAGCAACAACACGGCAGGGCTGGAACATGCGATCAAGGAATACGGCAGCGCCATTCGCGAAATGGCGCAGGCCAACATTTTCCCCGGCGACATGCTCTGGAAAAACTTTGGCGTGACGCGCTATGGGCGAGTCGTGTTCTACGATTACGATGAAATTGAATATATGACCGACTGCAATTTCCGCCAGATTCCGGTAGCGCCCGACTTCGAAACCGAGATGTCAGGCGAGGTCTGGTATCCGGTGGCTAAAAATGACGTTTTCCCGGAAGAGTTCAGCACTTTTCTGCTCTGCTCACCGACCCTGCGCAAGATTTTCCACAAGCATCACAAAGATCTCTTGTCACCAAAGTTCTGGCAAAACGCGCAGCAAAAAATTCGCGAAGGCCACGTCGAAGACTTTTTCCCTTACCCGCAGGAAATCCGTTTTTCCCAGATCAGGGATAATGCTTCCTGAATCAATTTTCACCACATACTAAAAACGGGATCCAACCCCCTTTCCCCCAGGAGAAATAGCCATGCCGCTTACCATTGCGGTTACAAGAGAGCGCGCAGCAGGTGAAAGCCGAGTCGCGCTTGTGCCAGAAACGGCCAAGAAATTCATTGCCCTCGGCGCTCAACTGCGCATGGAGCAAAGTGCCGGCATCGACAGCCATATGCTCGATTCGGATTACGCCGATGTCAGCATGGTCAATGGCATTGCTGAAGCTTACGGCTCAGCCGGCCTAATTTTGCGCGTCACCCCGCCATCTGCGGAAGAAATCGCCGCCCTCCCCGAAGGCTCAGTCCTGATTGGTCTGCTCAAGCCTTTTGAGGACAAAGCCCGCCTCGCCGCCTTGAACGCACGCAAGATCACCGCCTTCGCTTTGGAACTGCTGCCGCGCATCTCACGCGCCCAAAGCATGGATGCTTTATCCTCGCAAGGCTCCTGCGCTGGCTACCAATGCGGCTTGATTGCCGCCGCTCGCTGTACCAAATTCTTCCCCATGCTGACCACCGCCGCCGGCACCATCCGCCCGGCACGTGTATTAGTCATCGGTGCTGGCGTCGCCGGCCTGCAAGCCATCGCCACCTGCAAACGTTTAGGGGCGATGGTCGAAGCCTACGACGTCCGCTCCGCCGCCCGTGAGCAAATAGAATCGCTCGGCGCCAAGTTTGTCGACACCGGCGTCTCCGCCGATGGCGTCGGCGGCTATGCCCGCGACCTCACCGCCGACGAGAAAGCCCAGCAAACCGAGAAGCTCGCCAAAGCCGTCGCCCTCTCCGACGTCGTCATCACCACCGCCGCCATTCCCGGCAAAAAAGCACCGATCATCATTACGGTCGACATGATCAAACGCATGAAATACGGTGCCATCATCGTCGACATGGCCGCCGAATCGGGCGGCAACTGCGCGCTGACTCAGCCCGGCGAACACGTCATCGCCAACGACGTAAATATCCACGGCCCTTTGAACCTTCCCTCACGCATGCCCACCCACGCCTCCGAGCTCTACGCCAAGAACCTCTACAACTTCATCTCACCCTGGATCAAGAACGGCGAACTCGCCTTTGACTGGACCGACGATGTCGTTGCCGGCACCCTGCTGTGCAAGGATGGTGTCACGGTCCACACCACAGTCAAGCAAGCTTTGGGAGAAGCATGATGGACGGTTTACTTGCCTTATACATCTTCATGCTCGCCGCCTTTACCGGCTACGAGATCATCGCCAAAGTGCCGGTTATCCTGCACACCCCGCTGATGTCCGGCTCCAATTTCATCCACGGCGTTGTCGTCGTCGGTGCCATGATCATGCTCGGCTCGGCCGACACCCCGGTCCAACAAGCCATCGGCTTCTTTGCCGTTGCCCTCGGGGCAGCCAATGCTGCCGGTGGTTATGTGGTGACGGAACGCATGCTCGCCATGTTCAAGAAAAAGGAAGGTGCATGATGGCACTACCCTTCTACGTTCAAGGCGCCTGGTTCCTCGGCGCCGCCCTCTTCATCATCGGCCTCAAAGGCATGAGTTCGCCGGCCAGCGCCCGGAAAGGCATCATCATTGCCGGCTACGGCATGCTGATCGCGATTGCCGCCACCTTCCTGATTCCCGGGCTACAGAACCTTGGCCTGATGGCTTTGGCCCTGGCGATTGGTGGCAGTGCCGCCTGGATCTCCGGCCAGAAGGTCAAGATGACCGACATGCCGCAAATGGTCGCCATCTACAACGGCATGGGCGGCGGTGCCGCCGCAGCAATTGCAGCCATTGAATTCGCCAAGGGCGATACACACAGCATGGCCACCACCGTGCTGGCGGTCATCGGTGCGCTGATCGGCGCGATCTCCTTCACCGGCTCCTGCGTTGCCTGGGCCAAGTTGCAAGGGGTGTTGAAGAAAGCCCATCGCCTGCCGGCACAGAATGCGGTCAACGTCGTTCTTGCCCTGATTGCTATCGGTCTGGGTGGCGCTATGGTGATCATGGCCCCGGCCAAACCGGAACTGATCTTTGCCTTCTTCGCGGTTGCCCTGATTCTTGGCCTGATCGTCACCCTGCCGATTGGTGGGGCCGACATGCCGGTGGTGATTTCCCTGTTCAACGCCTTTACCGGTCTGGCCGTGGGCTTTGAAGGTTATGTGCTGGGCAATCCGGCATTGATCATCGCCGGTATTGTGGTGGGTGCGGCGGGTACGCTGCTCACCCAATTGATGGCTAAGGCGATGAATCGGCCGATCTCGAACATTCTGTTCACGCCGATGGTGGCGAGTGGCCCGGGTGAAGCGATTACCGGTTCAATGAAGGAACTGAGTGCACTCGATGCGGCGGCGATGATGCGTTACGCCAGCAAGGTGATCATCGTGCCGGGTTACGGCATGGCGGTGGCACATGCCCAGCATAAGGTCTGGGAGATGACGTCGATTCTGGAAGAGGCGGGGGTTGAGGTGAAGTTTGCGATTCATCCGGTCGCAGGACGGATGCCGGGGCATATGAATGTGCTGCTGGCTGAGGCGGGTGTGCCTTACGACAAGATCTTTGATCTGGAAGAGATCAATGGCGAGTTTGGCCAGGCGGATGTGGCGCTGATTATCGGGGCCAACGACGTAGTCAATCCCTCGGCCAGAACGGACAAAACGAGCCCGATCTACGGCATGCCGATTTTGAATGCAGATATGGCGCAGAACGTCATCGTGATCAAGCGCGGCAAGGGCACCGGGTATTCCGGCGTCGAGAATGCGCTGTTCTATACCGATAACTGCCGTATGCTCTACGGCGATGCCCAGCCGATGGCCGGGGAAATTATTCAGCATTTGAAAGCGATGGGCTGAGATGAAACCACTTAACGACCTCCTGATCTGGATTTCTGCACTATTCGGCATTGCACTTTGGGCCTGGTCGTTAAGCATGGGCCCGGTTTCTCCGCATTTCTTCCTGGTGATTGGGGTACTTCTCGCAGCCAGCGGCTTTATCGCTTATGGCGCAAAACGTCAGAATACAGACCAACAGAAGACCTACATTGCCGAGTTAAATTCGGTCATGTCGGAATACAACACCTTGTCGACCGACGCCATGGCCCATGCCGAGATGCAGTTTTCTTCACTCGAAAACGACATGCTTGAGGCGCAGGGAATCATTCGCGAATCAGTCAATAAATTATCTGGCAGCCTGACCGGCCTCGAATCACAATCCTCAAACCAGCGTGCGGTTTTGCGTTCGCTGATTGATGAAATGCTGCAAATGACCGGCTCGGATGATTCGCAGGCTGCCGGCCAAGCCGGTTTGCAGCGTTTTTTTGATGAAACACATACGCTGATTGCCGAATTTGTCAGCAAAATGAATCAATTGCAAACCACCAGCCAGGGCATTGCCGTCAGCTTTGCGCAAATGCAGGACCAGGTTGGACGCATCACCACCACCCTGAACGATGTCGCCGGGATTACCAAGCAAACTGACCTGCTCGCCCTCAACGCCGCGATTGAGGCAGCCCGAGCCGGTGAAGCCGGTCGTGGATTTGCCGTGGTTGCTGACGAAGTGCGCAAGCTAGCTTCGCGTACTGGTGGTTTCAACATCGAGATTCGCAATGCGCTAGGCGATATTTTGACCTCGCTACAAGCGGTTGGCGAACGCGTTGCCGATGCTGGCGCGGTCGACATGAGTATTGCCGAAAGATCACAGGCCACCCTGGCCGAACTGGCCAGTGAGTTGATGGAAGTCACCGAGCGCGCTCGCCAGCACTCGGCGCACATCACCGCCGTCACCGAACAAATGCACAGGCTGACGCAAGAAGGTGTTTTGGCCATGCAGTTCGAGGACATCGTCACGCAAATGATCAGCCGGATCAGCCAACGGACGACCAATGTTGGTGAATACCTCCACGCTTTCCTGCGCCTGCATCAGGATCAGAAGGAAACCAATGGCCTGGAACGCTTCCGCACGCGTAGCCAGCGTCTGGTTGAGTTGCTGGTCAATTCACAAGTCAAGGCTGACGCAATGAAATCGCATGGCCCAGCCAAGCACAGCCAGGCAAATAACGACATCGAGCTGTTCTGAACAAAGCAACCGTTACCCCCCGAAGGGGCTTGCTGCGCAGCTGCGGTCAACGCCAAAAATCACTGAATTTTTCGCGTCGACCGTAACCGCCTTGAACTACGACTTGCCGGTACTGCCGAAGCCGCCTTCACCGCGCTTGCTGGCATCAAAATCATCAACAATATTGAAGCCGACTTGCAAAACCGGCACAACAATCAACTGGGCGATTCGATCAAGCGGCTGCAAGGTGAACGTATCCTGACCACGATTCCACATCGAGACCATCAATTCGCCCTGGTAATCGGAATCGATCAAGCCGACGAGATTACCGAGTACGATCCCGTGCTTGTGACCCAGCCCGGAGCGCGGCAGAATCATGGCAGCCAGCCCCGGGTCTGCCAGATGAATCGCCATCCCGGTTTTCACCAGAATGGTCTGGCCCGGCACGATTTCCAGCGGAGCATCAATACAGGCGCGCAGATCAAGCCCCGCCGAACCCGGCGTGGCGTAATGCGGCGGGTTGTCACGCAGGCGGTTATCGAGAATTTTTACGTCAATACGGTGCATCAGTTTTTCCCTGTCAAATAAGCAATATGTTCGATCAACTGGCCAGCCAACACCGATTTGGCTGCCGACTCAAGCGGGTGCGCACCAGCCTCGTCAAACAGAACCAAGGTGTTGTTGTCGCCACCAAAACCATCCTGAATCAGGTTGCCGACGATCAACGGAATATTTTTCTTCTTGCGTTTAGCCTGCGCATAGGCTTCCAGATTCTGGCTTTCGGCAGCGAAACCGACGCAGAACGGGCCATCCTTGAGCGCCGCAACCTCGGCCAAAATATCCGGGTTTTCAACCAGTGTTATCGGCGGTATCCCGCCCGTATCCTTCTTCAGCTTGTGTTCCGCCGCATTCGCTACGCGGTAATCAGCCACCGCTGCCACGCCGATGAAAATATCCGCTGCGCCAGCCTGTGCCATCACCGCCGCGTGCATTTCCAGCGCGCTGCGCACATTGATACGGTCAACGCCTTGCGGGGCCGAAAAACTGACCGGGCCGGAAACCAGCGTTACCATTGCCCCGGCATGCCGCGCCGCCCGCGCCAAGGCGTAACCCATGCGCCCGGATGACAAATTGGTGATGCCGCGCACCGGGTCGATTGCCTCGAAGGTCGGGCCAGCGGTAATAAATACCTTTTTGCCAGCCAATAATTTGGGGGCGAAGAAAGCAATCACCTCCTCCAAAATTTCTTCAGGCTCCAACATGCGACCGGCACCGACTTCGCCGCAAGCCTGCTCGCCACAGGCCGGGCCAAGAATTTGCACGCCATCAGCAACAAGTTGCGCCATATTGCGCTGCGTCGCCGGGTTTTCCCACATCTGGCGATTCATCGCCGGCGCCACTAACAACGGACAATCACGCGCCAGCACCATGGTCGCCAGCAGGTCATCGGCCAGTCCGTGCGCCGTACGCGCCAGAAAATCTGCCGAGGCCGGCGCAATCAGAATCAAATCGGCTTGGCGCGACAAGTCGATATGCGCCATTGCATTCGGCATCCGCGCATCCCATTGGTCAGTGAACACCGGCTTACCGGAAAGCGCCTGAAAAGTGGTCGGCGTCACAAAATGGGTGGCCCCTTCGCTCATCGCCACCTGCACATCCGCCCCCTGTTTGCTCAGCAAACGGAGTAATTCAGCCGCTTTATAGGCTGCAATACCGCCCGTTACACCAAGAACGATGCGTTTTCCCTGTAATTCCATTTATCGCGCCTTAGAATGGTAGCCAGATAATTCTACTGGAAATGGCAAATGTCCATCACCGACTGGCCCGAAGGCGAACGCCCACGCGAACGCCTACTTGCCCTTGGCCCGGAAGCACTCTCGGATGCTGAGTTACTGGCAATTTACCTACGCGTCGGCGTGCGTGGCAAAAGCGCGGTTGATCTGGCCCGCGAGTTAATCCAGCGGTTTGACGGTAATTTGAGCCGACTTGCCGAAGCGTCTCTGGACGAACTGGCCAGCGTTTCCGGTATCGGCATGGCCAAGGCGGCACAATTAAAAGCCAGTTTCGAACTATCGCGCCGCGCCCTTTCGCAGGAAATGAGCGTGCGAGATTCCTTCGCCAGCCCCGGCAAAGTGCGCGACTGGCTGCGCCTCAAACTTTCCACCCGCCAAAACGAAGTTTTTATGGCGCTGTGGCTCGATGCGCAAAATCGCCTGATCAAGGCTGACGAATTATTTTCAGGCAGCTTGAAGTCCACCAGCGTTTACCCAAGAGAGGTTGTCAAAACTGCATTGGCCCACAATGCAGCGGCAGTCATTCTCGCGCACAACCACCCATCTGGCGTTTCCGAGCCATCACGGGCCGATGAAATGATCACCCGAACGCTAAAAGAAGCACTTGCCTTGGTCGATGTGAAGCTCCTCGATCACTTCATTGTCGCCGGGAATGCGACACCGCTATCCTTTGCCGAACGCGGATTACTATAAAAATTACAAAACTCCTTGAAACAACGGGCAAGTTTTGTTTATAATAATCGGCTTTCTTCTAGCGAATTCTGGAGCACCAATCATGGCGCGTGTCTGCCAAGTAACGGGAAAAGCCCCGATGGTTGGGAACAAGGTTTCCCATGCCAACAATAGAACCAAACGCCGCTTTCTGCCGAACTTGCAGTACCGTCGTTTTTGGGTCGAGTCTGAAAACCGCTTCCTGCGCCTGCGTGTTTCCAACGCCGGTCTGCGCCTTATCGACAAGAACGGCATTGATGTCGTCCTGGCCGATCTGCGTGCCCGCGGCGAAGTCTGATTAAAGAAGGATAGATAAAATGGCTAAAGGCGGTCGCGAAAAAATCAAGCTGGAATCTACAGCTGGCACCGGTCACTTCTACACCACTTCCAAGAACAAGCGCACGACGCCTGAGAAACTGGAAATGATGAAGTATGACCCGAAGGCCCGTAAGCACGTTGCTTACAAGGAAGTTAAGCTGAAGTAATTCAGCCGCTTTCCAGCTTTCAAAAAACCCGCCTTCTGGCGGGTTTTGTTTTTCTGCTTAGTTTTTCTTGCCTGCCAGCAGCGCTGCGTAGGCAATGATGCCGAGGTAAATCAGGAATGACCAGTTAGCCATCGACAAGGTCAGGAAAACCCATTCCTTGCTGCTGCAAAAGCCAGTCGCAAGAAAGAAGCTCGGCCACAACATGCCGAGCCAATCGACCAGCCGCTCAATTGCATTGGGATCACTGAAACCACACTCATTGACCAGATGCGGAAAAGCCTGCATCCAGCTCTGATAACCCGCCACGCCGGCGCCCAACAAGGCCAGCAAGACAATCGCGCCAAGCCAGAGCAGACGGCCAATCGGCAAGATCACGCCCGCCAGCGCCAGCACACCGATCACCATATAAAGCAGGCGCTGGAAAATACAGAACGGGCATGGCGCAAGGCGCAGCAGGGTTTGCAATTCCATGCCAATGGCCACCAGACCCAGCGATCCCAAGGCGAGCGTTGCAAACCAGGCGCGCTGGGGCACTTTAGAAAAAAACATATGTTCCTTGAAGGTTCGATTAACGGAATGATTTTAAGATATGGCTCGATGATCCACCATGCAAAAAATCGCCTTGAAAACCGCGTCGACCGCAACAAAGTGGACCGGCGCCCCCGCCCCCGCTAAGATGCGCGCATGACTATACGCATCCTGCTCGTCGAAGACGATGAACGCCTGGCCGAACTGACGGCTGAATACCTGACCAAGAACGATATGCAGGTAACCATTGAACCGCGTGGTGATACCGCCGAAGCGCGCATTCTGGCCGAACAACCTGACTTGGTGATGCTCGACGTGATGCTGCCCGGCAAGGATGGCTTTGAAGTCTGCCGCGCTGTGCGCCCGAATTATCGTGGCGTAATTTTGATGCTGACCGCCCGCGACGAGGATTTCGACCAGATTCTTGGCCTCGAAATGGGGGCAGACGATTACATCGCCAAACCGGTTCAGCCACGCGTCCTGCTCGCCCGCATCAAGGCATTGCTACGGCGCCTGCCAACCAACGATGGACCTGCAAGCGAATCCGAAAAAATGGTTTTCGGACAGTTCAATATTAGCCAATCCACCCGCACCGCCGTGCTTTCCGGCGAAAACATCGACCTGACCACCGCCGAATTCGATTTACTTTGGCTACTCGCCACTCACGCCGGCAATGTCTTGTCACGCGATGATCTGCTGCAGGAACTGCGCGGCATTGGTTTTGACGGGCTTGATCGCTCGATTGATGCGCGCATTTCCCGTTTGCGCAAGAAATTGAACGACGACCCGGAAAACCCGACGCGAATCAAGACCGTGCGCGGCAAGGGCTACCTGTTCAGCAAGCATGACTGGAACTGAACCCGGCCCACCGGAAAGCAAGAATTCGAGCAGCCATCAGGGACTTGCTCGCTCACTTTTCCGGGTTTCGTTGCCGCGTTGGCGGGGTGGGCGCTACAGTCTTTCCAAGCTGTTTTTCAACTTTTACTTGCTGGCGATGGGCTCTTTTGTTGCCATCGCCTTTACCGCCGACTTCGTCATCTCCACCGCCCAGCGCGGGATTACCGATGACTACGCACGCCGCTTCATGCGCGGCACCATCACGCTGATCGAAGACGAGCTTTTCCGCCAGCCACGCCGTACCTGGGAAACCAAGGTCAAGGAACTCGACGAAAAATTCTCCTACCGGCTCGGCATCGTCGAGCGCATGAGCCTTGACCGCACCCTGACCCCACCTCAAGTCATCAAACTTGACGCCGGTGACATCGCCATTGATCACGACGGCGATGTCATGTATCACCGCCTCGGCACGAGCAGTAAAGTGCTGGTGGTTGGCCCGCTGGCGGCCAATCGCAATCCCGAACTCAAGGATCGCCTGCCGCTCGACTTGCGCCTGCGCTTGCTGACCTGGAGTTTGACCGGCCTGATTTTCGGCATCGCTCTCTGGTTTTGGGTACGCCCGGTCTGGCGTGACCTTGAAGCGCTGCGCCAAACTGCCCGCGACCTTGGCGACGGCGATTTCGAAGCACGCGCCCCCGCTGCCCGCAGCCAACTCTTCGCCTCACTCTCGGACACCATGAACAGTATGGCCGAGCGCGTACAGCAACTACTCGCCACCCATCGCGAACTTTCCTGCGGCATTTCGCATGAATTGCGAACACCGATTGCCCGCATGCGCTTCGCGCTGGAAATGCTCAAGGAAACCGACGAACGCGCCGAACGCGAACGCCTGTGGGTGATGATGGAAGGCGATCTTGACGAACTCGACCACCTGATCGACACCAGTCTGACCTACGCCCGTTTTGAGCGTGAAGCACCGGAACCGCATTTCTCCAGCGTCAAATTTGCCGAATGGCTGAGTGATGAAGTTGATAGCGTGCGACTGCTCGGCCGCGATCTGAATGTTACGGTCGACTGCTCAAAACTGCCGGAAAACCTGATCATCGATCTTGACCGCAAAGCCATGCCCTACGCCTTGCGCAACCTGCTGCGCAACGCTTTCAAGTACGCTCGCAGCAGCATCATCGTCAGTGCCGAATTGCACGAAAAGAACATTCTGATCCACGTCGACGACGACGGCATCGGCATTCCGCCGGAAGAGCGTGAGCACGTCTTCTCAGCTTTCACACGGCTCGACCGCTCCCGCGATCGGTCAACTGGTGGCTACGGACTGGGCCTCGCCATCACCCGCCGCGTTCTTGAACTGCACGGTGGCAGCGCGACCGCCGACGCCTCCCCGCTAGGTGGCGCGCGCTTTACCTTAAGTTGGCAAGCACAACAATAAGCGCAAGTCACAAAGCGTTACAGAGGATCAAGTGTCGTTACTACGGCGCAACGTCTCAGCAACAGACAGCTAGCCGCCCGCTCCCTAGAATGCAACGCATGGACAAGTTACAAGACCTAGTTGAGGAGCATCAAATGAACGACACAAACATCCGCCAGTTTCTAGAAGCCGCCCGCCAGTATTTACTCGGCTTGATGCCGGCCCAGCCACAACTGGCGACGATTCCGGTTCGCACGTCCCGCTAATGGCCTTTGCCGACAACCTGCCCATCAGCGAAAGCCTCGGTGTTTTTGTCGGCGTTGCCGGACTCGACTGGCTAGCTGACGGGCACGCCGAGCCGATGAAAGCGGTTGCTGCCGCGGTTGCCGTTGGTGCCGTAATTTTGCTGGCACGGCGCTGGATCAAGCAGCGCCAGAGAGACTGAATTCGCTTTACCCCTCCTCTCGAATACTCCCCCGATTCGAGAAATCCCTGTTTCCCCGCCCTCGTGGCGGGGATTTTTTTACCTATCGTTTTTCAAGCCGCCTCACCAAACCAGTTAATTTCAAGACAGGCGCGCAGGGCAAGGCGTGCGCGGTGCATCTGGACCCAGCAGTTATTGGTGGTGATGGTCAGCGTCTGACAAATTTCGTCAGTCTCGAAACCCAGCACCTCACGCATCGTAAAAATTCGCGCACTGGCTTCGGGCAAACGGTAGAGACAGGCGTCGAAAACCGCCCAAAAGCGCTTGTTTTCCATTGCCTGTTGTGGCGAGGCCCAGCTTGATGGTTTCGACTCCTCGGACCAATGATCACGTACGTCAAAATAGGCGTCCAGATCATCATCGTTGTCGTTTTCGACCATGACCAAGCGCTCACGCACTCGCCGTCTTAATTCATCGACAATTTTGTTTTTGAGAATCGACAAGACCCAAGTCCGTACCGACGCCCGCGAAGCAAAGCGGTCCTGGCCTTGTAGCGCACCCGCCAACGCCTCTTGCACGGCGTCTTCCGCCTGCCCCTGATCACACAATTGCAGATTGGCAAAACGCAGCATGTCGCGACGCAGGTCTGCGAGAAACACGGGGTTACTGAGAAAATCCTGGCTCATATTTTTGTAAGTTATTTCACGCTTGGGCGACTAATGTATCAAAATCTCAAGAAATACCTTTCAGGATGCTGAAATGATTAGCTGCAAAAAGGCAAGTCGCCTTGCCTCCGAACAACTTGAGCGTCAGCTTTCATTGCGCGAGCGTTTTCTTTTGCGTTGGCACATGGCTTACTGCACCGGCTGTCGGCGCATGGAAAAGCAATTTGTTTTTCTGCGTAAAGCAACACAAAACTGGATGAGCCACAAAGATTGAGTCACTGCAAGAATGGTTCGCCCAAGTGATCAAAAAAAACCCCAAAAGTGGGGTTTTTTATTTTTGTGAAAACATTGTAAGTATTTCAAGCGACTGCCGACTAATCACCTGAACCAACAATTTCGTCGGGTTCAAAACCGAAAACCCAAATCAACGGAGAATCATAATGAAAAATACCAAAATTATTTCACTCGCCATCGGCTCCGCTTTTGCTGCCGCCACCCTGAGCACCATCGCTCATGCGGCAGACAATCCGTTCGGCGCAACCAAGCTCGAAGCCGGTTATCAACTAGCCCAGGCTGAGACCAAAAAAATGGATGGCAAATGCGGCGAAGCCAAATGCGGAGCTGACAAGAAGACTGCCGAGAAGAAGAAGGATGGCAAGTGTGGTGAAGCCAAATGCGGCGCCGAGAAAAAGGCCGTAGAAGCCAAATGTGGCGCGGACAAAAAAGGTGAAGCGAAGTGCGGGGCTGACAAGAAGTAACTTCGCAATCGGGCAAGCGGCGCAGGGCAACCTGCCCGCTATTTAAGCCAAGGAGATCAGCCAATGACTCAACACCAGAAGACACGCACGGCCAGTGGTGCCGGCCTCGGTTTTCGCCGCGAGTTAATCGAAATGCTCAAGGCTGGCGTTCCGTCAGAGATCAATTTTTTTGAACTCGCCCCCGAAAACTGGGCCGGCATGGGTGGCAAATCGGCCAAAGATTTGCGCTATTTTAGCGAGCGTTATCCTTTCGTCTGCCACGGCCTATCGCTGTCACTGGGCGGCATTGCCCCGCTGGATGAAAGTCTGCTACGCCGGCTCAGGGAATTTATGGCCGTGCATGGCATGACGCTGTACACCGAACATTTGTCGTGGTGCGCTGACGACAGTCATCTCTACGACCTGTTGCCGATTCCGTTGACAGAAAATGCAGTCAAATGGACGGTTGACCGCATCAAGCACGCTCAGGACATCCTCGGTATGCGGATCGGTATTGAAAACGCCTCCTATTATGTCGCGCCACCGGGCGCCGAAATGAGTGAAGCCGAATTCATCAGCGCCATCGTCCTCGAAGCGGACTGCCTACTCCATCTCGACGTGAACAACATTTACGTCAACAGCCGGAATTTCAATTTTGATCCGCTCGCCTTTATGGCGGCCCTGCCGCTTGAGCGCACCTGCTACGTGCATGTTGCCGGACATTATGTCGAGCCGGATGGCCTACTGATTGACACGCACGGCGCCGCGGTCGTCGCCCCAGTGTGGACGCTGCTTGAAACGGCGTATCAACGAATCGGCAATGTACCAACCTGCCTGGAGCGCGACTTCAATATCCCGGATCTGGCCGCGTTGACCGCAGAAGTTGGCCTGATTGCCCAGCTGCAGTCGCGCATAGGCCAAGCGGAACGAGGAGTCGTCAGATGAGCAAGACAGACTTTCAAGACTTCCAACGTGCCTTTGGCCGCCACTTGCGCGATCCACGGCAAAATCCCCGCCCGGATGGCGTGCCGGCCCGGCGCATGGCGGTCTACAACGAACTGCTGTTCAACAACATCTGTGGCTTTCTCGATAGCTGCTTTCCGGTTTGTCGTGCAACCCTCGGCGAAAAAAGATGGCGGCAACTCAATCGCTCTTTCTATCGCGACTGGCCAAGCCACACCCCGTGGTTTCACGAAATCCCTTATGAGTTGGTTCGCTACCTCAACGAAACCACACTCAAACAGCCATTACCCGCTTGGCTGGCCGAACTGGCTGATTACGAATGGGTTGAATTAGCCGTCGACATTATTGATTGTCCGATACCAAACCATGCCAGCAAAGGCGATTTGTTAGTCGAGCAACCAGTTTTAAATCCGACGCTGATGAATCTTTCGTACCAGTGGCCGGTTCATAAAATCGGCCCGGACTACCGACCACGCAAACCACAGCCAACCCACTTGCTGGTCTATCGCGATGACCAAGACAAAGTTCAGTTCATCGCCAGCAATCCGGTTACGGCCCATCTGCTTGAACTGCTGAAAAACAGCTCATTGACTGGCCGCACAGCCTGTCTGCAGATCGCCAGGGAATTGCAACACCCGGCGCCGGAAGCGCTCGTTTCACACGGCCTGGCAATACTCGAACAACTGCGTCAGCAAGGTGTCATTTTAGGAACTCATTTGATTGCCGCTGGCACTACCCAGGCCCGGTAGCCCGCCCAGCGATTACTGGCTGGCAGCAAAAAGACCACCTCAAGTCAATGACAACTATTTAAAAAATGCGCCATTTGACACTAAAAGCTGAGAAAAAACCCTGAAAAATTAAAGGACTTACCTAAATGGCAGATGTAAAAATATTTGACTTGGGTACTTGCAAACCGTCATAAGCATCTATACACTTAGTCATATTACCTAAGCAATACGCCGCTAGGATACTTGGGTAACCACAGAACACTAGCGTATGGAGATTGAGTAATGACCACTGTTAAGACTATTGAAAAAATTGACGCTCGCGAAATCCGCCGCAAGCTTGGCTTAAACCAGCAGCAGTTCTGGTCCACCCTCGGCGTCACGCAGAGCGGCGGCTCCCGTTACGAAAGCGGTCGCAACATGCCCAAGCCGGTTCGCGAATTGCTGCGTCTGGTTCATGTTGAACAGATCGACGTCAAAGCAATCAAGCGCGAAGATTGGGAAGTTGTTGAGTATTTGAAGGCTCAGGAGCCGGAGCTGTTCAAGTCGCTCAAGAAATCAGCGCGCAGCCGCAGCAAAAAAGCCGCCTGAGTTTTGCTCAGGCCGCAACGGGCATCACGGGGAAACCAGTACCCGGATGCCCGTTTTTTTTTCGATGTCCTGTGCTAAATCCCTTAATTCGGGATCAGCAATCCGGCTCAGGCGCGGCGCTGCAGGTTGCATCGATGGGCGCGCCAACCCATAGAGATGAATCCCGGCCAACTCGGTGGCCAGCGGAGCGAGCAAGGCACAATAGGCATCGCGCTCAGCGCTGTCCGGCGCTTTACCGTCGATGGCAAACCAACAGGTTTGAACCCAGGTTGAGGCCAGACCACAACAAATTTGCAGATTACGCTGCACACGCTCGGCATCGCCTGGCACCTGATTCACTTCAGCAATACCTGCGGCACTGGCTCGATCAATCTTGAACCAGATTTCCCCCTGCATTTCGCCAATCAAGCGGATACCTTCCTGGACACGCTGACGATGCAGCAGGCTGCCGTTGGTAATTAGTCGCACGGGAATTTTGCCGGCCAGACCGCAACGTTCAAGCACACTTTGCACGCGTCTGACCGCATCCGGAAATTCATCGGCGCTGGTTGGTTCGCCATTGCCGGAAAACGCGATGTCGACCAATTGGCGCTCGGCCTCGGCGACGTGATTCAACATGAAATCACCGTGTAGCGCATCGTCGAGAAAACCGGCCAGTTCGCTTTCCAGCAGATCAAGATTGATTGCCGGTGGCGCGCCACGGGTCAGGTTTTCCACCTGGCAATACAGGCAGGCCCAGTTGCAGGCGTTATTGACATTGAGATTGATCCCGACAGAAACGCCCCCGGCGCGGCGGGAAATAACCGGGTAAACATAGCGCAGGCCGGCACTATCGCGGCGGTGGTCTTCAATGGTCAGCATGGCTGCATTGTATAATCCGCCGCTGCTAATTGGATAAAACCTCATGTTGATTACCCGCCGCCTTGAATTCGATGCTGGCCACCGCATTCCTGACCATAAAAGTCAGTGTCGCCACCTGCACGGCCATCGTTACGCCATCGAAATCACCCTTTCCGGCGAGGTCATCGACAAGGCGGGTGATGCGGCCAATGGCATGGTGATGGATTTTTCGCAGGTTAAAGACCTGGCCAAACAGCACGTGGTTGACTTGTGGGATCACGCTTTTCTCGCTTTTGCTGGCGATCAAGCGGTGGTTGATTTCCTGACATCGCTGCCTGGTCACAAAACGGTCATTCTTGACCGCGTGCCAACCGCCGAAAATCTGGCGCAAATTGCCTTTGAATTGCTCGATGCGGCTTATCGCGACACTTATGGCAACCACTTGCGTTTGGCGCAAGTGCGTTTGTACGAGACACCCAATTGCTGGGCTGATGCGGTTCGTCGTTAGACTGATTGAGATCACCAGCGGACTTCCCTATACTCGCCGCATAGACAAATAGGCACTAATGTAGGTGCCATAGGGGGCAAAGATGATTTCATGGCGCACCGGCGGGCTAATCTTGCTGCTTTGTTGCGGGCTGAATGGCATGGCATTTGCGCAGCAGGAAGCGCTGCGGGTTGGCATCATTCCCTATCTGACGCCGAATGTGCTGATCAGCCTCTTCCAGCCCTTGCGCCAGCATCTGGAAAAAGAGTTGGGCCGACCGGTCGAACTTTATACGGCAACTGACGTTCGCAGCTTTGCCCGGCGCACGCTCAAACCGGATTTTGATATCGTTATCACCGCCGCCCATCAGGCACGGCTGGCTCAACTGGATGGCGGCTATCTGCCACTGGCGCGCTTTACCGGCCCGCTCCACGCTGCCGTGGTGGTTGCACAAAATTCGCCGCTGGCTCAATTGAAGGATCTACGTGGCCGACGCGTTGCGATTACGGACCGTTCGATTCTGGTCAATATCGTCATGAGCAAAACGCTGGCCGACTTGAAACTGAGCGAGAAGGATTTTGACTTTGTTACGGTCAACTCGCAAAACACTGCAATTATTTCTGTGGCTCAAGGCAAATCGGACGCTGCCATCATTGCCCATTTTGCGCTTGATCAAAGCCCGGAAGACCAGCGCCAGGCGGTGCGGGTGATCTATCGCTCGGAAGTCCTGCCCAATGTCACCTTACTGGCCAGCCCGAAACTTGATCAAGCCTTGCGCGAGAAGATTGGCGCCTCGCTGCTGGGATTGGCTGGCAGCCCCGAAGGTGCCGACTTTCTTGAAAAAAGCCGCTATCTCGGCATCCAGAAAGCCGACCTGGCCTTCATGAAAACGCTGGATCCCTACCTCAAGGAAACCAGAAAGCAACTCGGTCTATGAGCAAACGAAGCGGCCTGTCGATCCGCTGGAAACTGGTCCTCACCAGTATTCTGGTCGAAGCCTTGATGCTCGGTGCGCTTGCTTGGAATGGCCTGCGCCTGATGGATGAAAGCCTGCAAAAGCTGGCGAGCACTCGACTCAATGAGGTTTCGATACTGCTCAATGCCGCGCTCGCGCCAGCGCTGGCGACACAGGACTATGCGCCGATTGCCGACGTCTTCAAGCAAAGCCGACAAGTGGACGGGATTCAGTATTTCGTGCTCACCGACACACGCGGCAATCGCCTGCTTGCCGATGGCTGGGCAAGTGAGGTCGCATTGCCGGTTGAGCTATCCCCTGCCGACAGTAGCGCAACCAGAGAGCGGATTGATTTGCGGATTCCCATTACGCTGTCCGCACAGACTTACGGCTACTTACATTTCGGTATTTCGACCCAGTTTTTGCAGGAGGCCCGGCAACATCTGAAGCGCCAAAGCCTGATTATTGCGCTGCTGGCTATTGCCCTTTCCCTGCTTCTACTGCTCGCCATCGCACACTGGCTGACGCGCCACCTGAAACGTCTGGAGCGCGCCAGCGAGGCGGTTAGCCAGGGCGACTATTCGGTCACGGTCAACGTCGATTCAAAGGATGAAATCGGCCATCTGGGTGAAGCCTTCAATCGCATGACGCAGCACATCGGCCTGCAGGTTGCCGAGTTGAGTGCTTCGGAAGCACGCTTCAAAAGCCTGCTCAATCTTTCAACCGATCTGTATTGGGAACAGGACAGCAACTTCCGTTTCACCCGGCGCGACACCAGCCGGCTGGAAAAGGACGCCAGGAATCTGCTTGATTTGTTGATCGGCAAACGTCGCTGGGAACTCGATACCACCCTGACGCCCGCCGAATGGGAACGCCACAGAAGGACGCTCGAAGCGCACGAAATTTTTCATGATTTTGAATATGGCATCCATCGCCCGGATGGCAGCACTTCTTACCATTCGATACATGGTGAGCCAATTTTCGATGCGGCAGGCAAGTTCAAGGGCTACCGCGGGACAGCAAGCGATATTACTCAACGCAAAGTGATCGAGGCGGCACTGCGTCTCTCGGCCACGGTTTTCGCCGAGGCGCATGAAAGTATCGTTATTTGTGACGCGCAATGGCGCATCATCGATGCCAACCCCACCGTCAGCGAAATGACCGGCTTCAGCCGCACCGAGTTGCTTGGTCGCGACATGCGGCAACAATTCGATCAGGATCATTCAAATTTTGATCAGGATGCGATCAGCCAAATCAATGAGGAAGGTCACTGGCGTGGCGAGGGCTGGAGTCTGCGTAAATCCGGGGAACGTTTTCCCGCCTTGTTGACGATCAGTGACGTCAGCAATCCAAGCGGTCAAACGCTGAACTACATTTTTATTTTTTCCGACATTACGGCGCTCAAGTCGCAACAGGAAAAACTCGAAGCGCTGGCCCATTACGATGCCCTGACCCATCTACCCAATCGGGTTTTATTCGCCGATCGTCTGCAACAAAGCCTGCATCAGGCCAAGCGCAAAAACGAACTGCTGGCGATTGCCTATCTCGATCTTGATGGTTTCAAACCAATCAATGACACCTATGGTCACGATGCAGGTGATGCGCTGCTGATCGAAGTCGCCAAACGCTTGAAACAGTATGTGCGGAGTGGCGACACGGCGGCTCGCCTCGGTGGCGATGAGTTTGTCCTGCTCCTGCGTGCTGATGATTTTGGTGAGTGTGAAGCGGCCTTGTTGCGGGTACTGACCGCGCTATCCGACGAATTCATTATCAAGGGCAACGTTGTCACTATCTCGGCCAGCATTGGCGTCACCGTTTTCCCGCACGACAATTCCGAGCCGGATGTCCTTTTGCGCCATGCCGATCAGGCGATGTATCTGGCCAAACAATCCGGGCGCAATCGCTACCATTTCTTCGATTCCGAACTGGATCAGCGCCAGCAAAGCCACAACGAACAAATTACACGGATTGAAGCGGCACTGGCTGCCGAGGAATTCGTCCTTTTTTATCAGCCGAAAGTCGATATGCGCAGCGGCCAGGTTTACGGGGCCGAAGCGCTGATCCGTTGGCAACACCCGGAACGCGGCATCGTCTCACCGGCTGAGTTCCTGCCCTTGATTGAGGAATCGGCGGTTTCTGTCCGGCTTGGCGAGTGGGTCATCAAGAGCGCACTCAACCAGCAAAAAATATGGCAAGAAATCGGGTTGACCGTAACTGTTAGCGTCAACATCACGCCACGCCATATCCAGGCGCCCGATTTTGTCAGTCGCTTGCGCCATTTGCTCGACGCACACCCAAGCGTCGCACCGACGCTGATTGAATTCGAAATTGTCGAAAGCGCTGCGCTTGATGACATCAAGCACATCAGCGGGATCATGAACGAATGCGTTGATTTCGGCGTTTCCTTTGCCCTCGACGACTTCGGTACCGGCTACTCCTCGCTCACCTACTTCCGCCACCTGCCGGCAAAAACACTCAAGATCGACCAGTCCTTCATTCGCGACATGCTCGCCGACCCGGAAGATCTGGCGATTGCGCAAGGCGTTATCGGTCTGGCGCAAGCCTTCAAGCGCACGGTTATCGCCGAGGGCGTTGAAACCGCCGCACACGGTAGCCGCCTGATGGAAATGGGCTGCTATCTGGCGCAAGGCTATGGCATTGCCCGCCCGATGCCGGCCAGCGAATTTCCTGGCTGGATAGAGAATTACTGCGCGCCAAGTGTATGGACGCAAGCCCGGAGCTAAGCAATCGCCCACCACGCACCGCCCTCATCCTTACCGGAGGCGGCGCCCGGGCCGCTTATCAGGTCGGCGTCCTGCTCGCCATCGTCAAACTGCAACGTAAGCGCCGGCGCAATCCTTTCCCGATTATCAGCGGGACCTCAGCCGGGGCCATTAACGCGGCGGGGGTCGCTTGCCTGGCCGACAATTTCGGCAAATCCGTCGCCATTCTTGCCGGCGTTTGGCGCAATATGCACGCTGCCCAGATTTACCGTGCTGACCCCGCCGGCATCGGCCTCTCCGGTGCGCGCTGGCTGTCTGCCCTGACCCTGGGCTGGCTGATCGGCAACCCACCGCGCTCCTTGCTCGACAACCGCCCATTGCGTGAGTTACTCAACCGCAGCCTGGATTTCAAGGGCATTCAGCGCTCGATCAGCAAAGGCGCCCTGCACGCTGTCAGCATTACCGCTTCAGGCTATGAATCCGGTGAAAGTATCAGCTTTTTCCAGTCACATCCCTCGGCCCACCCCTGGCAGCGGGTGCATCGGATTGGCCTCAAATCGGCGATCAGTGTCGATCACCTGCTCGCCTCCAGCGCCATCCCGTTCATTTTCCCCGCCACCAAAATCCATCGAGAATATTTTGGTGACGGTTCAATGCGCCAACTCGCGCCTATCTCACCCGCCATTCACCTCGGCGCAACCAAAGTCATGATCATCGGCGCCGGGCGTACCGGGAGTGCACGCGAACGCAGCGGCATGGAAATTCCGCCATCACTGGCACAAATCGCCGGCCATGCGCTGTCCAGCATTTTTCTCGACGGACTGGCGGTCGACATCGAACGCATGCAGCGTATCAACAAAACGCTCGCGCTGATTCCGCCGGAAATCCGCGAGCAAAACCAGATGGCACTGCGCCCGATTGAAACCCTGGTCATTTCGCCCTCGCAACGCCTTGACCGAATCGCCGCTGACCACGCCAGCGCCCTGCCCTGGCCGGTCAAAGCATTGCTGACCGGGATCGGTGCGATGAACCGCCAGGGCGGCGCCCTGACCAGCTACCTGCTTTTTGAAAAGCCTTACACCAGTGCCCTGATTGATCTTGGCTATGAAGACACCTTGCAGCGCAGCCAGGAAGTCGGCACTTTTCTTGATCTTTAAGCCATAACAGCGCTCATCAATGTCCAAACTCCGCCGCTACACCAGCATCGCCGCCAGACAATCGTGGAAAATTGTCTGGCGACTGACCCGGCTGACCCTGATCATCTGCCTGGCTATCGCCCTGGGTTTCACACTTTATGCCGTCAGCGCCTTGCCCAAGCTTGAACCCTGGCACACCGAGCGCTTGAATGGTGAGTTCAGCGCCATTCTCCACAGCAATCTCGATTTCAATGCGTATCTGCAACAGGAAGAAAAGCTGTTTACCGAAATGCGCGACACGATTGCCGGCTGGGATACGCAAAATGAGGCTTTCCAATTCAGCCG
This sequence comes from Pseudomonadota bacterium, assembly GCA_039797825.1. Classification (GTDB taxonomy): domain Bacteria; phylum Pseudomonadota; class Gammaproteobacteria; order Burkholderiales; family Rhodocyclaceae; genus Azonexus. Next base: position 7,353 of record JBDKHF010000041.1, on the reverse strand, counting down.
CTTCAACCCGCAAAGCCTGGTGAATAAATTGGTCGATGGCGCTCCGTATAACCGGACATTCCGCCTGACGCCGCCCAAGGCACGCGGCCATGCCTTACTGATGCACGGACTGACCGATTCGCCTTATGCGATGAAAGCCATGGCCGAATCGCTTTACGCCCGCGGTATCGCAGTGACCGTGCTGCGTCTGCCCGGCCACGGCACCCTGCCCTCGATGCTGACTGAAATGCACGCCCGCGACTGGCATGCGGCGGTGCGCATTGCCGCCCGCGATATCGCCGCCCGTACCCCTGTCGGGCAACCGTTCTACATCGGCGGTTTCTCAACGGGCGGCACCCTTGCCCTGCAATACACGCTGGATGCGCTGGACGACCCCGAACTGCGCCGCCCCGACCGGGTGCTTTTGATGTCACCAGCGATCGAACTCACCCGCATTGCCGACCTTGCTAGTCTTATTGATTTTTTCAGCATCGTCCCGATTCCGGTGCTGGAGAAAGTTCGCTGGCAGGAAATCGTCGCCGAATACGACCCTTACAAATTCAATTCTTTCCCGGTCAACGCGGCCCGCCAAGTCAATCGGGCAACCCAGGGTTTGCAGCGCACATTAATCAAGGCGGTAGAAACAGGGCGCATCGCGCAAATGCCACCAGTCATCGCCTGGCAATCAGTGATTGACTCAACCGTTGGTGCGGTTGGCGCAAGCGATACCCTGTTTGCAAAATTAATTGGCGCGGAACATCGGCTGATCATGTTTGATGTCAATCGCGAGCAAGCGCTGAGCAGCGTTCAGCGCCCTGGTGCCCGCACCTTGATCGAACGCCTGGCGACGGCCAAGCGCCGTTACACACTCGATGTAGTCAGCAACGCCAATACGCAGAGCCGGCGTATCGAGACACGCCGGTTTACCCCGGACGGTACGCAAACCGTTCATGAAAACATGCTGGATTGGCCACTCCACCTGGTTTCCCTCGGCCACGTGGCCTTGCCGTTTCCGCCCAACGACCCGGCTTACGGCTTTCAAGCGGGGAGCGGACACCAAGGTATTCCGAGTATCGGCTCCTGGCTGCTACGCGGAGAAAGCGGTGCAACGACAATTGCGCTGGGCGCGCTCACCCGTCTGCGCAGTAATCCATTTTGGTCCTTGATCGACGAAGATATCGGCCAGTTGGTCAAGGCTGATTTGGGCAAATAAATCCGCCGATTTTTCGGTTGACCGTAACAATTGATCGGCTTGTTCCTAGCCAAGCAAACTGATCAAAAACCCTAGATTAAGCAGCAGCGAAACGCTTGCGACAATTTTCCAGAATTGCGCCGGATTACGCTCCAGCAAGGCCTGGCGCCGAGGCGCGGAAACCGGGCGGCGGGCACCGCGCTCCAATGCCAGCAAAAATTCTTCAGCCGTTTCAAATCTATCCCTGGCGTCTTTGGCCACCGCTTTGAGCAGGAGATTTTCCAGCCAGCCGGGGATTTCCGGTCGCCAGCGGGTGGGCCGGGTTGCTTCGCCAAATTTCGGCGTCTGGAAAGGCTCGATTTCGCCGTAAGGGTATTTGCGCGTCAACAAGTGGTAAAGCGTGACGCCGGCAGCGTAGAGGTCGTAGCCGGTGTGCGGTTCGGGATTTTCAAAAAGCTCGGGGGCCATATAGGACGGCGTCCCGGCGGCGCCAATCGGGTCGTCCGCTTTGCGCTCACCGAGGCTGATCGCAACGCCGAGATCAAGAAGACGCAGAACGCCATCCTGCCCAAGGTGGATATTGTCGGTCTTGATGTCACGGTGCGTGATATCAAGGCGGTGCAGCGTGGCAATCGCCTTGAGCAGCGCAATCCCCAGGCGGACCACCTCGCCCGCCGGGAAATGCAGGCCGGCATCGAGACGTGCCTGCAAGGTCGCACCGGCATGCCAGGTCATCAGGTAATAGAGGCAACTGCGCTGCTCGCTCGGCACCACCTGCGGGAAGAAAGGTGAAACTACCCGGCGCGCCCGCCATTCCTCCATCAGCAGGGCGGCGGTTGCACCGAGATCGCCCGCCAGCGCCGGTTGCAGGGTTTTGAGTACAAGTTGCTGGCCATTGCGCGGGTTGTGCACGCGATAGAGTAGCGTTTCGCGTGCGTCATGCAGCACTTCATCGACCAGCAGGCCATCAAGTTCATGCCCGGCTTTGAGGCGATGCGGCAGCGGCAGACTGACTGCGCTTTCCAAACTATCGCGCAGGTTGGCCGGTGGGATGGCGAGAATATCGACCACCACCGCCGAAGCATTGTCGTGCCCACCTTGCGCCAGCGCCAGACTGGTCAATGCCGCCGCTGCCGCCTGGGGTTCCGGGTGATCAAGCAGCACCTCGGCCATCAGCGCATCCGGCAAAACCCCCCAGACGCCATCGGAAACCAGCAAAAAACGGTCGTTGACCGCCAGCTCGCCATCGGCAAAATCCATCAGCACCCGCGGGTCCAGGCCGACGGCGCGTGACAGCACATTGTTCAATTCGGGATGTTCCCAAGTGTGATCAACCGTCAGCCGGCGTAGCTGGCCTTCCTGCAGACGATAAATGCGGCTATCCCCAATATGGGCCGTATAAAAGCGTCGACCGCGCAAGACGATGGCCGACAAGGTGGTGGCCATCCCAGCCAGTTCGGCATTGCGGTTGGCTTCGGCGATCACCCAGCGGTTGAGCGCCGTCGTCACCGTTTCAATCGCACGCGGCACACTCCACGTATCCGGCGTTGCAAAATAATCGGAGAGCAGGCCACGCACCGTATATTCAGCCGCCTCACGCCCGCCCTTGTGGCCGCCGATGCCATCCGCGACGGCGGCCAGCACGCCTTTGTTTTCAAGTTCCAGCCCAACCGGCGTGGCGACGCCGCAAAAATCCTCATTGCGCTCACGCGGGCCGGTCAGCGAGGCGTGACCGATGGCAACTTGCAGGGGCATGACATTTCCCAATAAAAAAGGCGGGATAGCTCTTTAGCCACCCCGCCCATCTACTCTAAATCAGATTTTTGCTGCCGTCAGATGGCTGGCACCCCAGGTCGTGCGCCAGCGGGTTTTGACACCGGTCAGGCCGATCAGGGCGAAGACGGCGAGCGCCGCGAAGATCAGGAAACCAGCCTGATAACTGCCGGTCAGTTGCTTGGAATAGCCCAGGCTGGAAGCCAGGTAGAAACCGCCGACACCGCCGGCCATGCCAACCAGGCCAGTCATCACGCCGATTTCTTTACGAAAGCGCTGCGGCACCAACTGGAACACGGCACCGTTGCCCATACCGAGGGCAAGCATGGCGCCAACAAAGGCAACCAGCGCCATCCAGGCTTGCGGCAAGCCGAAGCTGACGATGGCGAGGAAGATGGCGGCGAAGACGTACATCACCGACAAGGATTTGACGCCACCGATGCGGTCAGCGACATTCCCGCCAATCGGGCGCACCAGCGAACCGGCGAAGACGCAGCCGGCGGTAAAGAAGCCGGCCATCTTCGGATCAAGGCCGTACTGCGTGTTGAAGTAGATGACCAACGAGGAAGCCAGACCGACGAAACCGCCGAAGGTGACCGAGTAGAAGAACATGAACCACCAGGCATCCTTGTCCTTGAGCACTTTCATGTATTCGGCAAAGGTCTTGGGCGGCGGCGCATCCGGCGCATCCTTGGCCATGAAGATGAAGGCGATCAGCACGATGACCAGCGGGATCAGCACGATGCCGAAAACATTGACCCAGCCAAAGGCGGCGGCCAGACCCGGGGCGAACAAGGCAGCGAGCGCCGTGCCGGAGTTGCCGGCACCGGCAATGCCCATCGCCGTGCCCTGATGTTCGGCCGGATACCAGCGCGACGCCAACGGCAGCGCAGCGGCAAAAGAGGCACCGGCAACGCCGAGGAAGAGGCCGAGGACCAGCACTTCAGCGTAGGAATGGACACCGACCTGCCAGGCGTAGAGCATGGTAGCGATGACCACGACCTGCCCGATGATCGCGGCCTTTTTCGGCGACAGGCGATCAACCAGAATGCCCATGATGATGCGCAGCAGCGCTCCGGCCAGCACTGGGGTGGCGACCATCATGCCTTTTTCGGCATGGGAGAGGCCAAGATCCTTGGCAATACCAATACCCAGCGGGCCGAGCAGGACCCAGACCATGAAGGCGAGATCGAAGTAGAGAAAAGCCGCGAGCAGCGTGGGCGTATGGCCAGCCTGCAGGAATGATTTTTTGTCCATTTTGGATATGTTTTCCGGGTTGACCGTGGGAATGGTCGTTGAGGGAGGATTGCTTGCTTCAGCGCATGGCGTCGTCGCCATCAGCCCACCCTCGTTGGCGGAAAATCGCTGTGATGGTCTTACTTCGCAAGCGGCGTGCCAAGCTAGCAACACATTGATTTATAAACATTGCTAACCAAGCGCTTGCAGAGCTTCGCACCAAAACAAGGCGCCACACGCTATTGCGGTGCAGCAATCACCATCAGCTTTCGATATTGCCAATGATGATCAATGACCCTGCGAATCCAGTCCGGACATACTGACAACAGGCAGGGCAAACCCCTCTAATTGATCTGGCTCAAGTGTGACATGCACTCTGCACGGCAAAATCCAACTCTCAGGAGGAGATACACAATGCATCAAGGTCATCACCCAATCGAAACCGCTAGCCGCGACGAAATCACCGCATTACAAACAGAACGCCTTAAATGGACGCTTAAACACGTATATAAAAACGTAGCTCACTACAAAGCAAAATTTGATGCGGCAGGCGTACATCCGGACGACTTTGAATCACTCGCTGATCTAGCAAAATTTCCATTCACGACAAAGCAGGATTTACGCGACAACTACCCGTACGGAATGTTTGCTGTACCCCGGCAAGAAGTTGTTCGCGTACATGCATCGAGTGGAACCACCGGCAAACCGACCGTAGTCGGCTATACACAAAGGGATATCGATACCTGGGCCGACTTGATTGCCCGTTCAATCTACGCTTCCGGTGGGCGCAAAGGCGATATCGTACATATCGCCTATGGGTATGGCTTATTCACCGGGGGCTTAGGCGCACATTACGGTGCGGAAAAACTCGGTTGCACCGTCATTCCCATGTCGGGTGGACAGACTGAAAAGCAGGTCCAACTTATCTGCGATTTCAAACCTGACATCATCATGGTGACGCCATCGTACATGCTCAACATTGCCGACGAGTTTCGCCGACAAGGCATAGACCCACACAGCACCAATCTACGAATTGGCATTCATGGCGCAGAGCCATGGACGGATGCGATGCGTTGTGAAATTGAAGCAGCATTCGATATTGATGCCGTTGATATTTATGGTTTATCCGAAGTCATTGGACCGGGCGTTGCCAACGAATGCATAGAAAGCAAAGACGGCCCAGTAATTTGGGAAGACCATTTCTACCCAGAAATCATTGATCCGCTAACCGGGGTGGTTTTACCCGAAGGCAGCCAGGGCGAACTGGTATTCACGTCACTGACCAAGGAAGCAATGCCAGTCATCCGCTACCGCACTCGTGACCTGACCCGACTACTCTCTCCAACCTCACGTTCCATGCGTCGTATAGGCAAAATAACAGGCCGCTCAGACGACATGTTGATTATTCGTGGCGTCAACGTATTCCCCTCTCAAATCGAGGAATTGATACTCAAACAACCAAAACTATCCGCACATTACGTTCTCGAAGTAACACGGGATGGCCACCTGGATTCCATGAAGGTCAATGTTGAACTAAAGCCGGAATTTGAATTTGCCAGTGGAACAGAAAAGGAATTCGTTGCCCATGACTTGCAACACCACATCAAATCCTACATAGGCATATCAGCCCGTATCGAAATCGTTGAGCTTGGCGGGGTCGAGCGCTCGATAGGGAAGGCCAAGCGTGTGATCGACAAGCGTCCGAGATGATTATTTGTAAGCGCCCGGCGAACTCATCTGTAAATTGATGCGTTAGACCGCGAAGATGGTGTCCCTGTTAAAAACGATGGTGGACGCTTTCGATGGTAATCCAGAAACCAACTCGGCGCAGGCGATATCACCCGGAGGAATTCAAACAAGCGGTGCTTGAGGCATGTTGCGAGCCAGGCGCCTCGGTCGCCAGCATTGCGCTGGCCAACGGTGTTAACGCAAACCAGGTCCGGCGATGGATGCGTGAGCGCGGCATCGAAATGCCGAAGCAGCGCATGTCAGTGCCGGCGACCCAGCCTGTTCCGGCAACTGCCCCAGAGTTTGTGCAACTTCCCCTTGCCCCTGAGCCGGAATTGCCGGACATCCGGATCGAAATCCGTCGTGGCAACACTGCGACCAAAGTTGACTGGCCGGTACAAGCATCGGGCGACTGTGTTGCCTGGCTGCGATGATCCGGGTGGATGCCTTGTAGCTCTCGACTCGGCCACTCGATATGCGGGCCGGAACGGAAACGATCCTGTCGCAGGTCGTCAGGATCTTTGGTGAAGCGAAGCCGCACCATGCCTATCTCTTCGCCAACCAACGCGGCAACCGCCTGAAAGTGCGGGTGCATGACGGTTACGGAATCTGGCTGGCCAATCTTCGCTTGAACCAAGGTCGGTTTCAACTTCGACCGGGCGATGGCCGCGTCACGCTTACCCGAAGCCAATTCGATGCGCTGATTCTTGGCTTACCATGAGAGAGACTGTCCGATGGGGGTGTGATCCGGGTTTTATGACGGTCCACCATTGGGGAAGTCGATGTTCAGTAAGCCCCCGGCGAACCCATCTGTAAATTGAGGCGTTAGACCGCGAAGATCGTGTCCCCTTAAAAACGATGGTGGACACTCTCGATGGAAATTCAGAAGCCAAGCCGGCGCAGGCGGTATCACCCGGAAGAATTCAAGCAAGCAGTGATTGATGCATGCTGCGAGCCAGATGCCTCGGTCGCTGGCATTGCAATGGCCAACGGGGTCAACGCGAACCAAGTCCGGCGGTGGATGCGTGAGCGCAGTATTGAACCGCCGACGCGGCGTGTGCCGATGCCCGTCATTGAAACCGCACCAGGGATGGCGCCAGCGTTCGTACAGTTGCCGTTAGCGCAGGCCGAATCGGCATCGCGCGACATCCGGATCGAGATTCGACGCGGCAATGCGGCAATCAAAGTTGGCTGGCCGGTACAGGCCTCAGCTGATTGTGCTGCCTGGTTGCGCGACTGGCTGCGATGATTCGGGTTGATGCCTTGTGGCTCTCGACTCGGCCCCTCGATATGCGGGCCGGAACGGAAACAATCCTCTCCCAAGTCCCTCCGCGTCAGAATAGTTGTCGCCTCAATAGAATCTAAACTATAGGCGGCAATAAAGGATGGAAATGGCCAGGTACTCAGAGAAGTTCAAAGCTAGAGCGGTAGCGCGATTGCTGCCG
>JBDKHF010000040.1:0-41667 GCA_039797825.1 Pseudomonadota bacterium | reverse complement strand
GTCGACGGCAGCCAGACGCGCACCGCCGGCACGCACCTGGTGAACCTGTTCGTCTGGTTCGACAACGAATGGGGCTTCGCCAACCGCATGCTCGAAGTGGCCGACCACTGGTCGCGCCGCTGGGCCGCGCAAGACAACTAAGCTCAATCTCTGGAGATAACCATGAACGTCATCAAACTGTCCGACCTCGATGTTTCCGGCAAGCGTGTCTTCATTCGCGCCGACCTCAACGTGCCGCAGGACGAAGCCGGCAACATCACCGAAGACACCCGCATTCGCGCTTCGCTGCCATCGATCAAGTACTGCCTGGAAAAAGGCGCTGCCGTCATGGTCACCTCGCACCTTGGCCGGCCGACCGAAGGCGAATTGCGCCACGAAGACAGCCTGACGCCAGTTGCCGTGCGCCTCGGCCAGATGCTGCACGTGCCGGTGCGCCTGATTACTGACTGGGTCGACGGTGGTTTTGAAGTCAAGCCGGGCGAAGTCGTGCTGCTCGAAAATTGCCGCGTCAATAAAGGCGAGAAGAAGAACAATGACGAGCTGGCCCAGAAGATGGCCAAGCTCTGCGACATTTACGTCAATGACGCCTTCGGCACCGCTCACCGCGCCGAAGCGACCACCCACGGTATCGCCAAATACGCCCCGGTGGCCTGTGCCGGCATGCTGATGGGTGCTGAAATCGACGCGCTGACAAAAGCCCTGACCAATCCGAAGCGCCCACTGGTCGCCATCGTCGGCGGCTCCAAGGTGTCTTCCAAGCTGACCATTCTCAAATCACTGGCCAGCAAGGTTGACCAACTGATCGTCGGCGGCGGTATCGCCAACACCTTCCTGCTCGCCGATGGCAAACGCATCGGTCACTCGCTGGCCGAGGCCGATCTGGTCAAGGAAGCCCATGCCATCATGGACATCATGAAGGAACGTGGCGCCGAAGTGCCGTTGCCGGTTGACGTTGTTGTCGCCGACGAAGTCTCCGCCCTGGCCCGTGCCAACAAAATTTCGGTGGACGATGTGCATGCCAATGACCGCATTCTCGACGTTGGCCCGAAAACGGCTGCCAAGTTCTCCGAAATCATTGCCAACGCCGGCACCATCGTCTGGAACGGCCCGGTCGGCGTCTTCGAGCTGCCGCAGTTTGCCGGCGGCACCAAAATGATGGCCTCGGCCATCGCCCACTCCGAAGCCTTCTCGATTGCCGGTGGCGGCGACACGCTGGCCGCGATTGCCAAGTTCCACATTGCCGAAGATGTGGGCTATATCTCGACTGGCGGCGGCGCTTTCCTTGAGTTTTTGGAAGGCAAGACCTTGCCGGCGATTGCGATTTTGGAAGAGCGGGCTAAAGGCTAGTTGTTAGTTGCTGGTCATTAGTTACTAGCCAAAAGCAAAGACGGTGGCTTACAGTGATCTGCTGGTCTGGAAAAGGGCGATGGATCTCATTGTTGAAATCTATCGTCTTTGCCAACGCATCCCCGCTGTAGAGCGCTATGGTCTGATCTCTCAAATGCAACGTGCAGCGGTTTCAATTCCCAGCAACATTGCCGAAGGTCAGGCTCGCAAAAGCAACGGCGCTTTTCAGAATCATCTGTCAATTGCAGCCGGCTCGCTTGCCGAGCTTGAAACACAACTGATCCTCACCCATCGCCTTGGCTTTTGCCCAGAAGAATCCTGCCAAGACCTTCTCTCGAAAACCGATGAAATCGGCCGCATGCTAACCGGCCTCAAGAATTCGCTAACAACTAACAACTAACAACTAGAGACTAACAACCATGAGCCGCCATACCAAGATTGTCGCCACGCTAGGCCCCGCCTCATCGACTCAGGAAGTTCTTGAAAATCTGGTGCAGGCCGGCATCGACGTCGTGCGGATGAATTTTTCGCATGGCACGGTGGAAGACCACATTGCCCGCGCCACCGGCATTCGTGCTGCCGCCGCAAAATTTGGCCGGACGGTCGGCATTCTGGGCGATCTGCAAGGACCAAAAATCCGCGTCGGCAAGTTTGATGGCGGGAAAATCACGCTGGTATCGGGTGCCACCTTCATTCTTGATGCGCAATGCGCGATCGGCAATCAGGAACGCGTCGGCCTCGATTACAAGGATCTGCCCAAGGATGTGGTCAATGGCGACATCCTGCTGCTCGACGATGGCCGGCTCAAGCTGGAAGTGCTCGGCGTTCGTGGCCATGAAATCCACACCCGCGTGCTGGTCGGAGGCGATCTCTCGAACAACAAGGGCATCAATCGTCAGGGCGGCGGACTGACCGCACCGGCGCTGACCGCCAAGGATATGGACGACATCAAGACGGCAGCCCAGATCGGGGTCGATTTCGTCGCAGTTTCCTTTCCCAAGAGTGCCGCCGACATGTACATGGCGCGCCAGTTGCTGCGTGCCGCCGGCAGCTCCGCCGTACTGATCGCCAAGATCGAGCGCGTTGAAGCGATCACCAATCTGGCTGAAATCCTTGGCGCCTCGGACGGCATCATGGTCGCCCGTGGCGATCTCGCGGTTGAAGTCGGCGATGCGACGGTGCCGGCGCTGCAAAAGAAAATGATCCGCATGGCGCGTGACATGAACAAGCTGACGATCACCGCCACGCAAATGATGGAGTCGATGATTTACTCGCCAGTGCCGACCCGCGCCGAAGTCTCCGACGTGGCCAACGCCGTGCTCGATGGCACCGATGCGGTGATGCTTTCCGCCGAAACCGCCAGCGGTAAATACCCGGTGGAAACGGTTGAGTCGATGTCGCGTATCTGTATCGAAGCCGAGCGTTCAGCTGAAGTGACGCTGGATCGCGAATTCCTCGACCGCATCTTCACCCGCATCGACCAATCGATTGCCATGGCCGCGATCTGGACCGCGCACCACCTCAAGGTCAAAGCCATCGCCGCACTGACTCAATCCGGCTCGACGGCCCTGTGGATGAGCCGCCTCAATTGCGGCGTGCCAATTTATGCGCTGACGCCAGATGCCGAATCGATTGGCCGCATGGCACTCTACCGCGACGTTTACCCCTTCCTGATGAAGCAACAACACACCGACCGCGACCTGCTGCTGGCCGAAGCCGAGCAACTGTTGATCGACCGTGGCGTCGTCCAAAAGGGCGACCTGATCGCCCTCACCATCGGTGAGCCGATTGGCTGCGCTGGCGGCACCAACACCCTGAAGATCGTGCGCGTTGGCGAACATCAAATCATCTAAAATAACCCAGTCAAATAAATTCGATACAGAACAGGAGCTACCATGCCACTCGTTTCCATGCGCCAACTACTCGACCACGCTGCCGAGAATGGTTACGGTCTACCCGCTTTCAACGTCAATAATATGGAACAAGTCTGGGCCATCTGCGAAGCAGCCAGCCAGATCGACGCCCCGGTCATCATGCAGGCCTCGGCCGGTGCCCGCAAATATGCCGGCGAACCTTTCCTGCGCCACCAGATTCTCGCCGCGCTCGAAGCCTACCCGCACCTGCCCATCGTCATGCACCAGGACCACGGCCAAAGCCCGGCGGTTTGCATGGGCGCCATCCGCTCCGGCTTCACCTCGGTGATGATGGACGGCTCGCTCGAAGCTGACGGCAAGACCACCGCCTCCTACGAATACAACGTTGGTGTGTCCAAGGAAGTTGTCAAATTCGCCCATTCCATCGGCGTTTCCGTTGAAGCCGAACTCGGCGTCCTCGGCTCGCTCGAAACCATGATGGGCGACAAGGAAGACGGCCACGGCGCCGAAGGCAAGATGACCCGCGAACAGCTGCTGACCGATCCGGACCAGGCTGCCGACTTCGTCAAGCAAACCAACTGCGACGCGCTGGCCATCGCCATCGGCACCAGCCACGGCGCCTACAAATTCACCAAAAAGCCGACGGGCGACATCCTCGCCATCGACCGCATCGCCGAAATCCACGCCCGCATCCCGAACACCCACCTCGTCATGCACGGTTCGTCCAGCGTGCCGCAGGAACTACTCGCCGAAATCCGCGAATTCGGCGGCGACATGAAGGAAACCTACGGCGTGCCGGTTGAAGAAATTGTCAAGGGCATCAAGCACGGCGTGCGCAAGGTCAATATCGACACCGACATCCGCCTCGCCATGACCGGCGCCATCCGCCGCTATATGTTTGAAAATCCGGGCAAATTCGACCCGCGCGACTACCTCAAGCCAGCCCGCGAAGCTGCCATGAAAATTTGCCTGGCCCGCTTTGAAGCCTTCGGCTGCGCCGGCCGCGCCAGCCAGATCAAAGCCGTTTCGATGGAAAAAATGGCTGCTCGTTACACCTCGGGCGAGTTGAACCAGATCGTCAAATAATTGATAGTTTTTCGGTGTTGACCGCAACAGCCGCCCCAAAGCGGCTGTTATTTCTTGGCTTGACGGTTTTCAGTCGCTTGATCAATCAAGTCCCGCCGTCCTTGCTTACCATCACTTCCTTGCTCCATGCACCGGCTTTCGATTGCTCGCCGATGATAAGATCAGCCCCTTAATTTTTCACTGACGGATAGTCAAACCCATGAAGAGCATTGACCTGTTCGCAGGTGCTGGCGGCCTTTCCTGTGGTCTCAAACAGGCTGGCTTTCAACCCCTACTGGCGAATGAGCTAGTGCCACAATACGCTGAAACCTACCGCATAAACCATCCAGAGACAGAGATGGTCGTCGGTGATGTGCGCACGGTATGCGAAGCAAACCTGAAACAACGACTCGGCGTGCAGGAAGGTGAGGTTGATCTTGTGGCAGGTGGGCCACCCTGCCAAGGTTTTTCGATCAATGCGCCTATTCGTAGCCTCGACGACGAGCGCAACCACTTATTCAAGGACTTCCTCCGGGTTGTATCGGCCATCAAGCCCAAGGCGGTTTTGATTGAGAACGTCCCGGGCATTGTGTCACTGGGGTGCGGCACGGTGGTTGAGCAGATATACAAAGAACTTCACGCCATGGGATACAGCGTCAAACACAGAATACTTTTCGCTGGTCACTACGGTGTCCCACAAATGCGTTTCCGAACCGTATTTATCGGGATCAGGAACCTAAAAAGTGAAGTTACATTTCCTGAGCCTGAATACAACGCAAAGGCTGTTGCCAACTTTACCGGCGCCAAAGAACTCTGCCTTTCTGTTTTGCCATTATTTGCGCAAACTTTGCGACCACATACAACCGTTTGGGATGCGCTGTCCGACCTGCCAGAAATCGGCAACGGAGAAACCTTAAGTCCTTCCGGGTATGCGAAGAAAGCTTCCTCCGATTATCAAAAATACCTGCGAGATGGCGCCACAGAACTCACCGCACACCATTGCGCCAGGGTCGCCCAGGTTAATCTGGAACGCCTTAAATACATTCCCCAAGGGGGCAGCTGGAGAGATATTCCGTTTGATTTGCTGCCCGCCGGACTCCAGAGAGCCAGGCGCAGCGACCACACCAAACGTTACGGTCGACTCCATCCCGATGCGCTTTGCTCAACTGTACTCACCAAGTGTGATCCGCACTGGGGAAGCTTCTTCCACCCGACACAGGATCGAATTATTTCTGTACGAGAAGCCGCCCGAATTCAATCTTTCCCAGATAGCTACAGGTTCTCAGGCAGCATCACCCAACAGTACGAACAGATCGGCAATGCAGTCCCCCCGTTGCTGGGACGCGCCATCGGCAATGAAATTGCCCAACTGATCGGAGAAAAATAGTGACCACAATCAGACCTGCCAAAAAAGACCTGATTGAAGTTTTCGGGTACGCGCCTGACGACCTGACGCCATCAGTCCGAAGCCTGTGGCGTTTGGGGGCATGCCCCTTTACCAATAGGCCATGCTCCAAAGCCAATCACGACACGACAGTGGTTTATGGAACTTGCAGTGTCACCAGTCCGTTGGGTGACTGCGTAATCTGTCCCAATCGTCTTTATGAAGACAACTACGCCACCCTGAGGTCAGCCTCCGCCGATGCATTCGGTGACGACGTCGAACTACTGATGTTCGATGAATACATCCGAAGGCGAGACGAAAAGGGTAGCGTTGTCGTTGCCCTTGGACAAAACTCAGGGAAAGAAGTGAAAATCGGCAGAAGTCTGTCGATGGACTGGGTACTGGCAAAACTGGAAAACAGCGTACTGGTTGAGTACATAGGAATTGAAGTTCAGAGCATCGATATCACGAACAACTATCGTGACTGCTGGTATGCCTATAAGAATCTGACCTCTGAAACCCAAACAATCCCGGCCTCCGAACATGGAATGAACTGGGCCAACGTCCACAAACGACTGATACCGCAAATCATCAGAAAAGGGGTTGTCTATTCAAGCTCGGATTTTGTTCGTTCGGGACTGTATTTCATCTTGCCGGAAGTTGTTTATCGAAAATTTGAGGACATCATTGGTGCTGATATTCCGCTGGTCGATGACAAGGGACCAAACATATTGACGATCCATACCTATGCTCTGTCAGAACCAATTCCCACCCACGGCCTTCAACGGAGCCTGGTTCCAGTCAGACAATTGCGCGTTTCGCTTGATGAGTTTGCGCAACGCTTCATCTCCGGTCCCAATCTACCAACAGGCGAACAACTTGATGCAGCAGTGAAGCGTGTACTTGGCTGTAGATAAGCGCCCTTCCGCTCAAGCTTGAAGTACGTGAAACTCGTCTGTGCAGAAATGGCTGCGCGTTACGCCTCATGCCACCTAAACCAGATCGTCAAATAATTAAACCGTTTTCCGGGTTGACCGGAACAGCCGCCGAAGAGCAGCTGTTTTCATTGCGCAATCGCTAATTCAGGGACAAATCCGCGGAATCAATCGGCTACAATCTTCCGCACCGCAACATAAGCCCTTCCTAAAAATGCACCCTCGCCTGAGCCTCGCCGAACTGGAAGAGCATCCGCTACGCCAGCGCCTGAATAACGAATTCCACGCTCGCCCCCCCGTGCCACTGGACGGGGCGATGCTTGTCTCACACCTCGTTTTCAAGCATAGCGCAACGACCGTGCAGGCCGAGCGCGACAACCTGGCGACCCTTTGTCAGGGCCATGTCTGCAACGCCATCGACAGCTCCGACTCGCACCTGATGATTGAAACCGGTGCCTTCCGCATGCGTTGGGAGCTGCACACAGAATTTTCCAGCTACACTTTTTTCCGCCCACTGGAAACCGGCGAGCAATTACACCCCGACGCCACCGCCTTCGATGCCGTGCATCCGCAATGGCTGAGCGGCATCCCCGGCAAGCTGATAGTCGCCGCTCATGTCGAACTGAGGTCTACGGATGACGTCACCCCGGCATCAGTCCTCGCCAGCTTGACGCCAAATGGCCGGACGATGGTTGCCGCCAAAGTGGCCGAGGAAGCGGCGTGGATTTTTACCGATTTCAAGATAGATAACGGTTTCTCGCGTTTCCTGGTGCTCAACGAAAAACTCACCCAACGTCAGGCCGGCCGTACCGTGCAGCGCCTGGTCGAGATCGAAACTTACCGCATGATGGCCTTGCTCGGTCTGCCGGTCGCCAAAGAGGTTGGTGGCTGGCTTTATAAGGGCGAGAAACAACTGGCCGCCTTGATGGATCGCATCGGCGAAGCAAAAAGCCCGGAGGATGAACGGGGCGTACTGGCCGTTCTCTCAACCCTGGCGGCAGAAGTCGAACACTCGGTGGCGCGCACCACTTTCCGTTTTGGTGCGGCGCGCGCTTATCACGGGCTGGTCATGCAGCGCATCGAGGAACTGCGCGAAGTGCGGATTTCCGGGTTGCCGACTTTCTTTGAATTCATGCAGCGCCGCCTGCTGCCGGCAATGAATACCTGCGAAGCGATCAGCCGTCGTCAGGAAGAACTCTCCGGCCGCGTTGCGCGCAACAGCCAACTTTTGCGTACCCGCGTCGATATTGAGCTGGAACGCCAGAATCAGGAACTGTTGGGCCAGATGAACCAGCGCGCCAAGCTGCAACTTCGCCTGCAGGAAACGGTCGAAGGACTCTCCGTCGTCGTCCTCACCTATTACGGCTCGCAACTGGTGCAGTATCTGGCCAAGGGCACGAAGGAATTGCATCACCTGAACAGCGACGTCATCACCGCCGTTTCGATTCCACTCATTGCCGGAGTGGTTGCTTGGGGCACCCGCCGCATGCGCAAGAAACTCGCCGCGGAAGCCGGTGAAACGCCGCATTAATTTATAATCCTTCTTTTTTGCTTTCGGGAAATCTGCCGTGACCGCTCCGCTCTTCCAGTCCTCCATTACCAGCCTGCCCCTGCTCTCCAAGGGCAAAGTCCGCGACATTTATGCGGTCGACGCCGATAAATTGCTGATTATTACGACCGATCGCCTGTCCGCCTTCGACGTAATTCTGCCGGACCCAATTCCGCGCAAGGGCGAAGTGCTGACCGCCGTTGCCGATTTCTGGTTTGAAAAACTCGGCCATATCGTGCCGAACCAGCTGACCGGCGTTGATCCGGAATCTGTCGTTGCCGAAAACGAGCGCGAGCAAGTCCGTGGCCGCTCGGTCGTCGTCAAGCGTCTAAAACCGTTACCGATTGAAGCCGTCGTGCGTGGCTACGTGATCGGTTCCGGCTGGAAGGATTACAAGGAAACCGGGGCAATTTGCGGCATCGCCTTGCCGGCTGGCCTGAAAATGGCGCAAAAACTGCCCTCGCCGATCTTTACTCCGGCGACCAAGGCTGAAGTCGGCGATCACGACGAAAACGTTTCTTACGAACAAGCCGCCGCTAACTGCGATGCCACCCTGGCCGAAGCCCTCAAAGGCACCGGCAAGACCGGTGCCCAGCTCTGTGCCGAAGCCCGCGACGCAGCCATCCGTCTCTATGAAGAAGCGGCTATATTCGCTGCAACGCGCGGCATCATCATCGCCGACACCAAATTCGAATTCGGCATCGACGCCGCCGGCACGCTGTACCTGATCGACGAAGCGCTGACCCCGGATTCTTCCCGCTTCTGGCCCGCCGATCAGTACGAGGAAGGCAAGAACCCGCCGTCCTACGACAAGCAGTTCGTCCGCGATTACCTCGAAACCCTGGACTGGGGCAAAGTCGCCCCCGGCCCGACGCTGCCAGCCGACGTTATCGCCAAAACCAGCGCCAAGTACATCGAAGCGTACGAAAAACTCACCGGCAAGACCCTCTAAAAAAACAATGGGCGGCTCTGACCGCCCTTTTTTATTCCCCAACCGCCAGCCACCATGACAACCACCAATCCCCTGCTCGACTTCTCCGATCTTCCACGTTTCGACACCGTTCAGCCTGAACATGTAAAACCGGCCATCGATTCCCTGTTGACCGCAGGACGCGAACTGATCGCCCACCTGACCGCTGCCACCACCCCGGCCACCTGGCAGGATTTTGCCGGGGCCTTGTCGGATGGGCTGGAGCCATTTGGCCGTGCCTGGGGCGTGGTTGGTCATCTGCACTCGGTCAATGACGTACCGGCCTGGCGCGAGGCGTACAACGAAATGCTGCCGGAAGTGTCGCGTTTCTATGCTGAACTCGGGCAAAACCTGAAGCTGTTCGACAAGTACAAAGCCCTGCGCGCCAGTGCCGAGTATGCGACGCTGAGCGTCGAACAGAAAAAAGTCGTCGATAACGAAGTTCGCGATTTCCGCCTCAGTGGTGCCGACTTGCCGGAAGACCAGAAGCCACGCTTTCAGGCCATCATGGAAGAGCTTTCCAGCCTCTCGGCCAAGTTCTCGGAAAACGTTCTTGATGCGACCAATGCCTTTGCCGAAGTCGTCACTGACGCAGCCTTGCTCGCCGGCTTGCCCGACGATGCCAAGGAAGCCGCCAAAACGGCTGCCGAAAAGGCCGGCGTTGAGGGCTGGCGTTTCAGCCTGCAGGCGCCGTCCTACGGGCCGGTCATGCAATACGCCGATAACCGCGAACTGCGCGCCCGCCTTTACCGCGCCTACGCCACCCGTGCCGCAGAATTTACCGATGGCACGAGCAAGCCGGAATGGGACAACACGCCGGTCATGAACCGCATGCTGGAACTGCGCCTTGAAGACGCCAAAATGCTCGGCTACAACAACTTCGCCGAAGTCTCATTGGCCCCGAAGATGGCCGATACGCCGGCCCAAGTCCTCGCCTTCCTGCGCGAACTCGCCGCCAAAGCCAAGCCCTTTGCCGCCAAGGATATTGCTGAACTGCGCGCCTTCGCCAAGGACGAACTTGGTCTGGAAGATTTCCAGCCATGGGATGCCGCCTATGTCTCGGAAAAGCTGCTGCAAAAACGCTATGCCTTCTCCGAGCAGGAAGTGAAGCAATATTTCACCGAACCCAAGGTGCTCGGCGGTTTATTCCAGGTCATCGAAAGCCTGTTCAACGTCAAGGTGAAGCCGGATACGGCACCGGTCTGGCACGAAGATGTCCGTTTCTACCGGCTGGAAACACCGGCTGGCGATCTGGTTGGCCAGTTCTATCTCGACCTCTACGCCCGCGAAACCAAGCGCGGCGGCGCCTGGATGGACGAAGCACGCTCACGTCGCCGGACCACCACTGGCATCCAGAAGCCGATTGCCTATCTCAACTGTAACTTTGCGCGCCCGGTTGGTGGCAAACCGGCCACGTTCACCCACGACGATGTAATCACCCTTTTCCACGAAACCGGCCACGGCCTACATCATCTACTGACGCGCGGCGAAGAGCTGGGCGTTTCCGGAATTCACGGTGTTGAGTGGGATGCCGTCGAACTGCCCTCGCAGTTCATGGAAAATTATTGCTGGGAATGGGAAGTGGTCGCTGGCATGTCGGCCCATGTCGACAGCGGCGCCACTTTGCCGCGCGAACTGTTCGACAAAATGCTCGCCGCCAAGAATTTCCAGAGCGGCATGATGGCCGTGCGCCAGATCGAATTCTCGCTATTCGACATGTTGATTCACTCAAATTTTGAGCCGAAAAACGGGTTGACCGTAATGGATGTGCTGAATCAAGTGCGCCAGGAAGTCGCCGTGCTTCTGCCGCCGGCATGGCATCGCTTCCCGAACAGCTTCTCGCATATTTTTGGTGGCGGCTATGGCGCAGGTTACTTCAGCTACAAATGGGCCGAAGTGCTGTCGGCCGATGCCTACGCCGCCTTTGAAGAAGCCGGCAACCCGTTCGACGCAGGCACCGGCCAACGTTTTCTTGATGAAATTCTGTCGGTTGGCGGCTCACGTCCCGCCATTGAATCGTTCAAGGCATTCCGTGGTCGCGAACCCAGCGTTGATGCCTTGCTCCGCCACAGCGGTATGATTGCCGCTTAAGGTTTTCAGGGAGCCGAACCATGCGCCTTACCGTTACGCTTTGCCTGATCGTCTTGAGCCTCGCGGCACAAGCTGAGGCTTACCGCTGGGTCGACCCGGCAACGGGTCGCACAGTGATCAGTGACACCCCGCCGCCGCGCTCAACCAAAGATATCAAGAAGACTTCAGACGCAACATCCAACCCGGAAGGTCAAACTTTTGCGGTGCGCAAAGCGGTCGAAAACTTTCCGATCACGCTCTACACCACTGCGGATTGTCTGGCTGAGTGCAAAAATGCGCGTGACCTGCTCAATGGCCGTGGCGCACCCTTTACCGAAAAAATGGTGCAAAGCGCTGAAGATCAGGAAGCCTTGAAAAAACTGGTCGGCGATTTGTTCATCCCGTCACTCAAAATCGGCAAGCAAAGCCTGCGCGGCTTTGAGCCAACGGGATATAACAATCTGCTCGATTTGGCTGGCTACCCAAAAACTGCACCGCCTGGCAGCAAGCCATCAGGCGGTGTTCAGCCGACTGCCAAGGGTGAAAATACTCAGTAAAGAGCGGCGAGCGTCAAAGTTTGGTTACCCAGCAAGGTGACCTTGTAGGTATTTTCCTTGTACGTCTTGTCGTTGGAAACCAGCGTTGTCTTAACTGTGTAATTCTTGCCTTTGGCATCTGCCGGCAGCTTGAATTTGGAACTGGTCTGATAACGCCCGGCGCCATCAACTGCCGCCATTTTCTCGGTCTTCTCTTCGACGAGGTTGTTCTTTTCGTCGTAAATCGCATATTTCTGCTGGACCACCGGCACTTTGTCGCCATAACCAACAAGATCAGTATTTGAAGTTACCTGAATTTCTTGCTGTCCCGATTTATCAGGTGCGGAAGACTGAACTTTGGTTTCAAACTTGGCCGGCACCACCTCTGTTTTAGATAAGGCCGCCGTTTTTCCCTTACCGGAAGTTTTGAGTTGCTTCTCATATTCCGCATTGACCTGTTTTGCATCGGCCAATTTCTTCGACTCGAAATACCAGCCGACCATGAAACCGGCAGCAGCACCGACTGCAGCGCCAACCGCGCAGCCTTGCGCCCCCTTGGCCGCCGCACCAAGCGCACAGCCAGCCGCCGCGCCAATCAACGCGCCGGTCGCCCGGTCATCCATCTTGTAGGAACCATCTGGGTTGGTCGCGCAGGCGGAGAGCAGGAAAATGCTGGCGACACCGAATGCCAGCGGACGTTTAACGGTATTTGGACGCATAAAAACCCCTTTAAGATTTTCTTATTTAACAACCACGGCAATCGGATCATCGATTCCGTGATCACTGACGTACGGTCGCTGCTGATTATCGGTCAAATCACGCACCCGGCGCGTTACATAACGCTTGAGCGTGGTTGGATAAATGAATTTGTCACGCGGATCTTCGGCCTCGCCGCGCAAGCCTTCGATCAAGGCCTTGGTAAAGGCACCATTTTTCCACTCGTCGGTTTCCTGAGCCAGCTCCTTGGCCGTCGCTGAAGCGAAAACAATCACCCCGCGCTCTTCATCCACCTGATTGACCGTACCAGCCACCTTGGCCTGATTGGCCAGCGCGCCGGAATGACAGGTATCAAGGAAGAACATCGCCCGCCCCGGCAGGTTTTGCAAGGTATTGACGATTTCATTACCCGGCACCCAGTTTTCCTTCTTGCCAATATCGCTGGCGCGATATGGTACATAGTAATAAGAATTGTCCTGCGACATGCCGTGCCCGGCCAGGAAGATCACACCGGCATCACGCTCTTTGACGTTGTCACCCAGCCACTTCAAACCCTCGCGGATATTTTCCTGGGTTGCATCTTCGTCAATCAACATTTTGATTTCCGGCTTGTCATAGAGACGCTGTTTACCTGGGGCATTGGCGATGCGCGTCATCTGCCGGCGGAAATCGTTGGCGTCCTTGACCGGCAGCTGCAGCGCATTTTGGCCGGCGTACTTGTTGACCGCAACCACCAGAATATAGAGCGTGTTGTAGCGTTCGACATAAGGCTGTTTGCCGCTCGGCGCGACAGGCCGATGGACAGAAATAGTGACCGGATCCGACTTGGCATTACGGTTTTCAGCGATCAGCAGTATGTCCGAATCCTTCGGCGGCACGGGGACGATGGCCTCAAAAATCGGCCCATCGGCAGAACGTGTTGAGCGCGTCTTGATATTGCGCTCCAATTTGCCATTCACCCGAACCTTGACCTCTTTAAGCGGCGCATCCGCTGGCGTGCGTACGGCATAGCGCACGGTGACCAGACCCTCATTACTTTCCAGCGAACGATCAGACTGCAATTCGATGATTGGTGGCAGGGTTTCCGCAACCTGAGTCTTGGCCGGCGTGGCGCGCGCCAACGCTGCGCTGGCTTGTGCCTTGGCGTTTGATTTGGCGGGTGCCACGGGAGCAGCAGTGGCCACAACCGCTTCAGCATTCATCGCTTCGAGCAGCGCCATTTCTGCCTTGAACGCGCGCACGGCCTCCCCCTCATCAGCGAGTTGCATGACCTTCTGGATCACCACCGGCTGATAGAAGCGTTCGCGGAAACGCCCCACCGAGAAAAAGTCAGCCGATTGATTGAAGGCCCGATTGACGTGCCAGCCAACCAGATTTTCGCCGCCCATCGAAGTGTCGTAATAGCCGGTCGGTGTCCAGGCGATCCAGCGCTCATGATCGCCATGCACAAACAAAGCCAGTTGTTCCTGACCATCGCTGGCGCGATACCAGCGCACGCTACCATCGCCCAATGCGGCAAGCACCCAGCGCCCGTCGCCACTGACATTGACGCCCCAGACGGCACCGGGCGTGCGTTTTTCCCAAATCTGACTACCTTCTTGCGCAAAGAGCCGCAAATACCACTCGGTGCCCAACGCAAAACGACTGCCATCCGGCGTCGCAGCGGCGCTGCGCGACGTCTCACCGGGCCGTAGCGCCAGTGTGCGGCCATTGATGGTGGGGGTGCTTGAATTTTTCCAGTCGCTCAAGCCTGCAGGAATATTCGGTGATTTGGCATTATCTGGCGCTGCGGCACTGCGTAGCTCACCTTTGGAGAGATCGAATACCACGGGTTCCTTGCCGCCCATAACCATCGGCAAGGCGAGCAATTGACCATCCAGCCCTACCCGGAAAGCATCACCAGCGTCGCGAAAATCGCCATTGCGCGCCCCAATCTGGAAGCGGCTGACCCCGCTCGCGTCAAACGACGCCCAGGCCGGTTCGGCAGAACTGGCGAGCAAGCCGCCGGTATGACTAGCCAAGCCGGTAACCGTATTGCCGAAACTGCCAATTTCGCGCGCGGACTCTCGCCCGGCACCGGCAAAAGCCAGAACCGCGAAACGTCCACCACGAATTACGCTACCCGCTGCAAATAGCGTCTGGCCATCCGGTGACCAGGCTACCCGCCCCAAATTCCCCGATCCGCCAGCATCAGCCGTATGCAAAACATCCAAATTACTGGCCGAAAGCACCACAACACGCGGTGCATCCTGCAAACCAACGGCGATCTGACTGCCATCCGGTGACCAGGCAACGCTATACGGCTTGCCCGGCATTTGCTTGCGGGCCAAGCGCTCCAGCCCGTTTTTGCCGAAACTGTAGATACGCAACGAACCATCCAGAGCGGCGACCGCCAAGCGGCCATCGCGGGAAAAAGCGGCGCCGTAAATGGCATCGTTATATTCCGGGTCCGCCCCAACAAAACCCAGGTTACGCTTGAAAACACGCAAGCCTTCCTGGCGCAAACCCACCGCAATCAGCTGACTATCTGCCGACCAGGCCAGTTGCGTAATCGGCGCCTCAATCCCGGACAGCGTACTTTTTGGCGGCAAGCTGCCGGTTGCTCGATCAAAGAGATACAGCGAGTGGGTTTTGTTATCGAAGGCGGCATTGCCACCCGCCACAACCTGGCGGCCATCCGGCGACATGGCAACCGCGTACAACGCACCAACACTCTCGCTGGACAGGGGCGGGCGCAGCACTGACACTTGTTGCCCGCTGCGCAAATCCCAGACCCGCGCCGTCTTGTCTTCTGAGGAAGTCACCGCAAAATTGCCCGCGGCATCGCTACTGATCCGGGTAATCAGCGACAGATGGCTACCTGTCTCGATGCGTAATACCGGCTCCCTGGGCACATCGGGAGCCGCCAACGCGCTTCCGCAACTGAGCGAAAACGCAATCAACAGGGCAATCAGGCGGGACATCTTGAAACTCCGGGTTTATCTGACCAACATCTCGACACGGCGGTTACGCGCTTCCGCCACCTCATCCGCGGTCGGCATCAGAGGTTCGCGCTCACCCCGCCCGGCGGCTTGCACGCTATCCGCCGGCAAACCCTGACGGACCATTTCACCGCGCATTTTTTCGGCCCGCTTGAGCGCCAAGCGGTCGTTATCGGCCAAGGAGCCAACCCGATCGGTATGGCCGACGATAATCAAATCAGGGGCTGGACGTTTGCGAATCTCGGCCAGCACTTTCTCGACCTCTTTCACTGAGTCGGCAGTCAATTCATCGCTGCCTTCCTTGAAATAGAGCGTAAAACGCGCTGGCGCATCAGGCCGCGCCGATAGGGCGTCGGCAAAAGCCGCCTTGATTTCCTCTTCGCTGAGTTTGCTCGCTTCAGGCGCAGAGCCCGGCTTGCCAACGGCGTTGGCATAAGCCCCGCTGAGTTTGAGTGGCGCGCCCTGCTTCGGCGTCACCGTCAAGCTGCCTGCCTGGCCCTTGGCATCGGGCAAAACGGCATAAGTTTCACGTTGACCGGCACAACCTGCCAGCAACAAGGCAAACAGGCTCAAGGAGGCTACTAATTGACCACCACGTATCATCATTACTTTCCTTCCACGTTGACGGCAAAGTTACGCGCCTGCCCACGAATTTCGGCCTGCGGGGTTTTAACCCGCACAGATTCGGGCGAGGTATTGGCCAGGTTGCCCGCCTCGATCGACACGGCGCCTTTTTTGACAAAGGCGTCAAATGCCCCAAGGTAGGTTGTCGAATCATAAGCATAGCGCTCAAGCAGCACTTCGCCATTCGGACCCATCGATAACACGGAATTGTCGTTAAACATCAAACCAACCGAGCCATTCGCTTCAGTCAGAATCACATCATTTTCCTTGAGCCGGACCCCGACAGGCGCCGGAAATTTCTGACCGCCACGCTCCAGGGCAACGATCCCGCGCGAGACCTTGATCTGCCCAACCCAGGGCGAAGCCTGGGCGCTCACATCGGCCACCACACTGAGTGCCAACACGCCCCCGAGCAAAGGGACCAGCATTGCTGAATTGGTTTTCAAACCCGCCTCCTTATATTTGAGCGCAATTTACTTTCTGCGTCGAAGAACATTAGCAAGCCACATGGCAATGCGCAATGGCTGTGGCAGAATCGATGCCTTCGCCGCTCATCACATGCCACATGAAAATCGCCGCCTGGAACGTCAATTCACTCAAAGTTCGCCTGCCCCATCTGCTCGACTGGCTCGCCGAACAACAACCCGACGCCCTCTGCCTGCAGGAGCTGAAGCTCGAAGATCATAATTTCCCGCGTGCTGAAATTGAAGCGGCGGGTTATCACGTGGCTTTTTACGGGCAGAAAACCTACAACGGGGTCGCCTTGTTGGCCCGTCAGCCGATCAGCGACATCACCTGCGGCAACCCCCATTTCGCCGATGAACAGAAACGCCTGATTGCCGGCACCGTTGGCGACACGCGCATCATCTGCGCCTACATGCCGAACGGTCAGGCGGTAGGCAGTGAGAAGTACGAATACAAATTGCGCTGGCTGGATGGGCTGGCTACCTGGATCGAACAAGAGCTGGCCGTGCACCCCAAATTAGCCTTGTGCGGTGACTACAACATTGCCCCGGATGACCGCGATGTGCACGACCCAAAAGCCTGGGCCGATGGCATTTTGTGCTCACCGCCCGAACGCGCGGCTTTCCAGCGCTTGCTGGCACTGGGTTTGAGCGATAGTTTCCGCCTCTTTGAGCAACCGGAACAAACCTTTTCCTGGTGGGATTACCGGATGCTCGGCTTCCAGAAAAATCTGGGGCTGCGCATCGACCACATTCTGTTATCCACCCCCCTGGCCGAAAAATGCTCGGCAGCCGGAGTTGATCGCGCCCCACGCAAACGTGAACGCCCCTCAGATCACGCGCCAGTCTGGGCCATCGTTGAGTGAAAAAGTGATGACTGTTACGGTCGACCGTGAAAATGTGCTGCATTTATACCCGGCGCTGGCCGGACTGCCGGCTGATCTGCTCACTCAGCTGATGCAATCGAGCATGCGAATCCCGGCAGGCAGCGAGGTTTTTGCCGAACACCAACCCTGCCAGGGTTTTCCGTTACTGCTCGCCGGCAGTATCAAGGTCGTCAAACAAGCCAGTAATGGCCGTGAAATGGTGCTTTACCGGGTAACGCCGGGTGGCTCCTGCATCATCAGTTCGAGTTGCCTGCTCGGGCACAGCGACTACAACGCCCGCGGCATTGCCGAAACGGCCTTGACCCTGCTCGCCCTGCCGGTCAAAACTTTTGCCGGCTTGTTGGTCGACAGCACACCATTTCGTGATTTTGTTTTCCATCTTTTTGCCGAACGTATCGGTGAATTGATGCAACTGGTTGAAGAAGTTGCCTTCAATCGACTCGATCAACGCCTCGCCAAACTGATACTGGCGCGTAAGGAAGAAACGCTGACCGTCACCCATCAGCAACTTGCCGATGAACTCGGCAGCGTCCGTGAAATTGTCAGTCGGTTACTGAAAGGCTTTGTCGCGCAGGGACTGGTTTCTCTTGGCCGCGAGCAGTTGACCGTAACCAATCGTCAAGGATTGCAAAATATCGCGGCTGTGTGACGCAAGTTACATACCGTTACCCACCACTTGGTTAAAGTTCGGGCTGTACAAAACACCTAACGGAGAACTCACCATGAAACCAAATGTTGGCGGTATCGACAAAATCCTTCGCATCGTCGCTGGCCTGGGCCTGATCGGCGCAACCGCTGCCGGCTTACTGCCGGTCTGGGGTTACATCGGCATCGTCCCACTCGCCACCGGCTTGATGGGCTGGTGCCCGGCTTACCCGCTACTTGGCATGAGCACCTGCCCACTGAAGAAAGACTAATTTCTTCCGGCATTGCGAAACCCGCTGCGGCGGGTTTTTTTATGTCAACTGTGGAGCGGGTGGCGCTATCGCTTACGTCAGGTAATTGGCGATACGAACGTAATCTTCGACCGGAATATCTTCAGCACGGCGCGTTGGATCAATGCCTAGCTCGGCAAAGCCGGCATCGCTCAAGGTGCCTTTCAGTGTATTGCGCAGCATTTTTCGGCGTTGCGAAAAAGCGGTTTGTACCACTTGCGAGAGCTTGGTAAGGCTCTTGGCGTGCAGCTCGGATACATCTTTCGGAATCAGACGAACCACGGCGGATTGCACCTTGGGCGCCGGATCAAAACTTTCCGGCGGCACATCGATCAGCCATTCGATGTGGAAACGGTATTGCAGCATCACCGAAATACGCCCGAAATCGGTATCGCCGGGCGTTGCCACCATGCGTTCAACGACTTCTTTTTGCAGCATGAAGTGCATGTCGTGAACGATTTCAGCAGCTTCGGCGAGGTGAAAGAGCAGCGGTGTCGAAATGTTGTAAGGCAGGTTGCCGACCAAACGCAAGTTGCTGCCGATACTGGAAAAATCGAAGGCCAGCGCATCACCTTCATGGATCGTCATGCGTTCCGGTGTGTGCTGTTTTTTCAGGCGAGCGATCAGATCGCGGTCAATTTCGACAACATGCAGATGATCCAGCCGGGCCAGTAGCGGCTCGGTAATCGCCCCCAGACCGGGGCCGATTTCAACCAGCGTATCGCTGCGCTGCGGGCTGATGGCGTAAACGATGGCGGAGATAATGCCGCTATCGACCAGAAAATTTTGTCCAAAACGCTTACGCGCGACGTGACCTTTCATTGCTGCACCGCCATTCTGGCCGCTTCGGCCACTGCTTCAAACAAACTACCGGGATCGGCGCGGCCCGTGCCGGCCAATTCGAGTGCTGTGCCGTGATCAACCGAGGTCCGGATGATCGGCAAACCCAGCGTGACATTGATGCCATGCCCGAAGGTGGCGTACTTGAGCGCCGTCAGCCCCTGATCGTGGTACATGGCGAGCACGGCATCACCCTGCGCCAGAATCGGCGGGGTAAACATGGTATCGGCCGGATGCGGGCCACTTAAATTCATGCCCTGCGCCCGTAATTTTTCGAGCACCGGGGTAATGATCTCGATCTCTTCGCGCCCCAGATAACCGCCTTCGCCAGCATGCGGATTGAGCCCGGCAACCAGAATCCGCGGCGCACTCAAACCGTATTTCTGACGCAAATCGGTATCAAGAATACGTATTGTTTTTTCCAGCACATCCACCGTAATCGCTGCCGGCACTTCCTTGAGCGGCAGATGAGTGGTAACCAGTGCGACGCGCAATGGGCCACGCTCGGTATTACCGGCCAGCATCATGACGACCAACGGTGTACCGGTTTTTTCGGCGAGGTATTCGGTATGGCCAGTGAAGTGCACGCCAGCCTGGTTGATCACGCCTTTGTGCACCGGCGCCGTTGCCATTGCGGCAAACTCGCCGGCTTGGCAACCAGCCAGCGCCCGGTCGAGCAAGGCCAGCACATACGGGCCATTGGCTGGATTCAATTCTCCCGCTTTGGCTGGCGCTTGCAGCGGAATATGTAAGACATCCAACTTGTCGCGGTCAACCATGTTTTCGGGGCGAAAATCGCGGAAATTGATATTCAGCCCAAGTTGTTCGGCACGCGCTTCAAGCAAATCACGGTCACCAAGCACCACAATTCTTGCCGGCCCAGCGTAGCCGGCCAGGCGCAGACAAAGCTCAGGTCCGATACCGGCTGGCTCGCCGCTGGTTACCGCAATAATCGGCAGCATTACTGCTCTTGCAGACGGTTTTCGACGTAGGTACGGTCGCGCAACTGGCGCAGCCAGTCCTGATAGGCTTCATCGAGCTTGCGCTCACGGATGGCCTGACGGGCGACACCACGCTGGCGCTCGGCAGAGACATCGCGCTGGCGACGCTCAGTAACCTGAATCAGATGCATGCCGAAGGGCGACTGAACCACCGGGCTCAATTCGTTATCCTTGAGAATATCCATTGCGCGCTCGAATTCCGGCACGGTGTCGCCGGGATTCAGCCAGCCCAAATCACCGCCTTTGGCCGCCGAACCGTCCTGCGAATAAAGGCGTGCTTGCTCGGCAAAATCAACGCCATTGACGATCCGTTCACGCACATTTTCGAGTTTGCGGCGCGCTTCAGCCTCGGACACCACTTCATTGACCCGAATCAGGATATGGCGGGCATGCGTCTGCTGAATCGACGCCGCCGCACTGCCACCGCGCTTGCTAAGCAATTTGACGACATGGAAACCAGCCGAAGAACGCAGCAAATCGCTGACTTCACCAACCCCCAGTTTCCGCGCTACATCGGCATAGAGTCCCGGCATGCGGTCCAATGGACGCCAGCCTATATCGCCCCCTTGCAACGCCTCCGGCGCATCAGAAAAAGCGGCGGCCAGTTCAGCAAAGTTTTCGCCGGCGCGCGCGCGTTTCAAGGCCTGCTCACCGCGCAGACGCAGTTTTTGCAGTTGCTCAGGGCTGGCCGACTCCGGCGCACGCAGAAGAATATGAGCCAACTGATACTCCTCAGTACTGCCAGTGACCGCCTGGTTGGCGAGATGATTGTCAATTTCACCATCGGAAATCACCAATTTGCTGTCAACTTCGCGCTCGCGCAAGCGAGCCATCGTCATCTCACCACGAATTTCTTCGCGAAATTTGGCGTAGGCAATGCCATCCTTTTCCAGCACCTGCCGAAATTGTTGCGGCGTCATTTTATTGTTCGCCGAGATGCGACCAATTGCCTGATCGAGCTGGGTATCATCGATCTTCAAACCGCTTTCCTTGGCGTACTGTAGCTGCACACGATCCATGATCAGGCGCTCCAGCATCTGGCGCTCCAGCACATCCTGCGGCGGTAGTGGGGTTCCCTGCTTTTGCAACTGTTTGAGGGCAGAAGCGAGCCGGTTGCGTAATTCGTAGGCGGTGATCACTTCATCAGCGACGACCGCAACGATGCTGTCGGCCTCCAGCGGTTCATCAAGCGCAGCTACGGACTGGCTCGACATGAGGCCCAGGCAAAACAGCAAAGCCATAAAACGGTAAAAAATTTTGTGCATGGTCGTCATTGAGTATTTAGCAGGCCGCCCGAGCTGGGCAATTCGTTGATTTTCCCGAAGCCGGGGATGGTACGCCGAAGCAGGCTAATCGGGTTGGAGCCGACGCTACCGAGATCGTTGAGTTCAAATTGGAAGAACAAAGTGGTATTTGGCGTGCTGGTGGTTGAGACTGCTTGAACGCGTTGAGCAACGGCGCGCACCGCCCAGCATCCAGCGTTGTATTCAAGTCCGGCCACGGTCTCCAATGGCTGGCTGTCACGCAGGGAATAATTGTAGCGACCCACCGCATACCAGCGCGAAGAAAGCGGCCACTGGCCAGCGATATCAACTTGGTCAACCTGCGGTAACAAAGACAGCGGATCACGCGTATAGCGGTAGCTGGCGCTCAGCACTTTGCCGTAATCAGGCTGAAAACGCGCACCTAGCGAGAAACGATCAACCTGGCTCAGTTTGTAGTTATATTCGATGGCGGTATCGGTATAGGTCTTGGGCAGGACCAGGCCGGTGAACGCACCAACCAGATTGGAAAAATCAACATTGCGCGCGGTTTCGCCAGGCAGCGTCACTTGCTGCTGAGAGAAATAATAGCGCTGCCCGATCATCGCCTTGAAGCGTTCGACACCGGTGTTGGCATCCAGAAAACGCGTGGTGACCCCGGCGGTTAGCTGATTGGCGTCATTGAGACGATCAAAACCGCTATACCTATTTTCGGCAAATATCTGGGCAAAATTAAAGTCAGTCAGACCGGAGTCGAAGACGGGTATTTTGCTTTGATCCTTGTAGGGGATGCGCACGTAATAGAGGCGTGGCTCAAGGGTCTGGATGTACTCCAGATCAAACAGTTTGCTTTCGCGCTCGAAGATAACCGTTGAATCGAGCGAGATCACCGGCAATGTCCGGGTGAGGCTTTCTGGCTGGCCTGAAACCTGATTATCCAGCGAGTACTTGGTCATGTGCAGACCCACCTTCGGCGTGATCTGAAAAGCTGGATGCACGATAGGCAAGGAAACTTGTGGGTAGAGAACCGCACGATCCCCCTGAACCTTGTCAGGATTCACGAAACGGGTGTACTGACCAATCATGCTCAGGTCAGTCTTGAACACATTGGGGCGGTAGCCAAGCACATTCAACTGAGGTTCGAGAAAATACGGGCGCGCTACCGGATTGGCGACGTCGGTTTGCAAGGTCTGGTAACGCAAGACCTGCATACTGGTTCGCAACCATGGCGAAGGCGTGTAATTCAAGGTGAGTTGTTGCGGCAGCTGAACGGCTGAAGTCTGCAACAAACGGGAGGACATATCCTGCCAGTAGTTGTCATCCGAAACCCCCTGCCAGTTAATAACCGCCGATACGCCACGCCCAAGATTATGCTGATGCTGGATGTTGTAGGCGTAACGCTGACGATTCAATAGCTCGTCATTGGGCATATATTCAAGCTTGCTGGCACCCAGATAGTTGAAATCCTTGTACTGAATTTCAGTACCAAATTGAAAACCGCGATCATTCATGTGCCGCGAGTAAATCATTGCATCGTAATTCGGCGCGATATTCCAATAGAACGGAAGGGTGAAATCAAAGCCATTTTTGGTCGAGGTTGAGAAAAATGGATGCATGAATCCCGACTTTCGTTGGCGATTCAGCGAAAAACTGGCCAATGGCGCATAAAAAATTGGCACATCCTTGAACCACACCGAGGCATGCGTTGCTTCGCCAACGTCCTCATCGTAATCAAGGTGAATCTTTGACCCCCGCAGATACCAGTCAAACTCGCCCGGTTTGCAGGTTGAGTAAGTTGCGTTGGTCAGGAGGATCTGATTCTCGCCCTCAAAATCGGCACGCTCGGCATGACCACTGCCTTCCGTCGGGCGAGATTTCGGGCCAACCGTCGGCAAACCGTAACTATTCGGCACGTTGGACATCATCGGCGCGCCTGAAGTGGAAGCATTCGACGACGCAGCAACGGCGACTATGGTGTTGGAGTTATAAAACCTGCTCTTCACCTCTTTCAGCATGTGATAGTCAACCTGATCGGCATGGCCAATTTGCTCGGAAAGTTTTATGCGCAGATAAGGCGCGTCAACTTCCATGCCCTCCTGCAGCATTTTCACCTTGCCGACCGCCTCGACTTCATCCTCAAGCGGCCAGTAGGTCATCTTGTCGCCGTACATCAGGGTGCCGGATTTACGTAATTCAACATCGCCAGTGGCTACCGTTTCTTCGTCGGTACGCCCTTCGATGTTCTCAGCGATGACAAACGTCGGATATTTATCGTCCTTCTTCAACTCGACCGGATTACTAATCCCCACCATGTTCAGCGCTTGAGGCTTCTTCTTACCCAGCACATTGAACTTGCGCTCGGTGCGCAATTTGAGCGGCCTGTCGTTTAACGCGAGGAGTTCAAGGTTTCCGGTCGACGGCGGAAAAGGCTCATTTTTTTCAGGCCGATCAGCCGTCAACAACAATGCGCGCTCGATACGCTCTGCCGCATGGCTCACCTGCGCACTGGCAAAAAGGCAGCAAACAAACAGGGCAAGCGGGCGGCGGGCGAAACCGGTCATTGATAGGCTTAGTCGAGGGGCTGGCCGAAATCGGCGATGCCCGAGTGTTAAAATCCCGGCATTTTACAACGAAGCGAACCCTAGCCGCTTATGGAACCCATGCCGCGCGATCAACTTGTTACAGACTGGGTTGCCAGTCGTTTTCCCGATCAGTCCGTCCAGATCACCCCGGCTTCGGCCGACGCCAGCTTTCGCCGCTATTTCCGCCTGACCTGGCCGGACGGCACGACGCGTATTTTGATGGACGCGCCGCCAGAAAAGGAAGATTGCAAACCCTTCATCCACGTCGCCGGCCTGCTCGCCAAGGCTGACTTGGCTGCACCACGCATTCTCGATCACGACCTTGAAAACGGTTTTCTCGTCCTCACCGACCTTGGCCGCATCGGCTATCTCGATGCGC
This sequence comes from Pseudomonadota bacterium, assembly GCA_039797825.1. Classification (GTDB taxonomy): domain Bacteria; phylum Pseudomonadota; class Gammaproteobacteria; order Burkholderiales; family Rhodocyclaceae; genus Azonexus. Next base: position 17,265 of record JBDKHF010000040.1, on the reverse strand, counting down.
TGAATGCTGATCTTTCAATGGCCGACATACTGATCCGCCCGGTGCTCGACGTGCTGGTCAAATGGCAATTATCGTCCAAAGCCAGCACCTTGCCGCCTTACGACGCCACGTTATTGCGCCGTGAGCTGGATCTATTTCCGGAATGGTTCATCGGTCGCCACCTTGGCTACCAGCTGAACGACACTGAAAAATCGATGCTCGACCGCACCTTCAAATACCTGATCAACAGCGCACTGGCCCAGCCGAAAGTCTTCGTGCATCGCGATTTCATGCCGCGCAACCTGATGCTGGTCGAAAGCGCCGCCCGCCTGACGCCAGGCATCATCGATTTCCAGGACGCCGTCTACGGGCCGATTTCTTACGATGTCGTTTCGCTCTTCCGCGATGCCTTTATCTCCTGGGAAGAAGAACAGGAACTCGACTGGGTCGTCCGCTACTGGGAAAAAGCCCGCGCTGCCGGCCTGCCGGTGCGTGCCGACTTTGGCGATTTCTGGCGCGATTACGAACTGATGGGCCTGCAACGCCACCTCAAGGTGCTCGGTATCTTCTGCCGCCTCAAGTACCGCGATGGCAAGGAAAAATACAGCGAAGACCTGCCGCGCTTCATGAATTACGCGCGCAAGACAGCCCACCGCTACGTCCAGCTCAAGCCACTGCTCAACCTGCTCGACACGCTGGAAGGCAATACCGAGCAAATCGGTTATCGGCGTTAAATAGGACGCATATTTCATGGCAATTCGATCCGCGAATTTTCTCGATGCACATAAACGCCACTGGGAGGACGCTGAATTGCTGCGCAAAGAACTGCGCTGGGCAAATGCCGACCATCTCTATGGCGTCGCGGCAGAATGCGGGTTGAAATTTTTGATACAGGTGATCGCACCAAGAGCTTGGCAAAACGATGAGCCAATTCAAAAGGACAAGGCGCACGTCATGGAGCAGAAGAAACAAAACATATGGGATCGTTACCAAACCTATTTAGAGGGAAGCCAAGGGGCACGCTACACGCTGCCCCAAGATAACCCATTTCTGGACTGGGACATCTCGGATCGCTATGCCGAGCGAGCGCATTTTTCTGAAGCATCTGTAGCACCCCATCGGCACGGCGCTGAAGCCGTACGCCAACTAGTTGAACGGGCTAAAAAGGGGAACGAATCCGCATGATCACCTTCGACAAAATCCTGCCTATGCTGGTCGAGATATTGCTATCCGCGCATGATTCGCTTGCAACCCTCGGTCCCGTGCTCATTAATCGCGACCTCAACGGTCGAGTTCGCCTGATCATTGGTGGGGATTTAGAAAATGACTTGATCGCCCAGGCGACGCTGCGTCAAATCACCGAATCGATGATGACAAAACTTGCACCTCACGCATTCCCGGCCGAACGTGCGGTGATGTATGAACCGGAGATGCAAAAACTTCTTGATCGAGAAAATACAAAATTTCCCCTGACCTACCGCGAAGAAATTAACGGGAGAGTCCAAGAAAAAATTGTGCCGGATGTTTATGTCGTCGACCGTCTACTAAGCGAAACCAGCTGGACTACGATCGCCAACGAGACGCAAGGCAAAGCCAAACGCGTTGTCTTCTTTTCGATCAAGGGCGGCGTCGGACGCTCTACCGCTTTGGCTGTAAGCGCATGGGCGCTCGCAGAACAAGGGAAGCGAGTTCTGGTGCTCGATCTAGACTTGGAGTCACCAGGACTGTCTTCAACCCTACTTCCTGATGGACGACGCCCCCAATTCGGCATTACCGATTGGCTACTTGAAGACTTGGTCGACAACGGGCAAACCGTGTTCGACGACATGGTTGTCAGCAGTTCGGTCTCACATAACGGTGAAATTCTCGTAGTTCCGGCACACGGTCAAGAGCCGGGCGAGTATCTATCGAAGCTGGGGCGAGCGTGGATGCCCAAAGTGGGCAAAGACGGCTCACGCGAAATATGGAGTTCACGACTGAATCGCCTGCTGGATCAATTTGAGGCCCGCTATCAGCCAGATGTGGTTCTCATTGACTCGCGTGCCGGTATTGATGAGATCAGTTCCGCCTGCATCACTGATCTTGGGGCAAACCTGATCCTGCTTTTTGCTTTGGAAGGCAGTCAAACCTGGATGGGTTACCGGATATTGTTTGACCATTGGCAAAAAGCTGAGGTGATTCCAGAAATCCGGGAAAGGCTGCAAATGGTTTGTGCCTTAATGCCTGAAACCGAGCGTGAGGTTTATTTACAGGTTATGCGCGAAAAGGCGTGGAGCTTGATGAGTGAAGCGTGTTACGAAGCAATACCGCCGGGTGCTGCCGAAATTGCCGAGTGGAGCTTTGATGTTGCTGACGAAGATGCGCCGCATGCCTTGTGGCCGATTGATTGGCATCGCAGCTTCTATGTCCTGCCGTCCTTGCATGAGCGACTTAATGGCATTACCCCAAATGAGGTGGAAAAGGCGTTTGGTCAATTTCTCCCTAAACTAGAGAACTACATTAAAAACGCCACGGAGACTGAACGTGTATAGCCCTCAAGATATTCGTCAAGCCATCCTGGAAACCTTGCCTGTCGACGTGGCCGAGTCGGGACGCCCCCCCGCTCCTGAGGATATTTATATTCCGCCCGGACACATCAAGGCCTTGCACCTGGATTGCAGCTTGATTATCGGCGCTCGCGGAGTGGGCAAGTCTTTCTGGACACTAGTCTTAGCATCGCAGCAATCGCGCACAGCTCTGGGGGCAAACGTCATTCGGGACTTGCAAAATGTCGATGTGGGTATTGGTTTCTCAACCAAACCAAACAGTAGCGCCTATCCCGATCAGGACTCCTTTGCCAAACTCTTGGGTAGCTTTACGCCTTACGACATCTGGCGAGGAATTATCGGTCGATGGCTTGGCGGGATGGTCACTGGTTCGGAAATCCCTACAAATGGGTGGGATAGCACAGTCCAGTGGGTGACGGAGAACCCAGAGAAATTGGCGCTTCTCCTCGAACAAGCCGGAAATACGCTGGCCAGCGCGAAAAAAAAAGGCCTGATCGTATTTGATGCCCTGGACCGCACCAGCCATAACTGGGCAACAATGGATGAGACCCTTCGCGGGTTATTACGCGCCGTCCTCTGGCTCAAACGCCACCCTAACCTCTATGCCAAGGTTTTCCTACGCGAGGATCAATTTGCCCGGACTGTCGCCGACTTCCCTGACGCATCAAAGCTGCTCAACACCAAACAGGAATTGAACTGGGCCGCCCATGACCTGCACGGCATGCTCTGGCAACGGCTGTGCAATGCAAAAGGAGACTATGGAACCTGTCTGCGCACCATCTACACGGAAGTCGTTGGAAGCGCCCCACTCCAGAACAACGCAATTTGGCAACTGGCCGACGAAATCAAACGGGACACAGGGAAACAGAAAGCGCTTTTCGAAAAACTGTCCGGCCCCTGGATGGGGCGCGATCACCGCCGTGGCGTTCCCTATTCCTGGGTCGTTGGTCATCTGGCCGATGGCAATGGCCGTGTTTCGCCCCGCTCTTTCATCGCCGGAATCCGCGCGGCAGCTCAACATTCGGATGAGAGATATCCTGACCATAATTTCGCCTTGCACTACGAGGGCATCAAGACGGGAATCCAGGCAGCATCGAAAATTCGTGTCGATAACGAAATTGGCGAGGAATATGACTGGGTTCCCAAGATTATGCAACCACTCGAAGGTTTGAGCGTCCCCTGCGAATTTTCAATCATTGAGGAACGCTGGAAAGCAAGCTTCCGGGACAAACCAATCCAATCCAGCACTTTGCCACCCCAAGCCTCTGACTGGGAAGGAAAATTCGGCGAACTGAAGCGTCTTGGAATTTTTGAAACCATGCGAGATGGTCGCGCCAACCTTCCTGATCTCTACCGCGTTGCTTTTGGAATTGGCCGTCGCGGCGGGGTCAGGCCTATTGTCAAATAATTCCGACGCATGAAAGCCTTCATCCTTGCCGCCGGTCGTGGCGAACGCATGCGGCCACTTACCGATCACACGCCGAAGCCGCTGTTACAAGCGGGTGGCAAGCCGCTGATTGTCTGGCATCTGGAACGACTGGCGGCTGCTGGATTCAAGGAAATTGTCATCAACCACGCTCATCTTGGTTCTTTGATTGAGCAAACGCTGGGCGACGGGTCGCACTGGGGCCTGCATATTCAGTATTCACCCGAACCGCCGGGCGCGCTGGAAACCGCCGGCGGCATCGCGACTGCCCTGCCGCTACTCGGCGATGAGCCGTTTCTGGTGGTCAATGGCGACGTTTATTGTGATTTCGATTTTGGCCGTTTTTCCCGGTTGACCGCAGAAGGCTGGCAAGCGCCAGCGCATCTGGTCATGGTCGAGAACCCGGCGCACCACACCGGCGGCGATTTCAGCTTGGACGGCGAACGCGTCATCTACGCCAACGGCGAGCAAACCTTCACCTACGCCGGCATCGGCGTTTTCTCGCCAGCTTTCTTCGCCGATGTAAAACCCGGCACGGTCATGAAACTGCGCCCCCTGCTTGACGCTGCAATCGCCGCCAGCACACTGAGCGGGGAGCGCTTCGCCGGTCACTGGGTCGATGTTGGAACCCCGCAACGTTTGGCTGAACTCGACGCAGAACTCAGGTCCAACAACACCGCGTCATGATTGAAACCCAACCGCGCGTCCTGATCATTGCCGGCCCCAACGGGGCTGGCAAAACAACGTTTGCCCGTGAATTTCTGCCCAACGAGGCAGGCTGCCCGGTCTTCGTCAATGCCGATTTGATTGCCGCCGGCCTTGCTCCGTTTACCCCCGAAGCAGCAGCTATTCCGGCAGCCCGCCTGATGTTGCAGGAACTGGTGCGGCATTTCACCGCTCATATAAGCTTTGCATTTGAAACCACTCTGGCTGGGCGAGGCTATCTGCACCAGATCGATCAATGGCAGGCCGCTGGCTATCGCGTCAAACTGATTTTTCTGCGTCTGGACAGCCCGGAAGAGGCCATCGCTCGCGTCGCACAACGGGTGCGCCAAGGCGGACACGGCATTCCCGAGCCGGTTATTCGGCGTCGCTTCGCGGCAGGATTGCATAATTTTCATCAGAGCTACGCCCCGAAAGTCGATGCCTGGATGCTTTACGACAACAGCGGTATTGCCCCCATTTTGCAGGATTGGAGTGAGTAGCATGAATGTTCGGCCCATAGAAACGGCCCACGACCAGGACTTGCGTTTGTCGATGCAGGCCATGCAGCGCGCCGCCCGGCGCGCCCATGAAATCGCCCGGCAAACAAATACTCCACTGGTCGTCAGCCGGAATGGCACTGTCGAATTTCTGTCGCCGGAGGAATTAAAAAACCAGATTAATTCCTTGCAAGAACCCGTATCTCACTACCAAACCACATGACCCACGCCCACTTTCTCGCCCGCCGCCAGCGCCTGCTGAAGATCATCGGTGACGGCGTCGCCATCGTGCCGACCGCACCGGAAGTCATCCGCAACCGCGACGCGCACCATCTCTATCGCTTTGACAGCTATTTTTGGTACCTGACCGGTTTTCCCGAGCCGGAAGCTGTCGTCGTGCTGATTGGCGGCAAAAAACCAAAAACCATCCTCTTCTGCCGCGAAAAGCATAAAGAGCGTGAAATCTGGGACGGTTACCGCTACGGCCCGAAGGCGGCCAAGCTGGCCTTTGGTTTCGATGCCGCCTATCCCATTGAGCAACTCGACAAAAAACTGGCCGAATTCCTCGTTGACCGCGACACGCTGTGGCATGCCATCGGCCACGACGCCGAATGGGATGCGCGCATCGCCAAGGCATTGAACGAAGTCCGCGCCCAGACCCGGGCCGGCAAACGCGCCCCGCGCGCCATCCACGACCTGCGTTTTGAACTCGACAACATGCGTCTGGTCAAGGACGCCGCCGAAGCCGAAATCCAGCAACGCTCAGCCGACATTGCCAGCGCCGGCCACGCCCGCGCCATGCGCGCCTGCCGTCCCGGCCTGGCCGAGTACGAACTGGAAGCCGAGTTGAGCTACGAATTCCGCAAGCGCGGCGCCGATGCCCACGCCTACACGCCGATCGTCGCCGGCGGCGCCAACGCCTGCGTGCTGCACTACGTCTCCAACGACAAGATTCTCAACGACAACACGCTGGTGCTGATCGACGCCGGCTGTGAAGTCGCGGGCTACGCCGCCGACATCACCCGCACTTTCCCGGTCAATGGCCGCTTCAACCCCGCCCAGAAGGACGTTTACGAAATCGTCCTCGCCGCCCAAAACGCCGCTTTTGCCGCCACCGCGCCAGGCCGGCATTTCATGGAAGGCCACGACGCCGCTGTGCGCGTACTGACGCGTGGTTTGCTTGATTTGAAACTGCTCAGCGGCGACCTCGACAACTTGATCGAAAAAGGTGATTACAAGCGTTTCTACATGCACCGCACCGGCCACTGGCTGGGCCTTGATGTGCACGATGCCGGCGAATACAAGGTTGGCGACGAATGGACCAATTTGCAACCGGGCATGACCTTGACCGTCGAACCCGGCCTCTACATCCGCCCCGGCGCCGATATTCCGCCGACGCTGGCCGGCATCGGTATCCGCATTGAGGACGACGTACGGGTTACGGAATCTGGTTGCCACGTGTTCACCACGGCCCCGAAAACCGTGGCCGAAATCGAGGAAGTCATGCGCCATGACTGAATCAGTCATTGAACACGTCGACATCCTGATCATCGGCGCCGGCCCGGTCGGCATGACGCTGCATCTGGCGCTCAACGCACCCTTTTCTCCCCTCGCCCCAACGGGGAGAGGGGCCGGGGGAGAGGGGCTGAAATCCTTGCTACTCGACCGTCGACCGAAACAGTCCCAACAAACCGACCCGCGTGCCCTCGCACTGTCGCACGGCGCCCGCCAACTGCTCGAACAGATCAATAGCTGGCCGACACGTGCGGCGACGCCAATTGAAACCATCCACGTCTCGCAAAAAGACGGCTTTGGCCGCACCGTGATTGACCGCGCCGATTACAAACTGCCGGCCCTCGGCTATGTCGTCCGCTACCGCGATCTGGCCGCCGCGCTTGCGGTCAACCTGGCAGATAACGCTGTTTTGTCAGAAGCCGAAATCATCAACATCACGCCGGGCGCTGAACAAATCACCGTCACGCTACGCCACGCTGGCCAGCAACGCACCATCACCACCCAGCTGCTGGTGCACGCCGAAGGCACCCCCGGCGACGATCCCGCCGTCAAAGTCAGTGACTACGACCAGCACGCCGTCATCTGCGAAGTCACCCCACTTCCAACCCGCCAAGCGGATGGCTTACGTCGCCCAGCCCACCAAAACCGTGCCTGGGAACGCTTCACCCCCGACGGCCCGCTCGCACTGCTGCCGCTCGGCGACGAATACTCCATCGTTTTCACCCTGCCGCCCGCCAAGGCGGATGCCGTCATGGCAATGGATGACGCCACGTTCACCGCCGCCCTGCAACAACAATTCGGCCAGCGCATGCGCTTCACCAAGCCCGGCCAGCGCAGCCGCTACCCGCTCGCCCTGCGCCTGCGCGACACCTTGGTCAAGGGCAACGAAGTCTGGATCGGCAACAGCGCGCAAACCCTGCACCCGGTTTCCGGCCAGGGCTTCAACCTCGGCATCCGCGACGCCTGGCAACTTGCAGAAATTTTGCTCAAAAACGGTGTTGACCGTGAAAGTCTTGAAAATTACGCCGCCAGCCGTCGCCTTGATCGCCAAGGTAGCGCCCTATTCACCGACCAGATCGTCCGCGCCTTCTCCAACGATTTCGCACCGCTCAAACTGGCCCGTGGCCTCGGCCTGCTAGCGCTCGACCTCTGCCCGCCCGCCCGCCACTTCGTCGCCAAACGCATGATCTGGGGCGCCCGCGCCTGGCCGTAATTTTTAGGGTGGCACTGACCAATTCCTGAGCCTATCAAAGGGCGGGAATGACAAAATCGATTAAGTCAGCACATCTTTCGCACAAAATCCATCGCTCGGCATCACCGTACAAGGAACAAAGTAATGACCATTACCCTGGCCGAACTGCTCAAAGACAGCGCCTACAAGCTGACCCAGTTCAAAGCCGAGCAAATCGAGAAGCTCGAAGCAAGCATTACCCTCAAAGAGTCAGGCAAGAAAGACGTCCCCTACGTCAACTGTTTGGTTCGTGGCAAACCCATCCGGCTCACCCCAGAAGAAGCCGTCCGCCAGCTATACGTTTTGGTATTGAGAGATGATCTCGGCTACCCGGTCAGCCGTATGGAACTCGAATACGGCGTCACCTTTGGCCGCGAGAAAAAGCGCGCCGACATCTGCATCTTCGACGCCGCCCGCCCCACCGATCCTTACATTTTGGTCGAAGTCAAAAAGCCCAAACTCAAGGACGGCAAGGATCAGCTCAAGAGCTATTGCAATGCCACCGGCGCGCCGATGGGCGTCTGGAGTAATGGCGAGCAGATTTCCTACTACCACCGCAAAGACCCCAACTATTTCGAAGACATCCCCGGCATTCCATCCGCCCGGCAAAAACTCTCGGAAATTCTCAGCGAACGGTGGACCATCGACGATCTGGTCCGCCTCGACAAACTGGTCAACGAGAAAAAATCCCTCAAGGACTTGATCCTCGAAATGGAGGACGAAGTTCTTGCCAATGCCGGCGTCGACGTCTTTGAAGAACTATTCAAACTCATCTTCACCAAACTTTTCGACGAAATGGAAAGCGGCCGCGACAAAAAGCGCCACCTCGTTTTCAAGAACTACGGCGACACCGAAACCGAACTAAAAGCCAAAATTCAGGATCTGTTCGACAAGGCGCGTAAAAAGTGGAAAGGCATCTTCAGCGAAGACGCCAAAATCGACCTCACGCCCAGCCACCTCGCCGTCTGCGTCGCCTCGTTGGAAAAGGTCAAACTTTTCAACTCCAATCTGGATGTTGTCGACGAAGCCTTTGAATACCTGATCAACAAATCCAGCAAAGGCGAAAAAGGCCAGTACTTCACGCCGCGCTACGTCATCGACATGTGCGTCAAAATGCTCAACCCGCAGGAGCACGAAACGCTAATCGACACCGCCGCCGGCAGCTGCGGCTTCCCGGTGCACGGCATCTTCCACGTCTGGGAACAGATCATGAAAGAGGAAGGCCTCAACAAAAGCCACCTGTTCACCACCGAGAAAAAGCCGGCCCGCTGCGAAAACTACGTTCGTGAAAAAGTATTCGCCATCGACTTCGACGAAAAAGCCGTGCGCGTCGGCCGCACCCTAAACCTGATAGCCGGCGATGGCGAAACCAATGTCCTCCACCTCAACACCCTCGACTACGAGCGCTGGAGTGAAAAAACCGACGACAAGAACTGGCTCAAAACCTACTCGCAAGGCTGGTTCCGCCTCGATGACCTGAAAACCGAACGCAGCAGTAACCGCGATTTCGGCTTCGACATCCTCATGGCCAACCCGCCCTTTGCCGGCGACATCAAGGAAACCCGCATCCTCGCCCGCTACGAACTCGGCAAAAAGCCGGATGGCAAGCACCAAAGCGCCGTTGGCCGCGACATCCTGTTCATCGAACGCAACCTCAGTTTCGTCAAACCCGGTGGCCGCCTGGCTCTCGTTCTGCCACAAGGCCGCTTCAACAACTCCAGCGACAAACGCATCCGCGAATACATGGCCGAACACTGCCGCATCCTGGCCGTCGTCGGCCTGCACGGCAACGTCTTCAAGCCACACACCGGCACCAAAACCAGCGTTATCTTTCTGCAAAAATGGAACGACAATCCAGCCGCTGGCGACCTGTGCCGCCGCGTGGACGACTACCCCATCTTCTTCGCCACCATGCGCGAACCGTCGAAAGACAACAGCGGCGACAAGATTTTCGTCAAACAGAAGGACATGGCACAGTGGGCCGCAGACGAGGCCACCACGCCTGAAAATTGCGTTGCCGAAGCAGTTGACCGCTACGACGTCACCCCGCGCAACCTCGGCGAATTTGTACTTGATGAACACGAGCATCTAGTCGTCAAACACGATCTGTTCAGCCACCAGCTGAAGGACGGCAAGCGCACGCCGGACGGCATCGCCGAGGCCTTCATTGAATTCGCCAAGAAAGAAAAGTTAAGTTTTTTTCGCTGAGCCCTTTCAATGAAGCCCGCTATCGGGCGTTGTTGGAAGGGCTGGAAATAGTCGAAGTGCTTGCCTCTAAGGTTCGCAGCGGAACAGAGACTTGGCGCTTCGATCCTGAATACTTTCAGAAACAGTACCTAGAGGATGAGAGAGTCGTTGCGGCTAGATCTGATGCTTTCTGTTCATTTGCCAATATAGGCATTTCCGTTGATGCAAGTGCATTTTATCCGTCGATTGAAAGCTATTACGGAGAAGGCTCACTACCTTTTTTACGCGTTGCAGACGTAGACTCGATTATCGACTTTGAGACCTGCACGTGCATTCCGGAAAAACTCTGCGGCTTGTTCCCAACCCTGGCGAAGGTTTGGCCCGGCGACATTTTGTTCACTAAGGGAGGGAGCGTTGCTCGCATAGGATTAGTCACAAAACCTGCTGCAGTTAGTCGTGACCTGATATTCCTAAACACCTCGAAACTCTCTAGAGAAGATCAATCCTTCCTCTATCTCTACTTTCAAAGCAATTTCTTTAACCGTGCCTTATTACGCTCTAGCTCACAAACTGCGCAGCCACATCTGACAATTACACTCGTTCGTAATTTGAGCATCCTGGTTGCATGTGACGCGCTCAAAGTGAGGTTACTCAATTTTGTTGAGAGCGCATTTGATGCGCACGCCTCTTCCATCGGCTTTCGTACCAAAGCCGAAACTGCTCTTCTTCGCTCGCTTGCCATCGAAAGCTGGCAAACCCCGGAACCACTCAGCTACATCCGCAACAGCCTCGATGCCTTCGCAACCGGGCGACTGGATGCCGAGTACTTCCAGCCCAAATACGCCAAGCTAATCGAATTGATCGAAGCAACCGGGCAAGCATCTCCACTTGCAGATTTATTGCAAACCAACCAACGCGGCAAGCAACCGGAATACGCCGAAAGCGGCTTGTCTGTGGTCAATTCAAAGCACGTCGCCAACGGCGAGGTCCGCGTCGATGCGGACAATCGTTACGCGACTTCCTCTGATAGCAGCCTGCTAATCGAACCGGGCGATGTGTTGATCAACGGCACCGGCGTCGGAACAATCGGCCGCGCCGCCCCTTATCTGCATTCGTTCAAAGCCATCCCGGACAATCACGTAACCATCCTGCGCCCCCACAAAGGCAACATTGACCCGGTGTACTTGGCGGTTTTCTTGAATAGTTTGGCTGGCCAGTTGCAGGTTGAGCAACGCTTTCGCGGTTCGTCAGGGCAAATTGAGTTGTACCCCAACGATATTGCCCAGTTCACTATCTGGGTCGCGCCCGAAAACATTCAGGCGCAAGTCAGGCAATCTGTCGAGGCTAGTTTCCAGGCAAAACAACGCGCCACCCAACTCCTCGACGCCGCCAAGCGCGCCGTCGAAATTGCCATCGAAGATTCAGAAGCCGCCGCCCTCGTTTATCTCGCAGGAGTCAATCCATGACCAATTCCCCCATCGCCCACCAGCACCACGCCACCTTTGAAGGCATTCGCCAACAGGATGAAATGGGCGAAGAGTTCTGGTCAGCCCGTGATTTGGCGCCCTTGCTGGAATATCAGGACTGGCGCAATTTCATGCAGGTCGTGGATAAGGCGCGGGTAGCTTGTGAGCAAGCGGGTAATACAACTGAAGACCATTTCGGTGACACCACCAAAATGGTCCCGATTGGTTCTGGCGCTCAGCGCCCCGTGGCGGATGTCCACCTGTCGCGCTACGCCTGCTACCTGATCGTGCAAAACGGCGATCCGTCCAAAACAGTGATCGCCAACGGCCAGACTTATTTTGCGATGCAGACTCGCCGCCAGGAGTTGGCTGATGATGCGGCGTTTGCCCGACTCGGCGAGGATGAAAAACGGCTGGCAATTCGCAACGAACTAGCCCAACACAATAAGTATCTTGCGGCAGCAGCCAAGGACGCTGGCGTTGAAACCAGCCTGGATTACGCCATTTTTCAGGATCACGGCTATCGCGGTTTGTATGGCGGACTGGGCGCCAAAGATATTCATGCACGCAAGGAATTGAAGAAGAGCCAGAAAACACTTGACCACATGGGTAGCACTGAATTAGCCGCCAACCTGTTCCGCGCCACGCAAGCCGAGGAAAAGCTGCGCCGCGATGAGGTGCATGGCAAGCAACAGGCCAACCAGACCCATTTTGAAGTGGGGCAGAAGGTGCGTGAGACGATTCGCGACTTGGGCGGCACGATGCCGGAAAACCTGCCAACGCCGGAGCAAGGCATCAAACAGATTGAAAGCACCCGGCAGAAAATCGGGAAGAAAAAGCAGCCATGACCGACGCCCCGCCCCCCTCGTTCACTGAACCACCCACCGGCTACGCCGACTGGCTGAGCGATCTGAAAACCCGCATCCATTCCGCTCAGCAACGGGCGGCGCTTGCGGTCAACCGGGAATTGGTCCTGCTTTACTGGCAGATCGGGCGCGACATTCTGGCCCGGCAGGCCAGCCAGGGCTGGGGCGCCAAGGTGATTGAGCGCTTGGCGCATGATTTGCGCGCGGCTTTCCCTGACATGAAGGGTTTTTCTCGTGCCAACCTGATGTATATGCGGGCTTTTGCCGAGGCTTGGCCGGATTCAGCAATTGTCCAACAGGCTGTTGGACAATTGCCCTGGGGGCACAATCTTGTTCTGCTGAGCAAGCTAAAAGAGCCGCAACAACGGCTGGCTTATGCACGCCGGGCAATTGAACATGGCTGGTCGCGCAATGTGCTGAATATTCACATTGAAACCTGCACCGTTGAACGCGAAGGCAAGGCGCTAACCAACTTTGATCTTCGCCTACCCGCACCAAGCTCCGACCTTGCCCATCAAACGCTGAAAGACCCTTACGTTTTCGATTTTCTCGGAGTTAGCAAGGAAGCCGATGAGCGTGAAATCGAATCCGCCCTGGTCCACCACATCTCCCGCTTCCTGCTCGAACTGGGCGCCGGTTTTGCCTATGTTGGCCGGCAAGTTCCCCTTGAAGTCGGCGGTGATGATTTTTTCATCGACCTGCTTTTTTATCACCTGAAACTGCATTGTTACGTCGTGGTTGAACTGAAAGCCGGGGCTTTCAAGCCCGAACACGCCGGCAAGCTGGGGTTTTACCTGAGCGCCGTCGATGCGCAAATGAAAAGCGAGCAGGATGCACCGACCATCGGCCTGCTGCTCTGCAAAAACAAAAACCGCATTGTTGCGGAATACGCGCTGCGCGATTCCAACAAGCCGATTGGCGTTGCCGAATATCAATTGATCGAATCCCTGCCCGCCGAATTGCAAACCAGTTTGCCCAGCATCGAGCAAATCGAACGCGAACTCAGCGATTTATGACGCCCTCCCGCCTGCAAATCTGGTTCCTCGCCTGTCGCCCGAAAACCCTGTCGGTCTCGCTCTCGCCGGTTTTGGTCGGCAGCGCCGTTGCCTGGCACGAGACCGGCAGCTTGCTCTGGCTACCGCTGCTCGCCGCCGCGTTCGGTGCTGCGTTCATCCAGATCGGCACCAATTTATTCAACGATGTCGGCGATTTTCTGCGCGGCACTGATACGCCCGAGCGCCTTGGCCCCAAGCGCGCTACCGCCGAAGGCTGGTTGACGCCAAACAAGGTCAAGGCTGGTGCCTGGCTGAGTTTTGCCCTGGCTTTCCTGTGCGGCATTTATCTGGTTGCGCATGGCGGCTGGCCGATTGTCGTTATCGGCCTCGCCTCGCTGGCTGCCGGCTGGGCCTACACCAGCGGGCCAAAACCGATTGCTTACGGTCCACTCGGCGAATGCTTCGTTTTTTTGTTCTTCGGCCTGGTCGCGGTGGGCGGGAGTTATTACCTGCAAACCTTAAGCCTGTCGCCGCTGGCGCTGAGCGCCGCCACACTGGTTGGCCTGCACGCTGCCGCCGTCATCACGGTCAACAATTACCGCGATCTTGATGGTGACGCAAAATCTGGCAAAAACACGCTCGCCGTGCGTTTTGGTCGCCCGGCGACGCGCCTGATTTACACGGCAGAAATGCTCGCCCCTTATGCCCTGTTGCCGCTCCTGCACAGCCTTGGCTGGCGGGCTGCCTTGCCGCTACTCTCGCTACCACTGGCACTCAAGCTGATTCGTCGTTTTCATAACGAAGCCCCCGGCCCGGTGTTCAACAATATCCTCGCCGCCACCGCCGGCTTGCAACTGAGCTTTGCGCTTTTGTTAACCCTAAGCGTGATATTTTGACTATTTTTTAGGCGCCACCTCGGTTAAAATGCGCGCCTTCCCACGCTCTGCACGCCCCCTGCGCACCTATGGAATTTGCCGGTTTTCAGCTTAGAAACAATCTGTTCGTCGCCCCGATGGCTGGCGTCACGGATCGGCCTTTCCGTCAATTGTGCAAAAAAATGGGCGCCGGCCTGGCCGTTTCGGAAATGGTCACCTCCAACTCGCTGCTGTACGGCAGCACCAAGACCTTGCGCCGCGCCAATCACGAAGGCGAGGTAGCCCCCATTTCAGTGCAAATCGCCGGCTCCGATCCGGCCATGATGGCCCTGGCTGCAAAGCACAACGTGGATAACGGCGCGCAGATCATCGACATCAACATGGGCTGCCCGGCCAAGAAAATCTGCAATGTGATGGCCGGCTCGGCGCTGATGCAAGATGAAGAGTTGGTTGGCAGAATTCTCGACGCGGTGGTCGGCGCCGTGCCGAATACGCCGGTCACCCTCAAATTCCGCACCGGCTGGAACCTGGCCAATCGCAATGCACCGACCATCGCCCGTATTGCCGAATCGGCTGGCATTCAGGCCGTCGCCATTCATGGCCGCACGCGCTGCCAGCAATACACCGGCGAGGCGGAATACGACACCATCGCCATGGTCAAGACACTGATCCGCATTCCGGTGATCGCCAACGGCGACATCACGACACCGGAAAAGGCCAGGCATGTTCTTGACGTGACCGGCGCCGACGGCATCATGATTGGCCGCGCCGCTCAGGGACGGCCCTGGCTGTTTCGCGAAATCGAACATTTCCTGAAAACCGGCGAGCGTTTGCCGCCGGCGCAAGTGGTTGAAATTCACGAGATCCTCAAGGCGCATCTGATCGATCTCTATGCTTTCTACGGCCCGGAAACGGGTTTCAAGGTCGCCCGCAAGCACATTTCCTGGTACACCAAGGGGCTGGTTGGTTCGGCGGCTTTCCGCAAGGAAATGAACGTCCTGCCCAGCATCGAACAACAGATGCAGGCAGTGAATGAGTTTTTCATCCGCCAGGCGGAAGAAAACGACACTTTAAAATATGACCAAGAGGAGGCGTTGGCAGCATGAGCCAACATGATTTGGGGCAGTGCGTGATCCACGCACTAGAGCAATACTTTCGCGATCTCGATGGTGAAAAACCAGGCGCGATCTATGACATGGTTTTGAAAAGTGTCGAAAAACCGATGCTTGAAGTGGTGCTCGCCAAAGCCGGCACCAACCAGACGCTGGCGGCGGAGATGCTCGGCATCAACCGCAATACGCTACGCAAAAAACTAACTGAGCATCAACTGCTCTAGTTGCTAGTTATTAGTCGTTAGTTATTAGCTAACGGCCAAAAACCAGCTACCGACTAACGACTAACCACTCCCGACTAATATGACTATCAAGCAAGCGCTGATTTCCGTCTCCGACAAACGGGGCGTCCTCGAATTCGCACAAGGCCTCGCGGCTCAGGGTGTCAATTTATTGTCCACCGGCGGCACCGCAAAAATGTTGCGCGATGCCGGGTTGACCGTGACCGAGATCGGCGATTACACCGGCTTCCCGGAAATGCTCGATGGTCGCGTCAAGACCCTGCACCCGAAGGTGCATGGCGGCATCCTCGCCCGGCGCGATCTGCCGGAACATCTGGCAACCATCGCCGAACAAGGCATTCCGCTGATTGATCTGGTCTGCGTAAACCTTTACCCGTTTGCCGCGACCATCGCCAAGGCCGGCGTAACGCTCGAAGACGCGATTGAAAATATCGACATCGGCGGCCCGGCCATGGTTCGTTCCTCGGCCAAAAACTACGCTGGCGTTGCCATCGTTACCGATCCGGAAGATTACCAGCCGCTACTGGATGAAATGCAAGCCAACGCCGGCGCGCTGCAACTCGCCACCCGTTTTGGCCTGGCTAAAAAAGCCTTCACCCACACCGCCCGTTATGACAGCATGATCGCCAACTGGCTGACCGGCCTTGAAGAAGGCGCCGAAGCCAAGCCGGCCGAAGCCGCCCCGATCCCGGCCATCTTCCCGGCCAAGCTGCAACTGGCCTTCGACCGCACCGAAATCCTGCGTTACGGCGAAAACTCGCACCAGAGCGCCGCCTTCTACCGCGACACCACGCCGGTTGCCGGCAGCATCGCCGCCTATACCCAGTTGCAGGGCAAGGAACTGTCCTACAACAACATCGCCGACTCCGATGCGGCCTGGGAATGCGTCAAGTCCTTCGACGTGCCGGCCTGCGTCATCGTCAAGCACGCCAACCCGTGCGGCGTGGCCATCGACGGCACCCTGCTCGCCGCTTACGAGAAGGCCTTCAAGACCGATTCGACCTCGGCTTTCGGCGGCATCATCGCCTTCAACGGCGAAGTCGGCCTCGACGTGGTCAACGCCATGAACGAGCGCAAACACTTCGTCGAAGTGCTGATCGCCCCCTCCTTCACCGCTGAAGCCACGGCGGCGCTGGCTTCGAAGCAGAACCTGCGCGTGCTGGTTGTGCCAATCTCCCGCGTGCTCAATACGCTGGAATTCAAGCGCGTCGGCGGCGGCTTGCTGGTTCAGACGCCGGACAATTTCACCGCCCAAATCAGCGACCTGAAGATCGTCACCAAAATCAAACCAACCGCGCAGCAAATCGAAGACCTGCTCTTCGCCGAGCGCGTTGCCAAGTTCGTCAAATCCAACGCCATCGTCTTCTGCGGCAACGGCATGACCCTCGGCGTCGGCGCTGGCCAGATGAGCCGCGTCGATTCGACCAAGATTGCCAGCATCAAGGCGCAACACGCTGGCCTCGATCTCAACGGTTCGGTCGTCGCCTCCGACGCCTTCTTCCCGTTCCGCGACGGCGTCGACGTACTGGCGGCAGCCGGTGCCAAGGCGGTCATCCAGCCGGGCGGTTCGATGCGCGACGAGGAAGTCATCGCAGCGGCTGATGAACATGGGCTGGCGATGGT
>JBDKHF010000039.1:0-2988 GCA_039797825.1 Pseudomonadota bacterium | reverse complement strand
GAAGAACAAACCCAAATCCTCACCATCCTAGAAACCCAACTCGCCGCCGCCAAACAACAAGCCGCCGCCCTCACCCACGCCCTGCGCCAAGCCGCCGCCCAACGCCGTAACCTGCTCAAGGCCGCCTTCGCCGGCCAACTGGTCCCGCAAGACCCCGCCGACGAACCCGCCAGCGCATTGCTGGCGCGCATCCGCGCCAGCAAGGCGGACAATGCCAAGCCGGCTGCAAGTAAGCGCAAGGCCAAAGGAAGGGCATGAGCTATTCAAGTTTTGTCGCCTATATCGACGAAGCCGGGTGTGAAGGCTTCAAGTTCCTGCCGAACGAACAAGGCAGCTCGCGCTGGTTTGTTCTCTCTGCCTTGGTAATCCGAAAACAGAACGATCTCCAACTGGTCCAGTTGGCCAAACAGGCACGAGAACTGCTGCGCAAGGCGCCCAAGAAGCCACTTCATTTCCGCGACCTGCGACATGAGCAACGGGTGCCTCTGGCGCGGCTGCTGTCGCAGGCACCGGTTCGTTCGGTCAATGTGCTGATCCACAAGCCTTCCATCGCTGAGCCAGAAATCTTCCAGCACCGGCCATTCCAGCTGTATCGCTACGCAACGCGCTTGATGCTTGAGCGCGTGTCCTGGCTGTGCCGGGATCACCGGCGCACCGGCGAAGGTGATGGTCGCGTCGAGCTGGTGTTCTCCAACCGAAGCGCAATGTCCTACGATGATCTGCGCGCGTATTTGTGTCGACTCCGAGACGATTCCGGGCAAAGCCCGAACATCGCGTGGGAGGCACTTGCGCCCGAATTGCTGCGAGCGGTCAATCACGACCAGCTCGCGGGCCTGCAGTTGGCCGATGCAGTGGCATCCGGCGTGTTCTATGCGGTGCATCGCAGCCAGTACGGCGAAATCGAGGATCGCTATCTTCGCCTGCTCGGCCGCACGATCTATCGGCGCGAAGGGCAGCTGGATGGCTATGGCCTCAAGTTCTGGTGCAACGACATTGCGGAAGTTGACCGCGTGCTTCGAGCGGCGTCGGAGCGACAGGATGGCTGAGACCACAAAAGAAGAACGCCCGCAAGAACGGGCGTTCGGAAGAGTGCAGGCCCTGAGTTCGAGGATCCCACCCGTTCGGGCTGTCGCCGTTTCCGGCAACCTCTACAAGTCTCACGCTTGCCTGCGCGAACATCATAGGCCGGATCGCGGAGCTGCGCCAGTCGGCCCCGGGTCGGGTATGACTGTCTATTCAGCGCGGTCCCGCACTGGGCGTAACCAGATACTTGACTGGGTGCCGATCAAACGCTCGGATTTTCTGGACTTAAACAGAAAAATCAATATATATCAATAAATTACATTGGCAATGGTACTTGACGGGTACTTGACGCCATGGCATCGGATTACCCATGAACGCTTCCACCCTGGTCCAAAAAATCTGGAACTTCTGCCACACCCTGCGCGATGACGGCGTGGGCTATGGCGACTATCTGGAACAGCTCACCGCGCTGCTGTTTTTGAAGCTGGCGCACGAATACGCGCAGCCGCCGTACAACCGCGACACCCATATCCCGAAACACTGCGACTGGGCCAGCCTGCGCGGCAAGACCGGGCAGCCGTTGGAGGCGCATTACCTGAAAGTGCTGCACCGGCTGGGCGAGGAACCCGGCATGTTGGGGGCGATCTTCTTCAAGGCGCAGAACAAAATTCAAGACCCGGCCAAGCTGGCACGGCTGGTGCAGATGATCGACGAGCAGCAGTGGGTGGGGCTGGATGTCGATGTGAAGGGCGAGCTGTACGAAGGCCTGCTGCAGAAGAACGCCGAAGACACCAAAAGCGGTGCCGGCCAGTACTTCACCCCGCGCCCGTTGATCCGGGCGATGGTGGAATGCGTGCAGCCGCAGCCGGGCAAGACCATCGCCGACCCGGCTTGCGGCACCGGCGGGTTTTTCCTCGGCGCTTACGAGTGGTTGACACGCAAAGGGGCAACGCTCGACAAAAAACAGAAAACCTTCTTGCATCGGCAGACGTTCTTCGGCAACGAGATCGTGGCTTCCACGCGCCGGTTGTGCCTGATGAATCTGTTTCTGCACAACATCGGCGATCTGGATGGCGAGCCCACGGTGGCGCGTGCCGACGCGCTGATTTCCGAACCCGCGCAGCATCACGACTACGTGCTGGCTAACCCGCCGTTCGGCAAGAAAAGCAGCATGACCATCACCAATGCCGATGGCGAGGAAGACCGCGACGCGCTGACCTACGAGCGTCAGGATTTCTGGCAGACCACCTCCAACAAGCAACTGAACTTCCTCCAACACATCGTCTCGATGCTCAAGACCAGCGGACAGGCAGCGGTGGTGCTGCCGGACAACGTGCTGTTCGAAGGCGGTGCGGGCGAAAAAATCCGCCGCAAGCTGCTGGAAACCTGCGATGTGCACACCCTGCTGCGGCTGCCGACTGGCATCTTCTACGCGCAGGGCGTGAAGGCAAACGTACTGTTTTTCGACAACAAGCCCAAGGACGGCAAGGTGCACACCAAAGGCGTGTGGATTTTTGATCTGCGCACCAACAAGCACTTCACCCTGAAAACCAAGCCGCTGCGGTTTGACGATTTGCAGGAATTTATTGCCGCGTATCACCCGCAGAACCGCCATCAACGCAAGCCGTCCGAACGCTTCCGTTATTTCGATTACGACACACTGGTATCGCGCGACAAGGCTAGCCTGGACATCTTCTGGCTGAAAGACGACAGCCTAGATGATTTGGATAATCTGCCCGCACCGGACGTGCTGGCGCAGGAGATCATCGAACACATGGAAGCGGCGCTGCTGGCGTTTCGCGAGGTCGCGCAGGCATTGCCGGGGGCAAGTTCACAAAATTGACCGGGCATGCCTTTCGGCAGGTGGGCGCGGGCGGGTGGGCCGGTACGATGCAAGATTGTCCCCGCGTTCTGGAGTTGTCGATGAAGCACCGTTTGCTGGCCCTTGCCCTGTCGTCTGTGTTG
>JBDKHF010000038.1:0-18208 GCA_039797825.1 Pseudomonadota bacterium | reverse complement strand
CTGATGATGTATCGCGAGGATTACTACAAGCCGGACACGCCCGACAAGGGTATTGCCGAAGTGATTATCGGCAAGCAGCGTAACGGCCCAACCGGTACCGTACGCCTCGCCTTCCTTGGTGAATACACCCGCTTTGAGAGTCTGGCGGGCGGCGGCTTTGTCGACTCCCAGAATTAGTAACTGGGCTCCTCAACGCGACGGGTTTTGATGTTGTAGTGAAAAGCATCCGGGTCGGTGCCGTTGCGCCGGCCCTCCAACGTATCCAGTTGCGGCAACAGCATGAAAGGCAGGATGCCCGATTTGCCGGGCAGGGTGACATCGCTGCCAACATTGAAGGCAATCCAGTTCATTTCCCAGATGCCGAACAGTACTTTGCGCAAGGCCAGTAGTTTGCTGTCGCGGTCCGAAAGGACTTCGAGTGAGATTGCCCGGCGGACATCGCTCGGGTCAACGGGAATCCAGCCGTAACCGGGTACGTAAAACTCGGCTCGAACGTGCTGTCCACGGGTGGCATCATCGCTGGTCAGTCCGAGGTTGCGGAACAGCCGGGATGGCCCCACCCGCAGGCCATAGACGCAACGGGCAGGGATGCCGATGGCGCGGCAGATGGCAACGAACAAGCCATTGATGTCTGCCGACCGACCACCATATTGCCCCTGAATCAATTGCCGCCGAACATCACCGGTGCCGCAACCGGGCAGGTTGGGGTCGTAAATGGTGTTATCAATAACCCAGTCATAGACCGCCTTGGCTTGTGCAACCGGGTCTTTGATACGGCCAACAATACGTTCACCAACCTGGTGGGCGAGGCCGTCATTGGGGATTAGTTGTGAAGCTTGCAGATTGCGCCGCAGGATATCTTCGCGCTCCGGTGCAACGGTCCGCTTGGTGACATCAAAGTGACGATCAGCTGTCGTAACGGTCGTTTTGATCTGTAGCGTTGGCTCATTAACGCTTAGCCATTCAGCGTGCAGAATTTCGAGATTGCCGTCAGGCAAGCGGCGCATCGAGGCATTGTCCGGGTTGCCGCTCCAGGTGTGCGACAGGGTGCGCTGGTAAAGCGTGTCCTGATTGAGCGGTAGTGGCAGCCAGAGTTTGATCAGGCCTTTGCTGGGTTTCAGCGCAACCGTGGTTGTCACCTCATAGGCTCGCCAGTCAGCAGGCGGTTCGGCGGCCTTGACGGGAGGCAGGCGACTGGCTGAAGTGCCTTGTGGTGGCGCTTCAGTTACCGGGTCGTCTGCGGTATGTGCAACCGGGGTGCGCGGGCGGGTTTCCTGAACCGCTGCGTGCGACGTACGTCCATGTTTGCTGCCCTTGGCTGTTTTGCCAGGTTTGCCACTCTTGCTGCTTTTTGGATTGCCGGCAGATGACTTGGTGCCAGCCTTGGTCGAAGCAGGTTTTTGCTTTTTGGCGGCCCAGGCTTCAGAGCCAAACAGCGATAATCCAGCGAGTGATGCTAAAAAGTTACGACGTTTCAAAAGTTTCCTCCGGCAGAGACAGCCCGTGGCTGAAACGGAACGAGCTTCCAGTGCAGGCTCATGTCGGTCTGGCCGACGTGAAACCGCGAAGCGGTGGCCGAAACTAAAAGGCCGTGTTTTTAAACACGGCCCCTTTGGTTATTGAAACGAATTATAACACTTCAGCCGCGTGGTCAGCCAAGCGTGAACGCTCTCCACGTTGTAACGTTATGTGACCGGAGTGTGGCCAGCCCTTGAAGCGATCAACGACATAAGTCAGGCCAGAACTGCCTTCGGTCAGATAGGGCGTATCGATCTGCGCGATATTGCCGAGGCAAATCACTTTGGTGCCTGGCCCGGCACGGGTAATCAGGGTTTTCATCTGTTTTGGCGTCAGATTCTGCGCCTCGTCGATGATCAGGTATTTCTTCAGAAAGGTACGACCGCGCATGAAGTTCATCGACTTGACCTTGATCCGTGAGCGAATCATGTCATGCGTCGCCGCTTTACCCCATTCGCCACCGTAAGGGCCGCTATCCTTTTCGTCGGTGTGGGTTAGTACGTCCAAGTTATCCTCCAGAGCCCCCATCCACGGCGCCATTTTTTCTTCCTCGGTGCCGGGCAGGAAACCAATGTCTTCACCAACCGGTACGGTAGCGCGGGTCATGATAATTTCCGCAAACAGCTTGCTCTCCAATACCTGATTAAGACCGGCGGCCAGCGTTAGCAGCGTCTTGCCGGTACCGGCCTGGCCGAGCAGGGTGACGAAGTCGATATCCGGATTCATCAACAGGTTCATCGCGAAATTTTGTTCGCGATTGCGTGCCGTGATACCCCACACCGTATGTTTCGGGCTGGTGTAATCGACCAGGGTTTCGAGGACGGCCGTCTTGCCCGATGCTTCCTTGACGATCGCGTTGAAGCCGTCTTTCTCCAGCCAGATGCATTCGTTGATCAGCATTTGTGGGCACAGTGGCCCGTTGATCTTGTAATAAGTTTTGCTGTCCTTCTTCCAGGATTCCATGCCCTTGCCGTGTTTGTCCCAGAAATTCTCGGGCAGGGCGCGGGTGCCGGTGTAAAGGATGTCGGTGTCTTCTAGCACCTTGTCGTTGAAATAGTCTTCCGCCAGCAGGTTGAGGGCGCGACACTTGATGCGCATGTTGATGTCTTTCGACACCAGAATGACCGGGCGTTTGGGGAATTTTTTCTGGAGGTGGATGACCACCGAAAGAATCTGGTTGTCGACCTTGGAGGTCGGCAGGCCTTGCGGCAAATCGGCGCTGATCGCCTCGGTTTGCAGGAAAAGCCGGCCGCTAGCCATTTTGCTGGAGGCTTCATAGAGTGAGATGCCGAGTTCCATCGCTTCACTGTCGTCAGCCAGCAACTCGTCCAACATGCGCGAGGTCTGGCGGGCGTTGCGGGCAATTTCCGACATACCCTTCTTGTGGTTGTCGAGTTCTTCCAGCGTCATGATCGGCAGGAAAACGTCGTGTTCCTCGAAGCGGTAGAGCGAACTGGGATCGTGCATCAGCACGTTGGTATCGAGGACAAAAATCTTGGTAACTGCGGGCTTCTTGCTGGCTGCGGGTTTGCGCGGCATGGGATGGCCTTAGGTTGGGTTAGAGAGTTTTGACGAAATCCAGTACTTCCTGAGCGTGGCCGGGAACCTTGACCCCGCGCCATTCGCGGCGTAGCACGCCGCTTTTATCAATGACAAAGGTGCTGCGTTCAATACCACGTACTTGCTTGCCGTACATGTTCTTCATTTTCATCACGCCAAACAGCGTGCACACGTCTTCGTCACTATCCGAACCCAGTTCGAATGGCAGGCTTTGCTTGGCTTTGAAGTTTTCGTGCGATTTGACGCTGTCGCGGGAAATGCCGAGTAAAACGGCGTCGACCGCAACAAACTGCTCATGCAGGTCACGAAACTGCTGGGCTTCGGTGGTGCAGCCCGGTGTGCTGTCCTTGGGGTAGAAATAGATCACAACCAGCTTGCCGGCTTGGTCATTCAGGCTAAAAGTTTGACCGCTGGTTGCCGGCATGGAGAAATCGGGGATTTTGCTGTCGAGCATTGTGGTCACTCTGCGTTGTTTGATTTAAGCCATTGTGGGCAAATCAGAGGCGGGTGGTCAACCGTTGATTTGCTAAACTGCACGCCATGCGAAAAATTGCAGCTTGTCTTATTTTTGTCATATTTCTTGCCGGTTGTGGTCAGGCTTGGAATGACCCTTATCCGGCCAGTGATGCCGGGCGCAATATTCTTTACACGGCGTTTACCGATCGCCCCAAACATCTTGATCCGGCGCAGTCGTATAGCGAAGACGAAATCACTTTTACCGCCCAGATTTATGAGCCGGCGTTGCAATATCACTATCTCAAGCGGCCTTATCAACTGATCGCGAGCACCGTTGAGCAGGTGCCGCAGGCGCGTTATTTTGATGTGCAGGGCAAGGAGCTTGCGGCGGATGCGCCGGCTGAATCGATAGCTGAAAGCCTTTACGAGTTGAAGCTGAAAAAAGGCATTCGTTTCCAGCCGCATCCGGCGTTTGCGGTCAATCGTCACGGTCAACCCGAATATTTGGGCAAAAATGTGGCTGATGGCCGGCAGAAGATTACTGATTTTGCGCAAACCGGCACCCGTGAATTGCTTGCCGACGATTACATCTACCAGCTCAAACGGCTGGCGCATCCGCGTTTGCATTCACCGATTTTTGGCATGATGGCCGACAAGATCGTCGGCCTGAAAGCGCTGGGCGACGATTTGAGTAAAGCGGCAAAAAATCTTTCCGGCGATGAGTGGCTTGATCTCGATGCCTATCCTTTGTCCGGTGTCGAGAAAGTTGATAGCCACACCTGGCGGATTCGGCTCAAGGGCAAATATCCGCAATTTCTCTACTGGCTGGCAATGCCATTCTTTGCGCCGGTGCCGCGTGAGGTTGATCGTTTTTATGCCCAGCCCGGCATGGCGGCCAAAAACCTGACGCTGGACTGGTGGCCGGTCGGGACCGGGCCGTTCATGTTGTCGGAAAATGACCCGAACCGGCGCATGGTGCTCTCACGCAATCCCAATTTCCACGGCCAGACTTACCCCTGCGAAGGCGAGGCGGGCGACCGTGAGGCGGGGCTGCTGGATGACTGCGGCAAGCCCTTGCCCTTTATCGAGCAGGCGGTTTTTACCCGAGAGAAGGAATCGATTCCCTATTGGAATAAGTTTTTGCAGGGTTATTTCGACGCATCAGGGATTTCATCGGACAGCTTTGATCAGGCTGTGCGGGTCAATGTCGGCGGCGATGTGGCGCTAAGCGACGAGATGCGCGAAAAGGGCATCCGTCTGCTGACCTCGGTCAAGCCATCGACCTTTTACATGGGCTTCAACATGCTTGATCCGCTGGTCGGCGGCCTTTCGTTGCGGTCAACCAAGCTGCGGCAGGCAATTTCGATTGCCATTGATCAGGAAGAGTACATCTCGATCTTCGCCAACGGGCGCGGTATTGCAGCGCAAGGGGCATTGCCGCCGGGCATCTTTGGCTATGAAGCGGGCGAAGTGGGTATCGACAAAGTGGTTTATGACTGGGTTGATGGCAAGCCAAAACGCAAGTCAGTTGAGGTCGCTAAAAAGTTGATGAGCGAAGCGGGTTACCGCAATGGTCGTGATGAAAAAACCGGTGAACCGCTGGTCGTCAATCTCGACACAACCAGTGGCGGGATGGGCGAAAAATCCCGGCTTGACTGGCTGACCCGGCAATTTGCCAAAATTGATGTGCAACTGGTGGTGCGGACGACGGACTTCAACCGTTTTCAGGACAAAGTGCGCAAAGGCAACGTGCAGCTTTATTACCTGGGCTGGAATGCCGATTACCCGGACCCGGAAAACTTTTTCTTCCTGCTTGATGGCAATGAAGGCAAGGTAGCCAAGGGCGGCGAAAATGCCTCGAACTACGCCAATCCGGAATTCGACCGTCTGTTTGCCCGAATGAAAAATATGGACAACACGCCGCAGCGCCTGGCGATCATCCGTCAGATGACCGGCATTTTGCAGCACGACGCGCCCTGGGTTTTTGGGCTGCATCCGAAGAGTTACACCTTGGGTCACCGCTGGCTGAAGAACCGCAAACCGAATGATGTCGGCAACAATATTCTCAAGTACCAGCGCATCGATGCCGCAGAGCGGACTGCTGCACGCCTGGCCTGGAACCGCCCGGTACTCTGGCCGTTATTGCTCGGCTTGCTGGTTATTCTGCTTGCCGTCGTGCCGGGCTATCTCGGTTATCGCCGGCGTGAGCAGCGTGCGGCAGTGAAGTGAGGCTGCCTGAGCGCCAGCGGGTGCTGGATGCGGTTTTGCAAAGCGCGCAGGCGCTGTGGCATCCGCAGCCCTTCCGCGAAATTCGTCCGCAATGGTGCGTTGAGCAGCCCGCCTTGGCTGCCGAATTGCTCGCGCTTGATGACGGTGCCGCCGAGCAGTTGAATCACGATGGCCAAGCCGGTAGTGAATTGTTGGCCAAATATTTTCCTGAGCTTGCCGAACTCGCTGCGTTAAGCGAGATGCCGGCGCATGCTGCTAGCCCTTTGCGTGAGCATGGCTCGCGCTGGGCCTGGGAAATTCCCGGGCGCAAGCAAAGCCAGATTGAAGCCTTTGCGGCGGCGGCCCGTTCTGCTGATTTGCCGGTACTCGACTGGTGCGCTGGCAAGGGCCACTTGGGTCGTTTGCTGGCCTTGCAATGGGCGCAGGACGTTACCAGTCTGGAGATTGATTCGACCCTGTGCGAAGCCGGCGAGCAACTGGCAGCCAAGGGGCGGGTGAAGCAAAAATTTGCCTGTCAAAATGCGTTGACCGTAACCGATGCTTTTGAACCGGGGCAGCACGCGGTGGCCTTGCACGCTTGCGGTGATCTGCATCGGCGCTTGATTACGGGCGGCGCCGAGGCTGGGGTGGCGCGTTTTGATGTGGCGCCATGCTGCTATTACCGCGGGGTGGCCGATTTTTATCAACCGCTTTCCGGCCCCATGCAAACCAGGCTGACACGTGACGACACCCGGCTGGCGGTAACTGAAACCGTGACCGCTTCGCCGCGCCTGACCCGGCAGCGCGACAAGGAAATGGCCTGGAAGTTGGGTTTCGATACCTTGCGCCGTGAGTTGAGTGAAACCGCCGATTACCGCAGCTTCAAGCCAGTTCCCTCGGCCTGGTTTCGTGCAGATTTCGCACAATTCGCCAGCCTGATGACGCAGCGCGAAAATCTCACCATGCCGTCGGTTAATGTGCTGGCCGGCTTCGAGCAACGTGGCTGGCAGCGGCAGCGTGACGTGATGCGCCTTTCCATCGTCCGCCACGCCTTCCGCCGGCCACTGGAAATCTGGCTGGTGCTTGATCTGGCGTGTTATCTCGAACAGCAAGGCTACGCAGTGCAAATTGGTCGTTTTTGCGAACGCCAACTGACTCCGCGCAACCTGCTGATTTCAGCGCAGCATTAAACCCGCAACAACGCAATCTTCAATGGCGGCTGGCCATCCGGGCTGGGGAAATCCTCTTCCGGCATGATCCATTCGATTTCGCGTATCGGCCGCCCGACTTTGTTGGCGCAGCGCTGCAGTTGGTCAGCCCAGACCTCGCGTGAAATCTGCGCGGCGTTATTACAGCAGATCAACGTGCCGCCTTCGTTGGTGCATAGCAAGGCGAGTTTCATTAGTGCCGCATAGTCATTGACCGTATCGACGACGCCAAACGGGCTTTTCGAGTAACGCGGCGGGTCGAGAAAGACGACGTCAAAGCTGTGTTTTTCGAGCTTGGGAAAAACCGGCATGTGTTTGCGGCGCACCATTTTCGGCTGGCCGATGCCGGACAGTTGGCGCATTGCGGCAAAGGCATCGCTCTGGACGTAGCGCAGGCGTATCGGCAGCTCATTGAGGCGGGCGTTTTCCTTGCCGACATTGATGTTCGATTCGGCAAAATCAACATTGACCACGTAAGCGGCCCCGGCCTTGGCGGCAGCAACACCAATACCGCAAGTGTAGGCAAAGAGATTAAGCAAAGTCTTGCCGGCGACTTCCTGCATGATGCGCCGGCGGCCAGCGCGCATGTCGAGAAACAGCCAGGGGTCCTGGCCGCCGTGGCGGGCTTGCACCAGATAACGCACGCCGATTTCGCTGAACTCGCGCTGCTTCTGCGCTTCGCCCAGTTCCTGCGGCAAGAGCGGATTGCAGATGCGCGAGTTGGCCTGGCTGCGGTCGTTATAAACGGCAGTCAGACCGGGAATTTCCTTGGCGTAAAAATCGCTGATGACGCGTCGATCTTCGTCAGAAAGTGACTGATGAAAGCTCTGGATCAGCAGCAGGTCGTTGTAGCGGTCAACCGTCAAACCGGGGCAATTTTCAGCACTGCCATGAAACAGGCGGTAGGCGTTGGTCTGCTCGGCATGCAGGCGGGCAAACAGTTCGCGGCGATTTTCAAAGGCGGTGGCGAGCAGGGAATTCAGCGGGAAAATCAGCGGGGAGGACATGGTGGCCTTGAAGGCAGCGGGGGGCTGCGCATTCTACTTGCTATGTTGGTCAGCCACTAATGCCCAGATTTTCCAATGGCCACAGGCCGAGCGTGCGCGGCGTTCGTCGCCATCCCAGCCGCCGCCAATGCACAGCCCGGTGTCCAGTTCAGATTCAATATTGACCCAGCCCGGCGTAGTGCCGGGCTGGCGTTGTCCGCTCCAGCAGGCGCAGGAAGCGCAGCGTTTGCGGTCAACGGGCTGAATCAGCAAGTTTTGGCTGTGCGGCAGCTGGCCAGAACCGGAGCGGCTGGCGTAACGGCGCCGCCTTCCTTCAACCAGCGGTTAATACCGTTTTTAACGTTGTAAACCTTGGTGTAGCCGGCTTGCTGCGACATAAACTGGCTGACCGCCTTGGTCCGGTTACCGCTGCGGCAGATGACGACCACTGGTTGATCCGGTTTGGCGAAAGGCTTTACCTTTTCCAACCAGGCGGCGGGGTCAGAGCGACCGCGATCATCAAAAAAGGTGAGCAGTTTGCTATTGGCAACGATGCCGGTTTCTTCCCATTCCGGTTGGGTCCGGATGTCGATGATCGCAACGCCGCTCTTGGCCAGTCGATCAAATTCAGCATTATCAATATCAATGACTTCGGCCTGGGCGATCAGTGACAGCAGGCCAAGGGAAAGGGTGAGAAGGTAATGGCGCATGGCAGGCTCCAAGAATTAGCAAACGCTGATTATACGATTGGGTGTGCTTATTTACGCGCTTGCTGCTGATCCACTGATTGACGAGTTTTCATCCCGGCCCGCTTTGGATGAATGGTCGTGGGATAATCGCCCCCTTTTAAATTGCGCAAACATGGCTCTCAAAGCAACTATTTTCAAGGCAGATTTGCAGGTTGCCGATCTCGACCGCTCGCATTTTGCCGAGTACGCGCTAACCATTGCGCGTCATCCGAGTGAGACTGATGAACGGATGATGATTCGTCTGTTGGCCTTCGCCATGTATGCCGGCCAGGATCTTTCCTTTGGCAAGGGCGTGGCGAGCGATGAAGAAGCTGCCGTTTGGGAAATCGATCCGACGGGCCAGATTCGGCTCTGGATTGAAGTGGGTTTGCCGGATGAAACGCGCTTGCGCAAGGCCTGTGGTCGGGCTGACCGCGTGGTTCTCCTGGCTTATGGCGCGCGCACGGTCGACGCCTGGTGGCGGCAGAATTCGCCCAATCTCAAACGCTTTGAAAATCTTGAGGTTTTGCAGATTCCCACCGAACAAAGCCTGGCGCTGGCCGGCTTGGCCGAGCGCAAGATGAAGCTTTCCTGCACCATTCAGGAAGGGACGATTTACGTTGAAGGCGTCGAGTTGCAACCGGAGGTATTACAGGCTGCTGGAAGTCGTTAAGGTTGAAGCAGTATTTTTAGCGCTTGATCAAATTCCAGACCAGTTCAGCACCCGCTGCGACCAGATCGATGGCGTCAATAATCCCGGCATTTTCCGGTTCCTGTTTGCTGCGTTTGAGGCGGGATTTTTCGCGTTCGCGCATGACGATGGCGTCGCCCAGCATTTCAACATCACGCGTAGTGCGTTTGACTTCAGCCTGCTGGTAGCGGGTTAGCGCCTGCTCAACGGCGCTCGGGTCGAGGATGGCAATCGGCGCCCGACAATGGCCGCAAGCGTGGTCTTTTCTAATATCGACCGGGGCGCCGCAGCCCATGCAGCGAATGATGCCGACGGTGGCTGACAATTCATCGATTTCAGCCGGATTGAGTTGCCGGACAAAACCTTTCTCGATCATGAATTGGGCGAAAGTCGTGAACCGGCCATGCTTTTGCAGGCAACGGTGGTAATTGAATTTTCCCCCGTGTTTGGCGACATCCAGACCGTGCAACAATTTTTCACTGCAGCGCGGGCATTTAAGCGGATCGCGCAAGGGAATCCGTTGCGCGTCGCGTTGCTCATGGATCAGCTTGAACAATTCGAGAATGCCGCCTGGTGTGATCTGCGCGCTTTCATATTCATCAAACCAGATGCTTTGGCAGGTAAAGCACAGGTCGAGTATCACTTCCCCGTGTTGCAGTCGTTCAAAACGATGCTTGCTCATCGCTAGTCTACAAGAAGGGCAGGGCGTCGGTTTCATCGGAGGCGCGGCGGGATGAGGTCAGTGAAGGCGAAACTATAGCGCAGACGAATGTCGATTTTTCGGCAGATCGATTGCCGGTCAGTTGCCTGTTGCGGTCAACACCGAAAAATAGGTGAAAAAATAAAGCAGGATGAACCCTAAAACCGCAGTAGGAAGCGAACAGATACTTCTCTCGTCAATGTCAAGCCCGTACGTGGTGAGTAGCCTTGTTTAGTAACAAGGCGTATCGAATCATGATCATCGGGCAGCGGATATTCTCTGATAACTCGCATGAAGGGCCACAGTGTATGTGTCTGTTTGTTGTGGGTGTGTGTCGTAAGGCATATTTTTTGGCGAAGCTCAAACGGCTACCATGCGCGCCCGTTTCATTGATTGACTTAAGATTTTCGGCTAGATACTAGTCGATGCTACCCGTGTGGTTGGCACGCACGTTTTTAATGTGTTGGCTTGGTTCAAGTTGTGCGCTTAATTTCCTCCGGTGCAGTGACAGTTCTCGGGAAATCGAAATATCAGCGTTTCTCATCCAGAGACTTGTCCCAAATGCTGAATAACCCAGCGATTTAGTTAACTTTCTGGCAGCGAATTGCCTAAGAGGGCTTTGTCGCCTCATTTTTTTGACAGTTAAAACATTTGGGGCAATTAATTGGCATTTACAAAAAATATTTCCAAATGTGCTGACCCGATGTCTCTGCTGTGTTTTTTCGCAGAATTTCAACGCATTTTTGCCGCCCCAGAATTGCTTGCATGCCATCTGGCTGGGCTTCGAACGCAATTCATCAACTATGACCGGTTATTTTTTCGGTGGCAGGGGTCAGTCCTGGCACAAAAGAGTCTGCGTGCAAGCACATTCGTAGTGCGCTTGTTGACTTTGTTGTGGGTGAGTTATCCGATTATCGGTAATGCCCAATCTACTTTGCCCGACCCATCGTCAGAGCTTCAACGGCAGGACCGGCAACGATCGGAGCTTCGGCTACAGCAAGAGTCCCAGCCGTGGTTGCCATCCTCTGGCATTGCGCAGACGCCCTCCCGTCAAAAAATCCCTGATGAGCAGCCTTGCGTGCTAATCAATAGTATCGATATCAAGGGCGATCCGGCATATCAGGGTTTACATACCTCACTCAGCGGTGTCCAGGCTGACGACCCACCCTTGGGTCGTTGCTTGGGCAGTCAGGGTATTACTTTGCTTGTCCAGCGCTTGCAGCAGTTGTTGGTGGAGCAAGGTTATATCACCAGCCATGTGCATGTACCCGAGCAAGACTTGAGTTCTGGCACGTTGATACTTCAGATTGATGCGGGGTGAGTTGCTCGAATTCGTTCAGCCCAAGCGGATCAACTGCTGCCTCACCTAGCTTGGGCGACAGGGCCTGGCGACCTCATGAATTTGCGGGATATTGAGCAGTCCTCGGAAAATCTTCAGCGCTTGCCTAGCCTGAGTTCAAAAATCCAAATTGAACCAGGCGAGATCTCGGGCACCAGTGATGTGGTGGTGGACTTGCAAGCCCGGCGCCCCTTGCGTTTAGGTGTTTCTGCAGACGACGGTGGCAATCGTGCTACCGGCAAATTGCAAGGCAACCTGACGCTAAGTTGGGACAATCCTCTGGGGCTGTCAGACCTTTTTTATTTCACCAAAGGCCAGGATTTGGGTGGTAAGGATAATGGTCCGCGTGGAAGCCAGAACCAAATTATTCACTACAGTGTGCCTTGGGGGTACTGGTTACTGGGTGCAACATCAAGCGAAAACCGTTACCACCAGACAGTGTATGGCCCGTATGAGTCTTATCTTTACCGTGGCAATTCTAGTCAGCAAGAAATATCGCTACAGCGCGTTCTGTTTCGCAACAGTAGTAGTAAGACGACAGCCACCATTAAAGAATTTTTGCGCCAATCCAATAATTTTATTGCTGATCAAGAAGTGTTGGTCCAACGTCGGCGTACCGCTGGCTGGGAATTTGTCCTGCAGCATCTGTACTATTTCGAGGCTGGAACCTTCAACGCCAATGTCGTTTACCGGCGTGGCACAGGTGCTTTTGGTGCAAAGCCTGCTCCTGAGGAGGCTATGGAGGAAGGCACAGGGCGCATGCAGCTCACAACAGGTTTGCTGCACTGGAGCATGCCTCTGAAAATTGCAGGACAGACTTGGAACTACAACACCCAGTTGCAATGGCAAGCGAGCCAGACGCGCTTGACCCCACAAGATATGTTCTGCCTTGGTAGCCGCGCCACGGTACGGGGTTTTGATGGTCAGAAAACGCTGTGTGGCGACCGCGGACAATTGTGGCGGCAGGAGTTAGCAGCCGCCTTGCCGTTAATCGTCAGCGCGCAAGCTTACATTGCTTTCGATACTGGTCGAACCACCACGCCAGGGCAGGGTAGCGCATATCGACTGAGCGGTATGGTTGTCGGCCTGCGCGGACAGCACAACCTTGCTGATTACCCGCTGCAATGGGAGGCCTTTGTTGGCCGTCCCCTGACCCGCCCCGAAGGATTTTCCACCAACCACCACGTAGCGGGCTTTTCTGTGCGTGCCGAATTCTGAAACCGATTTGCCTTGAACTGCTTTGAACAATTTTTGGAGAATTTTGAATGAATCGCAACTCTTACCGCATCGTCTTCAACAAACGCCGTGGCCAATTGATGGCCGTAGCCGAAATTGCCCAAAGCACAAGTAAAGGAGCTTCGGGTGAGACGACAGGTACAGGCTTCTCCAGTTTGACCAGTTGCTTTCGCCAAAGTGTTGTAGCGGTCTGGTTGGCTATGGGTGCTTTACCCATGGCGTGGGGGCAAATCATTGCTGATCCAACAGCCGCAGCCAACCAGCGCCCGACGGTACTGAGCAATAGTCAAGGGCAACCGCTGGTAAACATTCAGACCCCCAGTGCCGCCGGTTTGAGTCGCAATACTTACAAGCAGTTTGATGTACCTACCAAGGGCATTGTTCTCAATAACTCAGTTAGCAACCCATGGCTATCCAACGGGCGGGTGGCCAAGACCATCCTTAACGAAGTAAATTCCACCAGCCAGAGCTACATCAACGGTGCCATTATCGTGAATGGTGCCGTCGCACAGGTGATCGTGGCTAACCCTAACGGCATCACGGTCAGCGGCGGCAGCTTCGTCAACGCTAATCGAGCCACCCTGACCACCGGCAGGGCGCAGGTCATCAACGGGGCTTTATCCGGCTTCACCGTTCGCGGCGGTGGCGTGACGATTGGCTCTGGTGGCCTAAACAACAGCGCCACCCCTTACACCGACATCCTGAGTCGGGCTGTCGCCCTTACGGGCAAGCTCCAGGCGCAGAACCTCAGTATCACCACCGGCTTGCAGACCGTGGCTTACGACACCGGTCTCATCAGCAACCAGGACACAAAAACCTATGCCGCTGGTGCCTTGACGATTGACACCGCCACCTTGGGCGGCATGTACGCCAACAATATCAGCATTTTGGCAACCGAAGCCGGTCTGGGGGTACGTAACCAGGGCGTCTGGCAAGCCAGTGGCGGACAGATCATCGTCACGGCAGATGGCCTGTTGCAAAATCTGGGCACGGTGCAGGCAGGTGTAGCCAGCTTGGCCACCGTCAATGGCAACATCGAAAATCTTGGCGCCCTGCAAGGCAGCCAGGCTGTCGTTGTGTCTGCTGGCGGGGATGCACGCCTATTTGGCGCGGGTCTCAAGCAAAACGTCGGTAGCGCGGTGATCGTCAGCGCCAAGGGGGCAGTCAACCTCTACAACAATGCCAGCTACGGTGCAGCGCAAGTCAGCAGCACAGCCAGCGGTGGGCAGGTAAGCATCAGCGCAGGACAAAACATCAACCTAAACACGGGCACTTCAATAGCCGCCAGCGCCGACGTGCAGCTGAGTACTGACACCATGCTGGTGGCCAGCGCGGCTAGCGTGACCTCCAGCGGCGGCAATGTCACAGCCTTGGCAGGGAAAGGCATAAGTTTAACCAGCACCACTGTCACCGGTCAGCAAGTGCATCTGGAAACGGGGGCCGCTTTTAAAGACAGCGCCGGCTCTATCACCATCACAGGTGGTAACGTGCGCGGTCAAAATCAAACAACACTACTTGCCACCGACAGTATTTTGGTCCAAAGCCCCAATAGCCCCGCTGTCAGTGGAGCCGGCAATGTCCACATCCAGGCAGCCAAAGCCGTAGATATTGCGGCAGGTAGCTCTGTCACCGCAGTCCAGCACATGAGCGTAATCGCGGGTACCGCCTTATCGCTGCAAGCAACCAGCGGCAGCTCTGCCACTAATGGCAAAAAAGCTACCCTAAGCGCAGGAGGAAACCTGCTGGTCTCGGGCGGAACAGTTACAGCCACCGGCTCAGCCTTAAGTGCAGGGCAAGACCTGGAGATCGAAGCTAACGATGGCAATGCCAATCTAAATGCCTTGTACAACGCCGGAGGAAGCAGCGTGGACAAGCTGCAACTCAGCGCAGGGAAAGACCTCAATGTCTCTGTCTTCAAGGGGGCTTTGTTCGCTACCGGCCTGCAGGCCAGCGGTCAAAATATTGCCCTGTTGAGCAATGGCACTGCC
Organism: Pseudomonadota bacterium; assembly: GCA_039797825.1. Taxonomy (GTDB): domain Bacteria; phylum Pseudomonadota; class Gammaproteobacteria; order Burkholderiales; family Rhodocyclaceae; genus Azonexus. The sequence goes on along the minus strand of JBDKHF010000038.1, from coordinate 3,590 downwards.
AGCGTGGCTAATGCCAGCATCAAAAACGGCAGCAACACCCAGGCTGTAGCCAGCACCCTTACGGCCCGCGAAGATCTTACGGTAGGCAGCATCAGCACCACCGCGGGGACCAGTAGCCAGGTACAAGTGGTTGCTTCCAACTTGAGTGCGGGTGGTCAGGCACGGGTTTTCTCCAACGGTCTGGCACTGATTACCTCAGTCACAGACAGCGTTAACGGTGCGAGCAGTCCCGTACGCAGCAACATCACAGCGGGTAGTGTGGCTATTCAGGGCAGTACGGTGCAAACCGATGCCGCGGACATTCGCACCAATGGCGACAAAAGCAGCGCTGTCAAGTCGGGCGCTATCACAGTGACCGCCACTACGGGTAACGCCACCTTCAATACCTACGGGGGTTACCGCAGCCAGTTCAATAGCACGGGCAACATTGCCTTGCATGCCAACGGCAACCTCACACATTGGTACACACAGGCCAATGCGGGCGGCAGTCTGTCCAGCACTAGCGCGACCGGCCAAATCTACGGCACTGGCGCCAATCTGGTCGCCAAAGATGTGTTGAGCTTGGCTAGCAAAGACACACAAGGCCACGCTAGTGCTTACTACAGCGGTGGTGCTGTCTCAATCTTCAATGCAACCGGATCGCTCAACCTGAGCGACACCCGCGTGCAAGCGGTTGGCACCACCACCGCAAGCCTAGCCAGCCTTAGTGGTCAGATCAGCATCGAATCCGGGAGGACTCCAGGGCTATATGGCAGCAGCGTGCTGGTCAGCACTACCGACCTGTCCATCGTTCAAGAGCAGGGCGACATCAACATCAACCCCACCACGGCCTACCCAGGAACCCTTGTCTGGAGCCAGATTGGTGTCGGCCGCAACCTTACACTCGCCACACGCAATGGCAATGTCAATTTCACCGGCAGCGCAGGCAGTAACGGCGTTGGTAGTTCGAGCAACGTAGGTTTGTATGTCAAAGGTGACTTCAACCTGATCGGCAACAACGTCAACCTGCAAGGCAGCCGCTTGCAAACCGGAGGGGCGCTTAACATCACCGCCACCGCTGGCAACCTGAATGCAAATGCGCTTCAAGTAAACCAAACTGCAGCTGGCTACACCAACACCTATTGGGACTACGCACAATTTGTGGGGGCGGCGGGTGTAAACCTGCGCGCCGCAGGCGACATCAACCTCAATAGCATCTATGTAAAAAGCAATGGCGCTGTGAATATCCTGTCCGGAGGTAACACCGCTGTCGCGGGCAACTACGCCCACTACACCGTTAATGACCAACCCAGCGGTGGCTGGTTTCGAGATGAACGCTACCTGTGGCGCAGCGTCATTAACGGTAATACAGGGGTCAACATTGGCGCACTGGGTGGCACCCTCACCCTGAACGCAACCGATATCTCTGCACCCTACGGCAAAGTCAGCCTGCAAGCGCTGGGCGCCGTCAATTTACAAGCCGCCCAAGAATATCGTTTGCATGAAATGAGCCAAAGTGGATCAGACAGGAATTGTTTCTTGTTTTTCTGCTCAACCACACGCTGGACAAATTATTACCACAACGAATATTTGCTCAACAAGCCCGTCATCATCACCGCGCAGGACATAGAGATCAAAGCAGGCAACACCATCAATACCTTCGGCACCCAGCTCAAGGCTGGCCGCAACATCACGGCCCAAGCAGGAGATGGCATCAACTACTACGCAGTGTATGACCAAAAAAACGAAACTGCCAAACGCAACGAAAAGACGGGTTGGGGCATTGGTGGCGCATTCAGCATTCGAGTCGGTAGCAGTACCGATACGAACAGCCTCTTTCAACTGAGCGGCCAGCCCACCCAGTTGCAAAGCCAATGGGACATACTTTCGCAATCCGGCGGTAACCAGCTCCTGCAAGGCACCAAAGTGAGCTACGGCGGTACCGCCTCCTTCCAAGCCGGCGTTGGCGAGTGGGCGAGAGCCGATGCCCGCATTATCCTGGAAGGCCTGCGCAACATCACCACCCGGACCCGCACCAAAGAAGGCAGCTACGTCGTCTGGCAAAACATGGCCAATGCCGGGATCAAGTCAGAAACGCTGGTTTTACCCAGTATCAGCGGCCCAACCAAACCCATTTTTAGCGCCCCCGGCGGGTTGACCGTACAACTGCCGCAAAGCAGTGATTTCAAAAGCCAGATCAGCACACTCGCCCAGCAGCCGGGCATGGGCTACCTGAACACCTTGCTGCAACGCCGCGACGTCAACTGGCAGCCGGTCAAGCTGGCCTACGACCAGTGGGACTACAAGCAATCCGGCCTCACCCCTGGCGGCGCAGCGCTGGTCGCCGTGGTGGTGGCCTATTGCACGGCTGGCGTGGGATCGGCTCTGGTTGGCGCGGAAGCCGGAACAGCGGGCGCCGCCATGGCGAATGCGGCGGTCAGCAGCCTGGCAGCCCAGGCCACCATCAGCCTGATCAACAACAAGGGCGATATTGGCAAGACGCTGAAAGAACTGGGCAGCAGCCAGACAGTGAAAGCCACCCTGGCCGCCGTGCTGACGGCGGGGGTGCTGGACAAGATTGGCGCCACGGATGCAATGAAGTCACTCACCGGCCCCAATGCTTCTTTCGCCGACAAGCTGTCCTACAACCTGATCAACGCGACCGGACGGGCGCTGACCAATACGGCGATCACTGGCGGCAATCTTGAAGATGCCTTGAAGCAAGCCCTTGTTGGCGGCATCGTGGATACAGCGCACGGGCAAGTGGCGAGCAAGATTGGGCAAGCCAATTTCGACTATGTCGCACATAAATTAGCCCACGCGTTGGCAGGTTGTGTGGCGGGGGCTGCGGCAGGCGGGGCGTGTAAGGATGGGGCGATTGGCAGTGCAGTCGGCGAAATTGTGGCGGAGATGTTCAAGAGCAAAGTGCCAGCATGGAATGCTCCTCAAGCAGAATGGGATGCTTTCGATGCCCAGGCCAAAGTTTACGGAAAGCTCGTTTCCGGTGCAGTGGCAGCCTATGCCGGCGGGAATGCCCAAACAGCCATTACGGCGGCAGAAACGGCGATTGACAACAATGCCCGGATTGCCTTCCGGCTCCAAGCGGCCCAGCAAAGCATGACACCGATGCAGTTTTGGACTTATATGCGGGTACAAAGCTTGCAACGAGCGATCACTGAAAGTGGGGGGAGCGTCCCTTCGAACATGACTACGCCGGGAGCACGTATTAATTACACGCAATCAGATGTTTCGGTACTGGAAACCCAATTAAAAGGCTTAAGCCCTCAGCACCAACTCATTTATAGCCAGCCCAGCAGCACGGTTTCGCCGCTACCGTCGTCGTATGTCAATATGCGCTACTCGGTGAATATGCAAAATGTTGGCACCGGCAGCAGTGTGAATGCCTTCGGGTTTAATCGGGATAGCTCGGCTTTCTTCAGAGAGTTGCTTAGGACGAATCCTGAGTTGTTTAGTGCAAGAAATATTGAACGGTAAGCGATCAATAAACCACGCACTTTCCGGCTGATCGATAGTGGTGAAAGATGTGTCCACGTAAAACAAGGTGGACACCTATGACAGAGCAGATTTCAGAGTTGAAGCAGCGACTGGTC
>JBDKHF010000037.1:0-89300 GCA_039797825.1 Pseudomonadota bacterium | reverse complement strand
TTCATCAACAAGGGCAAGACCGTTCTGCACCCCACCTCGTTCTACGCCGCAGGCGAACGCCCGGCCGAGAGCTACGGCGGCATCCCCGGCACGCACATCGGCGTGGAAGTGGCCATGCAGTGGAACAGCGCCTACACCGAGCAGGTGCTGTGCTTCACCAACAACATCCCCCAGCGTGACGGCGGCACCCACCTGACAGGCCTGCGCGCCGCGATGACCCGCGTCATCAACAAGTACATCGAAGAAAACGAGCTGGCCAAGAAGGCCAAGGTCGAAGTCACCGGCGACGACATGCGCGAAGGCCTGTGCTGCGTGCTCAGCGTGAAGGTGCCCGAGCCCAAGTTCAGCAGCCAGACCAAGGACAAGCTGGTGTCGAGCGAAGTGCGCGCCCCGGTCGAAGACATCGTGGGCAAGCTGCTGACGGACTACCTGCAAGAAAAGCCCAACGACGCCAAGATCATCTGCGGCAAGATCGTCGAAGCCGCCCGCGCCCGCGAAGCCGCCCGCAAGGCCCGCGAAATGACCCGCCGCAAAGGCGTGCTCGACGGCATGGGCCTGCCCGGCAAACTGGCCGACTGCCAGGAGAAGGACCCTTCCCTGTGTGAACTCTACCTGGTGGAGGGCGACTCCGCCGGCGGTTCCGCCAAGCAGGGCCGCGACCGCAAGTTCCAGGCGATCCTGCCCCTCAAGGGCAAGATCCTCAACGTCGAGAAGGCCCGCTTCGACAAGCTGATCTCGTCCGAACAGATCGTCACGCTGATCACCGCGCTCGGCACCGGCATCGGCAAGGATGATTTCAACGTCGAGAAGCTGCGCTATCACCGCATCATCATCATGACCGACGCGGACGTTGACGGTGCGCACATCCGGACCCTGCTGCTGACCCTGCTCTATCGCCAGATGCCGGAGCTGATCGACCGTGGTTACGTCTATATCGCCCAGCCACCGCTCTACAAGGTCAAGCACGGCAAGACCGAGCGTTACTTGAAGGATGATCAGGAATACCACCAATTCCTGCTACGTCTGGCTCTGGATGAAGCCGCGCTTACACCACGTGCCGGCGCTGAACCTCTGGTTGGCCCGGCACTTGAAGAATTGGCCCGTTCCTGGCTGTTGACCGTAGCCGTCATCGAACGCATCTCGCATCTGGTCAATCCGGAAATTTTGCAGGCCTTGGTTCAACATAACCTGAAACTCGATCTGACCAGCGAAGAAACCACCAAGGCTAGTGCTGATCTGGTGGCGCAACATGTCCGTATCGGCGTGCGTGTCGTCCCAAAATACGACGATATTCAGGAACGCTGGACGCTGCGTGTCGAACGCATGCATCACGGCAATCTCAAAGTTGGGTTAATTGACGAGGATTTGCTGCTCTCTGGTGATTTCATGCAACTGCGCCGCACGGCGGAGATGTTGGCTGACCTGTTTGGCCCCGGCGCATTTATGGCGCGGGGTGAAAAGAAGCAAATGGTCACCAACTTCGGCGATGCCATGACCTGGCTGCTTAATGATGTCGAACGCGGCATCAGCAAGCAGCGCTACAAAGGCCTTGGCGAAATGAACCCGGAACAGTTGTGGGAAACCACGATGGACCCGAAAGTCCGTCGTCTGCTGCGTGTGCAAATTGATGATGCGATTGCTGCTGACGAAATATTCACAACCCTGATGGGTGAGTTGGTCGAGCCACGCAGAGCGTTTATTGAAAATAATGCTTTGAAGGCGCGGATCGATATTTAAGAAATTGTTGTCGGATGACAAAGTACGTAAAAACTGTGCCAAGTTAGTGAAAAATTGCTGACACAGATAGTGAAATAAACCAAAGAAAGAGGCTAACCACGCCTCTTTCTGCTTTTTGGAATACCATTTTCATTTTGCGCATAGCTGGTTGCGCGACCTGATGTTTCGGGAAAAAGAACAATCAATGAAAAACTACGAAGCTCTCAAACAGCAAGGCGACGTAATTTGGAACATCGCCAATCTTTTGCGCGGCCCTTATCGGCCGCCCCAATACCGTCGGGTGATGATTCCGCTGACCGTACTTCGGCGTCTCGACTGCGTCTTGGAGAGCAGCAAGGATCAGGTGATCGAATATCACCGCAAGCTCAAGGTAGACGGCAAGTACGATGCCGATACGATTGAGACGATGATCAATCATCGATTTAAGCTTAATTTCCACAACACCAGCGAATTCACCTTTCAGAACCTGCTGGGTGATGCCGACAAGCTGGCGGCCAACCTGAATAATTACATCGTCGGTTTCTCAGCGCGAGCTCGGAAAATCATCGAAAAATTCAAGTTCGATGAAGAAATTGAGAAGCTGGAAGAAGCTAACCGGCTATTCGAGGTCGTCAAGGAAGTTGCGGCCGTCGATTTCCATCCCGACCGCATCTCGAACATTGAGATGGGCTACCTGTTCGAAGATCTGGTCCGTCGATTCAACGAACAAGCCAACGAAGAGGCCGGTGATCACTTCACGCCACGCGAAGTCATCAAGCTGATGGTCAGCATTCTGTTTACCCATGACGATCTGGTGTACAAGGATGGCAAGGTCATCAAGATCTACGACCCTACTTGCGGTACGGGTGGGATGCTATCCGAGTCCGACAAGCTGATTCTTGACCCCGAAACGGGCCTCAATCCTGGTGCAAACCTTCAACTTTTTGGCCAGGAATACAACCCGGAGTCTTACGCCATTTGCGGTTCTGACCTGATGATCAAGGGTGAGGAGGTCAGGAACATCGTCTTTGGCAACACCTTGGGCACCGGCAAGAGCAAAGAAGGATTTGTCGATGGCGATGGCCATCCAGATGAAAGCTTTCATTACATGTTGGCCAATCCACCGTTTGGCGTGGAATGGAAGCCGGAAAAAGACAACGTTACCCGCGAGCACAACGAATTCGGCTTCAAAGGACGTTTCGGCCCCGGCCTGCCGCGTATCAACGATGGTGCACTGCTTTTCCTGATGCACATGATTTCCAAGATGCGGCCGGCGCCGAAATTGGGTGGTGATGGCTCCCGCATCGCTATCGTCTTCAACGGTTCCCCGTTGTTTACCGGCGATGCCGGTGGTGGAGAGAGCAATATTCGTCGATGGATCATTGAAAACGACATGCTCGAATCAGTCATCGGCCTGCCGGATCAGCTTTTCTACAATACCGGCATCTACACCTACGTGTGGATCGTCACCAACCGCAAGCGTTCGGGGCGTGCCGGCAAGATTCAGCTCATCAACGGTACCGAATTCGCCCGCAAGATGAAGAAAAGCCTGGGCGACAAGCGCAAGCGCCTGGGAGACGGCACCGATGGTAGTGGCAACGAACCCGATGGCTCACCGAACCACATTGCCGTTATCACGCGTCTCTACGCCGATTTTCAACACGATGCCCGGATGGCCTTGGGTGAAATTGAAACCAACATCGACCCCAAGCGCGACCAGACAAAATCGCTGTTCGTCAGCAAGATTTTCGACAACCGCGAATTCGGCTACCTGAAAATCACCGTCGAACGCCCGCTACGGATCAATTTTGCAGTGACTGATGAGCGCATCAAGCGCTTCCAGCTCGGCGCGTTTTTTGACTCCTTGGCTATTTCGCTCAAGCGCAAGAACAAGGCAAAAATCGAAGAAGAAATGCTCGAAGGCAAAGCAGCACAAGCCGCCATCCTTGCCGTGCTGCAAGCTATGAAGCCAGCCTTTGCCGATGGCCAACTGATTAAGGACCGCAAGGTTTTCGAGGCGCAACTGACAGAAGCCTTCAAGGCCGCCGATTTGACGCTCGACTTGCCCCTCAAGACCGCCTTGCTTACGCCGGGCGGTTTGGGCGAAAAAGACCCAAGCGCCGAAATTTGTTGCGATAAGAAAGGCAATCCGGAACCCGACGCCGACTTGCGCGACACAGAAAATGTGCCCTTGCCGGAAGACATCGAACTGCCGCTGCCGCTCGATTACGAGAGCAAAAAGAACAAAGGCAAGGTCGACGTAGAACCCTTGTTGAAGCTCGTGCGCGAGCATTGCGAGGACTATCTCAAAGCTGAGGTTCTGCCTTACCGCCCCGATGCCTGGATCGAGCACAGCAAAATCAAGGTTGGCTACGAGATTCCGTTTAACCGCCATTTCTACGAGTACGAGCCGCCCCGCCCGCTGGACGCCATCGAGGCTGATATCGAGAAACTGGAAGGCGAAATCATGGCCATGCTTAAGGCGGTGACTGCATGAGTGCCAACCTCAACGAGCATCCCGGCGGCGAATTTGTTCTTTATCAGACGGAAGATGGCCAGAGCCGCATTCAGTGTCAGTTGGTCGACGGCACGATCTGGCTTTCGCAGATGCAGATGGGCGAGCTTTTTCAACGCTCCAAGCAAACCATCAGTGAGCACCTGAAAAATATCTTCGAAGAGAACGAATTGAGGGAAGATTCAGTTGTCCGGAATTTCCGGACAACTGCCGCCGATGAAAAGGTGTACGACGTCGCCCATTACAACCTGGAAGCCGTCATCGCCGTCGGCATGCGGGTCAAGTCTGTGCGGGGCACCCAGTTCCGGCGTTGGGCCAATACCCAGCTCAAGGAATACATCGTCAAAGGCTTCGTCATGGACGACGAACGCCTCAAGAACCCCGGCGGCTGGGATCACTTTGACGAACTGCTCGCCCGTATCCGTGAGATTCGGACTTCCGAGCAGCGTTTCTACCAGAAGGTGCGCGATCTCTTTGCCCTGAGCGACGACTACCAAGCCAACGACAGTGCTGCCCAGCAGTTCTTTGCCGAAGTACAAAACAAGCTGCTCTACGCCGTCACCCAAAAAACCGCTGCCCAAATCGTCGTTGACCGTAGCAATCCCGATTCTCCGAACATGGCACTGACCACCTGGAGCGGCAGCCGTGTGCGCAAGCAGGATGTCATCGTCGCCAAGAACTACCTGACAGCCGACGAGGTGGATACGCTCAACCGCCTTGTCGTCATCTTTCTCGAACAGGCTGAACTACGCGTCAAGGAGCGCAAGCAACTGACCCTGGCCTACTGGCGCCAGAATGTGGATCGCCTGCTTGAATTCAACGAACGTCCGGTGTTGCAAGGGGCTGGCCGGGTCAGCTCGGAACAGATGAAGGGCATTGCCCACGAACGCTATGAGGTATTCGATACCCGGCGGCGTAGTGCCGAGGCGTTGGCGGCAGATGCAGAGGATTTACGTATGCTGGAGTCGCTGGAGAAGCAGGGAAAAGCGAAATGAGATATTCGCCGTATCCAGCATACAAGCCGAGCCGTTTGCCTTGGCTTGCTGAGATTCCCAATGAATGGGGTATCCATCGCCTTAAGTGGTCTGTTACAGGCTGCGACAATGGGGTTTGGGGTGAGGAACCGGATGGAGGAGAAGACGATATTGTTTGTTTGCGCGTCGCAGACTTTGACCGTAACTCCTTGCGAGTCAGCACCAGTTCGCTAACGGTCCGCTCGGTCGATGCAAGGCAACGTGGCTCCCGGAAGATAAACAAGCATGATTTGCTACTCGAAAAATCGGGAGGTGGCGAAAAGCAGCTTGTTGGGTGCGTTGTCCATTTTGATCATGACTTCGATGCAGTCTGCTCAAATTTTGTAGCCAGAATGGTCGTTGCCACAGGCCTATCACCCAAGTTTTGGTCCTATGTCCACGCGGCCCTATATGCCGGAAAGCTTAACTATCTGGCAATCAAGCAAACGACAGGAATCCAGAACCTCGACTCGGGGGAGTATCTGAACACTCTGGTTGCGTATCCGTCAGAAGTCGAACAAGTACAAATCGCCGCTTTTCTCGACTGGAAAACAGGCCAGATCGACGCGCTGATTGCAAAGAAACAGGCATTGGTCGGGAAGCTGAAGGAAAAGCGGCTGGCGGTGATTACTCAAGCCGTTACCAAGGGGCTTGATCCCTCTGTTCCGCTGCGGGATTCGGGCATACCGTGGCTTGGGAAGGTGCCGAAACACTGGCAACAAAAGCGTTTGAAATGGGCAATCATGTTCCAACGCGGGCATGATTTACCGGCAGATGCGCGTAACCACGGCGAGGTTCCTTTGGTTTCGTCATCAGGAGTTTCGGCTTTGCATGATATTGCGATTGCCAAAGGGCCCGGAATCGTAACGGGGCGATATGGAACTATCGGCGTCTTTCATTTAGTGGAAGAAGATTATTGGCCACTGAATACAACGCTCTACAGCATCGATTTGTACAACAACAATCCAAGGTTTTTATGCTCGCTCTTGGAGAATTTGTCACCGCTATTCCTTTTGAACGCCAAAAAGTCCGCAGTTCCGGGAGTTGATCGCAACGATTTACATACTATCCAGGTTGTTTTGCCAGAAATTGAAGAGCAAAACGCGATTGCAGACTATCTGGAAATTGAAGAACGGAAATATCTAGCGATGAGCGCAAAAGTAGACGATGCCATCACCCGCCTCACCGAATACCGCACCGCCCTGATCACCGCCGCAACCACCGGCAAGATTGACGTCCGCCAAATCGAAGTTCCCGCCCAAGCCTGAGCCTGCCATGAAAAAGCACACTGAAGCCCGTCTCGAAGATGCCATCGTCGATCAGTTGTGTTCGGTGGGTGGTTATGCCTTCGTTGATTACCGCGAGGGCCCGGCCAAAGATCGCTACGACCGGGCACGGGCGCTGGACCCGGTACTGGTACTGGATTTTATCGCGGCGACGCAGCCCAAGGCGTGGCAGAGCCTGAACGCAATTCATGGCGAGGAGACGGGCAAGGTGGTGCTCGATCATCTGGTCAAGGAGCTGGACACCAAGGGCATGCTCAAGGTACTGCGCCAGGGTTTCAAGTGTTACGGGAAGAAATTGCGGGTGGCGGTCTTTGCCCCAAGCAACCGGATGAATCCGGAGACTTTGGATTTATACGAAAAAAACCGGTTGACCGTAACAAGACAGCTTTTTTATGGCGAAACGCATGCCAAGAGCCTTGATCTGGTCTTGTTTCTGAATGGTTTGCCGCTGGTGACGGCGGAATTGAAGAACCCGCTCTCCGGCCAGACGGTGGAGGATGCCAAGAAGCAGTACAAGAAGGATCGCGATGCGCGCGAACTGATTTTTGAGTTCAAGAAACGGGCGCTGGTGCATTTTGCCGTGGATCAGGACCAGGTGTTCATGGCGACGCGGCTTTCCGGCGACAAGACTTATTTTCTGCCCTTCAACCTTGGCGATGGTGGCCATGCCGGCAACCCGCCGGCAGTCGATGGCGGTTATCGCACGGCCTATCTGTGGCGCGAGGTGTGGCAGCGTGACAGCCTGCTCGACATCTTTGGCCGCTTCATGCATTTGCAGGTGGAGGAAAAGCGCATCCTCAGCGACGAGGGGATCAAGAAGATCAGCAAGGAAACGATGATTTTCCCGCGCTATCACCAGCTCGATGCGGTGCGCCGCCTGGTTGCCCACGCCCAAAACTACGGGCCAGGGCGGAATTATCTGGTGCAGCATTCGGCGGGGTCGGGCAAATCGAATTCGATTGCCTGGCTGGCGCATCGGCTGTCCAGCCTGCATGACGCGGAGGATCGGAAGGTTTTCGATTCGGTGATCGTGGTGACTGATCGCCGCGTGCTCGACCAGCAGTTGCAGAACACGATTTACCAGTTCGAGCACAAGCAGGGCGTGGTGCAGAAGATCGACGAGGATACGCGGCAACTGGTGCAGGCTTTGGCCTCGGGTACGCCGATTGTCATCACCACCTTGCAGAAATTCCCCTTCATTGCAGAAACTCTGGACAAGCTGCGCGATGAACTGCCGCCCGAGTTACAGGATGGCCTGTCGATTTCGACCCAGGGCAAGCGCTTTGCGGTGATTGTCGATGAAGCGCACAGCTCGCAGTCGGGCGAAAGCGCGATGGAGTTGAAAGGCGTGCTCAATGCGCACGGCGTGCAGGAAGAGGCGGCGCGTTATGTCGTTGAGCAGGGGCTTGATGAGGATGACGAAGCGGATCAGATGGCGGGCGTGGTTCGCGAGATGATGAAGCGCGGCAAGCAGCCCAATCTGAGCTTTTTCGCTTTCACGGCGACACCGAAATATAAGACGAAGAAGGTTTTCGACGAGCCCGGCCCGACTGGCGAGGCGCCGTTTCATTTGTACACGATGCGGCAAGCGATTGAGGAACGATTCATTCTCAATGTGCTGAAGAATTACGTGACCTACGAAGCTTATTTCCGGCTGGTGCAGGTGGGCGATGATGATCCGCATGTCGAGCGAAAAAAGGCCGCGCGTGCGCTGGCGCGGACGCTGACTTTTCATGAGGTCAACCTGCGTACCAAGACCGAAGTGATGGTCGAGCATTTTCGCACCCACGTTCGCCACAAGATCGGCGGTCGGGCCAAGGCGATGGTCGTCACGGAAGGCCGCTTGCATGCGGTGCGCTACAAACAGACTTTCGACAACTACATTGCCGAGAAGGGCTATACCGACGTAAAAACGCTGGTGGCGTTTTCCGGCGTGGTGGAAGACCCGGATGCGCCGGGCAAGAACTGGACTGAAGTCGGCATGAATGGCGGCATCAAGGAAACTGAGCTACCGGAGCGCTTCGACAGTCACGAATATCAGGTGTTGCTGGTAGCGGAGAAGTACCAGACGGGTTTCGATCAGCCTTTGTTGCATACGATGTATGTGGATCGCAAATTGACTGGTTTGCAGGCGGTGCAGACCTTGTCGCGCCTGAATCGGACCTGTGCCGGCAAGGAAGATACGTTTATCCTGGATTTTCGGAACAAGCCGGAAGAAATCTTCAAGGCTTTCAAACCATATTTCGAAGATACGCCGACCGAGCCGCTGACCGATGCACAGCATTTGTACCGCTTGGTGCACCAGATTGAAGAGCTTGGCCTGATTTTCGAAGAGGAGGTCAAAGCCTTTCGCACAGTGTATTTCAAGTCGATCCGCAATTTAACGGTGCATGACCATGCAACGATGAATGGCATCCTCGATCAGGCGGTGGATCGTTTCAAGGAACAGGACGAGGAGGAGCGCGAGGAGATCAAGGCGCTGCTGGTGAATTTCCGGAATCTCTACGGCTTTCTCTCGCAGGTGATTCCTTATCAGGACAGCGACCTGGAGCAGCTTTACACCTATTTGCGCTTCTTGCTGACCAAATTGCCCAAGCGCGAGGGTTCCGGCCCGGCGCATCTCGAGGATGAGGTCGAGCTGCAGTACTACCGCTTGCAGAAGATCAGCGAGGGGCAGATTGACCTGAATACAGGTGATGGCCACCCGTTGAAAGGCCCTGGCGATGTCGGTACCGGTCAACAGGACGAGACGATTCGCTTATCCGAGCTGATCGAAATCCTTAATGAGCGCTTTGGGACTGACTTTACCCAAGCCGACCAGCTATTTTTCGACCAGATTCAGGAAGAGGCCATCGAGAGTGAGACCTTGCGCAAGGCTGCCGCCACTAATTCGAAGGAGGATTTCCGCTACGTCTTCGAGAAGGCATTTGAAGGTCTGGTTATCGACCGGATGGATGGCAACGAGGATATCTTCGGCAAGCTGATGAGCGATGGTGAGTTTCGTCGGCTGGCGATGGAGCACCTGTTGCATAAGGTGTATGGGGCGTTGAAGGGCCGTGGTGGTGGGGATCAGTCTGGCCGATTTGGCAAAGGCTGACTGAGCATGAGCGCCATAACCCCATTTCCCTTTCGTCAGCGAATCAAACCATGCGCGTAGTTATTCAAAGAGTTTCCGATGCATCTGTCACGGTCGACGGCGAAATCGTCGGGAAAATTGGTCGTGGCTTATTGGTTTTGGCGGGTTTTGAAGAAGCGGATGCGGAAAGCGATCTGGTTTGGATGGCCGGGAAAATCGCTCGCATGCGGATTTTCAATGATGAAACTGGCGTGATGAACTGCTCGATCAGCGAAATTGGCGGCGAGATTCTGGCGGTTTCCCAATTCACCGTTTATGCGTCAGTCAAGAAGGGGAATCGGCCTTCCTGGAGTCGAGCGGCCAAGGGCCACATTTCGCAGCCGCTTTTTGAACGGTTTGTAGAAAAACTTGAGCTTGAATCAGGTAAGCCGGTGGCAACAGGCTTATTTGGGGCTGATATGGCGGTTAGTTTGATCAACGATGGGCCAGTGACCATATCTATCGATTCCCGCGACCCGGATTAAATTCGAAGTAGCAGGGTGATCAGTGCCGCACTGATCAAAACCAAGAAAACAAGGCCGATTCTTAAGGCCCAGCGACTTTTCCAGATTTCATTCTGTTTTTCTTCCGTGACCATTTTCTGTAATAGTCGCAGGCCATAGACCCGTTTTTTTCGGTCATTTGAAGGGGGTAAATCCGGCATTTTCAATGGCTTTATTTCGGGATGTAGCGCAGTAATTTCTCTACTTCACCTTCCAGCAAATTAAGCAACTCAAGGCAGGTTTTAGCGTGGTCGGTTTGGCAAAGTTGCTCAATTTGACTGGCTAAACTGGTTGCCGGATCGGCATTGAAGGTTGCTAAAGTACCTTTCAAGGTGTGAGCAATTCGTTCGCCATCGTTGATGTTGGAAGTGGTTAAGGCTGCACGGAGCTGTTTCAGGTCTTGAGGTATCGATTCACGGAATACGTCGGCGATTATTTCGACGATTTCAGGGTCGGATCTGCTGATTGCAGCGGCGTAATCGAAATTATCAATGACGCGAACTGGCCGTGGCTGAGTTTCATTAAGTTTGTTGCCCAGCGTGCCGAGAAAATCGAGCAGAATATCCAGCTTGATCGGTTTTGAAATATGGTCATCCATGCCGGCCATCAGGCAATCATCACGATCACTTTCCATGGCGTTGGCGGTCATCGCAATGATCGGCGTTCGCGCCCGGCCTAGTTCCTTTTCGCGTGTGCGATAGAGGCGGGTTGCATCTAGCCCGCCCATGATCGGCATTTGCATGTCCATAAAAATCACATCAAATTGTTTATTTTCGAGAATTTCGAGCGCTTCCTGACCATTGTTGGCAACGCTGACGCGATGCCCCCATTTTTGTAAAAGGGTGAGCGCCAGTTTTTGATTGATCAGGTTGTCTTCAACCAGCAAGATATCAAGCAAGCGCTGGGCTTCTCTCAGTTTGTGTCGGGTCAGCAGTTCGTTGGCGGGTTTTGGGGTCTTGGTGTTGTTCGACAACTGGCAAAGCGAAAGTCGCAAATCAAAAGGTGCCACCGGTTTCGGGAAGTAGGCGCTGATGCCGAGGGCTTTACAGTGGTCTGCATCGCCACGCATGGCGGCTGAGGTCAGCATGATCATCGGCGGTAGCTGGGATACGGTTTCACGCAAACGCTTGGCGAGCGTGTAGCCATCCATATCAGGCATTTGGGTGTCGAGTAGTACAAAATCAAATTTTTGGGTGCCATTGTTCAGCATATCAAGCGCGGCATTGCCACTGGCCACCGAAGTAACTCGCAACTCCCATTGACTCAGCCAGTTTTCCAGAACTTGCCGGTTGGTGGCGTTATCGTCGACGATCAATGCTGCTTTCCCTGCCAGCAAGGTGCAATCGGATTCAATTGGTAGTGTGGGGATGGCAGCTTCTTGCAAATCAATTTCAATTTGGAAACAACTTCCCTGGCCCGGTTCGCTGTCGACCCAGATCCGCCCATTCATTAGTTCAACGAGTCGGCTGGAAATCGACAAACCCAGGCCGGTACCGCCAAAACGTCGGGTGGTGCTTGAGTCTTCTTGCGAAAAAGCCTCAAAAATAAGTTGTTGTTTGTCCCGGGAGATACCGATGCCGGTATCTTTCACCGCGAAATAAATGCGGCACATGCCTGGTGCTGCACCGGGCCGCCGTTCAGCACGGAGAAGAATTTCCCCGTGTTCGGTGAATTTGATCGCGTTGCCGATCAGATTCAGGAGAATTTGGCGTAATCGACCGGGGTCGCCGAGGAGCTGATCCGGAATGTCGTATGCCGTATCACAAATCAACTCCAGGCCCTTTTCTTCAGTACGCAGGGAGAGTGTGCGCAAAGTTTCCGAAAGCAGGCGGGGCAGATCGAATGGGATAGCTTCAATGGCCAGTTTGCCGGCCTCGATTTTTGAAAAATCGAGGATGTCATTAATCACCGTGAGCAGGGCGTCTGAGGAGGATTGAACGATATTTAGATAATCGCGTTGCTCATCATTCAGGTTGGTGTCCAGAACAAGGCCGGTCATGCCGATAATGCCATTCATCGGCGTCCTGATCTCGTGGCTCATATTGGCCAGAAACTGGGATTTGGCGATGCTCGCCGCTTCAGCCTGATCCTTGGCCAGGCGCAGCTCTTTTTGCGCTTCATTGATTTTGCGGATGAAGGAAATGCCGAGGCCCATGACCGAAAAGATAACCAGAAGAACGACGCCGGCTTGCGTCATTTTCAGATTACTTTGTTGCTTGGCTAGTCGTTCCTGCAATTCAAGCAGGTGATTGTTGCTTTCAAAAAACAGGCGGTTGGCATTTTCGTTAAGACGAAAGAAAAATGGCGGAATACTCTTGTATTGGGCTTTAACAATCTGACTTTTGCTTTTTATGCATTGAATGTCTTGCTCCAGGCAAGCGTCACGGGTGGCTAGCAACTTGCCCAATTCCTCCGCCCGTTGCCTGATCTGATCGAGATATGGCCCAATTTCGATGGCTTCGAGAACATAACGATCATCGTCAACGGGTGGTGAGTATTTGACCTCACGCACCATTTCATCAAGGCCTTCAATGTTGAGTGCGATGCGCTGACGAACTACCCCTCCTTTTTGCAGAACGAGGAGGTCTTTTTCGAGTTTTTCCGTTTTCTCGAGGATTTGTCGAATCAACCGGGCTTGAGCGGCTTCGCTGGTGGTTGGTGCTAACTGGTAGAAGGTGCTTTCGATATCACGAATGCTATTAACCACCTGTTCGCCGATAAAAAGGCGGGCCTGTTCATTTGTGCTTCTCTGGTTTAGGTCATCGATCAGACTTGAAATCAGGGTGCTGACGCCGACAATGGTTAAAAAACCGACAAAAAACAGGATGAGCAAGGCCCGGCTGGCCCGACTGGTATCGTGACTTTGTTGGTTTGGCATGTCGGTGTTGGTGATTAGCGAACAGCCTTGTTATCAAGGAATCCGTGTTTCCGGAAAACTGATTGACCTTCTTCCGACGCAACAAAATCAATGAATTTGCGGCTAAGGGCAGCATTTTTCGAAAAAGATAGCTGATTCAGAAGCAAGGCCTGCGGTTTGGCGATTTTTGGATCAAGGCTGATCGCTTCAATATGCGTCGCATTGTCCGGGAAATAGGCGGTGGCCCGCCAGTTAAGCGTGGCATCTGCTTCACCCCGCTTCATGGCGAGGTTGATCGCCCGCGAGTCGGGCATCAGAGAAGCTGCTTTTGTGACAACCTTTGGATAGATGCCGACGTTGTCGAGCATCGCTTTGGTTTCCTGCCCGACGCTGCCACTCTCGGCGTTTCCAACAATGACGGTGACGTCCTTGCGCAGCAATTCATTGGCGTCGCCCTTGAGATTTTTTGGATTGCCTTTCTGAACGAAGAGCGCCATCTGGTTGTAACCAACTATCTTGTAATCACCCAACAGGCCTTCTGGCAGGTGTTTGGCCCGGTAGGTCGGTTCGCCGGGTAAGTAAAGGTCACCTTGCCGGCTTTTTTTTGCACTCTGATAGAGATCTTCAGAACCACCTTGGGAAATTGTGATGCGGATGTTTTCACGTTGCTCAAAAAGGCGCGAAAGCTCGGTGATTGGCCGCACCATAGTGATGCCGCAGTAAATCAACAGATTTTGTTCTTGTGCTTTGACCGGCAGGCAAGAAATGAGCAAAAGCAAACTGCTCAGCAGGAATTTGACGGACATCGGAAAACCTCGTTACGTGTCATGACACATCATTTTAATCCTCAAGGGACAACGATGAGTGCCGGCTTGTTGGCAGGAAATTTGAGTCGTTCGGCAAATTTTTCAGTCGCTTCAATTTGGCCGCTTTGATCAATGCGCAGCACAAATTCGAGTTGCTGCTGTCGGGCGAGTTGTCGCCATGTCTCTGGCCCGGCAATGAAGATAGGTTTCGATCCGGCATCGGAGAGTGTGCCGGCTTTGGGGCCAGCGGGAATCAGGATGGTGACGGCCTGAGTCTGGTTTGCTGGATAGCCGCTACGTGGATCAAGCAGGTGCGGGTAGCGCTTGCCATCCAGTTCAAAGAAACGCTGGTAGTCGCCTGACGTACCAATTGCTTCGCCATCAGCCAGCTCTACCGTGGCCAGTGGACCGCTTTGCCGGGGATGCTGAATGCCAACCCGCCAGGGACGGCCTTCCTTGCTGCCCAGCGCCATGACATTGCCGCCAATATTGATCAGGGCGTTACTTATGCCTTGCTGGCGAAGAATATTGGCAGCCCGATCAAGCGCGACGCCTTTCAGATAACCACCAAAGTCGAGGGCAACGGCTTTGTTGCGGCTGGTGACGGTATTTCCGTTCAGGCTCAGGTCCTTGATCGAAGGATGGGCGGCAATTAGCCGTTTTAGATCGGCTTCCGGCGGCAAAACGGCCTTGAATTCGTCGGAATGGAAGCCCCAAAGTTTTACTAACTGGCCGATACCGGGATCGAACAAATACTGCCCCTGTTTGGCGAGTTCCTGGCTTTCGCGAATCAAGTTGGCGAGTTCATCGCTAACCTGCTGCGGTCGACCCTCAAAAATGGCCAAATTTAATGCAGTCAGTTCGGATTCCTGCCAGGCGTGATAGGCACGGTGCAGGCGATCAAACTCACGTAGAACGCTGGCAATGGCTTGCCGACCTAGCGCTTGATCATCACCAACAACCAGGACTTCGACGCGGGTGCCGAAAACATAGGCCTGCTGTTCTTGTAGCGAAACCCGTCCACAGGCTGCAAGGAAAAGCAGGCAGATGCAGAGGCTCAGGAAACGCCGCATGCGTGTTCGATTGCGGTGATAAACGCGCCCGCCGCATCAAATCCTGTCTGTTGACGGATTTCGACCATGCAGGTCGGGCTGGTGACGTTGATTTCAGTCAGGTGATTGCCGATCACATCAAGACCAACCAGCATCAGGCCGCGCTTGAATAGTATTGGTCCCAGTTTTTCGACAATTTCACGGTCACGGGGTGATAAGTCCTGTGCAACACCAGTCCCGCCTACCGCCAGATTGCCCCGTGTTTCACCAGCTTTGGGGATGCGCGCCAGGCAGTAGGGAACGGGTTTGCCGGCGATTAACAAAATCCGTTTGTCGCCCTGGCTGATTTCTGGCAAATATTGCTGCGCCATTACCGTGCGCCGGCCTTCGTTGGTTAGGGTTTCGAGAATTACATTGCGGTTGGGGTCGTTGCGGTGAATGCGGAAAATCTGACTGCCGCCCATACCGTCCAGCGGCTTCAAAATAATGTCGCGTTGTTCATCGATGAAATGCTGGATCTGGTGCATGTTGCGGGCAACCAGCGTCGGTGGTGTGAATTCGTCGAATTCGGTAATCGCCAATTTTTCCGAATGCTCGCGCAGGGCGCGTGGTCGGTTGAAAACGCGAACCCCGTTGGCTTCTGCGCGCTCAAGCAGCCAGGTGGCCGTCATGTATTCAAAATCGAAAGGCGGATCCTTGCGCATGATGACCGCGGCAAAGGCTTTGAGCGGCAAGGTTTCACGGCCCGTTTCGCGATACCAGTCGTGGTCATCCGGGCGCAGGTGCAGATGAACCGCTTCACCGAAGACGCCTCCTTGGTGGCCGGGTTCCGGGCGCCGCCAGCAAAGACTGGCGCAATCAATGGCATAGACATCATGGCCGTGCTTTTCAGCTGCCCGCATCATGGCAACTGAAGAATCCTTCCAGGATTTCAGGCTGCTCAGCGGGTCGAGAACAAAGGCGATTTTCAGCGACTGGCTACTGCCGCCCAGCAGGTGTTTCTCAAAATGAAGTTGTTGTGTCACGGGTCCGGCGATCAACCGATTTCCGGCGCCGTGCGTTCGAGTTCAACCGCGGCGGCCAGACAGGCCAGACGGCCAACCACGCCATAGGCGTAGAAGCGGTTGGGCGGTGAATCCGGATTGTTGCAACCGTAATCTGGCAAATTGCAGCCGGTATCGAAGGCCAGCGGCTCGAAATGCATACCCGGCGCATTGAGATTTTCATCCTTGCCGCGTCCGGTGTGTACCCGATAGAAGCCGCCAACCACATAGCGGTCGATCATGTAAATAACCGGTTCGGCAACCGCATCGTTCAAGGTTTCAAAGGTATGCACGCCTTCCTGAATCAGCACCTCGCTGACTTCAAGGCCTTCCTTGCCGACACTCATTTTGTTGCGTTGCTTGCGGTTGAGGGCGATTACTTCATCGACGTTGCGTACCGTCATGACGCCCATCCCGTAGGTGCCGGCATCGGCCTTGACGACGACGTAGGGCGTCTCGGCTATGCCGTATTCCTTGTATTTTTCCTTGACGATGTCGAGCACAGCGGCGACGTTTGCCGCCAGACATTCTTCACCCTGGCGTTCATGAAAATTGATGCTGCGGCAAACTGAAAAGGCCGGGTTGATGCGCCACGGATCAATCCCGATTTCCTTGGCGAAGTTAGTGGCCACTTCGTCGTAAGCGGCGAAATGGTTGGACTTGCGACGCACCGCCCAGCCGGCATGCAGCGGCGGCAGAACAAACTGCTCGTGCAGATTCTGGAGAATTTCCGGGATGCCAGCCGAGAGGTCGTTATTGAGCAAAATGGCGCAGGGGTCGAAACCATCAAGCCCCAAACGGTATTGCGAACGGACCAGCGGTTCGAGCAATAGGCTCTGGCCATTGGGCAGCTCAATCGATGTCGGTTTGGTGATTTCCTGCAGCATCGAGCCGAGGCGAATATTGAGGCCGGTCTGGCGCAGGATGGCGACCAGTTGGGCAACGTTTTGCAGGTAAAACTGGTTACGCGTGTGGTTTTCCGGGATCAACAGAAGATTGCGCGCATCCGGGCAAATCTTCTCAATGGCGACCATGGCGGCCTGCACGCAGAGCGGCAGGAAGGCTGAATTCAGATTATTGAAGCCACCTGGGAAAAGATTGGTATCAACCGGCGCCAGCTTGAAGCCGGAATTGCGTAAGTCGCAGGATGAATAAAAGGGTGGCGAGTGTTCCTGCCATTGGCCACGCATCCAGTGCTCGATTTGCGTGCTGCTATCGAGGAAACGCTTTTCCAATTCAAGGATCGGGCCGCTCAGGGCGGTAGTTAGATGTGGAACCATGCTGTATCTCGTATCTTTGCTTATTTATTGTTGTTGGTCATCTTACACTGCAGTGCACCAAAATAAATTACAGCCGATAATCCGCGCTGGCCATGCGCTCCAGGCGGCTCTGGACTTCGCTGAACTCGCATTCCAGGCTCTCGGCTTCATCAAAATACTGCTTGGTTTCATCCAGTGTTTCTTTAATCAGATCATCGACATAAGCCGACTGATTCTCGGTCAGTCCCAGTGTTTGCAGCATGCGTGAGAGGTGTTCAAGTGCTTCCAGCACGTGGCCTTGGCCATTACTGCGATTACCTTGGGCGCGCTCATTGATTCGTTGCAGGGCGCTACGCAACTCGGTAAGCGTCACTTCGATACCAATTTTTTGCAGATCCCGCTCGTTGACCGCATCAAGTCCAGCCACCCGCATATCTGCACTTTCTGCCAACACTGCCAGGTGGTCGCGCAGGCGACCGACCTTATCCGGATCGTCTGTCGGCAGATTTTGAATCAATAGCGAAACGTGGGCGTAGTTGATGATGGCCCGCGAACCAAATTCGAAAATGCGCCCGATGTCGCGCATGGTGTCGAGCACCGAAGTTTGTAATGGCGACATGTTGCCGGCTGAACTGCGATCAAGATGACCATTACGACCGCGCACCTGCACGATGCCCTGCAAGCCCCAGGCGGCCATCGCATCAATCAGTTGGTCGGCGATTGCTTCATAGGTTTTGTGGTTTGTTGAGTGGCGAAGAAACTCGATCACCACGCCCAGATCGCCCATGCTGATCATTGCGGTGAAGGCTACTTGCTGGGCGGTTGAAGATTGTGCTGAAAGTTCACTGAGTTGAATACGGTGTTCGATGCTTCCTTTGAGTTTGTGACGCAGTTCGTGGGCGGTGATTGGCTTGGTCAAAAAATCATCGCCACCAGCCTCATAAGCAGCGACACGCTCGGGTGCGGTGTCATGGGCTGAAACAAAAATTACCGGAATATCGTTACCACTAGTGCGGGCACGCAGGGTGCGACAGGTTTCGTATCCATTAAGACCGGGCATTTCAATATCAAGCAGGATGGCGTCAAAGCTGTCATTACTGGCCAGAAACTGCTCTCCATTTTCGAAGGCGGTGACCCGATAATCGCGCTCAAGCAAGCGGCTCAGAATCATGCGTTGCGGTGGATTGTCATCAACGACCGCAATGTGAATTTTTTCGCTCATTCTGTTTTCTCCCTATAGCAGCTCAGTTTGCCAAAAAAGACAGAAGCTTGCACCGACTTTGGTCAAATTCGAGCTAGTTTGGCGGCTCGACTGATGAAAACAGGTAAAATCGTTGGCTTCGTTTTAGCGCTATTGATCAGATCGGAATTACCGTGCTTGTCGCCGCAAATGTCACCATGCAATTCGGGGTTAAACCCTTGTTCGAGAACGTCAATGTCAAGTTTGGCGAAGGCTATCGCTATGGCCTGATTGGCGCCAACGGGGCAGGCAAATCGACCTTCATGAAAATTTTGTGCGGGGCGCTGGAGGCATCTGCTGGCAACGTCTCCAAGGACAAGCATGAGCGCATGGCCTACCTGCGCCAAGACCAGTTTGCCTACGAAGACATGCGTGTTCTCGATGTGGTTTTGATGGGTCACGACGAAATGTGGTCCTGCATGCAGGAACGCGATGCGATCTACGCCAATCCTGAAGCGACCGAAGACGATTACATGAAGGCGGCCGAGCTTGAGCACCACTTTGGCGAGTTCGATGGTTACACCGCCGAATCCCGCGCTGGCGAATTGCTGCTTGGTGTTGGCATTCCAACCGAACAGCACAACGGCCCGATGAGCGAAGTCGCTCCCGGCTGGAAACTGCGTGTGCTGCTTTGTCAGGCTTTGTTTGCCAACCCGGACATCCTGCTGCTTGACGAACCGACCAACAACCTCGACATCAATACCATCCGCTGGCTGGAAGATATGTTGAACAATCGCGATTCGACGATGATCATCATCTCGCACGATCGCCACTTCCTGAATCAGGTCTGCACCCACATGGCCGACCTCGATTACGGCAAGATCACCACCTACGCCGGCAATTACGACGACTTCATGGAAGCATCGCAGCAAGCTCGCGAACGTCTGTCGAACGCCAATGCCAAGGCCAAGGAACGGATCGCTGAACTGCAGACTTTCGTTCGTCGCTTCTCGGCCAATGCGTCGAAAGCCAAGCAGGCGACCAGTCGCGTCAAGTTGATTGAAAAGCTCAAGCCGGAAGATGTCAAACCGTCATCGCGCCAGTACCCGTGGATTCGTTTCGATTACGACGAGAAGGACAAGCTGCACCGCCAGGCGGTTGAGGTCGAAAATATCTCCTTCACCTATGAGGGCAGCGACCGCAAGATTTTCAACAATCTAAGTTTCAATATCAATGCTGGTGAGCGGATCGCCATCATTGGTGAAAACGGGGTCGGTAAAACCACGTTGTTGAAATTGCTGATGGGTGAAGTTAAGCCACAGTTCGGCGCAATCAAGTGGGCGGAAAAAGCCAAGCCTGGTTATTACTCGCAGGATCACTCGGAACTGTTCAAGTCCGATACCAGCCTGACGGACTGGATTGCTGAATTCGTTCGTGCCGGTGGTTATGAAGGTGGCGATGTTGAAACCCTGATTCGCGGCACGCTTGGTCGCCTGCTGTTCTCCGGTGACGAGGTGAAGAAGGGCGTCAATGTGATTTCCGGTGGCGAGCAGGGCCGAATGCTGTTCGGCAAGCTGATGCTCTTGCACTCAAACGTGCTGATCATGGACGAGCCGACCAATCACCTGGATATGGAATCGATTGAATCGCTCAACAGCGGCCTGGAAAAATTCCCGGGCACACTGGTTTTTGTCTCGCATGACCGGGAATTCGTATCATCGCTCTCGACCCGGGTATTCGAGGTAAAAACCGACGGAAAAATTGTCGATTACCTTGGCGGTTACGAGGATTACCTGGCCAGCCAGGGCGTCAATTAATTACTGCGGTACGCCACCAGCAGCCAGCGTGCGGATGATTCGCACACAATCAATATCTGACTGGTGGTAAGCCGATTTGACGTATTCGATATAGGCGCGCTCTTCCGAATTCGGATTGCTGTCCAATGTGGTTTCGTAGGCGAAACGCAGAAATAGAAAGCTCGGTTCCGGCTCTTCGATCGTGATGGTCAAGCGACCACCGGCATGTGCTTCAGAAGGCACAATCGCGAAGCTGACCGAATGCAATTCGGTCAGTGTGACACGGTCCTGAATGACGGCAGGGCCAAAATCCAGTTCGCGCAACAACTCGTTGCCTTCTCGTTTAAGGATGGTGCAGGCTTCGAGTCCGGGTAAAAACGGAATTGGATTTTCTACCCGATGCAGCATGCCTTGCCAGAGTTGAAGGCGGGTCAAGGGGGCAACCAGCGGATTTTCCGGGTCGTTGATCTGGAGAAGATGTTCGAAATTCATGGGCGAATGTTAGCATTCTCGCCATGCAACTAGATAAACTCCTCCAAAAACACGGTTTCGGTACGCGCAAAGCGTGCCGGGGAATGGTTCGGCGCGAAAGAGTCGCCATCAATGGCCAGATCTGTGAAGATCCTTTCGCCGAAATTGATACCAACGGTTTGATTTTCACCGTCGATGGTGTCGATTGGCCTTACGCCGAGTTTGCCTGCCTGATGCTTAATAAACCGACTGGTTATGAGTGTTCGCGCAAACCCCTGCACCACCCCAGTGTGCTGACCCTGCTCCCGGTGCAGTTGCGCGAGCGGGATGTGCAGCCGATTGGCCGGCTTGATGAAGACACCACCGGTCTGCTGCTGATCACCGATGATGGTCAGTTGAACCATGTGCTTTCTTCGGCCAAACGCAAGGTGCCCAAGGTTTATCTGGCGACGACCAAACACGCGATTGATCAGGCGCAAGTGGATCAACTTCTTGCCGGGGTTTTGCTCAACGATGAACCTGAACCAGTTAGTGCCGCAGCCTGCGAAATCGCTGGTGAAAACTTGCTGCGCCTGACGCTAACGCAAGGAAAATATCATCAGGTAAAGCGCATGATCGCGGCGACTGGAAATCGGGTTGAAGCGTTGCACCGTGAAGCCGTCGGTGAGCTAAGCCTGCCGGCGGATCTAAAACCGGGTGAGTGGCGCTGGTTAAGTGCGGTCGACCTCAAAAAACTGGGTTATTTATCATGACCCTGACCGAAATGCGGTACATCGTGGCGCTTGCCCGTGAACGGCATTTCGGGAAGGCGGCTGAAAGTTGTCATGTTAGCCAGCCAACGTTGTCGGTGGCGCTGAAAAAAGTTGAAGGCCAGCTTGGGGCCGTGTTGTTTGAGCGGGCTGCCTCCGAGGTGCGGATCACTTCGCTTGGGGAACGGATCGTCGCACAGGCGCGTCGCGTACTTGAAGAAGCGGTGCGCCTCGAAGAAATCGCCGGCACGGCGGGAGATCCCATGACTGGGCCGCTACGGGTGGGGGTTATTTACACCATTGCCCCCTATCTTCTGCCGAAACTGGTTCCCGCCTTGTATCAATATGCACCAGGGATGCCCTTGTTTCTTAAGGAGGATTTCACCGCCAACCTGATTCCCGCACTCAAGGCCGGTGAGCTGGATGTGATCGTAATCGCCTTGCCCTTTGCCGAGCCTGGTTTGGTGGCACAGGCGGTGTACGACGAACCGTTCCGCGTCGTCGTGCCGGCCAATCACTCCTGGGCTGATCGCCCGGATGTGAAGGCGGACGAGCTGGATGGACAAAACCTGTTGCTGCTTGGGCAAGGCAACTGTTTCCGCGATCAGGTACTGGAATCCTGCCCACGCCTGACCGCTCCGGATGCGCTGGCGCATTCACTGGAAGGCGGTTCGCTGGAAACGATTCGCTATATGGTGGCGAGTGGAGCAGGCGTCGCGGTGATGCCGAGTACGGCGGCCGATCCCTTGATCGACAATGAGCCGATGGTCAAAGTCTTGCCGTTTTCTGGCAAGCAACCTGCACGAACGGTTGGGCTGGTCTGGCGCGTAACTTTTCCGCGCCCGCAAGCCATAGATGCGGTTCGGGCGGCGCTGTTGTCTTGTCGCTTGCCAGGCGCCACGGCGCGGCAGTGAATCAGGGCTGAGGTTTCCCGTGAAACCTCAGCGCCGGGATCAGGCTTCGGCCTTCTTCTTGGCAGGTGCCTTGGGTTTTGCAACCTTCTTCTCAAACTCGAAACTGACTTTGCCTTCCTTGGCGACCAGATAAGCCGAGAACTTGCGGCGGGTACGGTTGGAAACGAACTCCTTGAGCAAATCCGTTTTGCCTTCGGTAAGCAGTTTTTGCATCTGTTCCGGCTCAATCGGCTGTTGCAAAATGATCTTTCCTGAGCGGAAATCACAGGTTTTGCTTGGGCCGACTGATTTCTCACAGACATAAGACGTTCCGTGATCGTAAACACCGGCCGCGCATTTCGGACAATTGCCCAAATTTTTCTGGCCTGAGAAATCGACCGGCTCGGCATTCGCTTCGTCCGCCTTGTCCTGCCCAAAATCGAATTCCGGTTCCATCTTCTCGTTCAACTTGATGGCGGCGGAAAAGGTGCGCCCCATCTTGTTGCGGAAGCCAATCAGTGGACCAATGTACTTGTCGGTAATCAGCGTATCGATTTCAGCTGGTTCAAACTGACGCCCGGCAACAATTTTCCACAGGGAATAGTCACAGCCGCCGCACTGGAATTTTTTGTAATTCTCGCGAATTTCACCGCCACAGCGCGGACAGGGTGCGGTCAACACGCCAAAATCACCCGGAATTGTGTCGCTGTCGAAAGTCTTTGCCCGTTCAACCATGTGCCGGGTCATTTCAGCGATTTCACGCATGAACTCGTCGCGGGTGAAATCACCCTTTTCGATACGGCCGAGTTTCCATTCCCAGTCGCCGGTCAGCTCAGGTTGCGTCAGTTCGTTGATGCCGAGCCCGTTGAGCAATGTCATCAACGAGAATGCTTTGGCGGTTGGCGTTAATTCACGGCCTTCGCGCACCATGTATTGTTCGCCGATCAGGTTTTCGATGATCTGGGCACGCGTTGCCGGGGTGCCGAGGCCACGACCGGCCATCGCTGCCTTCAACTCTTCATCATCGACCATCTTGCCGGCGCCTTCCATGGCGGAGAGCAGGGTCGCTTCCGAGTGCCGCGGTGGCGGCTTGGTTTCGTTGGCCTTGACGATGACGTCTTCAGTTTTTACCTTTTCGCCGGCGTCGACCGCAACCAGATTGCCATCGGTGCCTTCCTGGCCTTCCTTGCCATGTACTGCCAGCCAACCCGGGTTGACCAGCACTTTGCCTTCAGTCTTGAAAGGATGGCTTTCGACGCGGGTAATGCGGGTGGTAACCAGATATTCGGCGGCCGGGAAAAAGACGGAAAGGAAGCGTTTGACCACGAAGTCATAAAGCTTCTGCTCGATCTCGTTCAGGTTCTTCGGAGCCTGTGGGGTTGGGATGATCGCGAAGTGGTCGCTTACTTTTGCATTGTTGAAAATGCGCTTGTTGGGCAAGACCCAGTTACGCGCAAGGATCTGATGAGCAAAAGGTGAGTAGCGTGCGAGTAGTACTTCATCGTGGCCTTTGCCGGCACCTTCACCGGTCAGCACGGTCAACGTCGCTTTGACGGTCGGAATGTAGTCTTCCGGCAGGCAACGTGAGTCGGTTCGTGGGTAGGTGAGTACTTTGTGTTTCTCGTAAAGTGCTTGGGCAATGCTTAGCGTTGTTTTAGCCGAAAATCCGAAGCGAGCGTTTGCTTCGCGCTGGAGGCTTGTCAAATCGAACAGTTGGGGCGAGAGCCGGGTTTCCGGCTTGGCCTCTTCGGTAACAATGCCAGGTTTGCCGAGAGTGGCTGCACGGATGGCATCGGCCCGGTTTTGTTCCCAAAGGCGATCAGCGCGCGCGTGCTCGTCTTCGTTTTTTCCCTTGTAGCCTTCATCTATCCATTTGCCGGTGTAGTCACCGGCTTTGGCGGCAAAACTGGCTTCAACTTCCCAGTAGGGGCGTGACTTGAATTCACGAATACGTTTTTCACGGTCGACAACAATGGCAAGCGTTGGTGTCTGGACGCGGCCAACGGTGGTCAGGTGGAAGCCGCCGGTTTTGGAATTGAAGGCGGTCATCGCCCGTGTGCCGTTGATGCCGACCAGCCAATCTGACTCAGAACGGCAGACGGCGGCATCGCCCAAACCTTCCATCTCGCGACCGGGGCGCAGGCGCGAGAAGCCATCGCGAATCGCGCCTTGCGTCATTGATTGCAGCCACAGACGTTGCACGGGTTTGGTGGTTTTGCTGTGCTGGGCAATGTAATTGAAGATCAATTCACCTTCACGCCCCGCGTCACAAGCATTGATCAGACTTTCGACATCCTTGCGCTTGATCAGCTTGTTGAGCACTTTGAGCCGTGATTCGGTTTTCTCGATCGGTTTCAGCGCAAAGTGCGGCGGAATGACCGGCAGATGGGCGAAAGACCATTTTCCGCGCTTGACCTCGAATTCTTCGGGGCAGGAGAGTTCCAGCAGGTGGCCGACGGCTGACGAGATGACGTGGGTCTCGTTCTCAAAGTAGTCGTCGTGTTTGGTAAATCCTCCCAATGCCTTGGCAATGTCGGCTGCGACGGAGGGTTTTTCGGCGATGATTAGCTTTTTGGTCATGGGTTCTGCCTGATGGGTGCCGGGGCATGATAAGTGCCCGGCGAGCGGCTTGGCAAGCCATCTCTATATATGAGGGGGTTAGCCGAGGCGCTGGTAGCGGTTGCCGGGTAGGGTGGCAAGTTGGCCGGAGAGTTCCAGTGTCAGCAGCTCACCAAGTAGCTGATCCGCCCTCAGGCCGGTGCGTTCGACCAATTCGTCGAGCGCGCAGGGGGCGTGACCAAGGGCGATGAGCAGGGGATTTTCTTCTGCTAAATTGGGCATTGCGGTGGCCGCAGCTGGCTGATCCATGTCGCCCAATTCCTCTAAAACATCCTGAGCCGTTTCAACCAGTTTGGCGCCTTGCTTGATTAATTTATGGCAACCACGCGCGACGGGTGAGTGAATGGAGCCAGGAATGGCAAAAACCTCACGCCCTTGTTCGCCAGCCAGTCGTGCGGTAATCAGTGAACCGCTTTCCGGGGCGGCTTCAACGACTAGAACGCCGCGTGACAGGCCGGAAATAATCCGGTTGCGCCGGGGGAAATTGGCAGCAATCGCTGGCGTGCCAAGCGCGAATTCAGAAACGATGGCGCCGTGTTCAACAATTGCCAGTGCCAGCTCCTTGTTGCGCGCTGGATAGATGCGATCCGGCCCGGTGCCGATCACGGCAATGGTTTCTCCGCCGGCAGCCAATGCACCGCGGTGGGCTGCCGCATCGATGCCCAAGGCGAGGCCGCTGATGATGCAAAGCCCCCGACCGGCTAGTGTTTTGGCAAAGTTCTCTGCAGTTTGCAGACCTTGTGGTGTAGCGTTACGGCTACCGACCATCGCTAATCCGCGCTTTTGCAGCAAGGCTGCGTTGCCGCGCACGTAGAGTACGTTGGGTGGGTCGGCGATTTCGAGCAGGGATGGTGGGTAGGCCTTGTCGGCCAGGGTCAAAATTGACTGCCCGGGCTGGCTGGCCCAGTCGATGTTGCGGTCAACCTCCTCAGCGGGGTCAAAATCGAAAAGGAGATCAGCGCGATCACCGATTACGCTGCGGGTGGCTAAGCGTCCGGCGGCGAAAATTGCTTCGGGTAAACCGAACGCGGCAAGAAGCTTTCTTTGTGACTCGCCGCCGATGCCAGGGATCAGGGTCAGCCGCAACCAAGCGGCCAACTCATCATGCTTACTCACGGATTTCTTGCAGCGTCACCAATGATGACCGGCTTCGACGTTTCGACGACCAATGCGTAAGCGACGCGGTCAAAGACGCGGAAGATGAAAGCCAGTGCGTAGCGCTCCTCGGGAATTGTTGTTGTTACTCGGCGGCCATTGTCGTCGTAGCCTTGTGAAACACGGTTACGGAAGATGGCGAGGACGTGACCGACTTCAAGTTCGGCATTTTTGCCACGATTGATGCTGATCACCGAATATTTGCCAGCCTCATTGACGCCACCGTAGATCGACATGACCTTGGCCGCGACTGGCTGATCTGGCCGATGTGGGGCATAAGAAATCAGATTGGGGGGGGGCGCGGGGATTAGGCGATCACCGCGGCCAATTTCTTCCTTGGCTTGAGTGATCCGAACAACAGCAGGTTCGCCAGGCTGGACGAGCGTTGCGCTGCCCAGGAAAAAGGCTTCATGACCAATGATTTCCTGCGTATCCGGATCTTTCAGTGGCTTGCCCGGGCGGTAAATGTGCCAGTTGAGAACTTGGGTATCAGGAATACCGGCAACGAAGCCCGTATCGCCGATGCCAATGAAAACCCGGTCTTCCTGGGTGGCGACGAAGCGCGGTGCACTGGCGTGTTCGCCTGGCTCAATGATCAGCGGTTTGGAGATGAAGGGTTCGATCACATTTGATGGAATGCTGGGGATTTCCTGGCGAACGGCCTCGCTATAAACTTTGGGTTGCAGTTTGATCGGTTTGGCGACGCGCAGGCGGGGGATGCCGCCGAAATCATCAAGCAGAACAACATCGCCGGGATAGATCAGATGTGGATTTTTGATCTGTTCGCGGTTCATGCGCCAGACTTCAGGCCAACGCCAGGGTTCCTTGAGGAACTTGCCGGAAATTCCCCACAGGGTATCGCCGGGAACCACGATGTGCCGATCAGGTGGATTATCGACCAGACGAACCGGTTCGGCGGCAAAAGCGCAGGCGGCCGTCACGGCCAGGATGAGCGCGGATATAATGCGGACCATAGTCGTAACCTCACGTACCGGTGGAACACGGTGCGAAAATTTATGTCTGAACAGACGTGCGCAGCCGTTTCCATATCTCGGAAATTGCTTGAGATTCTGCACGTAATCATCTAAGCGAGCAAGTTTTTTCCCGATTTGATATGGCACTTCTACCCATTTTACGTTTCCCCGATATCCGCTTGAAAAAAGTGGCGCTCCCGGTTGTCAAAATTGACGAAAACCTCCGTCAACTGGTCAACGACATGGCAGAGACGATGTATGAAGCACCCGGCATTGGCCTGGCTGCAACGCAGGTCGACGTTCACAAACAACTGGTGATCATTGATATATCTGAAGATAAAAGCGATTTGCGCGTTTTTATCAATCCACGCCTTGAGCGTTGCGAAGGTTTTCAGGAGGGCGAGGAGGGCTGTCTTTCGGTCCCCGGAATATACGAAAAGGTCGAACGTGCCGAGCAAGTGACGGTGCATTATCTTGATCTTGAGGGCAAAGAGCAGTCGCTGGTTGCTGAGGGCTTGCTGGCTGTCTGCTTGCAACATGAGCTGGATCATCTTAATGGCAAGGTTTTTGTCGATCACCTTTCGCAACTGAAACAAACCCGGATCAAGAACCGTCTCGCCAAGCAAGCGCGGGTTACTGCATGAAGCTGATTTTTGCTGGAACGCCGGAATTCGCCGCACAGGCGCTGGCCGCCATAGTTGAGGCGGGCCATGAAGTCGCGCTGGTCTTGACGCAACCGGATCGCCCGGCCGGGCGCGGTATGGCCTTGCAGCCTTCACCGGTCAAAAAACTGGCGCAGGCGCACGGAATTGAGGTCTTTCAGCCGTTGACCCTGAAAGACGCCGAAGCGCAGGCCAAAGTGGCTGGTATTGGTGCTGAAGTAATGGTTGTTGCGGCCTACGGCCTGATTTTGCCGCAGGTTGTGTTGGATATGCCCAAGTGTGGCTGTATCAATATTCACGGCTCGCTGCTGCCGCGCTGGCGTGGTGCAGCACCGATCCAGCGTGCTTTGCTGGCCGGCGATTTAGAAACCGGAGTCTGCATTATGCAGATGGAGGCTGGGCTGGATACCGGCCCGGTTTTGTTGCGTGGTGCCTTTCCGATTGAGGCCAGTGATACGACGGCAAGTTTGCATGATCGGCTGGCGGCGCTGGGGGCGCGGCTGGTTGTCGAGGCGCTGGGCAATTTGCCTTTGGTGGCGGAAGTGCAGCCGCTTGAAGGCGTGACCTATGCACACAAAATAGAAAAGGCCGAGGCGCTGATTGACTGGCAACGGAGCGCTGCCGAACTGGATCGCCATATTCGCGCATTTAATCCATTTCCGGGAGCGCAGGCTTTGTTCAAAGGCCAGCCGATCAAGCTTTGGCAGGCTGTTCCGGTGGCTGGCAGTGGAAAAATTGGGCAGATTTTGCTGGTTGACCGTAAGCAAATCATTGTCGCTTGTGGTGATGGAGCATTGGCCATTCAGGAATTGCAAAAGGCGGGTGGCAAGCGCTTGCCGGTGCAACAGTTTTTAGCCGGGAATTCCCTGCAGGTTGGCGATTGTTTCGACTTGCCAGTCTGATTTAGGCCATATTCGATTGGAGGTGGCCGCGTGCCACCTCTTTCGTTTCCAGCCTTGCCGGGATAAAAGTGGCGATCACTTCATCAAACAGTGCGTGTGCCCGAGTGCTGTTGTCAGCGCTGAAATTGCAGACATAAACATCGAGCGTGACACCCATCATCTCGGGCCAGGTATGGATGGCAAGGTGAGATTCCGCCAAAACGACGGTGCCGGTAACGCCGGACGCTTGCCCTGCGGCGTCGATAAAGGGATGAAATAACTGGCCAACGACCGTCAGGCCATGGCGTTGGCAGGCGTCAACACAATAGGTTTGCAGCCCAGGCGCATCAAGCAGCCGGCTTACTGGGCATTGGCAATTATGGAGGTCGGCAATCAGGTGCAAGCCATTCATGGTTTGGCCATTTTATGGAGATCCACGTGAAACGCCAGTGTTGATAATTCTCTCCAGCAGGCGACCGAGGCGATAGCCGGCATCGACGACACGCTGGTTGGCGATTTCCTGTGCCTGTTGCTGGAAATCTTCTGTAATCAGCGGTAGCAGACTGCCTTCTGCCTTGGGGTAGGCACGGGCCAGTAAGCGGTGGCTTTCGTCGCGCCAAACCCGGACGCTGGCTTGTGCTGGCGCAGCGTGGCGCTCAAGCAGCCAGGCGGCTTTTTGTTCCAGCCGTTTGCCGCGTAACCAGGGTGGGCCGGGCAGGTCATCCCAGTAGGTGTGCAGGCTGGAGAAGGGGAGGCGACGGTTGAAGGGATTTTCAATTTCAAATTGATTGCCGCCTTCGTCGCCATGTTGGCCGACATGCAGCGGTTGGTGGAGGTCGGCGACGAGATGCAATAGCCAGGGCAGGGCATAAGAAATTTGGTCTTCCTGGGCGGTTGACCGCGCCCCGAAGGAAGTACCCTTGGGGTGCAACAACTTGCTCAATTGTTCGATTTTTTGATCCAGCAAGCCCTCTTTAACCGTGCCATCGGGTTTGAGGTCGACGTAATGCCAGTTTTTATGGCGCGCATTATCGGGTAGGCCGGGAATGGCTGGGGTTGAATCACCCTCATTGTGAAAACGTGGATCGTTACGAATGTCGTCCGGCCAGGTTGCTGCCTCGGCGAAAATGAACTGTGTTTCTGTCGCTTTGGCTTTTTCAACCCAGCGTGCATGGTCGGGGTGATAGTCCAGAATCTGACCAAGGCGTTCCTGGGTGGCGGGTGATAGTTGCTGCCAGGCAATGATGGCGACCAAGCGGTGGCCGGCGGCATTCCACGCATGGCTCAAAGGCGGCATGAGGCAGCAGGCGAGTGCAAACAGTAGTTGTTTCATTGGCGCATTATGCAGCGTGCGATAATCAGCGCCTATGTCCAATCTCGTCCCTACTTCCCTGGCTTATGCCCTGTTTCATGCAGCCGCTGCGAGCGTTGCTGTGTTCAATGGCCAAAGCCTCGCTGACAATATTCTGAGCAAGGTCGATCCTCTGGCGCGGCCTGCGGTTCAGGATCTGCTCTACAACAGCCTGCGACGTTACGGCTGGGGTGATTTCATTCTTGCCCGGCTGATGGAGCGACCGCTCGATATGCCGGAAATCCGGGCCTTGCTGCTGGTTTCATTGGCCCGGCTTGAAGCGCGCCCTGAAGCATCGCACACAACGGTCGATCAAGCCGTGCTGGCAGCGGGGGAGTTGATTGAAGGTCGCTTGCGTGGCTTGGTCAATGCCGTTTTGCGCAATTATTTGCGCCGGCGTGAGGAGTTGGCCGCGGCGGTTGCCGCCAACGAAGTGGCGTTGCATCAACACCCGGCCTGGTGGCTGGATGCCTTGCGCACCGCCTGGCCGGATGACTGGAAGCAAATTGCTGCGGCTGGCAACATGCCGCCGCCGATGGCGCTGAGGGCTAACCAGCGCCGGATCAGCCCTGAAGATTATCTTTCGCGTTTATCGTTCGCCGAAATCGGTGCCCACCTTGATGAAAATGGCGCCATCCTGCTCGACAAGCCGGTTCCGGTCGAGCGTTTGCCCGGTTTTGCAGAAGGCTTGGTGTCGGTGCAAGATCCGGGTGCGCAGCGCGCTGCTGTTTTGCTTGACCCGACACCGGGCAGCCGAGTGCTTGATGCTTGCGCGGCGCCGGGTGGCAAGGCGGCACATTTGCTGGAGCGGGCAGATATTGATCTTGTTGCGCTTGATCTCAAGCCGTCACGCTGTCGGCGGATTGAAGAAAATCTGGCGCGGCTGGGGTTGACCGCAACAGTCAAGGTGGCTGATTGCATCAAGAAGGATACCTGGTGGGACGGCCAATTATTTGACGCCATTCTGGCCGATGTGCCGTGCACGGCGAGCGGCGTTGTGCGGCGTAATCCGGATGCCAAGTCGCTGCGCCGCTTTGATGACATCGCCAGTTTTGCTGCGACCCAATCGCGCATGCTGGATGCTTTATGGCTATGTTTGCGTCCTGGTGGCAAATTTCTATACGCCACCTGTTCGGTATTTGCAGCTGAAAATACTGAGCAGATCAGCCGTTTTCTAGCGCGCCAGCACACGGCGCGGCGTTGTTCGGAGGAGCAGATTTTGCCGACAGCTGAGCACGATGGTTTCTACTACTGCCTGCTTGAAAAGCGTGGCTAAGCACCTGCGTTCGCTGTTGCTTGGGTTTGCGCTGGTTTTTCCGGCGGCGCTACTTTGGGCGGCAGAAATCGAGGTGGTTAATCCGCAGATTGTGGCCAGCGAAGATGGTTATGTGCTCTCCGCCGATTTCAATTTTGAGTTCAACCAGCGTCTCGAAGAGGCAGTCACCAAAGGTGTCGTGCTTAATTTTGTCGCCGAATTCGAACTCTCCAAGCCGCGCTGGTATTGGCTTGAAGAAAAATCGGTCAGTCGCAGCCAGACCTATCGTTTGTCCTATCACGCACTGACTCGCCAGTACCGTGTATCAACCGGTGGCCTGCATCAAAGTTTCACATCGTTATCCGACGCCTTGCTGGTTTTTTCCCGCCTGCGTGGCTGGTTGGTGATCGAAAAATCTGATAAATCAGTTCGTCCGGGTGAGCCTTATCAGGCGGCATTGCGCTTGCGCCTTGATCTTAACCAGCTACCCCGGCCATTTCAGATCAGCGCCTTGGGTAACAAGGACTGGAGCCTTTCTTCTGACTGGAAAAGCTGGCAGGTCAGTTTGCCCCTGCCGCTTGTGGTGGACGCCAAGTGAAGCGGTTTCTGGCAGTGGGAGGCGCCCTTGCCGCAGCGGTAGGCGGCATCGTCTGGTTCCTCTTGTTGATGTCGACGGCGGCCGACACCGTGCTTTTTTCACGCAATTACCCCTTGTTGATTGGCCTCAACGTTGTGCTGGCGTTGGGTATGGTGGGTCTGGTTGGTTGGCAGCTACGCTCGCTGTGGATCGACTACCGCGCCCAGATTTTTGGCGCCCGTCTCAAATTACGCTTGATGCTGATGTTCGGTGTCGTGGCTGTCCTGCCGGGAGCGCTGGTGTATGGTGTTTCCGTGCAATTCGTGACGCGCTCGATTGAAAGCTGGTTTGATGTACGGGTCGAAAAAGCGCTTGAGTCGGGCCTGCAACTCGGGCGCTCGGCGCTGGATTCCTTGCTCGCTGATCTGGTTGAAAAAGGCCGCAGCATGGCGGTTGAGCTATCGGATATTCAGGAATCCTCACGCCGTTCAGCCCTGCTTCGTCTGCGTGAACAGCAGAGTGTGCAATCGGCAGCCCTGTTCTCGGTGGGCGGACAGTTATTGTCGAGCGCGACGGCAGACATTAGTTCTCTGGTGCCGGATTTGCCGACCCAGGCACAGCTCAAGCAGGCGCGTTCGGCACGTTCAGTGACCTCGGTTGAAGGCGATGGCGGCAAACTGCATCTGCGTGTGCTGGTGCCAGTGGCGGCGCGTGATTTGTTTGAGGAGCCACGCATCCTGCAACTGACTCATCCGGTTCCTGAAGGTCTGGCGTATGACGCGGATGCCGTGCAAGGGGTTTATCGCGACTATCAGGAGTTGCAATTAGCGCGGCAGGGCTTGACCCAGATTTATGCCCT
This sequence comes from Pseudomonadota bacterium, assembly GCA_039797825.1. Lineage (GTDB taxonomy): Bacteria > Pseudomonadota > Gammaproteobacteria > Burkholderiales > Rhodocyclaceae > Azonexus. Next base: position 56,713 of record JBDKHF010000037.1, on the reverse strand, counting down.
GACTTTGACGTTGACCGTACTAGTCGCTCTTTTCGCTGCCTTTGCCCTGGCTTATGTGATGGCGCGGCGTCTGGTGGCGCCTTTGCACATTTTGGCAGAAGGCACGCAAGCGGTTGCCCAGGGCGATTTTTCGCCACGTCAGGCGGTCTATAGCAGCGACGAGTTGGGTGTCTTGACGCAATCCTTCAACCGCATGACGCGGCAACTGGATGATGCGCGGCGCGAAACCGAGCGCCATCGCAGCGAACTTGAGGCGGCGCGCGGTTATCTGGAATCGATTCTGGCCAATCTTTCAGCCGGCGTACTGGTTTTTGACCGTCATTTTGTCTTGCGTACGGTCAACGAAGGCGCATTGAATATTCTTAACGACGACTTTTCCGGGCTGATTGGCCAGGAAGTGGCCAGCTGGCCGCGGCAAACGCCACTTGGTGAGTTTATCCGCGAGCATTTTGCCGCGACCGAAGATATCGAATGGCAGGCACAGCTTGAAATGGAGCGCCTGAACGGGATGCCGCAGGTGCTCTTGTTGCGTGGCTCACGCCTGCCGGACGTCAGTGGCGGCGGTGACGTGGTGGTGTTTGATGATGTCACCCGCCTGATCGCAGCCCAGCGCAGCGCCGCCTGGGGTGAGGTGGCGCGGCGTCTGGCGCACGAAATCAAGAATCCGCTGACGCCAATCCAGCTTTCCGCCGAGCGTTTGCAATTCAAACTCGCCGGCAAGCTGGCCAATGGCGATGCCGACATGCTGGCGCGTGGCACACAAACCATCATCAACCAGGTTCAGGCGATGAAGCGCATGGTCGATGATTTCCGCGACTATGCCCGTTTGCCAACGCCGGATGTGGTGCCGCTTGATCTGAATGAGCTGGTTGGTGAGGTACTCGGGCTTTACGAGAGCTCTTCGGCGACAATCAATCTCGAATTGGCTGATGATCTGCCGGCGATCCTGGGCGATGCGACGCAACTGCGGCAAGTGATTCATAATCTGCTGCGTAACGCGGAAGATGCGCTTGAGGGCGATGGTTCAGGGCGGATCAAGATTGTGACGCGAACCCATCACCGTTGCGCTGAATTACTGATTACCGACAACGGCCCGGGATTCCCGGCAGAAATCCTGCCCCGCATCTTCGAGCCCTATGTCACCACCAAGGCCAAGGGCACCGGCCTTGGCATGCCGATCGTCAAGAAAATCGTTGACGAACATCAGGGCAGCATTGAAATTAGAAATGCACCAGAGGGCGGGGCGCGAATTTGCATCCGTTTGCCGCTGGTGAAGGAGGAGGAAGCCAAACATGGCAATAATATTGGTCGTTGACGACGAAGTCGGCATCCGCGAACTGCTTTCGGAGATCTTGATCGACGAAGGCTACGATGTCCGGCTGGCTGAGAACGCTACTGCAGCCCGGCGTATTCGTGGCGAATTGCGTCCCGATCTGGTCTTGCTCGACATCTGGATGCCTGACACCGACGGTATTTCGCTACTCAAGGAATGGCATGCTGCCGGACAACTGAATATGCCAGTGGTCATGATGTCTGGCCACGGCACGATCGATACGGCGGTTGAAGCAACGCGTTTCGGCGCCTTCGATTTCCTGGAAAAGCCGATTGCCCTGCAAAAATTGTTATCGACGGTGCAGAAAGCGCTCAAGCACGATGCGCCGCCGCAACATCCGCCGCTGACTCTGGAAGCCTTCGGGCGCTCCGCCTTCGTCAAGGAATTCAAACGCCGGCTCGAACAGGCGGCGGCCAAATCGCCCTTGGTGCTGATCAAGGGCGCCACCGGCGGTATGGCTGAAATTTGTGCCCGCACCTTGCAGTCGCCGCGTGCGCCGTGGCTCGATTTATCCAGCCTGAGCAGCGCCTTGACTCAGGAAATGCTGGAAAAAGTGACCGGCGGGCTGATTTTTGTCCCCGATCTCGCCGTACTCGGCAAAATGCAGCAGATGAATCTGGCTTACGCGGTCGACCGCCTGGATAAGCTGAATTTGCAGTTGGTCGCCGCCGTTGCTCGCCCACTCAGCACGCTGAGCGAAGCGGGGTGGGATAACAAACTGCTGACCAAACTGGCTGAAGTCTGGCTGGCGCTGCCTCCGCTGGCGGGACATGCCGATGAGTTGCCGGAAATTGCCGCCTTGTTGCTGACTAATTTCATTGAGCGCGGTGAAGTCCAGCCACGGCGTTTTTCAACCGGGGCGCTCAATGCCTTGCGCACTTTGCCTTGGAAAAACCAGCCGGAAGCAAGTTGGGGCGATCTCTATGCTTTGGTCCGTAATCTGGCGTTGACCGCGCTGGAAGATGAAATCAGTGCCGAGGATGTGCGACGTGTCACGCCGGTCGAAGAAAATGCCGAAAGTGAAATGGCCTCGCTCTTGCCATTGCTCGGCCAGCCCTTGCGCGAGGCACGCGATGCTTTTGAGAAACTTTATTTTGAGCATCATCTGCGTCTCGAAGGTGGCAATATGACCAAATTGGCCGAACGCTCCGGCCTTGAACGCACGCACCTCTATCGCAAGCTGAAACAACTGGGCGTTGCCTTGAACAAGCGGCACGAAGAGTAGAAAAATACACGCCGGGGGGCCGGTGAGACGGGGGAGTCTATGAAAGTCATCATTCTCGGGGCCGGCCAGGTCGGCACCAGTGTTGCTGAAGGTCTGGTATCGGAAGAAAACGACATTACGATTGTCGATACCGACGGCGTACGCCTCGCCCAGTTGCAGGATCGGCTTGATTTGCGCACGGTTGTCGGCAATGGTGCGGTGCCTTCGGTGATGCGCAGCGCCGGGGCCGAGGATGCCGACATGCTGATTGCCGTCACCCAAAGCGATCAGATCAATCTCGTTGCCTGCAAATTGGCACACAGCGTTTTCAACGTGCCAACCCGGATTGCTCGCCTGCGTTCAAAAGATTTTCTGGAAGATGCCAGCCTGCTGTCGCCTGAAAATTTTGCGGTTGATTTTGCGCTCTGCCCGGAGCAGGTGATTACCGATTACATCCGGCGCCTGATCGAATTTCCCGAGGCGCTGCAAGTGCTCAATTTTGCCAAGGGGCGCGTTAGTCTGGTGGCGGTGCGGGCGTATGAGGGCGGGCTGCTGGTCGGCAAGCCGATCAAGGAAATGCGCCTGCTTTTGCCACCCGAAATGGATGCCCGGATTGCCGCTATTTTCCGTGGCGATCAGCCGGTTTTCCCGGAAGGCGATACCCGTGTCGAAGCCGGTGACGAAGTCTTCCTGCTCGCGGCAGCTGAGCACATCAGGCCGGTTTTGCGTCAATTACGGCGGATGATGACGCCGGTTCAGCGGATCATGATTGCCGGCGGGGGCAACGTCGGCCTGCGGGTCGCCAAAGCGCTGGAGAAACGCTACGAAATCAAGATTATCGAAGGGCGCAAGGAGCGCGCCGAGCTACTCGCGAATGAACTGAATAACACGCTGGTTTTGCTCGGTGACTGTACCGACGAGGAGTTGCTGGAGCAGGAAAATATTGCCGAGATGGACCTCTTCCTGGCGCTGACCAATGATGACGAAGACAACATCATGGCCGGCAACCTGGCCAAACGCCTGGGCTGCAAGCGGGTGGTTGCCTTGATCAATCGCCGTGCTTACGCCGAAATGATTGAAGGGGGGCCGATTGATATTGGTATTTCGCCGGCTCAGGTTTCGATTGGTACGCTGTTGGCGCATGTGCGCCAGGGTGATGTTGCGGAGGTGCACTCCTTACGCCGGGGGGCTGCCGAGGCGCTCGAAATTGTGGCGCATGGCGATGCAAAATCATCCAAGGTGATCGGCAAGCGGATTGATCAGATCGATTGGCCGCACGGTGTGACGGTCGCTGCGCTGGTCCGGAATTTTGACAAATCAGTGGTGATCGGCCAGACCGATGACTGGACGGCGATCACCCGGCATGGCGAAGTCCATATTGCGCACCACGATACGGTGATCGAGGCCGGCGACCACGTGATTGTCTTTTGCACCCGCAAAAAACTGGTGAAGAAGGTGGAAAAGCTGTTCCAGGTTGGTTTCCACTTTTTTTAAGGAGCCGCGATGACCCGTTTTGCTCCTGTCTATCGCGCCTTGGGCATGATCATCATGCTCTTTGCGCTGACCATGCTGGCCCCGTTGATTCTTTCCTATCTGACCAATGATGGCGCCCAGTCAGCTTATGACGAAGCCTTTCTGCTGACTTTGTTGAGCGGCACCTTTCTTTGGTATCGCTATCGCAATTGCAAGCGCGAACTCAATATTCGCGACGGGTTTTTGATGGTGGTTCTGGTGTGGACCGTACTACCCGCCTTTGCTGCCGTGCCCTTGATGATCCATCTCGGGATCAGCCATACCGATGCCTATTTTGAAACCATGTCGGGCCTGACGACAACCGGGTCAACGATCCTTTCCAATATCGACAAATTACCGATGTCGATCAATCTGTGGCGCCACGAATTGGTCTGGATTGGTGGCATGGGCTTGATCGTGCTGGCGATTGCCATTTTGCCCTTGCTGGGAATTGGTGGTCGGCAGATGTTCAAAGCCGAAACGCCGGGTCCGATGAAGGACTCGAAGATGACGCCGCGCATCGCCGAAACGGCAAAAGGATTGTGGCTGGTTTATCTGGGTGTATCGGTCGCTTGTGCACTTAGTTATCGGGTAGCCGGCATGTCCTGGTTTGACGCGGTTTGCCACATGTTTTCAACGATGGGGCTGGGCGGGTTTTCGACCCACGATGCCAGCTTTGGCTTTTTTGATTCGCCAGCCATTGAAGCGGTTTGCATCGTCTTCATGCTGATCGCCGGGATGAATTTCGGCACCCTGTTTCTTGCTGTAAGTGGTCGCTCACTGCGTCCCTATTTCCATGATCCAGAAGCTGGCTGGTTTCTTGGTGTATGTTCGCTAAGCATTCTGGTGGTTGCGATGTATATCTGGAAGGATGGCGCATACCCTGAGTTTGAAACGGCGCTGCGCCATGCCGCTTTCAATCTGGTATCGATCGCCACAACGACCGGCTACGCCAGTGTTGATTACGCGCTGTGGCCAATTTTTGCGCCGCTCTGGATGCTGTTTTTATCCAGCTTTGCGACCAGTGCCGGGTCGACCGGCGGCGGCATCAAGATGATTCGCGCCTTGCTGCTTTACAAACAGGTCTATCGCGAACTACTGCGCGCCATGCATCCGAATGCGGTCTACAACATCCGGATTGGTGGGCAGGTTGCGCCACAACCTATTTTGTTCGCGGTGCTGGCCTTTGCTTTCATGTACATGGTCAGCATCGTGTCATTGACCCTGATTCTGGCATTTACCGGTCTCGATATCATTTCGGCCTTTACTGCGGTTGTGGCCAGTATCAACAACACCGGGCCGGGGCTGGGCGTTGTTGGCCCTTCGACAACCTATGAGGTACTCGGTGATTTCCAGACCTGGGTGTGCACCTTCGCCATGCTGCTTGGCCGTCTTGAGATTTTCACCCTGTTGGTGGTGTTGACCCCGGCATTCTGGCGTAAGTGACCTGAGCGAAAGAAAGGCGGATAATTCCGCCTTTCCGATTTTCTGGCGGAGTGCCCCCGTGAGCCGACCCAAGAACGATACTTTCCTGCGTGCCCTTCTCAAAGAGCCGACCGAATACACCCCACTCTGGCTGATGCGCCAGGCCGGGCGCTATTTGCCTGAGTACTGCGAAACCCGCAAACGGGCTGGCAACTTCCTTAATCTGTGTAAATCGCCGGCCATGGCTTGTGAAGTGACCCTGCAACCGCTGGCGCGCTACGATCTGGATGCGGCGATTCTGTTCTCCGACATTCTGACCGTGCCCGATGCGATGGGCCTCGGTCTCTATTTTTCGGAAGGCGAAGGCCCGAAATTCGAGCGCCCGCTGCGTGAAGAATGGGCGATCAACGACCTGACCGCGCCCGATCCCTACGACCATTTGCGTTACGTGATGGATGCGGTTTCGGAAATTCGCCGCGCGCTGGATAACTCGGTGCCGCTGATCGGCTTCTCCGGCAGCCCCTACACGCTGGCTTGCTACATGGTTGAAGGCCAGGGTTCGAGCGATTTCCGCCATATCAAGGGCATGCTTTATAACCGGCCTGACCTGTTGCACCGCATTTTGTCGGTGACGGCTGATTCGGTGATCTCTTATCTGAATGCCCAGATTGATTGCGGCGCGCAAGCGGTGATGATTTTTGATACCTGGGGCGGTTCGCTGTCCAATGCTGCTTACGAAGAGTTTTCGCTGCAATACATGCGGCGCATCGTGGCTGGCTTGAAGAAGGAAAAGGACGGCCAGCGCATTCCGAGTATCGTGTTTACCAAAAACGGTGGCTTGTGGCTCGAAAAAATTGCCGCCATCGGCTGCGATGCCGTCGGTCTGGACTGGACGATTGATCTTGGCGAAGCGCGCCGACGGGTGGGTGACAAGGTGACGTTGCAAGGCAATCTTGATCCAAACGTCTTGTTTGCCGCGCCGGAAATTGTTGCTGCGGAAGCGAAAAAAGTACTCGACAGCTTCGGCAAGGGCGATACCGGCCATGTCTTTAATCTGGGCCACGGTATTTCCCAGTTCACCCCACCCGATAGCGTAACGGCGCTGGTTGAAGCGGTACATTCGCATAGCCGTCTATTACGAAAGTAATGCGCAGCGTGGCCGGCAAAACTCGACTTATTCACAGAGTTTTGCCAGGTCAACTAATTTTTTTCGTAAAACGCCTTGACAGTTTGATTTCTTGTTAAGTTGTTGAAATTAAACGATTTGGTGTTTTGCTTAATATTTCGGCAGCGTGACAAAATCCTTTGCTGGCCGCTACTTAGCGTCAATTAACAAAAGAAATCCACAAAGTTATCCACAGTTTTTGTGGGTAATCTGAAAACCCCTGTTGGCTGAAGGGCTTGCGGGTGATTCTGGAGAGTTGTCGGCAGCTGCCGCACCATTTATGTCTGTCCTGCGCGTCGCTCTCGATCTCCCCTTGCACCGTTTGTTCGATTATTTGGCGTTGACCGCGTCATCTGCCGACATTGGCTTGCGGGTTCGTGTTCCCTTTGGGCGTGGCGAGCGGATTGGTGTGATTGTCGAGGTTTGCGAAACTAGCGAATGGCCGCTGGCACAGCTCAAGCCGGCGGGTGAAATCCTCCGTGATTTGCCGCCATTGCCCGCCGATTTTTTTGCCTTGTGCGCTTTTGCCAGCACTTACTACCAGGCGCCATTTGGCGAAGTGGTTTTGCAGGGCTTGCCGGTCGGGTTGAAACGGCTGGACCCGCCAGATCGGCGCAAGGCGCGGGCGGTTCGTCCAAGCGCAGTAATTGCCCGGCCAGAACTGACGCTGGAGCAAACCACCGCGCTCGCCGCGATTGATTTACAGGCTGGATTTTCTACCCATTTGTTGCACGGCGTGACCGGTAGCGGCAAAACCGAGGTTTACCTGCGCCTGATCGAACGTGCGCTGGATGCCGGCCAGCAGGTTTTGCTACTGGTCCCGGAAATCAATTTGACGCCGCAACTCGAAGGCCGGGTCAGGGCGCGGTTTCCCGATACCGGCGTGGTTTCGCTGCACAGCGAATTAGCCGAGGCAGCGCGCGAGCGTAATTGGCGGGCGGCTTTTGCCGGCGAAGCGAGCATCGTCCTTGGCACCCGCCTGTCGATCTTTACGCCAATGCCGCGCCTGGGCCTGATCGTCATCGACGAGGAGCATGACGCCTCGTTCAAGCAGCAGGATGGCATGCGTTATTCGGCGCGCGATGTCGGCGTTTTCCGGGCGCATCAGCTGGGTATCCCCATTTTGCTCGGTTCGGCAACGCCCTCGCTGGAATCCTGGGCCAATGCACAGAGCAAGCGTTACGCTTTGCTGACGCTCAAGGAGCGCGCCAACCCGGAAGCGACCTTGCCTGCGGTCAACTTGCTGGATACGCGGAAAATGGTCTTGAAGGAGGGCGTCAGCGCGCCGCTGATCGCCGCCATCAAGGAGCGTCTGGCACGGAGTGAGCAGAGCCTGGTCTTCCTCAATCGCCGTGGTTACGCGCCGGTGCTGGCCTGCATGGCCTGCGGCTGGGTTTCGCGTTGCACGCGCTGTGCGGCGAATATGGTGCTGCATCTGGCAGATCGTCGCCTGCGTTGCCATCACTGCGGCCTTGAGCACCGCATTCCGCAAGCCTGCCCGACTTGTGGCAATCAGGATATTCACCCCTTTGGGCGCGGCACGCAGCGCCTTGAATCCTGGCTGCAGGAAGAATTTCCAGAAGCGCGGATTTTGCGCGTCGACCGCGATTCAGTGAAAAGCCGCAAGCAATGGGAGGTGATGCTGGAACGCATCCACGGCGGCGAGGCCGATATTCTGGTCGGCACGCAAATGTTGGCCAAGGGGCATGATTTCCCGAAACTGACTTTGGTTGGCGCACTGGGCGCTGATGCCGCCTTGTTTGCTGCGGATTGGCGTGCGCCCGAGCGGCTTTTTGCCCAGTTGATGCAGGTCGCTGGCCGGGCTGGTCGCGCCGAACTGAAGGGTGAGGTCTTGATCCAGACGCAATATCCGGATCACCCCTTGTATGCCGCGCTGGTTGCCCACGATTACCCCGGTTTTGCGGCCAGCTTGCTCAAGGAGCGCGAGCAGGCCGGTTTTCCGCCTTATGCTTTTCAGGCCATGTTGCGCGCCGAAGCGCCGGATATGGCTGATTCAATCGCCTTTCTGACTGCCGCGGCCGCCTTGCCGGTGATTGCTGAACATCCCAACGTGATGATCTACGACCCGATCCCGATGAAACTTTCGCGTTTGGCCAATCTCGAGCGTGGACAGTTGCTGTCGGAATCTTCTTCCCGCCCGGCCTTGCAGGCTTTTTTGCCGCGTTGGCGCGAGGCGCTTGAAACGCTGAAATCGCCAGCGAAATTGCGCTGGCACATTGAGGTTGATCCGCTGGAGTTCTGACCGGCACGGCCCTTGCAGTGACGTTCTCCCAATCACTGCAAGGAGCCGAAAATGAGAATCGCCGAATCGAGTGTTGCGCTGTCCGCCAGCCACGAAGCCGAGCGCAGCAAAACCAGCGAGATGACCATAGAGAGCAACTTTCGGCAGGTTTTTGAAAGTCTGGCGAGTACGCCAGATGATAGCCAGCAAGCGGCGCTTGAGCGGGTGACCAAGCTGCTCGAATCACTGCTTGAGTCGATTCTGGCGGCAATCGAAGGCAAGAAAGGCCCGGAAAATCTTGCCGCTTGCGATGCCCCGCCAAAGGAAGCGGTTTCGGCGAAAGGGGGGCGAGAAATGAGCTGGCATTGCAAGTTCAGCGAAACGATTAGCGAGTCGGAAAAAACTACCGTGTGCGGTAGCGGCAAGGTGAAAACCTGCGACGGCAAGGAGATTGACTTCAATTACGCGGTCGACATGGCGCGCGAGTTCAAAAGCGAGAAAGTTTATGAGGATTCCGGCTCAGTCGTTTTGCGCGACCCACTGGTATTGAGTTTCGACGGCAAGGCCAGTGAATTGACCGATCAACGCCAGAGTTTCGATCTGGATTCAGATGGCAAGCTGGAGAGTATTCCCGGTCTGGCAGCGAGCAGTGGTTTTCTGGTTTTCGACCGTAACGGCAGCGAGTTGTTCGGCGCCAAGTCCGGTAACGGGTTTTCCGAACTGGCTGACTTGGACAGTGATCACAATGGCTGGATCGATGAAGGCGACTCGGTCTTTTCCCAGTTGGCCGTGTGGTCCGGCGATTCCTGGAGTTCGCTAGCCGGGCGCGGGGTTGGTGCGCTTTATACGGGTGCGGTCGACGCGCCTTTTAGCCTTAAAAATTCGGCCAACGGATTACTTGGTGAAATTCGGGCGGCCGGGGTTTATCTGAACGAATCCGGTTCAGTCGGCTCCTTGCAGCAAGTCGATCTGGCCGTTTCAGCTTTGCCGGACGGGGCGCAACAACCAGAGAATCGCCAGCAACTGGCCACCTGACAGGCTGTAAAAGGCGGCGCGGAAAGCAGCATCGCCTGACCAGCCACTGGCCTGCAAGGCATCAACAAAAATGCCGATGCCCCATTGCAGGCCAAAAGCACCGGCGAAGACGAGCAGGTTGAGTGCGGTATTGGCGCGCCCCGAAAGTGCTGGCGGAAAAGACTGGGCAACCAGCGAATAGGCGATGTTGGAGAGCGAAAAGCAGGCGCCAAGCACCGGCCACAACCAGTTACTGCCGGCTGTGGGGGCGATGGTGATGAAGAGCAGGATGGCAATCGCCAGCAGCATGGCGACCAGATAAACCCGTTCCAGCTTGATCCCACGGCGGACTAGCGCGGTAGCAAAGAAGCCCATAAACAGGAAGCCGCCGAGCATGGCGCCGCTCATCCAGGTCAGGCGAGCGGCAATTGCCGCGCCATCGAGACCTTCCATCACCGTCATCCAGCGTGCTACCCAAAGGCCTTGGACAGCCATGAAGCCGCCGGTGAACCAGAAACCCATCGGCGCGTAACGCCAAAAATGGCTGCTGCTGAAAATGCTGCGGACACCGGCCATCTGTGCGGCAAAGCCGGTTCCCTTGTCTTCGCCTGCTTTGTCGGGGACGAAATACCAAAGGGCGGCAGCGACAATAACGGTGCAGCCGGCAAGCAGCAAAGCCACCTCACGCCAGGTGGCGAAGCCGAGGGCGAGTTCCAGCGGTTTGGAGGCCGCCAGTGCACCGAGACCGCCGGAAGCCATGACCCAGCCGGTTAGCGAGGCTTGGCGCTCGGGCGGAAACCATTGCGAGAAGGCCTTGAATGAGGCCATCAAACAGGCTGAAACGCCAAGGCCGATCAGCGCACGGCCACTGGCCAGGCCGCCGAGCGTATCGGAGAGGGCGAAAGTTGCGGCACCGCAGGCCGCGATCAGCAAGAGGCCGGCTTCGACCCGGCGTGGGCCAAAGCGGTCGAGCAACATGCCAAGTGGTAATTGGGCGGCACCGAAAGCGAGAAAGTAGGTGCTGGTCAGCAGGCCAAGGGCGTTATCGCCCAGCCCCAGTTCACGAGCCAAAACCGGGCCAATAACGGCGTTGACCGTGCGATACAGGTAGGAAAGGAAATAGCCGGCGGCGAAGGGCAGGAAGAGGCGCAGCCAAAGCTGGCGGGAATCGGGAAGGCTCATGGTCTGGGGGGTTTCACGTGAATCTCGGTTTGTTGACGGAGCCAGTTGGCCCGATCAAGAATTTTGCGCTGCCAGCCGCTGGCGATACCGGGCGTGGCGGCAAGTTTTTCAAGCTCAGCTGGTGGCGGGCGATGCTCTTGCCAGAGCACCATGGCGGCGGCGAGCGTCAGGGCAGACAGCGCAGGTTGATCAAGCGCCAGCCTAGCGTCAGGCTGAACGCTGCCGGGTTGAACAACGCGCCAGTACCAGCCGGTCAAGTTCTGTTCGGCAATAAAGGCGGCCATACCGTCCACATTGAAGCGGTCATCAATTTTCCAGCACGGGTTACGCGGTTGACAGACTTGCAGGCGGGCGCTGCCGAGGTGGTAGATGTCGCCAATTCTTACCGAGCTTTCATCGAGTTCAGCGCAGGAAATATTTTCGCCGAGGCTGCCGGGAATCAGCTGGCTTGCGGCATCCGGAAATTGTTTGGCAAGTTTGGCGTAGTGGCTGGCGGGATAAAGGTGAACCGCTTTTTCCGGTCCGCCGTGCACGCGGCGATCCGCCTGTTGGTCACCAATGAAGCCTTCGCTGCCCAGTTCCAGCGGGCCTGACGCCTGCTGTTTGAACATGCCGGTAGGGCGTCCGGAGTTGGGCAGGGCGGAGATGCCGCCGACGAAAAGAATAATCTGAGCCATAGTTGTTCGATTGTGCCATCAATTCCACAGCCAGGCCGCACCGCGGACCCCCGAGGAATCCCCATGTGTCGGCGGCAGAATTTTGTTGTAAAAAACATCGGAAAAAACCTGTGGACCGCAACAGTTTGGCAAATTGCGATAAAGCCGCTTCAGTTTCGACAAACCACCGCCGAGAACAATAATTTGCGGGTCGAGGATGTTGATGATGCCGGCCAGCGCCCGGCCGAGCCGGGCTTCATAGCGTTGCAGGGTGGCTTCGCAGGCCATATCACCAGCCGTGGCGCGGCGGTCGATTTCTGCCGGCTCAAGCTGCAGGCCCGTGCTTTGTTGATGATCACGAACCAGTGCCGGGCCACAAAGATAGGTTTCAATACAGCCACTGCGCCCGCAATAACAGGGGGGCAGAGGGAGATCGCTTTGATCCGGCAAGGGCAGTGGGTTGTGTCCCCATTCGCCAGCGATGGCATTGGCGCCGGTCAGCACCTGGCGATTGACGACAATCCCGCCACCGACGCCGGTGCCAAGGATCACGCCAAAGACGATGGCTGCACCCTGGCCGGCGCCATCGATGGCTTCAGATAAGGCAAAACAGTTGGCGTCATTGGCGAGGCGGACTTCGCGCTGGAGCAGGGCTTGCAAATCTCGGCGCAGGGGTTTGCCGATCAGGCAAGTCGAATTGGCATTCTTGATCAGTCCGTTGGCCAGGGATTCGGCGCCGGGGATGCCGACGCCAATGCTGCCGCGTTGACCCAGTTCGAGTTCGGTGGTTTCGACAAGGCTGCCGATCGCCATCAGGGTGGCCATGTAATCTGCTTGCGGCGTTGCGACGCGCCGGCGCAAGCGTTCGTGACCGGCTGAATCGAGCGCAATGACCTCGATTTTGGTGCCGCCGAGATCGATACCTATGCGTAATTTATTCAAACCCGAACGGCGACCGCTTTAACGTTGCCGTAGGTGGTGGTCAGGGTGCGCAGAACGCTGGCGCCAGCTTCGAGCAGGAGCAGGAAGAGATTGCGTTCTGAATAGAGGCAGACCTTGCCCTTGATGTTGTATTTTTTGATCATTGCCGGTGCGAGGTTGCAGAAACGCTCTTCAACCATTTTTTCGCGATCTTCATAACCATCGCCAAGTTCGGAATTGATACCGAGTATCGAGACGTAAAGTTTGCCACCGATGCGTAGTTTGAGCATGAACTGGCGGATCACCTTGCGTGCTTCGCCATACGGCAAATGGCCGAGGCCATAACGGATGACGATGATGTCGTAAGGTTCATCCGGCAGAGCCTCAGGAATCTCGGGTAGTTCCAGGCTGGCGAAGCGGATTTCGTCGCTGTGCCCACTGGCAAGAATGCGGCCTTGGACATCCTTATGGTTGGCATCGCGATCAGCGGCGGTGACCCGCGCGCCGAGTTTGGCAAATTTGACCGCAAGTTCGCAATGAGCGGCAGGCCAGACCATGACTGCAACACGCCGGTCGACCCGCTGGCGCTTGATGCATTCCTCCAGCGCAAAACGCTCGATTTCGTCGTCCCCTGTCTCGAAGAGATTGGCAGTATTATTGGTTGTCATGTCTCTTTTCCCTTTTGTTCATTGTGCACGAATGGCGGACTGTCTGACAACCAGAAAACCAGGGCTAATAGAGGAATACTCGATGTTGGTGAAATTTTTATCAAGCGAGACCGGCGAACTGATCATGTTCTCCGAAGCAGCCGGTCCCTTGTTGCGGGCGATTGACAAGGAATGCACGGCGCGCGGCACCTTTACCCGTGAGCAGATGCTGCCGGCAGCAACTTTGTTGCGTCAGGCGGTGGCCAGAGGCGAAGGCACTTTGCCTGAAGAAGACAAGGCCGATGGCAGTGAAAAACCGGTGGCGATGGGCGCCCGCGCCTGGCCGCTGATTGATATGCTGGAGCGGACCAGCAAAGGTGGCACCAAAGCCAATATTGTCTGGGAAGCAACGGCGCCGTTTTAAGGCTGGAATGGTCGCTCAGCCAAGTTTGAAAGCGTTTGCAATACTGCTGGTGACGATGGCTAATTTGGCGGCGTAGTCATTCAGGCATTCATCCATATCCACCGTGTTTTCGCGAATGGCGACTTCGAGCGCTAGCGCAGCTGTTTGCAGATCGCTGGCGCCAATTGAGCCGGCCAGGCCTTTGGTGCTGTGCGCGCTACGCTGGGCGGTTTCACGGTCATTGTTGGCGAGTGACTGGCGGATAGTGGCGGCTTCACCAACGAAGCGCTGGTAAAAGTCACACAAAATTCGTTCGTAGAGCCGGGGTTTGTTCATCATCCGGCGCAAGCCCTCTACTTTGTCGATGCCCGGTAGATCAGGCAATTCAGCGCCATTGCTTACGGTCGACGGGCTTAAGGCCGGGTTTTTTCTGGCGGAAATATTGGTTGGTTTCCAGCGCAGCAAGACTTGCTGCATCAGCGTCGGGTCGATCGGCTTGCTGAGGAAGTCGTTCATGCCCGCCTGTTGGCAACGCAACTTTTCGTCCTCGAAGGCATGCGCGGTCATCGCGATGATCGGTAAATCACGATGTTTGCCGCTCGCCCTGATTTGTCGCGTGGCCTCCAGTCCGTCCATTTCCGGCATCTGAATATCCATCAGCACGATGTCGAAGTGCTCGCCGGGTACTGCCAGTTTTTCCAGTGCGCGGCGTCCGTTACCAGCCGTTTCGACCGTGGCGCCAAATGATTCAAGAATTTCACGGGCGATCAACTGATTGGTGGGAATATCCTCGACCAGCAGAATTCGGGTGTTAGCCAGCAAGTTCGGCGTTTGGGCTGGCGCGATTTGCTCTTTGGTACTCGAACTGCTGACCAGTCGGTTAATTTGCGCTGCCGTTATGGGCTTGTGCAGGACGCTTTCGATGTTGCCCAAACGACCTGCTTCTTCCAGCTCGTGGGTATCGCTCGAAGTCACCATAACCAGACGCGGCATGGGGTTCAGTGGCAGTTTGTGGATATTTTCGGCGAGCTCTATGCCATCCATGCCGGGCATGTTGTAGTCGATGGTGATGAAGTCAAAAGGTGCTTGATTGTTTTCGACGAGTACGCCCAGCGCCTGTTCGCCGGATTCCACTAGAACAGTCTGGCAGCCGGTTTTTTCGAGAAGACGGGCAAGGACGTTGCGGGCTAGCGGATTGTCGTCCACCACCAGGACGCGGCGCACGATGGTATGCGCTTCGCTGGCGCTCACTTCGCCCTTTTCGAGCTTGATCGAGAAGGCGAAGGTGCTGCCCTGGCCGGCTTCGCTACTGACCTTGACTTCGCCACCCATCAATTCGCAAAGGCGCTTGCTGATGGTTAGGCCTAGCCCGGTGCCGCCGTATTTGCGGGTGATCGAACTATCCGCCTGACTGAAAGCATGAAACAGCTTTTCGATTTGCTCAGGCGACATACCGATGCCGGTATCCTGCACTGCGACATTGAGTTCGATTCGATTTCCGTTCAGTGGCTGCGCCTGGAAAAAGGCGCTGACCGAGCCACTGGCAGTAAATTTGATCGCATTGCCCAGCAGATTGATCAGAATCTGTGCCAGTCGCAACGGATCGCCGAGCAAATTGGCGGGGACAGCTGGATCAACGACATAGTGGAGTTCCAGCCCTTTTTCCTGAGCCCGGGCCTGGATCATGCTGGTTACTTTATTGAGGACATCATCGAGTTGGAAATCGGTAGCCTCAATGTGCATTTGACCCGCTTCGATTTTCGAGAAATCAAGAATGTCATTGATCAGGCCCAGCAGCATCTGGCTGGCGCCCTGAATACGCGTGACGTAATCGTGTTGCTTGTGGCTGAGCGAGGTATTTAGCATTAGATGGGCGAGGCCGATGATTGCATTCATCGGCGTGCGAATCTCGTGGCTCATGTTGGCGAGAAAGTCAGCCTTGACGTTGGCGGCCAGTTCGGCAGCGCCTTTGGCACTGAGCAACGCGACTTCGGCCTGTTTGCGTTCGCTGACATCCTGCAAGGTTTCGATCGCGCCGACGATATTGCCTGCCTTGTCGAACAATGGCGCGGCGGTGAAGAAAAGCCAGCGTTTGAGGTTGGGAAAATAGTCTTCACCTTCAATCCCGTGTTCGACCATGCGCGAGGTACGGAAATGGCTTTGGTAGAGCGTTTCAAGCTGCTGCATGTCGCCATCAATAACGACGTCGGCCATGATTGGTCGTGCTTTGCTGTAAAAAGCCTGCCACTGTTGGTTGGTACCGATGACTGTGCTGGCCTTGATCCCGGTCAGGCTCTCGCAAGCCGCATTCCAGTGCGTGACCAGGTGCTGGGCGTCGAGTACCACAATCGGCACCGGGCTACCGTCGATGATGTGGGCCAGGCTGGCGCGGGCGGTTTCCAGTTCGGTGGTGCGTTCGCTGACCAGCTGTTCGAGATGCTGGCGATGTGTTTCAAGGTCGCGCTCGGCCTGCAGGCGCTGGCTGATGTCACGGGCAAAGAAGACGATGCCGGTCGAGCGGCCCTGTTCATCGATCAGGGTGCTGAATGCGACGGCGGCATCAAAGCTCGGGCCATCGCGCCGGCGCATGCGGAATTCGCGATTGACGATAAAGCCGGTGTATTCGTCCGGGTTATCGAGAAAATCAGCGGCACGGTGGCCATCTTCGCTTGCCGGCAGGAGGTCGCTGAGACGGGTCGCTTCAATGTCGTCAAGTTCATCGAGGCCGAACAAACGCAGGGCTTGCTGGTTGGCCATCGTGAGATGACCATCAAGTTTGAGCAACAAGATGGCGTCGGGCGAGGTTTCAACCAGCGTGCGATAAACCTTTTCGCTTTTCTCCAGGCGCTGGTGCGCCAGTCGTTCCTCGGTCTGGTCAAGAATCAGCGAGAGAATGCCTAGCAGATTACCGTTCGGTGCGCGCAGCGCAACGTTGTGCCAGTCGCAATGGCGCAGCAGGCCATCCTTGCCGATAGCCGGGCCGCTGAAGTGGCCATCACCCGTCCCTTGAATTAAGGCTTTGATCGATTGATTGAATTCTTCACGCTGGGTTTCCGGCAGTAACAGGCGGTGCACCGCTTTGCCGATAACTTCGCTGGTAGACCAGCCAAACAGATGCTCGGCGCGCCGGTTCCATTCCAGGATGTGACCCTGGCGATCCCACTGCACGAAGGAAAGCGGCGAGGTGGCGTAGAGCGCCCGGTAGCGTAACTGGCTGTCACGCAGTGCCGATTCGGCCTGCTTTTGCTGGGTGACATCGTTGAAGGTGATGAGGACGGCACCGGGCTGCCCATCAGCCAGAGTTTGCTGGCGACTATGGACTTCAAACCAGGACCACATGCCGCTGCCGTGGCGTAGACGCAGCGTAAAGTTGAGCTTTTCACAGCCGGAGTTGGCGGTCAGTTTGTCGAACAGTGAGGCGAGCAGGTGCTGTTCGTCAGGATGGGTACGGGCCAGCCATTCTTCAGGGCTAACCGGTAATGCGTCAGCCGGGCAACCGAGCAGACCGTGAAAATTGGCTGAAAGCCGGAAACTGCGCGTCGCACTATCCCACACCCAGCAACCAACGCCAGCAATGGCCAGAGCTTCTTCTAATGCAGCGGCAGTGAGACCGAGGTTGGCCATGACTGGGTTTTGTGCGGCTTAGAAAAGCTCGATGTCGTCGCTTTTCTCTTTCATGTCGGCGATGAATTTATCAACCGCCTCATGGACCGGAACCCCATTCATGACCGCTTCAAACATGGCGATTTCTTCGCGTGTTGAATATTTTGATTTGATCTTGTTTTGCAGATCAACCCATTCCGAGGGGTTGAACAGGCGGCGGTGGTCAGCCACCAGGCTGCTCAGGTCGCCCATGCTGTGGCCGACATGGGCCAGACGCTGGACCAGTTTGTCGTAAAACTGAAAGGCAATGATCGCCTGATGGACCATGCTCGAAACGTGTTCGGAAACACCGGTCAGGTTTTGTTTGGCCACACCAACTTCACCGGTATCCGGCAGCGTTTGTACGGTGTCGGCAATCATCCGCATATAACCAGCCATGCTGGTGAAGGAGTCGGTTAGCACTTCGACTGAAGAATTGCTGTCTTTCATCGCCGTTTCGATCTGGACAGCGGACAGTTCGAGCATCAAAACTGTTTCGCGGACCTGGCTCCAGTCGAGGTCTGGCATGTGGGCCGAGGTGCCGCGCGCTGGCTTGTTATCTTCACTCATTTCAATCATCCCCAAGAGAGTCGGCAAACTATAGCGTATTTCAAGTGCTGTATTCCAGTGTCACTCACGGTCTTGGCCATTAGGCACAGGGAAAATATTAGAATTCCGCGATGAGCTTATTCCCGCTGCTGATTTTTGCCTCTTTTTCCCTGTTGACCGCAACTGTCTGTGCTGCGCCGCTGGTCGCCATCGATGTTGGGCACGGTTGGGTTGAATATGGTGCGGTCAGTGCGCGTGGGCGTAGCGAATACGAATTCAATCGCGAACTGGCTGGGGTTCTGGCTGATGCCGTGCGCAGCAAAGGCCTGGCGGTACGCGAGGTCAATTTTGACGGCAGTATCCGCAAGCTGACGGATCGGCCACGGCTGGCGCGGGGTAGCGATTTTTTCATCGCCATCCACCACGACTCGATCAGCCAGCAATATTTGTCGTTCTGGGATTGGGATGGCAGCGAGGCCAGCTATACCGACGTCAAGCGCGGCTATGGCATATTTGTCTCGGCGCAGAGCCCGGATCTGGCGAGCAGCCTGCGTTGCGCTTCAAGCATAGGTAGCCAGATGCGCCGGGCCGGTTTTGTGCCAACCCCGTGGCATGGTCGCAAACACCTTGCCGCCGATGCCGAAAACGGTGTTTGGTATTACGACAATCTGGTGGTGCTCTATCGCACCACCTTGCCGGCAGTTTTGTTCGAGGCCGGCGTAATCAAACATCGCGAAGAAGAACTTGAGTTACGTGACCCGCAACGTCAGGCTTTGATGGCCGATGCCGTGGCAACCGGTATTGCTGCTTGCTTGTTCGTTACAGAAAAATCGGTTCGGGAGTAAGCGCGACACCAAATTGGGCGAGCACATCGGCTTGCACCGCAGCCATTGTCCGTTTGACCTCAGCGCCCGTAGCGCCACCGCGATTGACCAGGACCAGCGCCTGCTTTTCATACATGCCGACCGGGCCGAGATTTTTACCTTTCCAGCCCGCCTGCTCAATCAACCAGCCGGCGGCCAGTTTGACCTGGCCATCCAGCTGCGGGTACTGCGGCAGGCCAGGGTGGGCGGCTTTGAGTTGCTCGGCTTGCCGGGCAGCAACGACTGGATTATGGAAAAAGCTGCCGCAGTTGGGAATCGTCGCCGGGTCGGGCAATTTGCGTTGGCGAACGGCGCTGATCGCCTGGGCAATCTCCTTGGCGCTGGGTGTGGATTTATTGCGCAGCGCCAGTTCCTGAGTCACGTCGGCGTAACGCGTATTGGCAACCCACGCCTTCGGCAGGCGAAAAATAACTGAGCTAATCGCTATCTGGCCATTCAAATGCCAGCCTTCCTGCTTGAACAGGCTGTCGCGGTAGGCAAAACGGCACTTGTTACGGTCGACACTGAAAAACGTCTGTTTTTTGAAATCCCAGGCGTTGACCGAATGCAGGCAATCGCCCACTTCCAGCCCGTAAGCTCCAATATTCTGGATCGGCGCAGCGCCGACGGTGCCGGGAATCAGGCTCAGGTTTTCCAACCCCGGCCAGCCTTGTTGCAAAGTCCATTGCACGAAATCATGCCAGTTCTCGCCAGCCCCGGCTTCGATGTAGAAGGCTGCGCTGTCTTCCTTGAGCAGCTGTTTGCCGGGGATCGCCATGTGCAGGACGAGGCCGTCAAAATCACCGGTTAAGACCAGATTGCTGCCGCCACCGAGGATGAAACGCCTTTCGCTAGCCAGGCCGCTTGCGGTCAACTGTTCCGGTGTCGTGATTTTTTGATAACGCTTGGCCTCGCCGGGTAGGGCAAGGGTGTTGAAGGGCGTCAAATCGACGTTTGCTGCGCAATTCATGGCGTATTTTTGGGGGGTGGCGGATTAAGGCGATCAAGCATAGGTGCTGACAACCTGGCCTGATGCTGCCGGCGAAGCTGCGTAAAAGCCAGCTAGCTGAGTCTGGCGTCGCGCATCCTGGCTGTCGGTTGTTTCTGCTGCACTGCTGGCTTCGCTGCGGGCCTGTTGTTCCATTTGCCCGGCCTGAGCCGCTACTGCGCGATCCTGGCCGGAAGGATCGGTCGGCGCCAGCGCGGCAGCGCGGATGGTCTGGGCACGCTGGATGGTTTCTTCCGGCGTCCGGCCCGGTGCGGTGCTGATCCCGACTTCACCGCCCACCGCATAATTCACCCCATCCGGACCTTTTTGATAGGTGAAACTGGCTCCTGAGGTAACCATGCCGCCAGCTGCCGCCATGTGCGCCTGCTCATGTTGCCTGACCTGACGATCAATCTGTTTGAGTTTGGCCAGCTGCGCTGCTGCTTCCGGGCTCAACTCGTCGGATTTCCCCTGTTGCGTCTTTCCGTCAGCCGGCGACGCAGCAACACCCTTCGACCGATTGACGGTCGAGATGTAGGCGCTACTGGAAGGGGATACTCCGGAAATGTTCATGGCAATTCATCATATGCCGTGCCGCGATTAAATCAACTTTGGGCGGCGGCTGGTGCTTTCAGGAATCGAGTGATTTGATCAGTTCAAACAACCGCTGGTAGAAAACCGGCGCCGTCACCGTTTCCTCGCCGACTTTGACCAGCGTGTCTTTATCGATCGCCCAGGGCAGGGAGAGCGAGCCAAGGGCGGAGACGCTGACGCCGGCGTTGCTACCTTTGGATTTCATCTCATACTGGGTTTCGAGCGCATTGGCGTAAATCACGCTCCCCAGATTGCTCGGCAGGCAAACCAGCGTGATGGTCAGGCGGGTTGCCTCATCCGGCGTTGGCCGGAAGAATTTTTCGCCACGAATGTTGCGCGGCTTGGCATCATCGACCTGATAGCCTTGGCTGAGCAAGGCGCGCTTGGCAATTTCACAGGCTTTGTCCGCCTCCTGGCCGCTGTAATACTGAAAAGGCGATTCGCTGGTAAAGGTTTCAGTCTGGTAGGAGCGACTGGTTTTTGTTGTGCTGCAAGCGCACAGCAACAGCCCGAGCAAAGCGGCTGTTGCCATCGTTTGTGCGCGGCACGCGAGGGGCTTGAGTGCGACTTTCATTGCTGCCTATTTTAAGGACTTTAAGCGCTTTCAGCCCCCCTCATGCTTAAAGCAGCGGCGCCAGCCAGTACTCGGCATCCTTCAACGACATTGCCTTGCGTCCAGCCCAATCTTCCAACTGATCGCGGCCTATCTTCGGAATCGCAAAATAGGCGGCGCCCGGATGGCCGATGTAGAAACCGGAAACCGCCGCTGCCGGCATCATTGCGCAGGATTCGGTGAGCAGCATGTCAGCGTTGGCCGGGGCATCGAGCAGGGCAAACAGCTCGCGCTTGGCGGTGTGGTCGGGGCAGGCCGGGTAGCCGGGGGCGGGGCGGATGCCTTTGTATTGCTCGGCGATCAGGGCATCGTTTTCAAGCGCTTCGTCTTTCGCGTAACCCCAATACTTGGTTCGCACTTGCTGGTGCAGCCACTCGGCAGCGGCTTCGGCCAGTCGGTCAGCCAGCGACTTGAGCATGATTGCCGAGTAATCGTCGTGAGCGGCTTCAAAGGCGGCAACCCGTTCTTCAATATTTAGGCCGGCAGTGACGGCAAAGGCACCGACGTAATCACGTTCGCCGACGTAATCGGCCAGCGCCACGTTGTGCCGGCCTTTTGGCTGTTTATGCTGCTGGCGCAGGCCGACCCAGCGCGTCAGCTCGCTGCTGCGGCTTTCATCGCTGTAAATAATGATGTCTTCGTTCTCG
The DNA here is from genome assembly GCA_039797825.1 of Pseudomonadota bacterium. Classification (GTDB taxonomy): domain Bacteria; phylum Pseudomonadota; class Gammaproteobacteria; order Burkholderiales; family Rhodocyclaceae; genus Azonexus. The sequence continues at coordinate 35,113 of JBDKHF010000037.1, read as the reverse complement.
CCCTTGGCCGGGTAGAGGCCGAAAACGGCTTTTGCGGTCAACCAGTTTTCGGCGATGATTTTTGCCAGCATTTCCTGGGCATCGGCAAACAGTTGGCGGGCGGTTTCGCCGACCGTGTCATTGTCGAGAATGGCCGGATAGCGGCCCGCCAGATCCCAGCTTTGGAAAAAGGGTGACCAGTCGATGAGCGGGGCAAGTTCGGCCAGATCGAGCTTAAGCGCCTGCAAGCCAAGCTGGTTCGGGGGCGTCGGGGTGAATGTTTCGTTTCCCGTGAAACGGTTGGCACGGGCTTCAGCGAGGCTGACCAACGTCGCACCTTTGCGACCGGCGTGTTCGGCACGCACGGTTTCATATTCGGCGATGATCTCGGCTTGATAGCCGGCGCGCTGGTCGATTGACAATAGTTTGGTGGCGACGCCCACCGCCCGTGAGGCATCCGGCACATAAACCACGGTGCCTTCAGTGTTCGGCGCAATTTTGATCGCAGTGTGAGCGCGGCTGGTGGTGGCGCCACCGATCAGCAAGGGTTGTTTCATGCCTAAACGCTGCATTTCGCTGGCGACGTGTGCCATTTCTTCCAGCGAAGGGGTGATCAGGCCGGACAGGCCGATGATGTCGACACGATGTTCCAGCGCGGCTTTCAGAATGTTGTCGCAGGAGACCATAACGCCAAGGTCGACCACGTCGTAGCCATTGCAGCCGAGGACGACGCCGACAATATTCTTGCCGATGTCGTGCACGTCGCCCTTGACCGTCGCCATCAGGATCTTGCCCTTGCTGCCCAGGCCGGTGCGGGTCTTTTCTGCTTCGATGTAGGGCAGCAGATGGGCGACGGCCTGTTTCATGACGCGGGCCGATTTGACCACCTGCGGGAGGAACATCTTGCCAGCGCCGAAGAGGTCGCCGACGTGGTTCATGCCGTTCATCAACGGGCCTTCGATGACCGAAAGCGGTGGCTTGCCTTCGGCCTCCAACTGGGCGCGCACTTCTTCAGTGTCGGCTACGACGAAATCGGTGATGCCCTTGATCAGCGCATGCTCCAACCGTTTTTCGACGGACTGTTCGCGCCAGCTTAAATCAGGGCCGGTGTCCTTGGCCTTGCCTTCCTTGACCGTTTGGGCGAAATCGACCAGTGCCTCGCCAGCGTTCGGGTTACGGTTCAAAACCACATCCTCAACCTTGTCGCGCAGCACCGGCTCGAGATCGTCGTAGATGCCGAGCATGCCGGCATTGACGATGCCCATGGTCATGCCGTTCTTGATCGCGTGGTAGAGGAAAACGGTGTGGATCGCCTCGCGCACCGCATCGTTGCCCCGGAAGCTGAATGAGACATTGGAAACGCCGCCGGAAATGTGCGCGTGCGGCAGGTTTTCCTTGATCCAGCGTACCGATTCGATGAAATCAACCGCGTAATTGTCGTGTTCCGGAATGCCGGTGGCGATGGCAAAAATATTCGGGTCGAAGATGATGTCTTCCGCCGGGAAACCAATGCTCAGCAACAACTCGTAGGCACGCTTGGATATTTCAGTCTTGCGCGCAAAGGTATCGGCTTGCCCTTTTTCATCGAAGGCCATGACGATGACTGCTGCGCCATAGCGGCGCGCGAGCTTGGCCTGCTCGATGAACTTGGCTTCGCCTTCCTTCATCGAGATCGAATTGACGATGCCCTTGCCCTGTATGCACTTGAGGCCGGCTTCGATGACTTCCCATTTTGATGAGTCGATCATGATCGGCACGCGGGAAATGTCCGGTTCCGAGGCGATCAATTTCAGAAAGCGATCCATCGCTGCCATGGAATCGAGCATCGCCTCGTCCATATTGATGTCAATCACCTGTGCGCCGTTTTCCACCTGCTGGCGGGCGACGGCCAGCGCGTCGTCGTAACGGCCTTCGAGAATCATCCGGGCGAAGGCCTTGGAACCGGTCACGTTGGTCCGCTCGCCGACGTTGACGTAGAGCGAATCGGCGCCGACATTGAACGGTTCAAGACCCGAAAGGCGCAGCTTCTTCTCAATTATTGGCACTTTTCTTGGGTTGACCGCAGCAACCCGCTCGGCAATGACGCGAATGTGATCCGGCGAGGTGCCGCAGCAACCGCCAACAATATTGACGATGCCAGCCTTCGCCCAGCTTTCGATTTCATCAGCCAGCATTTCCGGCGTTTCGTCGTAGCCGCCAAAGGCATTGGGCAGGCCGGCATTGGGGTGGGCGGAAATGTAACAGTCGCAAATGCGCGAAAGCTCTTCAACGTACTGGCGCAATTCACTGGCGCCCAGCGCGCAGTTGAGGCCAAAGGAAACCGGCTTGATGTGCGACAGCGAATTCCAGAAAGCCTCGGCGGTCTGGCCGGACAAGGTGCGGCCGGAAGCATCGGTAATTGTCCCGGAAATCATCACCGGCCAACGCCGGCCAGCGTTGTCGAAGAATTGCTCGATGGCGAACAACGCCGCCTTGGCGTTGAGCGTGTCGAAAATAGTTTCAACCAGCAGGATATCGGCGCCACCATCGGTCAGTCCGCGAATCGCTTCCAGGTAATCAGTAACCAGCGCGTCGAATGTGACATTGCGGAAGCCTGGATCATTTACATCCGGCGAGATCGACGCGGTGCGGCTGGTCGGGCCGAGGACGCCGGCAACGAAGCGCGGCTTGGCCGGATTGGCGGCGGTGAATTCGTCACACAGTTGGCGGGCCAGCGCGGCGCCCTGAACATTCAGTTCATAAACGATCGGCTCAAGCTTGTAATCGGCCTGCGAGACGGCCGTCGAATTGAAGGTGCAGGTTTCGAGAATATCGGCACCGGCTTCGAGATAAGCGCGGTGAATGCCGCCGATAACGTCGGGCCGGGTCAGCACCAGCAAGTCGTTGTTGCCCTTGAGGTCGTGCGGGTGATCGGCAAAACGCTGGCCGCGATAATCGGCTTCCTGCAAGCTGTGGCGCTGAATCATCGTGCCCATGGCGCCGTCGAGGACGAGCATCTTTTTGGCAAGCAGGGCGGAAAGTTCGGAAGTGCGATCGGGCTGCATCTGGATTACCTCGATAAAACGGGTGATTCCGGGGACGCTGCAAAAAACAAACGGCGTCACAAACCGGCAGGAATTCGGGTTTGTGAGCGCCGTTGATCGTTGCCGAGCCTGGCCCTTTCAAAAAGGTCGCAGCGCTCCTCGGCAGAGCTGCGCAGTTTACTGTTCGCCGCGCCGACTGCCAAGTCCCTTGATTATTTTGCCCTTCTTGAACCCGGCACTAATCCCGTAAAGTACGGTCGTAGTCTGCGTTGAGCAAACTTTTCAGGAAACACCATGAATCAAACAGAAACCGCCATCCTCGCCGGGGGGTGCTTTTGGGGAATGCAGGATTTGATCCGCAAGCGCCCCGGTGTAATCACAACCCGCGTCGGTTATAGCGGCGGCGATGTGCCGAATGCGACGTATCGTAATCATGGCAGCCACGCCGAAGCGATTGAGGTGATTTTTGATCCAGCGCTTCTGAGCTTTCGCCGGTTGCTTGAATTGTTTTTCCAGATTCACGACCCGACAACCCCCAATCGGCAAGGCAACGATCGCGGCACTTCCTATCGTTCCGCCATTTATTACACCAGTGAAACGCAGCGCGAAGTAGCTTTGGCAACGATCGCCGCTGTCGATGCTTCAGGTTTATGGCCGGGCAAAGTGGTGACTGAACTCGCCCCGGCTGGCCCGTTCTGGCTGGCCGAGCCGGAGCATCAGGATTATCTGGAAAACAACCCCGGCGGCTATACCTGCCATTTCCCACGCAACAAATGGCAGTTGTGAAATTCATACCGCTAAGGAGGCGCTGATTTATTCCGTTCGCCCTGAGCCTGTCGAAGGGCTATCAAGGGCTTCGACAGGCTCAGCCCGAACGGTTTAGATTTAATCAGCGCAGCCCTAAGCTGCCGATTGGAACGTTGGTGGCATACAAATCAGATTAGTACGGTAGAGCAAAATGCAGTACATTGGCACTACTCTATTGATGAGACTCCGTCATGTCACGCCTAAAGGATGAAACACTCTCCATCCGTACCTCCCCCGACATCAAGCAACTCCTACGAATGGCGGCCGAACGCGAACGGCGGTCCGTGGCGTCAATGATCGAAATTTTGGTGCTTGAGTATGCACGGGCACATGAACTGAACTTGGATCGTCAACACACCGAGATAACCAAGCAGGGTGTCTGAGATGGCGACAAGCCCAACTCTTGACGTGGCATGAATTAGGGGAGCAAACAAATGAAGTCTTCTTGGAATTATCCCGGTGCCCGCTGGTGGAAATTTGATTTCCATACGCACACCCCTGCATCCAAAGACACGGGAGCTTGGCAAGCTGCGATTGGTACGCCTCAAGAGCTGACGCCTGAAAACTGGCTGCTCAAGTACATGGCCGCCGAGATCGATTGCGTGGCTGTGACTGACCACAATACTGGCGAATGGATCGACCGGCTGAAGGCGACGTACGCCGCAATGAAGCGTGACGCCGAAGCTGGTAATGTCCACGCAGGATTCCGCGAGCTACATCTGTTCCCCGGCGTGGAGATATCGGTTCAAGGCGGAGTACACCTGCTGGCAATCTTTGACCAAGATGCCTCGTCAACCACCATCGCAAGTGTATTGGGTGGCGTTGGCTTTCCCGCTCACTTGCATGGGGAGACTGACGACAAAGACGGCGCAGCTATTACGCGTGATTCTTTGTTGCATGTCATTGAGGAAGTGCAACGGTCTGGCGGTATAGCCATTCCGGCACATGTTGATGATTTAGGAAAGGGCCTGCTTCGCCTTCTGCCGGGATCTAGAAGCTGTGTGCTTGAAGCCGCAATGGTCAAGCAAGCATTGCTGGCACCTGGAATACTCGCTTTGGAATGGAAAGTTAAAGACGTAATACGCCCATCGGTTTGGGATGAAATAAAGCCCAACCTTGCGAGCGTAGTGGGTAGCGATTGCCATAGTTTTCAAGGCACTGCCGTTCCAGGTTCTCGCTATACCTGGATCAAGATGGCGATACCCAGTCTGCAAGGATTGCGTCTGGCGCTGCTCGATGGTCAGGAGATTTCGGTTCGCCGCAGTGACGATGGTGATGGTTTTGCCCCCTTCAACAAGCCCGAGCACTTCATCGAATCCATTGAAATCCGGGATGCACGATTTATGGGGCGTGGCAAGGAGGCTGCGCTTTTGAAGTTCAATCCGTACTTCAATGCAGTGATTGGCGGGCGGGGTACGGGCAAATCGACCGTGGTGCATGCGCTACGTCTAGCCTACCGACGAGAAAAGGAACTTGAGCCATCCTCAGATGCCGGGCAAACCTTCAATCGATTCAACAAAGTCGCCAAAAATCGAAGCGATGAAGGCGGCTTGCTTGCTGAGACAGCGCTGTCCGTTCAGGTCAGCCGGGATGGTACATTGATGCGCTTGCATTGGCCGCCGGATGGACAGCGGGATGTAGTCGAGGAGTGGGACGTCTCAAGTCAGTCCTTCAAGTCCTCGGCCAGCCAGGCAATCAGCGAACAGCGCTTTCCGATTCGGTTGTTTAGCCAGGGACAGATTGCAGCCTTGGCGGGCGATAGCCAGCAAGCGTTGTTGAAGGTAATCGATGACGCTGCCGGTACGAGCACGCAGCAGTCGGCATTCAATGAGGCTAAACGGGCCTTCTTGGCGACGCGCGCTCAGATGCGAGAACTTGATGGCAAGTTGAAAGGCCGCGATGCCTTGAGCCTTGGGCTACAAGACGTGCATCGCAAGCTGGCCCGGTTCGAGGGGGCCGATCATGCTGTTGTTCTGAAAAACTACCAGCGTACCAGCAGGCAAAGCCGTGAACTGGACCGCCAGTTTGAGAGCGCAGCAGATCTTGCTGCACGCCTGAAGGCATTCGCGCAGGACCTGCTGGCCGAAGACCTGCCCGAAGGCTTGTTTGATGCCTGCAATGACGGTACTGCGCTACAAATCGTTCAAAAGCTGAAAGCTGCAATTGAGAAGGCTCGTATCGATGTGGAGCGTGCCGCTTTGCTGCTGGATGAGCAAGGCCCCATGATCAAGGGGGAGTTGGAGGCATCCCCTTGGTTCTTCCGAGTTCGAGATGCAAAGTCAGCCTATGACAAGCTGAAGGCTGATTTGCAACAGCAAGGCGTTAGCGACCCGAGTGAATACGGGCGCCTCGTGCAGGAGAAGCAGCGGCTTGAAACCGAGCTCAAACGACTGGATGCACTGCAAAAGCAGCACGACACGCTAAAAGAGAAAGTAATGAACCAGATCGCGGCTGTCAGGGAGGCGCGGCGAAGCGTTAGTGAGCACCGTATTGTTTTCTTGAATCGTACTCTCGCAGACAATCCTTATGTTCGTATGGAGTTACTTCCTTTTGGCGGAAATGCCAGTGAAATTGAGCGCTCTCTCAGAGATCTTCTAGGCATCAACGATGGGCGTTTTGCGAGAGATATCTACCGCGAAGATGGGGTAATTGGTCCTGAAGGCTTGGTACCAAAAGTTATTGAAAGCACCAACAAGGAAGAGAGTATTCGACAGGTGCAACAGCAACTCGTGCGCGCATGCAATGGAGAAGGGGATCTTGGTGCTGATATTCGCAATCGGCTGCAAAAGACGACTGAATCGAAGCCAGAGCTTGTCGATCATATTTGCTGTTGGTTCCCGGAAGACGGCCTTCAGGTTGAATACAGCCGCAAGGGTGACGGCAAGGATTTCCAGTCCATCGGTCAGGCATCGGCTGGCCAGCGTGCCGCCGCGATGCTGGCTTTCCTGCTGGCACACGGCAGTGAGCCACTGGTACTTGATCAGCCCGAGGACGATCTGGACAACCACCTGATCTATGGTTTGGTCGTGCAGCAGATTCGCTCGAACAAGCTGCGCCGCCAGCTCATCATCGTCACCCACAACCCGAATATTGTCGTGAATGGTGATGCAGAATTGATCCATGTACTGGATTTCAACCACCAGTGCTACGTCAAGCAACCACCGGGGTCACTACAGGATCAGAGCATGCGCAAAGAGGTATGCCAGATCATGGAGGGGGGCAAGGAGGCCTTCGAGCGCCGCTATCAACGACTAGGAAGGAAGGTCTGAGATGTTCGATAACGTCGCTGACTTGCTTGAGAAAATACGCCTCGGTGAAGACTCATTCCTCGAATTGAAGGAGGCTCGCTTTGCCGGGCAGAGGGTGTCTGCGCCCCATCGTGACGCCCTGGCCGACGAACTCGCCGCATTTGCAAACAGTCGTGGTGGAGTCTGTGTCCTTGGCGTTGACGATGCCCGCGAGGTGCTAGGTATATCGCTGGAGCGTCTGGACTTGGTGGAGGATTTTGTACGTCAACTCTGTCTCGACAGTATCAATCCACCACTCGCCCCGGTGATCGAGCGACTGACCTTGCCGAGCAGTACGGGAGAGCAATTGCCGGTATTGAAGGTCGATGTGAACAGCAGTTTGTTTGTACACCGAAGCCCTGGTGGCTATTTGCACAGGGTCGGTAGTGCGAAACGCGAGATGGCTCCGGATTATTTGGCGCGCTTATTTCAGCAGCGTAGCCAGGCTCGCATCATTCGTTTTGACGAGCAGCCCGTTCCGGGTGCAACGCTTGATGAACTGGCGGATGATCTGTGGCAACGATTTGCCAGTGCCCGTATTCAAGATACCCGGGAGGTGCTGCTGGACAAGCTCGCCATGGCACGCCCCGATACCGATGGTTCAATCCGTCCAACCGTTGCAGGTGTGCTGATGGCGAGTGCTGATCCTCGCCGCTGGCTACCCAACGCTTTCATTCAGGCTGTCACATATCGCGGGACGGAAGTGCTGCCTCAAGGCGATTCGGCCTACCAAATCGACGCCCAAGATATCACCGGGCCATTGGATGCCCAAGTGCTTGCAGCTTGCCACTTCGTCAAGAAGAACATGCAGGTGTTTGCCATAAAGCAGGAAGGCAGACACGACCTCCCCCAATACGACATGACGGCTGTGTTTGAGGCTCTGGTAAATGCGGTTGCACACCGGGATTACTCCATCTACGGTGCAAAAATCCGGTTACGTATATTCGCGGATAGGTTTGAGTTGTATTCGCCCGGTGCCATTCCCAACACCATGACTGTCGAAAGCCTGCCATATCGCCAAGCTGCGCGGAACGAAGCGATTACCAGTTTGCTCGCAAAATGCGCTGTGCCGGGTGGCGATCAGGAATTCACTGGCCGTAGCGCCATGATGGACAAGCGCGGTGAAGGTGTACAGATCATTCTGGATAGTAGTGAGCGATTGTCCGGAAAGCGTCCTGTTTTCAGTTTGGTGGACGAATCGGAACTATTGCTTGTCATTCCAGCTGCCGTACCCCCCGGCTATGAACGGCAGCAGTAGAGCGTACCGCAGACGTTCAGTCCCGGAGGCTCTGCGCTCGTTTTGGCCGAGAGTTTACCAATCAGTTTCCTCTGAAACCGTTGGTGACCTTCTCTTTGGTCAAGGAGTGATACTTGTTGATCAGCAATCAGGTTGAGTGCCCAAGTCCGTGAAATTCGCAGTTGCTGCCCAATCAAGAAACTCAGCCGCGCATCGCAACCCGTTTTGAGGTTTTTTTGACGCCGCCGTGGCCGGTGTCGAAATGAACCATGAAATAGGTTTCCTCGGTCGGCATCATGCCTTCAACGCGCCATTCCCAGATTTCTTCACGCAGATTGTCAAAAACCACCTTGGTTGCCGGTGCGCCGAGCAGGCGGCGTACGTCATCCTTGCTCAAACCATCGCGCACCTTGGCGTAGGTGCTGTCGGTGAGCACCTGTTCCATTGTTTTAACGATCTGATCGTTGCCAAAGGTGATCATGTAACACTGCGTGCCGCTCGGCTGGCGGCTGTATTCCCAGGTTGCTGTGCCGTCGTTGTTCCAGTGCTGAAAGCCCGGTTCGCCCATGCGCGAACGGACTTCGCTGGCGCTGGTGATGCCCGGCTTGATTTCCGGCAAATTGATGAGATCGCAGGCGGGTAATAAGGCGGCACCAAGGACGGTGATGGCGCTGGCGATCCAGGCGGGAATTTTCATGGTGGCTCCGGACAGGTTGAGCCTGCAGTTTACGTTAGGCGACGATTCCTTCGATAATATTGGCACTCGCTAATTTACGGATAAGTTGATGCAACATCTTGATCCCCGCGCTGCCTTTGCCCTGCTTGAGGAAAACTCTCAGGCCATTTTGCTGGATTGCCGCAGCGAGACCGAGCATATGTATGTTGGCCATCCGGCGGGTGCCGAGCATATCGCTTGGCAGGATGGGCCGGACTGGGAGATTGATCCGGAATTTGCGAGCAAGGTGAAGCGTTTAGTGAAGGGTGATTTGAGTCGACCGCTATTAATCATTTGCCGCAGTGGTCGGCGTTCGGTGGATGCCGGTGTGGCGCTGGAGGCGGCGGGGTTTTCAAACGTAATCAATGTGCTGGATGGTTTCGAGGGCCAGCTTGATGACAATTATCATCGTGGCACCCTGGGTGGCTGGCGCTTCCACGGTCTACCCTGGTTTCAGTCGTAATTTCTGGTGGCCCAGGGCGGCGAGGCCGCCAAAAGTGACTAAACAGGCCATGCCCAATGCCAGGTTCAGCGTTGAACCCCAGATTGCCGGCACAATCAGGGCGGCAGTCACCCCGTTAAATCCGGATTGAAAAAAGGTCTGGCAGGAAGCCGCCAGGCCGCGCTGGGCGGGGAAAGGGTCGAGCGCCATGATGGTTAAACTGGGCATCGCCAATGACATGCCGAGGGTGTAGATAAAGATCGGCGTTACGCTCCACGGTAGCGCGGCGGGGAGCGCCAGATTGAGGCCAAGGTTGTAAAGCGCAGCGCTGCCCATTAGCAGGTAGCCGAAGACGATGGTTCGGCTCATTGAGATTTTCCCGGCGAGTCGTCCGGAGAGCCATGAGCCAAGTACCAGTCCGGTCATGGCCGGGCCGAACAGCCAGAGAAAACCGGTTTCGTGCACGCCAAGATGCGTCATCAGGAAAACCGGGGCCGAGAGGATGTAGATGAAAAAACCGGCAAAATTGAGCGAGAGCGCGGCACAGGCGAACAGGAAGGGCGGCGAAGTCAGTACCTGCCAGTAGGTTTTTCCGAGGTAGCTGGGCTTGAGCGATTGGCGTTTTTCGGGGGGCAGGGTTTCCGGCAGCAGTTTCCAGCAGGCAAGCAATAATGCTGCGGTCGACAGCACCAGGAAGACAAAAATCGAGCGCCAGCCGAAAAAGGTTTGTAGCCAGCCGCCAATCACCGGTGCGACGGCGGGAGCCAGTGCAAACATCATGGTGATCTGCGACATCAGGCGTTGTGCGGCAGCGCCGTCGAACAGGTCGCGAACAATGGCGCGGCTGATGACGATGCCGGCGCCTGCGGTCATCCCCTGCATGGCGCGCCAGAACCAGAGCTGTTCGATGCGGGTGGCGAAAGCGCAACCGGCAGAAGCGGCGGCGAAGAGGACCAGGGCGATCAGGATGACGCGGCGGCGACCGAAACGGTCAGAAATCGCGCCGTGCCAGAGGGTCATCAAGGCGAAGGAGAAAAGGTAAATTGATAGCGTTTGCTGGACTTCCAACTGCGTCGCGCCGAGTTTTTCAGCGATTTCGGGAAAGGACGGCAGATAGGTGTCGATCGAGAACGGGCCGAGTGCTGAAAGTGAAGCCAGCAGAATGGCAATGCCGCGCGGGGCGGCGCGCTTTTCAACCACCGGCCAGGCGCCGATACTGGATCGCTTCGGCGACGTGCGGCGCACGAATCTCGCTGCTGCCAGCAAGATCGGCAATCGTGCGGGCTACTTTGAGAATGCGATGCCAGGCGCGGCCTGATAGATCAAGCCGGGTCATCGCCTGTTTGAGCAGGGTGCCACCGGCTTCATCCGGCGTGCAGCAGGCTTCAACTTCAGCCGGCGTCAGGCGGGCGTTGGGTTTTTGCTGGCGTGCGCTCTGGATGGCGATGGCTTGTTCAACACGAGCACGGATGCTTGCTGAATTTTCGCCATCAGCTTGGCCGCTGAGCGCTTCGGCCGGCAGGGCAGGGACTTCGATCAGCAGATCGATGCGATCCAGGAAGGGGCCGGAGAGTTTGCCGCGATAACGCGCAATCTGGTCGGGTGTGCACCGGCATTTTCCATTCGCATGACCGGCGTAGCCGCATTGGCAGGGATTCATCGCGGCGACCAGCTGAAATTCAGCGGGGAATTCGGCTTGACGGGCGGCGCGGGCGATATGAATCCGACCCGATTCGAGTGGTTCGCGCAGGGTTTCGAGCACTTTGCGGTCGAATTCGGTCAGCTCATCGAGAAAAAGCACGCCCATATGGGCCAATGAAATTTCGCCGGGACGGGGTGGATTACCGCCGCCGACCAATGCCACGGCTGAAGCCGTATGGTGCGGTGAACGGTAAGGGCGCTGTGCGAAACGCTCGGGGTGAAACTGCCCAATCAGCGAAAGTACCGCCGCCGAGCTACGTGCGGCGACGCGATCCAGCGGTGGCATCAAACCCGGCAGGCGCGCTGCCAACATCGACTTTCCAGAACCGGGTGGGCCGATCATCAACAGCGAATGGTTGCCCGCCGCCGCAATTTCCAGTGCCCGTTTGGCCTGGCTCTGGCCGCGCACTTCCTTCAAGTCAGGGAAAATCGGCGTGTTTTCGACGTCGACCGCGCTAGCCTGAGTTAACTCGCCCTGGCCGGATAGATGGGCGCAGACCTCAAGCAGGGAGGCGGCACCGAATACCGTGCCGCTGTCACTCAGGGCGGCTTCGCTGGCGCTGAGCGTGGGCAGCACAAAAATTTTGCCCCCGTCGCCAGCTTGCAAGGCCATCGCCAATGCGCCGCGTACCGGACGCAATTCGCCTGATAGGGAAAGCTCGCCGGCAAATTCATAGTCAGCCAGTGATTTACCGGGAATCTGGCCGCTTGCGGCGAGAATGCCGAGCGCAATCGGTAGATCGAAACGACCGGATTCCTTGGGCAGATCAGCGGGGGCGAGATTGACGGTGATTCGTTTGGCGGGAAACTCAAAGCCGCTGTTAACAATGGCGGCACGCACGCGATCCCGTGCTTCTTTCACTTCGGTATCCGGCAGCCCAACCAAAGTCAGGCTGGGCAAGCCGCCAGCAATGTGAACTTCGACAATGACCGGCGGCGCATTCAGGCCGTCCAGCGCGCGGCTGTAAGTGACGGCAAGCGCCATAGTGGCTTATTGACCCGAACCGGCCTTTTCCAGTGCGTCGACGCGGGCTTCCAGCGCTTTCAGCTTTTCGCGGGTACGGGCCAGAACCTGCGCCTGAATATCAAACTCTTCGCGGGTGACCAGATCGAGCTTGGTAAACAAGCCGCTCATCACCGCCTTGGCATTTTTCTCGATGTCCTTGGCCGGTGAATTAGCCAGCAGTGCGCTCATCTTGGCGCCGATATCTTCGAGAGTTTTAGGGTCGAGCATGGGGTTTCCTCCGTAACTTTGAAGTGTAGCACAGGGCTTGATTCGGCCTCTTTGCACCCCTGCTCGTTGATGGTGCGCGGCTTTGATTGGGCGCACTCGGCTGGTGCGTTTTCGGAAGTGACTAGTCAAAAAGTACTAACAAATCGCTTGATTTACATCAAAATAGAACCTGGCACAGGTCGTGCTAGTGCTGTACTGCACAAATTATTTTTGCTATTTCAACTTGATTGTAGGAGAGACCCAAATGAAAAAATCACTTATCGCTTTGGCCCTTGTCAGCGCTTTTGCTGCCCCGGTTTTTGCCCAGACCGCAGCGCCAGCTGCTGAGGCCGCGCCAGCAATCCATACCATTACGGCTAACGTCGGTATGGTCAGCGACTATGTGTTTCGTGGTATCAGCCAGAGTCAGCATCAGCCTGCTGTTCAAGGCGGCGTAGATTACGCTCATGTGAGCGGCCTTTACGTTGGCGCATGGGGCTCAATGATTGAATGGGCTGACCGCAAAGACTTGCAAGTTCATAAAGACAACCAAGTAGAGCTTGATCTTTACGGCGGCTTCAAAAATGCTGTCGGCGATTTCGGCTACGATTTGGGTGCCATCCGTTACTTCTATCCAGGTAAGTTCCAGTCTGGCGCAGGGGTTACTGCTAATACGACTGAAATTTATATCGGTGGTAGCTGGAAATTTATCAGTCTGAAATATAACTATGTTGTCTCCAGCAGTATTTTCAATTGGGGTGGTACGACTGCAGATACCAAGACCAGGGGTTCGAATTACACCGATTTGACCGTGACTTACCCGGTTAATGAAACCTTGAACCTGATTGCTCACCTGGGTCGCCAGGAAATCAATCACTTTGGTGCTGCTTCGTATACCGACTGGAAACTGGGCGCAACCAAAGACTTCGGTTTTGCCGTCGTTGGACTGGCTTACACCGGAACCGATGCCAAGGCAAAAGCTGGTCAAGCCTATCGTTGGGCTGACAAGGATGTTGGCAAAGGTGTTGTAGCCCTTTCCCTCTCCAAAACTTTCTAATCCGCTTTAAATTCCCCGTCGGTATCCGGCCGGCGCTGGCGGGGAAATCAAACCAATCTCAACCCTTATGAGGAACTACTCATGAAATTCGTTACCGCCATCATCAAGCCGTTCAAGCTTGACGAAGTGCGTGAGGCGCTTTCCGCCATTGGCGTGCAAGGCATCACCGTCACTGAAGTGAAGGGTTTCGGCCGGCAAAAAGGGCATACCGAGTTGTATCGGGGTGCTGAATATGTCGTCGATTTCCTGCCCAAGGTCAAGATCGAGGCTGCTGTAAAGAGCGACCAGATCGATCAGATCATTGAAGCCATCGAGAAGTCAGCCAGCACCGGCAAGATCGGTGACGGCAAGATCTTCGTCTTTGATCTCGAACAGGTTGTTCGCATCCGGACCGGTGAAACCGGCACCGAAGCCCTTTAAGGAGCGCGTCATGAAACGCTTATTTGCACTACTAGCGCTGGTCGGTGCCGTTGCTTTCGGCGCACCGGCCTGGGCAGAAGAAAAGGCCGCAGAACCTGCGGCGGCGGTTGCGGCAGTCGCTGCCGCACCGGCTACTGCCGAAGCTGCAGCCCCTGCTGCTGCTCCTGCTGCTGCTCCTGCCCTGGTTGCCAACAAGGGCGATAACGCCTGGGTCATGGTCAGCGCTGCGCTGGTCATTTTGATGTCCATTCCAGGTCTGGCCCTGTTCTACGGCGGTTTGGTTCGCACCAAGAACATGCTGTCGGTGTTGATGCAGGTCTTCGTGACTTTCTGCCTGATTTCCGTGTTGTGGGTGGTTTATGGCTACTCGGCGGCTTTCACTGAGGGCAACCAGTTCTTTGGGGGGCTCGACAAGATGTTCCTGAAGGGCATTACCGTTGATTCGGTTGGCGCAACCTTCACCAAGGGTGTCGTCATCTCCGAGCTGGCCTTCGTGATCTTCCAGGGTGCCTTCGCGGCAATTACCTGCGGCCTGATCGTTGGTGCCTTTGCTGAGCGTGCCAAGTTTGCCGCCATCCTGGTCTTCATGGTGATCTGGTTCACGCTGTCCTACATTCCGATGGCACACATGGTTTGGTATTGGGCGGGTCCGGATGCCTACATCGATGCTGCGGCTGGCGAAGCTGCCGGTAAAACAGCTGGCTTCCTGTTCCAGAAGGGCGCCCTCGACTTTGCTGGCGGTACCGTTGTGCATATAAACGCCGCTGTTGCCGGTCTGGTTGGTGCCTATATGGTTGGTCGCCGTACCGGTCTGGGTAACGTGGCGATGGCCCCGCACTCCCTGACCTTCACGATGATCGGTGCTTCCCTGCTGTGGTTCGGCTGGTTCGGCTTCAACGCCGGCTCCGCCCTCGAAGCCTCTGGCGGTGCTGCTCTGGCCATGGTCAATACCTGGGTTGCTACTTCCTGCGCTGCGCTGTCCTGGATGTTTGCTGAATGGATCCTCAAGGGCAAGCCTTCCATGCTGGGTGCTGCATCCGGTGCGGTTGCCGGTCTGGTGGCGATTACCCCGGCAGCTGGTTTCGTCGGTGTGATGGGCTCGATCATCATGGGTCTGCTGGCGGGTGTGGTTTGCCTGTGGGGCGTCAATGGCCTGAAGAAGATGCTCGGTGCGGACGACTCCCTCGATGTCTTCGGTGTTCATGGCCTCGGCGGCATCCTTGGCGCCTTGCTGACCGGTGTCTTTGCAGACCCGGCTCTGGGTGGCACGGGCGTCTATGATTATGTGGCCAACAAGGTTGGTGCCTACGACATGACCGCGCAAGTGATCAGCCAGGCTTGGGGCGTTGGTACCGTGGTGGTCTGGTCGGCAGTGGTCTCGCTGGTTGCCTACAAACTGGTCGATATTGTCATCGGTCTGCGTGTGCCTGAAGACGAAGAGCGTGAAGGTCTTGACCTCACCTCGCACGGCGAAACGGCTTACCACCACTAATTAAATCTCTGTAGTCTCTCTCCCTTCGGGCACCTTCGGGTGCCCGCTTTTTATTGGGGGAGACAAAAATTATTTGATCAGCGGCAGTGCGGCGCGAAATGCATCAGTGCCGGCTTTTTCCAGCCATTCAAAGAGAACCATCTCGGTCGTCACAATCTGAACGCCAGCGCTGCGCAAGCGCTCAATCGCCGCAGCGCGGTTTTCCGCGGTGCGTGAAGAGGTGGCGTCAGCCACCAGAAAAACGCTGAAACCGCTTTCCAGCAAGCCGAGTGCGCTTTGCAGAACGCAAACGTGGGCTTCCATGCCAGTCAGGATGATTTGCTGACGATTTTTTGCTTTTAACTTATCGAGAACGCCAGGTTCGCGGGTGCAGGAAAAGTGGATTTTCTCGAAGAAATCGGCGTCGACCGCAGCCTCCTTGATTGCTGCAACGCTTGGCCCGAGGCCGCGCACATATTGCTCGGAAACAAAGCGGGGAATGGCGAGCTGACGCGCAACTGCCAGCAGGCGCAGATTATTCTGAATTGCTGCGGTGCCCAGATCAATCGCCGGCGCCAGTTTTTCCTGAATATCAACGATCAGGAGCAGTGATTGATCTTGCTTGATCAACATGGCTTAGCGGAAAACAATGGTTTTGTTGCCATGCACCAGCACGCGATCTTCCAGGTGATAGCGCAGGCCACGGGCGAGGACGGTTTTCTCGATATCCTTGCCGTAGCGCACCATATCTTCCGGTGAGTCGGAATGGTCGATGCGGATCACGTCCTGCTCGATGATCGGCCCGGCGTCGAGTTCGCTGGTCACGTAATGGCAGGTGGCGCCGATCAACTTGACGCCGCGTGTGTAGGCCTGATGGTAAGGCTTGGCCCCGGCGAAGCTGGGCAGGAAAGAGTGGTGGATGTTGATGATTCGGCCGGACAAGGCAGCACATAGTTCAGGCGACAAAATCTGCATGTAGCGCGCCAAAACCATCGTGTCGCCATGCACATCTTCAAAAATGCGCTGCATTTCGGCGTAAGCGCCGGCCTTGTTGTCGGCATTCACCGGCACGTAATGGAAAGGAATACCGTGCCATTCGACAAAGCCACGGAAAGTCTCGTGGTTGGAAATGACGCAAGGGATTTCAATATCCAGTTCCTTGGCCTGCCAGCGTGCCAGCAGGTCGTAGAGACAATGTTCCTGCTTGGAAACGAGGACGACAACCCGCCGTTTCACTGCGCTGTCGTTGATCCGCCAGTCCATTTGCAGCGGCTCACCAACTTCCTGACGGAAACGTTCGCGGAATTCCGCGAGCAGGAAGGGCAGCGAATCGGCCTTGATCTCGATGCGCATGAAATAGCGGTTGGTCAGCGCATCGGAATGGAAACTGGACTCAAGTATCCAGCCGCCGTTGCCGGCGATGAAGCCGGAAACCTTGGCGATGATGCCGACCTGATCGGGGCAGGAGGCGGAGAGCGTGTAGAAGCGCTTGCTGGGCATTTGTTAGTCGTTAGTTGCTAGCTATTAGTCGGTAGCGAAGGGCTTGCTAATAACTAGCGACTCGCAACTAGAAACGCTTTGTCGATTTCCGTGCGCAGATCGTCGTAATTGAGGACGACCGGGTATTGCGGGAATTCGCGGATGACGTTTGCTGGCGGGTGGAAGAGGATGCCGCCGTGTGCTTCGCCAAGCATTGCCGTGTCGTTGTACGAATCGCCAGCCGCTACGACCTTGAGCTTGAGTTCCTTGAAGCGCTGGACGGCTTCGCGCTTTTGGTCGGGCATGCGCAAATGGTAGGCGACCAGCATGCCGGAAGCGTCGGCTTCGAGCGAGTGACAAAACAGCGTCGGCCAGCCGAGTTGGCGCATCAGCGGGTGAGCGAATTCGTAGAAGGTGTCGGACAGAATGACAACCTGGTAATCCTCGCGCAGCTGGTCGAGGAAGGCGCGGGCGCCTTGCATCGGGCCCATTTCGGCGATCACTTTCTGGATATCCGGCAGGCCGAGTTTGTGCTCGCGCAGGATGTTCAGGCGGTAAGTCATCAGCTTGTCGTAATCCGGCTCGTCGCGCGTCGTGCGCTTCAATTCAGGGATGCCGGTACGCTCGGCAAATTCGATCCAGATTTCCGGAACCAGAACACCTTCAAGATCAAGACAAACGATTTGCACGGTCAACTCCCTGCGGAATGCGAAAAACAGGGATTTTACCCGATCAGGACAGGCTTATCTCGGCCTCAGGGCGTGAAAGATAGTAGCCCTGAGCGTAATCGACGCCGATATCGGTCAACAGTTGCAAGGTTTGGGCATCGCTGACGAATTCAGCCACAGTTTTCTTGCCCAGGCCGCGTGCTACTTCAACAATGGCGCGGACAAAAACCTGATCTTCACGGCTACTGGGCAGGTTGCGAATGAACATGCCGTCAATTTTGAGGACATCGGCGGAGAGGTGCTTGAGGTAGGCGAAGGAGGAGAAGCCAACGCCAAAATCATCGAGACAAACCGTACAGCCGAGCGCCCGGATGTCCTTGATGAACTGCTCGGAATCCTGCATGTTGGCCAGTGCCGAGGTTTCGGTCAGTTCGACTATCAGGCGGCGTGGCTCCACGTGAAACTCGGCGAGTAGTGAGTGGATCGTGCCGGCTAGCGTCGGGTCGTCGAATGAGCGGGCTGAAACGTTGATCGCCAGCGCACTGAGCGTTGGCATTGCAGCCAGCTTGGCAATTGCCGCCCGCATCACCCAGCGGTCCACATCGATAATCCGTCCGGTGCGTTCAGCGGCTGGGATAAAGCTGCCAGGTAGCAACAGTTCTGCAGGGTTTTCCGGGTCGACCATGCGCACCAGTGCTTCATAATGCGAGGCGATGCCGGTTTGGGTTGAATGAACGCCTTGGTAATGCAGAACGAAACGGTTTTCCTTGAGTGCTGCCTGAATCTTCTCATTCCAACCAAGATGGGCGAGCATGGCCGCCGATTGATCAAGTTCTGGCCGATAGATCCGCCAGCCGTTCTTGCCGCCGCGCTTGGCTTGATACATCGCGGCATCGGCACGTGAAACCAGTTCTTCGGCGCTTCCTGCGTGTTCCGGAAAGAGGGCGATGCCGATACTGATGGTCAAACCGAGCAGCCGGTTTTCAAATTCGAAGCGCATGCCGGAGACGGTATTCAGCAGGCGTTCGGCCAAAGCCTGGGCGCCAGCCTGATCGGCATGAGGGGCGATGATGGCAAATTCGTCGCCACCGAGTCGGGCGAATAATTCGTGGTTGCGAACCAGTTTGCTGACTGTGTCGGCGGTGCGGATCAGGACGTTGTCGCCAGCACGGTGGCCGAAAGTGTCGTTGATCGTCTTGAATTCGTCGATGTCGAAATAGAGCAGGGCGCCGCGCAGAGTCGGGTCACGCTCGGCCTGTTTGAGCAGGTGATCCAGTTCGGCATCAAACCGGGCGCGGTTGGCGAGGGTGGTCAATGAATCACGCTCGGCCATGAACAGCAGACGTTCGGCAATCTGGCGCTCGCCGCTGATGTCTTCAAAGATCCATAGCCGCCCGCTTTCGCTGCCTCTTGAACTGGTGACCGGCACGCTGTGTTCGGTGATCGTCCGCCCATCGGGCAAGGTGTATTCGCGGAGCGAACCTTCGCCGCTGAATAACGGTTGCGTCAGTGGCTCGGCGAAGCCGCGTGCCAGTTGCTGGCGCAAGCTGCTGATCGGTTGGGCTATGTATTGCGCCTCAAGGCTGAGACTCCACAGCTTGAGGAAGGCCGGATTAAGGTAAGAAATTTGTCCATCTTGCGCGACAAAGACCAGGCCGAGGCGCATGGCCGCAAGCAGGGCATCGAGGCGACCGCGTTCGGTGGCCAGGGTTTCGGCCAGGGCGCGTTGCTCCGCTTCGGAATCTCCAAGATCGAGCATCCGCCGTTCAAGCGCGGCGGCCATCCCGTTGAAGGCGCTGGCGACAACGCCGATATCGTCATCAGCAGTTTCGCTCAGAGGCTGAAATGGACGACCGGCAGCGAGATCATTGCTGGCGGTGCTGAGCGCCGCCAGGCGGCGAGTCAACCAGAGGGCTATCGCTGCCAGAACCAGGGTTGATAACAGAATGCCGACAATCGCCAGCATGATGTTTTGCAGCAGGATTTCACGCCGTGCTTCGTTGAGAAAACGCAGGTCAATACCAATTTGCAGCGTGCCGTAATCGCGCCCTTCCAGCTGGATTGGAATCCGTGTGTTCAGGTGGTCGAGATGAAAAATCCGCTGATTTCCGCCGTCGACCGCAGGCAGTGGGCTGGGGCTGTCGAGTGGGGCGCTCGCCACCGGCTGGCCGTCTTCGTCGAGCATCACCAAATAAGTCATGCCCTGCAATTGGTGCGCGCTGCTCAAGGTTTCGCTGATATCGGCAAAGTCGCGCTGCGCCATCGCCGGCGCCAGGGCGGCTTGCAACAGACTGCTGGTTTCTGCGCGGCGTAACTCAAATTGGCGGATCAAATGTTCTTCTGCCAAACGCTGACTGTTCCACAGGATGGCTGAAATCATGACGATTTCGACCACCACGGTGAGCGTGATCAGCCTGCCCCGCAGCGATTTTAGAAAACGGAGAAGGCTCATTTAGTGGCGCAGTTTGTCCAGTTGGCGGCGGGTTTCCGGCAGCAGGCGATCAAGTAACTCACCATCTTCACGCTTAGTCTCGCGATAGCCACCGGTTTTTGTCTTTTCAAAAAACTGCTGGCCCTCCGGGGTCTTTTCAAAGGCCAGTAAGGCTGCCTTGATCGCTGCTTGCCGCGCAACTGGAAGACGGTTGTTGGTGATGTAAAAGAGGCCAGGAATCACCGCCAGCTCACGCGAAATGATTGCCTGGTGCTGTAATTCGGGGGGCGTCATGGCGAGGGTCGAGTAGGAAATCAGCGCGGCTCGTGATTTTCCCGAAATTACGTTATGCAATGCGCTGGAATGCGAGACGGTTTGCACAAAAGTGTAGTCATTGCCTTCCTTGAGCCCCTCATCAGCCAGCGTCATGGCGCCGACAATCGCAATCAGTGCGCTGCGATCAACCACCGCAATCGTTTGCCCACGTAATTCGTTAATGTGGGTCAGTGGTTTGTTACGGGCGGTGACCAAAATGCCACGGATCGGTGTCTTGTTTACCAACAAGGTGCTGTAGCCGAATTGCTTGACCGCGAGTCTGGCGTAATGCGGGGCGAGGATGGCGAGATCGTATTCGCCATCAAGCACGCGTTTGACGAAAGTCTCGAAGTCCGGTGCGGTGAGTAGTTGAACTGGCTGCCTGAGTTCTCGCTCAAGTGCAACAGCGATTGGCTGGTAGTTGGCGAGCAGGGTGCGTGTGCTGAGGTAGGGCAGGATGCCAATGCTGAGCGGACGCGCTGAGGTTTTTTCCTGAGCCGATACGAGCGGGGTTGCCAATACGCAGCAAAAAACCAGAAGGTAACGCAGCCAGTTCATGAGACTCCCTTTAACCCTGCAATTTATGCAGGAATTATAGAGTGGCGTAGCTCAAACTACTTAATTAATCCGGGGTGGGCAAGGCTTCCAGTGCTTCATGGACTTCCAGCCAGCGCATTTCGGCTTCCTCGATTTGCTCGCCGAGCAAGCCGGCCTGGCGGTGCATTTCTTCGCTCTTTTGCCGGTCGACCGCAACATAGTAATTGGGGTCGGCAAATTGGGCATCCAGGGCGGCTTTTTCCGCAGTCCACTTCGCCATTTTTTTGTCCAGCTGCTCGATTTCCTTGAGCAGCGGGCGGCGTTGGGCGAGCAGGGCCTGACGGCTGGCCTTGGAGTCAGCGCGGTTTTGCAGGCGTTCAGTCTTCTCGGCGGTTTGTTCCGCTTCCGCTGTCCGTTGGGCGTTGCGCTGACTGGCCAGCCAGGCGGCGTAATCGTCGAGATCGCCATCGAATTCAACAGCTTTGCCATCGGCGACCAGCAGCAGTTCGTCGGCGCAAGTGCGCAGCAGGTGGCGGTCGTGCGAGACGAAAACCATGCCGCCTTCGTAATCCTGCAGCGCGAAGGTCAGCGCCTCACGCATTTCCAGATCAAGGTGGTTGGTCGGTTCGTCGAGCAGCAACAGGTTGGGCTTGGTGCGGATCAGCAGGGCCAGCGCCAGCCGCGATTTTTCGCCGCCGGAGAAGGGTTCGATGGCGCGGCTCGCCATATCGCCACGGAAATCAAAACCACCGAGGTAATCGCGCAATTCCTGTTCCGGGGTGGTTGGTTCAAGGCGGGCCAGATGTTGCAGCGGCGATTCGTCAGGCCGCAATTGTTCAAGCTGGTGCTGGGCGAAGTAGCCGATGTTGAGCGCCTTGGCTTCCTTGCGCTGGCCGCCTTGCTGTTCGATGGCGCCGGCGAGCAGTTTGATCAGCGTCGATTTGCCGGCCCCGTTGCGGCCCAGCAGGCCAATGCGGCAGCCGGGGCGCAGGGTCATCGTGATGTTATCGAGGATGTTGCGGTCAACGTAGCCAGCCGAGGCTTTTTCGATGCTCAGCAGCGGGTCGGGCAGGGCGCTGGGTTTGCGGAAAACGAAATGGAAGGGCGAATCAACGTGCGCCGCTGCCACCGTTTCCATGCGTTCGAGCATCTTGATCCGGCTTTGCGCCTGGCGCGCCTTGGTCGCCTGAGCGCGGAAACGGTTGATGAAACTGTTGAGATGGGCGACTTCACGCTGCTGCGCTTCGTAGGCCGATTGCTGCGTGGCCAGCCGCGCAGCGCGGGCGCGTTCGTAGTCGGAATAACCACCGCTGGTCAGCGACAGGCGCTGGAGGTCGATGGCGAGAATCTGGCCGACGACGGCATCAAGAAAGTCGCGGTCGTGCGAAATCAGCAATAGGGTGGCTGGGGTGTTTTTGAGCCAGGTTTCGAGCCAGAAGACGGCGTCGAGATCGAGGTGGTTGGTCGGTTCGTCGAGCAGTAGCAAATCGGCGCGGCAGGAGAGGGCGCGCGCCAGATTGAGGCGCACCCGCCAGCCGCCGGAGAATTCGGCCACTGAACGCTTGAAGTCGGCATCGGTGAAGCCAAGGCCGTGCAACACCTCGGCAACGCGGGCCTTGGCCGAATAACCGCCGATTTCGCCGTAGCGGTCATGCAGATGGCCGATCGCTTCGCCGTCATTACGTGCTTCGGCCTCGACCAGTTCACGCTCAATGCGGCGCAACTCAACATCGCCATCCAGAACGAAATCGAGTGCGCTGTCGGGCAGTGCCGGGGTTTCCTGGGCAACGCGGGCGATCTGCCAGCTGGCCGGCAGTTCAACGTCGCCGGATTCGGCGTGCAGTTCGTTGGAAAGCAGCGCGAACAGGCTGGACTTGCCGCAACCGTTGGCACCAACGACGCCGACCTTCCAGCCGGTGTGCAGTTGAACGGAAGCGTCGATGACCAACGGGTGGCCGACGCGGGCGAAAGTGACTTGGCGGAGAGCGATCATAAGGCGGCGAATTATAGCTGTGGGCTGCTAAAATCAATGCGTTACCGAGCTCTTTGCCGGTTGTTTCGCCGCTTTGAAAACCCATTGAAAATGAAAAATCATCTTTTCACGCTGAATCCATGTTTGATCGCATTCCTGCTGCTTGCGGGGTCGCTGAGTGCTGCCGAAAACTCGGCGCCGGCTGAGTTGCAGGCCGATTGGGATAAGCGTCAGGCACAGGCGCAGGTCTTGGAGCACGAGGGAAGTGCCAAGCAGGCTGAGGCAGAAAAACTGTACGAGAAAAGCCAGCTTGAATGCCAGAAAAAATTTCTGGTCAATTCCTGTCTGGGCGACGCCCGTAAAATTTACACGCAGAGCCATAACGAGGCTCAGCTGTTGGAAAATGAAGGCAAGGCGATTGAGCGCCAGATCAAGAAAGAACAGTTGAGCGACAGTGATCAGCGTCGCGCAGCGCAAGCGCCGGAGCGTGCGGCAACCCTGCAGGCAAGGGAGGCTGAAACCAGCGCCTTGCGCAAGGAATCGGCTGCGGAGCAGGCTGCGCAAGAGGCGGATAAGTCGAGAAAGGCGGCGGAAGGCAGCAAGCGCAAAGCGGCAGATGCTGAGCGTCTAGCCAAGAAGCGGGCGGCGCATGAAGAAAAAGTAGCGGCGCACAAGGAAAAAGCAGCCCGCCGTGCCGCTGAGGCTGAAGCCAAAGCAGCCAAGTAAAAGCGCGCCCGCCGTGATCCGCAAAATTGCCACCACGCAGCTTTTGCCCGGCATGTTCGTGGTTGATCTGCATTGCCGCTGGTTCCAAACCAGCTTCTGGCGCCGGCATTTTTTGATTGAGGACGCGGCGGCCATTGCCAAAATTCAGGCTGATGGGATCAAGGAGGTATCAATTGATACCGAAAGCGGCATTGATCTGCCAATCTCCCCGGCCGCTTCGATTGCCCGGGTCAATGCCGTCGAGCGCAAATTCAAATCGCTAGCTGAAATCAAGCTTGCCGCACCGCCCAAAGTGTCGCTCGGTGAAGAGCGCCGGCGCGCAGCGCGTCTGTTGCCTGAGGCGACGCAGACGGTGACCAATCTGATTGCCTCGGCGCGCGCCGGGATCAGTGTCGATGCCGGCCTGCTGGAGCCGCTGGTCCAGCGCATGATCGAATCGGTGATGCGCAATCCCGACGCACTGGTTCCGCTCGCCCGCCTCAAGCAGATGGATACCTATGCCACCGAGCATGCGGTGGCGACGGCGGCGCTGATCATTGCCTTTGGTCGTCAGCAAGGCCTCGCTGAGCCGCAGCTGGAAAAGCTGGCACTCGGCGCCTTGGTCAAGGATATCGGCCACGCCGCGATTGATGCCAGGTTGATCGCCAAAACCGGTTCACTCTCGCGCGCCGAGTTTTCGGTGATGCAAAGCCACGTTGAAGAAGGGCTGGCCGTGCTTGAGGCAACGTCGCGTTTGCCGGATCTTTCGGTTTCGGTCGTGCTCGAGCACCACGAGCGCTTTGATGGCAGTGGTTATCCCTATCGGATGCTCGGCGCAAGCATTTCGGCTGCCGGGCGGATGGCGGCGATTGTCGATAGTTATGACGCGATGACTTCGCAGCGCCCCTATCGGCCAGCTATTTCGCCTTCACTGGCACTTGCCCAGCTTTACGATGAAGGTGGCAACCAGTTTGATCCGGCGCTGGTGGCGGCCTTTGTGCGTACCGTTGGCATTTATCCGGTTGGCACTCTGGTTTTGCTGGAAAGTGGTCATCTCGCCGTGGTCGACGAGATTTGTGCTGACAATCCGCTGACTCCGGTCGTCCGCGTTATTTACCATACGACTCGCCGCCTGTATGTCGAGCCGGTCAAGGTTGATCTGGCGCGCAAGGTCGGTAATCACTATGGGCAGATTGTGCGTGCTGAAAATTTCGAACGCTGGGGTCTTAGCCCATTACGCTGGCAACCTGCTTAAATAATTTCCGGATTGGGGTTGGCACACCGGCTGTGCTGGCCTTGGCCAATTCAACCCATTCCATCCCGGCTTCAGCGGCGTTGCAGGTTGGACTGACCAGACAAAATATTGGCTCCAGCGTCAGGTGAAAATGGGTGAACGTGTGGCGCAAAGGCGGCATGGCTGTGGCGCTTTCCAGCGTTAAACCCAAATTGGCCAGCACCGTGCTGGCCTCGCCTTCTGGCGGGACCAGCAAACCGCCCCAAATACCGCTCGGCGGGCGGCGCTCAAGCAAAATCCGCTGGCCATCGCTGATCATGACAAAGCTGCTGCGCCGCTCCGGTTTGACTGCCCGCGGTTTGGCCACTGGCAACTCGGCCTGCCGGCCTTGCTGGCGCGCCATGCAGCTTGCCGCCAGCGGGCAGCGTTGGCAATCCGGACGGCTACGCGTGCATAAAGTGGCGCCCAGATCCATCAAACCCTGCGTGTAGGCTTCGATATCGCCAGCCGGCAATAAGTCGTTGGCCAAGGCCCAAAGCTTGCGGTCAACCGCCGCCTGAGCCGGAAAATCATCAATCGCAAAATGGCGGCAAAGCACCCGCTTGACGTTGCCATCGAGAATTGCGGCTCGCTGGCCAAAAGCAAACGCGGCAATCGCCGCCGCCGTTGAGCGGCCGATGCCCGGCAATTCAGCCAGTTGCTCAACACTTTTCGGCCAAATTCCAGCGTTGACCGTAACAATCTGCTGCGCACAACGGTGCAGGTTGCGCGCCCGGGCGTAATAGCCGAGGCCAGCCCAATGCTCGATCACCGCTTCAATCGGCGCCGCTGCCAGCGCCGCCAGATCGGGAAAACGGGTCAGAAAACGCTGGTAATACGGAATCACCGTCGTTACCTGCGTTTGCTGCAACATGATCTCCGAAAGCCAGACCCGGTAAGGGTCGCGCGTTTGCTGCCAGGGCAGGTCATGGCGGCCTGCCTGCTTTTGCCAGGCGATCAGGCGGGTGGAAAAGCTGGATTGCTCGGCCAATTCATTCTCGACGGGGTGCAAGGGAACCCGGATAATACGGCCTTTTTCGAGCGGCCAAACCACGATGACCCAGCAACAAACCGACACCCGTGCCCTGCGCAACGCCCTTGGGCGCTTCGCCACCGGCGTCGCCATCGTTACCGCCATCGACCCGGACGGCCAGCCGATTGGCCTCACCGTCAATTCCTTCTCGGCAGTTTCGCTTGAGCCGGCGCTGGTGCTTTGGTGCCTCGACAACAACTCGCACAACCTCGCCGCTTTTCGCGGCGCTACGCATCACGCGATCAACATCTTGTCGGCGGAACAGGAAGAACTATCCAATCGCTTTGCCACCTGGCCGATTGACCGTTTCGCCGGCTTGCAATGGCAGGCGGGGGCGGGCGGCGCGCCGCTGTTCAAGAATTGCTGCGCGACTTTTGAAGTCGCCAACGAAACCATGCACGCGGCAGGTGATCACACCATCTTTGTCACCCGCGTTGAAAAATTCAGCGAAAGCATCGAACTCGCGCCGCTGCTCTTCCACGCCGGGCAATACGCGCGCATCGCCTGATTTTTATTGAGGTTTGCGGGCGATCATGCCGATCAGCGCAGAGCGCCCCTGATGCCCGCTGCCTTCGCTGATCTCGTCTTCGTACTCAACCAGTTCTTCAATCGTCCAGTCGGCAAACTCTGAACGCAGCAGTTCTGCGCTGTACAGATTCTCGACTGCCGATGGGCCGCCGGTGCGAAATTCCAGCTGTTGAGGGGTGTAGCCCTGGAGCAGAATGCGTCCGCCGGGGGCGGTCAACTGCTGCATCACCTCAAATTGCCGGGACCGCCATTCCGGGCCGACAAACTGGATGAAAATCCCGACCACCCAGTCGAACTGGCCGTGCATCTCAGCCGGCGGCCAACCCGGTGCCAGCATGTCGGCGAGCATGAAAGTCACATTGATCTTGCGCCCGGCAGCCAGGCGCCGCGCCTTCTCGATGGCCACCGGCGAAATTTCAACCGCCGTCACCGCCAGACCTTGTTCAGCCAGCCAAACCGAATTGCGCCCTTCACCATCCGCGACCGATAAAGCGCTGTGTCCGTTTTCAAGGAGCTTCTGGCGATGTGCGAGAAAGCGATTGGGTTCGGTGCCGAACAGAAAATCATCGCCGGCTTCCTGATAGCGTTTGCTCCAGATTTGTTCCTGATTCATGGCGTGCAACTCCTTGTCGGTTGGCAATTTTCTGTTTGCTTGGACTGCGTTGCTTGCGGTGATGATTGAACCGCGAGGCATCTGCGCTTAGAATGCCGACTCCAGCCCAGAGCGGGTGTAGTTTAGTGGCAGAACTTCAGTTTCCCATACTGAAAGTACGAGTTCGATTCTCGTCACCCGCTCCATGTCGAATTTAGTCAGGTCGTTGATCTGAAAAGAAAAAAGCCAATTTCAACCGGTTGGCTTTTTTGTTGCCCATGCTGATAGCATCTGGCCGCGGTAAGTTTTTGGGTTGAATCTGCTTTTCATCGGTGTGATAGAGCGAAATCACACCCCTTAGCTATGCTCAGTTGGGAGGCCGGTGCCGTTCCAGGTCCATGCTGTCATGAAGCAGTCGGAGTACATCAATGACGCTACTCCCTTCGATGTCGCCGATGCGGAACATCACGAAGTGTCGGCCTTTTCGCCCGTTTCGCGCAACATGGAGCGTACAAATATTGTTGCCGATTTCCGACCGCTCCTTGACCCCTATTATGGAGGGGCCAGCGCTTAGCGCTTTTAGAGCAGATGATAGTGTCTCGGCATAGTTCTGCGCCTGAGCCACACCGAAGTGTTCGACTGTCCAACGCAAAACTTGGCGGTAATCCACTTCGGCCGCAGCCGACAGGTGAACCGTCCAGGGGGTCCCTCCCACTATGCGCCAATCACTTCAGAAGTCAGCGTTACCAGATGTTGACCAAGCATGTCGGCAGAGTCAAAACTACGGAAATTGCCTGCTTCAATGTCTGCAATGCCAACTTTGGCAGCATCGCGCAAGGCCGACAAGCGCATTTCATCTTCGGACTCGCGGCGCTCGATTAGTCGCAATCCTTCGCGCAATACCTCGCTGGCATTTTGGTAGCGCCCGGAGGTAACTAAGCGCTCAACAAAGTGGGCTTGATGGTCTGTAAGGACAACGTTACGGGTTGGCATGGGTGCCTCCTGAGCCAAGTTCTTGCGTTGGCATACTATGCCATAGAATCAAGCGCGGCAAGCTGTTGTTAGCGCTCCTGATTTGTGCTTCCAATTACAGCGTATACGCCGAAGTGATTGATAAATAACAATATTTGATTGTTACATCAGCACAATATCGTACTGCTCCGGTGAATAGCTCGGCTCTGACTGCAAGGAAACCGGTTTTTCGATGAAATCGGAAAGCATGGCGAGGGATTGGGATTCTTCGTCGAGGAACAGATCAACCACAGCCGGGCCGGCGAGGATGCGGTATTCGCGGGCGTTGAACTGGCGGGCTTCACGCAGCAGTTCGCGGAGAATTTCGTAAGCCACGGTGCGCGCCGTTTTGACTTCGCCGCGCCCGCCGCAAGTCGGGCAGGGCTGGCAAAGGACATGCGCCAAGGATTCACGCGTGCGTTTGCGGGTCATTTCGACCAAGCCGAGCGCGGTGAAGCCATTGACCGTCAGGCGCGTGTGGTCGCTGGCCAGTGCCTTGTTGAACTCATCGAGCACCGCTTTTTTGTGTTCTTCATTTTCCATGTCGATGAAGTCGACAATGATGATGCCGCCCAGATTGCGCAGCCGGAGCTGGCGGGCGATGGTGACTGCGGCTTCAAGATTGGTCTTGAAAATGGTGTCGTCAAAGTTGCGGACGCCAACAAAACCACCGGTATTGACGTCGACCGTGGTCATTGCCTCGGTCTGGTCGATGATCAGGTAGCCGCCGGATTTGAGATCGACGCGGCGGGCGAGGGCTTTCTGGATTTCATCTTCGACGCCGTGCAGATCAAATAGCGGGCGCTGGCCGGTGTAGTGGTCGAGCAGGGGCAGGACGGCGGGGGTGTATTCCTCGGCAAACGCCGTCAGTTTCTGGAAATTTTCGCGCGAATCGATGGTGATTTTGGTGGTTACGGGGTTCACGAAGTCGCGCAAGACGCGCTGGCTTAGCGATAATTCCTGATAAAGCACAGTTGGCGGGCCGGAAACTCGCGCTTTATCGCGAATATCGCTCCAGGTTTTGCGCAAATAGGCGATATCGGTGGCAAATTCTTCATCGCAGGCGTTTTCGGCCATCGTGCGAACAATGAAGCCACCCGGTTCGTCAGCGGGAACCAGCCGGGTGATTTTTTCGCGCAGGGCTTCGCGTTCGGCTTCGGCCTCAATCCGTTGCGAAATGCCGATATGTTTTTCCTGCGGCAAATAGACCAGCATGCGGCCAGCGATTGAAATTTGCGTCGAGAGGCGCGCGCCTTTGGTGCCGATCGGGTCTTTGATCACTTGAACGACGATGCTTTGGCCATCCGAGAGGATTTTTTCAATCGGTCGCTCGGTAGCTGTTTCGCGCGGCTGCCAAATATCCGCCACATGCAGGAAGGCCGTGCGTTCCAGGCCGACATCGACAAACGCCGATTGCATGCCGGGCAGGATGCGGCAGATGCGCCCGAGATAGACATTGCCGACCAGCCCGCGACTCGCCGTGCGTTCGATGTGCAATTCCTGGACGACGCCTTGTTGCATGACTGCAACGCGGGTTTCCTGCGGGGTGAAATTGATCAGGATTTCTTCAGACATAGTCTCTACAATGCGCGATTTTGCGGCATTCTACTATGGTCAAAGCCCCCGAACTCCTCGCCCCTGCCGGCTCCCTGGCGATGATGCGCACCGCCTTCGATTTTGGTGCCGATGCGATCTACGCCGGCCAGCCGCGTTACAGCCTGCGCGTGCGCAATAACTCGTTTGGCACGATCGCTGCGCTGAAGGAAGGCATCGACGAAGCGCATGCCCGCGGCAAGCAGTTTTTCGTGGTCAGCAACATTTTTCCGCATAACGCCAAGCTGACGACTTACCTGGAAGACATGGCGCCGGTGATTGCGCTGAAGCCCGACGCGCTGATCATGTCCGACCCCGGTTTGATCGACATGGTGCGCGAAACCTGGCCCGAGCAGGCGGTCCATCTTTCGGTGCAGTCGAATACGGTCAACTGGGCGGCGGTGCGTTTCTGGAAAAAGTTAGGGCTTACTCGCATCATTCTTTCGCGCGAATTGTCGCTCGAAGAAGTGGCCGAGATTCGCCAACAATGTCCGGATATCGAGCTGGAAGTTTTTGTGCATGGCGCGCTGTGCATTGCCTATTCCGGTCGCTGCCTGCTTTCCGGTTACTTCAATCACCGCGACCCAAATCAGGGTAGTTGTACCAATTCCTGTCGCTGGGATTACAAAGTCAGCACTTCCGACGGCGCGGCGCCTGCCGGTTGCGGTCAACCGCCACAAGAGCAGGAAATTTTGCTCGAAGAAAGAATGCGTCCGGGCGAACTGATGCCGATTGAGGAAGACGAGCACGGCACCTACATCATGAATTCCAAGGATTTGCGCGCCATTGAGCACGTCCAGCGCCTGGTTGAAATCGGCGTTGATTCGCTGAAAATCGAAGGGCGCACCAAGAGCACCTATTACGTGGCGCGCACCACGCAAACTTATCGCCAGGCAATTGACGATGCCGTCGCCGGCAAGCCGCTCGACCCGAATCTGCTGCGCGAACTCGACGGCTTGGCCAACCGTGGCTATACCGATGGCTTCCTGCAGCGCCATCACGATGCCGATTACCAGAATTACCTGCGTGGCCATTCCGAATCCGACCGTAGTCTGTACGTTGGTGACGCGGTGCAATTTGACGCGGCGCGCGGTCTGATGGAAATCGAGGTCAAGAACAAATTTTCGGTCGGTGATCGCCTTGAATTCGTGCACCCATCCGGCAATTTCAGCATGCCTTTGCTGCGCATGGAAAACCGCAAGGGCGAAGCGGTGACGGTTGCTTCAGGTAGTGGGCATCGTGTCTGGATTGATTTGCCGGCCCGGTACACCAATTCGTTTGTCGCGCGTTTTGTGTAATTTGGCTATACAAATCAAGCCATAATACACATTTGTGCACTGCAGCAAAGAGTGTACAATTGAGCTATGAACCATCCAAATAACCGCATGCCGCTGATCGACGCCCTCAAGGCGATGGCGGCTTTGCTCGTCCTGCTCAACCATTTTTCATCCTACGGCCCACTCGCCGCCACCGTGCGCGAGGCGTTTCCGGGTGTTTTTGGCTGGCTTTTCGATTACGCCCGGATGGCGGTGCAGATTTTCCTCGTGATCGCCGGCTTTTTGGCGGCACGCGCATTGTCAGGGCAAGGGCAGGCGCTGGATCGTTCGCCGCTGCCGCTGATCTGGAAACGCTACCTGCGTCTGACGATTCCCTATCTGGCGGCGATTGGTTTGGCAATTGCAGCGGCAGCGATAGCTGATCACTGGATGGATGATGAGGCGATTCCGGCCCGTGCCAGCTTCAAACAATGGCTGGCGCATGCCTTGCTGTTGCAAGGCATTCTCGGTATTGATTCGCTTTCGGCTGGCGTCTGGTACATCGCCATCGATTTCCAGCTCTTTGCCTTGATGGCCATTCTGCTCTGGGCTGGCCGCATCCGGTTGCTGGCGCCGGCGCTGGTGATCGCCGTCAGCCTGGCTTCGCTGTTCTGGTTTAACCGCGACGCCAGCTGGGACAACTGGGCGATTTACTTCTTCGGTTCCTACGGTCTCGGGGCTGCCGCCTGGTGGGCTTCTGACCGCAAACAAATGTCGTCCTGGCTGGGTGTTATTGCGACGATAGTCATTGCCGCGCTGGTGATTGATTTCCGCCTGCGCATCGCGTTGGCTCTGGTGGTCGCCTTGACCCTCGGTTTCGGTCGCCGCACTGGCCTGCTCGAACGCTGGCCCAACTTCAAACCGCTGATCTTCCTCGGCCAGATTTCGTATTCAGTCTTTTTGGTGCACTTTCCGGTGCTGCTGATTGCCAATGGCCTGTACGTGTATCTCGGATTTTCATCGGTCAATTCAGCAATTTTTGGCCTGATTCTGGCGTTGACCGCAAGCATTGGTGCCGCGACGCTGTTTTATCGCTGGATCGAAAGTCCGGCGGCCAGCCAGCGGATTACGGCGGCGCTCAACTGGCTGTTCGCTAAAGGGCTGGAATGGGCGCGCAGGGTGCCGGTGCTGGCCACCTTGTTTGCCCGTCGCGCTTGAGCCACTTTAAACGCAAACCGTGAGAGTCAAGACAGCGAAGATTGAGGGAGATTTCGCATGGTTTTAGAAAATAAATTAAACATCACCGATCAAATCGAGCTGGCCAGAGCTGAAGAAAAAATCAGCAAACGAAAAGCCAGGCAACTTTTTGACTCTGGCGATATTCATAAGGCCGAGGTGGGAAAATTTGCCGGGCTTGCTTTTATTCACGCCTATTTATTTGAAGATATTTATCCCTTTGCCGGAAAAATCCGCGAAGTGAATATCGCCAAAGGTAATTTTCGTTTCGCGCCGCTGATGTATCTGGAGCCATCGCTAAAACACATCAACGCCATGCCGCAAAGCAATTTCGATGAAATCATCGAAAAATATGTCGAAATGAATGTGGCTCACCCTTTCCGCGAAGGCAATGGCCGCGCCACCCGCATCTGGCTCGATCTCATGCTGAAAAATCAAATCCAGCAGGTGGTGGATTGGAACCAGGTCGACAAAGAACAATATCTTTCTGCCATGCAGCGCAGTGTGGTGAAAGATCTTGAGATCAAATGCCTGCTCAAACAAGCCCTCACCAACCAGATTGACGACCGCGCCCTGTTTATGAAGGGCATC
The DNA here is from genome assembly GCA_039797825.1 of Pseudomonadota bacterium. GTDB lineage: Bacteria > Pseudomonadota > Gammaproteobacteria > Burkholderiales > Rhodocyclaceae > Azonexus. The sequence goes on along the minus strand of JBDKHF010000037.1, from coordinate 2,541 downwards.
GATGTCAGCTATTACTACGAAGGCTATAGCGAATTTAAGACCGAGGAACTGTAAGGTCTATCAAAAGGCGGGGATTGGCCAAGACTGAGGTCTTGCTCCCATCAGTCCGCCAACTCCGTCCTTCCCCGGAAATATTCCAGTGCTTCAGGATTAGCCAGCGCTTCGACATTCTTGACTGGCCGCACATGGACGATATTGCGCACAGCCAGTTCAACGATCTTGCCTGACTTGGTACGCGGAATATCCTGCACCTGAACCACCTTGGCCGGCACGTGACGCGGCGTGGTGTTGTCGCGGATCTGCTTTTTGATCCGGGCGATCAGCTCGTCATCAAGTGTCAGTCCCTCAGTCAGCCGCACGAAAAGTACGACGCGCACGTCGTCATTCTTGCCCGGTGGCCAATCCTGGGCGATGACCAGTGCTTCGAGGATTTCCGGTAATTGCTCGACCTGACGGTAGATTTCCGCCGTGCCGATGCGTACGCCGCCGGGGTTGAGCGTGGCATCGGAGCGGCCATAGATGATGATGCCGTCGTGGGCGGTGATTTCCGAGAAATCGCCGTGACACCAGATATTGTCGAAACGCTCGAAATAAGCGGCATGGTATTTGGCGCCGTCCGGATCATTCCAGAAACCGACCGGCATGACCGGGAAGGGCTTGCTGCAGACCAGTTCTCCTTTTTCGGAACGCACCGGCTGGCCGTCATCGTTATAAACATCAACCGCCATGCCCAGCCCGCGACACTGGATTTCGCCGCGATAAACGGGCAGCACAGGATTGCCGAGAACGAAGCAGGAAACGATGTCGGTGCCGCCGGAGATCGAGGCGAGCAGGATGTCAGCCTTGATTTCACGATAAACCCAGTCGAAACCTTCCGGCGAAAGCGGGCTGCCGGTCGAGAACATGGCGCGCAGGGCGCTGAGATCATGCGACTTGCCCGGCTGCAAGCCGAGTTTGGCGGCGGCATCGATGAATTTGGCCGAGGTGCCGAAGTGGGTCATTTTTTCAGCGGCAGCGTAATCGAACAGCACTTTACCCTGGTCAGCGAACGGCGAGCCGTCGTAAAGCAGCAAGGTGGCGCCGCAGGCGAGGCCGGAAACCAGCCAGTTCCACATCATCCAGCCGCAAGTGGTGAAGTAGAACAGGCGGTCGCCGGGGCGCACGTCGCTGTGCAACTGGTGTTCCTTGAGGTGCTGGAGCAGCACGCCGCCGTGGCAATGGACGATGCATTTCGGCACGCCGGTGGTGCCGCTGGAAAACATGATGAAGAGCGGGTGGTTGAAAGCGACGCGCTTGAAAAGCACCTCTTTTTGCCGGTCGACCTCAACAATCTCGCGCCAGTGCAGCGCATTGGCGATGTTTTCGAGCGCCGGGCTGGCATTCAGGTAGGGGACGACGACGGTTTTGAGCAAAGTCGGCATTTTGCTGACGATTTCGGCGTTCTTCTCCAGACAATCAACCGGCTTGCCGTTGTACCAGTAGCCATCGACGCAAACCAGCACCTTGGGTTCGATCTGGCCGAAACGATCGAGCACGCCCTGCACCCCGAAATCGGGCGAGGCAGATGACCAGATGGCGCCGAGCGCCACCGTCGCCAGCATCGCGATCAGCGTTTCCGGCAGATTGGGCATGAAACCGGCGACGCGGTCGCCTTCACCGACGCCGGCAGCGATCAAAAATTGCTGAAAGCGGGCAACTTCGGCATGCAGTTCACTGCGGCTGACCCGTCGTTTGACCTTGTCTTCGCCCCAGAAAACCAGCGCTTCGCCGTCTTCGCGGTTTTTCAGCAGGTTTTCGGCGTAATTCAGCCGCGCTTCGGGAAACCAGCGGGCGCCGGGCATCCGGTTACGGTCAACGAGGATTTCGCTGCCTTTTTCGCCGACTACAGCGCAGAAATCCCATAGCTTCGACCAGAATACTTCTGGTTGATCGACTGACCATTGCCACAAATCGCTATAGCGACCGTGGCCCATGGCCTGCATGAAAATCGCCATGTGCGTGTCGCCTACCGTGTTCGGGTTGGGTTGCCACAAGGGCTTGCTATCAATCGTGTAAGTCATTTTGTCTCCTTCGGTTTTATTCGTTTTATCAGGCTTCAGCCTTGGCTTTCAACGATTTTTTCGGATAAATGTCGAAGCGGCTCGACTTGCCTTCCAGTACATAACCCGGTGCTTCACCGGCAATCGCCGGCGCCTTGCGCGAGCGTTTGACTACGACGCGATGGGTGGCCAGCGCCAATGCTGCGGCAAGCAAAACCGGCGCGTCGTCATCGTCGCCAACCAGCGGGCGAAACAGGCGCATTTCCTTTTTGACCAGGGCGCTTTTGTCGCGGTGCGGGAACATTGGGTCGAGGTAAATGACTTGTGGCGGCTCGGCGTTCCAGTGGTTCATCAAATCGATGGCGTTGCCGCAGAGCAAGTCCATTTGCCCGACGATGGCGGCCACTTCCGGATCATCCTTGGCGCGCCGCAAGCCATCTTCAAGCAATGCGGCAATCACCGGCTGACGCTCGATCAGCGTTACCGTGCAGCCGAGTTCGGC
>JBDKHF010000036.1:0-4312 GCA_039797825.1 Pseudomonadota bacterium | reverse complement strand
ACGCTGTTGTTGATGATCCAGGCCCAGGGCTCGATACCGGCCCGGCGCAAGTCGGACTGCAGATTGGCGGCTTCGAGAACCGGGGTGGTTTCGGCCAGCGTCGCGATCAGCACCTTGGTCTGTTTGGCATCCTGCAACTGCATCATCGGTGTCGTGTAATGCAGGCTTTTGCCACCCTCTTTGCCGCTCATCTGGCGGGCGATTTCGCGGTGATAGGCGCCGGTCGCATCGAGCAGCAACAAGGTGTGGCCGGTCGGCGCCGTGTCCATCACAACAAATTTCTTGCTTGCCTCACGAATGACCTTGGAAAAGGCCTGAAAGACGGCAATTTCCTCAGTGCAGGGCGAGCGCAGGTCTTCTTCCAGCAGCGCCCTGCCCTGCGCATCGAGTGTCGCCCCTTTGCTTTCCAGAACATGCTGGCGATAACGCTCGGTTTCAGCATGCGGATCGATACGGCTGACCGTCAGATGCTCAAGACTGCCGGCCAGGGTTTCCGACAAATGCGCCGCCGGATCTGAGGTGGTCAGATGCACCGGCAAACTGCGGCTCGCCAGTTCGACCGCGACGGCCGCCGCCAGCGTGGTCTTGCCGACCCCGCCCTTGCCCATCAACATCACCAGCCCGTGACCATCGGCGGCAATCCCATCGACCAGTTCCGACAGGCTCGGCACATCCGGAAGTACCGTCGCAGGCGGAACATCCGCTGCGCTGCCGGCGGCATTGGCGGCAAATAGTTGGCGCAACGCCTCAAGACCGACCAGATTGAACGGCTTCAACGCAACCTGATCGATAGACAGCGCTTTCAAGCCTTCCGGAATGTCGAGCAAGGCGGCCTGCTCACGCTTGAAGATGGCTTTGGCCAGGGGATCGCCGCCAACGGCTGCTTCGGGCAGAACGCCATTGATCACCAGGTATTGCTGCTTGAGGCCAATGCCAGCCAATTCCTCATGCGTGCGGGCGACTTCGCGCAAGGTTGCCGCCTGAGCACGGGCCACCAGTATCAGCCGCGTGCGCACCGGATCAGCCAAGGCTTCAACCGCCGATTTGTATTGGGCACGTTGCTTTTCCAGCCCGGCCAGAGGCCCCAGGCACGAGGCATCGCCTTTGCCCTCATCGAGAAACCCGGTCCATGCGCCGGGCAGTTGTAACAGGCGGATGGTGTGGCCGGTTGGTGCGGTATCGAAGATGATGTGATCGTAGCCGGCAACCAGGGCTGAATCGGTCAATAGCGCGGTGAACTCGTCAAAGGCGGCAATTTCCGTGGTGCACGCACCGGACAACTGCTCTTCGATTCCCTTGACCACGGCGTCAGGCAGCACCCCGCGCACCGGACCGACGATCCGGTCGCGGTAGGCCTGGGCGGCTGCCTGCGGGTCAATTTCCAGCGCCGACAATCCCGGAACAGCCTCAATCCCGACAATGCGGTTGCCGATTTCCACGCCAAATACCTGGCCGACGTTTGAGGCAGGATCGGTGCTGACCAGCAGAACGCGGCGTCCGGCTGTAGCCAGTTGGATCGCCGTGGCGCAAGCAATCGAGGTTTTACCGACGCCGCCCTTGCCGGTAAAAAACAGATAGTGCGGCGGCTGTTCGAGGAATTTCATGGCGATCCTTAGCGGATTAGCAGCACTTGGAGCCGCTGCAACAGCTTTTTGCCGGCTTTTTCGCGTCGACCGCAGCAACATCAATTTTTGCCCAACGGGCGAGCTCAGTGCGGTTTGGATAACGCCCCGCCAGGGCAAACTCGCCATCGACCAGAATCAGCGGCAAGGCCTCTTGTCCTGAACGTTCGAGAAAGTTTTTGACGACGGCATTTTCAGCAAAGGCCATGGGCTGCTGGGCAAGATTGAAACGTTCGATCTGGGCGCCCAGCTGCTTCGCCCAATCAAGATCGGCAGAAAAGCTGACCAGTTGCTGGTCGACATCAACGCCACAAACGCCGGTGCTGCAACATAAGGCGGGGTCAAAAATCTGAATCGCAGACATGGCTTGTTCCTTTGAAAATTTGAATTTGAGAGCGAGAGCGTGTTTAAGCAGATGCTGCTTCGTGGATTTGCTTGGCCGCAACCTTGACTTCACCCGCCGTCATTGTTTCAAGCGGCAGCGCGACAAACGCCCGTACCCGCCGCTCCAACTGTTGATAGGCCACCTCGAACGCTTCGACGCGAGCCGCCATCGGCTCAACATGTGCGGGATCAGGGATGCCCCAATGCGCTGTTGTCGGGTGCCCGATCCACACAGGGCAGGTTTCGCCAGCCGCGCTCGCGCAGACCGTAAAGATGTAATTGATTTCTGGAGCTCCCGCTGTAGCAAACTCATCCCAGGACTTGCTGCGTGCTTCCGGCAGGGGAACACCATGCTTATCGAGGGTTTCCAGGGCAACCGGATTCACCTTTCCTGACGGTTGACTACCCGCCGAATAAGCACGAATCCGACCTTGGCCCAAGTGATTGAACAAGGCTTCGCCAAGAATGGAACGAGCCGAATTGCCGGTACAAAGGACAAGAACGTTGTAAATGGGTTTGGTCATGATGATGTCGATTTCTATTTGGAAGTCTTCGCAGGATCACAGGGTATAACTTCGACCCCGCAGGAAGCGCCATTGCAGCAATGCTCAGTCAGGTAGGCCAACAGGTCATTCATTGCCGGGTAGTTGGCCGAGTAAAAGACAAAACGACCTGATTGGTTGGCACTGACCAAGCCGGCGATGGCCAATTCTTTCAAATGAAACGAAAGGCGACCGTTCGCTTCCGTACCAAGGCGTTCCGCAATTGCCCCGACAGAGAGCCCGTCAGGCCCCGCCTGAACGAGTAACCGGAATATCTGCAATCGGGTTTCTTGCGCCAGCGCACCTAGCGCGGCGACGGCTTCTTTGATAGTCATATTTCTATAAAAATAGAAACGTATAAGTTATTCAACGACAGCTGTGTTACAACGGCGACGATGGCAAGTTCTACAAAGTTGGAAAGAAAGCGACAATTATTGGACCTGATTGCTTGTTCAATCCAGCAACAGTTGGCCCCACAACGACAAGAGCTCCTGCGAAAATCTTGCAGAGGGCAGTCAAGTTGGGCTGGCGTTGAATAAACGCATACCATCTGGCTGCATTCCTGAATCACGCCATCATTGCGCGGCAAACAATCGATTTCCGCAATGAAAACGCCGTCAAAATCGACGGCGCTAAAATTTTAATTTTTGAATTATTACTATTTCTTGCCCATCCACTGGGCACCTTTTCCATCAGAGGTCGGTTTGCAGGAAACGGAGACACCTGAAATGCTTGCCGTCGTGCCCACCTCAGAAAATTTGCCGGTGTCTCCGTTGTAGCATTGCGGCGCCTTGGCAACAGCGGCGGGGGCCGGGGCAGCAGAAGCGGCGGGGGCTGTTGCCGTGCTTGAGCATGCCGCAAGAATTGAGGTCGCGGCTAAGGCGATGAGTAGTTTACGCATAGAGACTCCAGAGGATTAAGGAAGTGAGGACAAGGTATTGTCTTGCACCAGTGTTACCTTTTTATTGCACAGGGCGTTGCAGACCGAGCATTTTGAAATTAAAGGTCGAGTGCACGACGGAGCCGATTCGGTCGATGAGTCGGCGATCAGTTCGGGTGCTCTGTGGATTGGTAATCAAAATCTAGTGAATCACTGCAAAGCATCGATATTTCAGGACGGCTGGAGGTGGATGACAAGGTTTGCCTCGTAGCCGTGCCAACGCAAGGGGATGGCGTAAGGGGTGCTATGGGTCTTCGGCTCATAGGTGGTGAGCGAGTAATTGAGCAACTGCGGCGGGCTGATCCCGAGGTGTTAAACAGCGTGCAAAACTTTCCAGATTTCTGGGGTGATCAGCGTCCAAAAGTTGTCACCCTGGGTTGTGTAACCTTCCGGCGATTTAGCCGGGGAATCTGGGGTGTTATCCATGGAAGTCATAGCCGAAATCCGGCGTCGTCATTTGGTCAGCAAGGAGAGCATCAGCTCGATTGCACGTGACCTAAAGCTTTCCCGTCCGACGGTGCGCAAGCACCTGGAAACCGAGAGCGAAGCGGTTTATCTTCGCCGGTATCAACCGGCACCCAAGCTGGGTGATTTCCAGTCCGCCTTGGAGAACTGGCTGGCTACCGAGCGCCATCTCCCCAAGGCGCAGCGTCGCACCGCCCAGCGACTCTTTGAAGGTTTGCAAGCCGAGGGCTATCGCGGCGCCTACGACAGCGTGCAACGCTTCGTAAAGCAGTGGAAGTCGGCACAAACGAAGCCGACGATTAAGGAAGCCTTTGTCCCTCTGGTCTTTGCACCCGGTGACGCCTGCCAGTTTGACTGGA
>JBDKHF010000035.1:0-24121 GCA_039797825.1 Pseudomonadota bacterium | reverse complement strand
TTGACCGCCAGTTCCTTGAACTCGGTCGTGTATGCCTGTTTCGGTATCTTCATTTCATGCCTTCCCAAAGTGACTCAATTTTAGGTCACCCTTGGCAGACGAAATTTCGGGGGAAGCTCATATCAGGAAAGCACCATTCCCCGGCATGCCGGGAACTTGGTGCAACCCCAGAATTCTTTCCCGGCGTTCTCGCCACTCTTTGCCATGCGGCGAACCATCTGGCTTGAGCAACGAGGGCAGTCGGGGCCTAAATTGATTTCTTGAACAATATCGAAATCTTGTTTTATTGCTGAAACGTTCACTTCACCAAGAACTGTCGGCGCAGTCGTGGCGCTTGGCTCAACCTTCGCCCCCATGGCATTGGCTATTGATGCACTGATTTCGGCCAATGTGTAGGTGCTTTTTGCCGGAAAGAAAATCAGGGGAATTCCGGCAGCAGTACAAACGCGTTCGAGAAAGTTGTCGCGCCCTTGCCGGCTCTCCTTGGTATGCGATTGATCATTGAGTTCAATTACACACACGGGTTTGAGATCATTCGGGCGGCACAGGACAAAATCAAAGTGTTTGGCACTAATCTGGTTGAAGGCACGTTACCACAGCGGCTTTGGCGTGCCCTTGGAAACCGCGACAATATCTGCAACCCGAACCTTGCCGAAAACACGGAAATCAACGCCGACGGCTTGATCCAGCACACCGAGAAACGAGCGCTCTGCTGGTGTGAATAGCGCGTCACCCAGTACGTAAGGCAAAGCCTCCGTGCCTTCAGGGAGTGAACGATTACGCCGCTTAAGTAGGAAAAACCCGACCAGCGCCAGCAGTACCAAGACAAGCAGCAACCAACGCATTCAGGCACCCTAACCACCGTTTATTTGAATATTATTTTTGACTACCCGAACAGGGTACGCCGTTTGCATGTTCCCCTCAAGGCAAAAAGCCGCTCAGGGAGATTTCTGCACGTATTCCGCGTAATACTCGAATGTACCCCGTCGGTTCCAAGCTGTGCCCGTCACAGCCCGCCACACTCAGTCGTAGTGATACCGGCAAGCAACAACCACAAGATCACCACCATCCACCAAATAAACAAGCCGATTCACCTCATCAATCCGGCGCGACCACAAGCCAGAAAGATTTTCTTTTAACGGCTCTGGTTTTCCGATGCCAGAAAATGGCTCGCGCAGGCAATCTTTGAGCAGATTATTGATGCGTTTGAGCGTTTTTCTATCCTGCCCCTGCCAGTATTCGTAATCTTCCCAGGCGGCAAGCGTCCACGTGATGCGCTTAGGCATCGAGCAGCGCTCTTTCGGTCAGCTTGCCTTGGCGGTATTGCTCCAGCGACTTGGCGAGGTGAGCGGCATTGGCTGGCGATTTCAGCAGATGTACGGTTTCCATCAGGCTGTTGAAGGTGTCTAGCGACATCACGACAGCATCCGGCGCATCACGCCTGGCAATCACCGTATAGTCGGCATCATCAATCACTTGATTGATGACTGATTTGAGGCTGTTGCGAGCTTCGGAGAAATTAATGACGCGCATGATGCTCCACCTGTTCAATATGTAGTACAAGTGTAGTCGGTAGCAGTTATTTTGCAAAGGAAATGATTCGCCAAATTGCTATCAAGATAGTGGGCAGAGCACAGCTTTTCTGATCAATTAAGGCTTTTTCGGCCATTTTTATAACTGTTACGGTCAACGCCAAAAAAGCACGAAAAATTTGATCGCTCAATATTCATACGCATGATGCTTTGCCAGTTCGTTATGCAACCTGTGCGTGCCCGATGCTAACAGTTGACCAATGCTACTCATTGCCTGGCACAAATCATAGGCCGGTTGCCTTTTCAGCCAACTTTCCGTTGCCGGCGCCCATCCATCCATGATCCTTGGTATCAGGCACCTTCAATCCTTTACTGTACGGTACAAATCTCAACGCTTTTTTTGAATAAGCTCTTGCATCGAAACAATGAACACACCAACCCGACTTCACAGGAGAATCACTCATGGCCATCCCATGGCTCGCCATTCTGAGCAACGTGCCTTGGAAGGACGTTATCGATAAAGCCCCCAAGGTTGCTGATGGTGCAAAGAAGCTCTGGAAATCTGTGGCCAAGAAGTCTGGCCCGTCTGAGCCTGCCAACACAAACGTTAAGCCTGCCCACTCAAGCGAAGAACAAACGATTTCCACGCTGGACAAACGAATAATCGAGCTAAAAAACGAGGTGTCGGCCTTGCATGATCAGATGCTTGCTTCTTCAGAAATCATTGAGGCGCTGGCCGAGCAAAATACGCAGCTGATCAAGAGTATCGAGATATTTCGTAGCCGCGTACTACGCCTTGGATTGCTCACGGTAACGCTGTTGCTGGTCGCGCTGTTGGCGCTTTACCGGACGTTTCCCTGATGCCGTCAAGCCCACCGGCAAAAAACTATTGCCTTAGCACTTCGTTATGCAACCTGTGCGTGCCTGATGCTGACGGTTGGCCGATGCGGCTCAGCCTGCCACAGATCATAGGCCAGTTGCCCTTTCAGCCAACTTTCCGCTGTCGGCCCATCCAGCCATGACTCCAGGCGCAGGGCAAGATCGATGCTGACCCCAGCCTTGCCATTCAGCACACGCGATAGTGTTACCCGGTTAATGCCAAGTTCTTCAGCGGCCTGGGTAACCGTCAGGCCGAGCGCCGGCAAAATATCTTCCTTAAGGGTTTCGCCGGGGTGTGGCGGATTGAACATTCGTCCCATACGATTCTCCTAGTGATAGTCCTGGTAATCGACCAGGATGGCGTCTTCGCCTTCAAACGTAAAAGTCATGCGCCAATTACCGTTGACCGTAACCGACCAGTGATCGGCCAGTTCGCCAGCCAGTGGATACAATTTCCAGCCCGGCATGTTCATTTCTTTGGCCGACCGAACGTCATTCAATTGGCGCAATTGCCGGGCCAATCGTGCGGCGTGATCCGGGCGGATGCCTGACTTGCTGCCGGTCTCAAAAAACAGTTTCAGGCCTTTGTGCTTAAAGTGCTTGATCATGAAATGATTGTAGCGGGATGCGCTACACGCCACAATCAAAATGATCGATGGCCCAGCAACCAATTTGGTCAGCCCCAGCTACATCAGACGCGTTCACCTTATCAATCCGCCGCGACCACAGTCCAGCAAGATTTTCCTTTAACGTCTCCGGTTTTCCGATGCCTGAAAACGGCTCGCGCAGGCAATCCTTGATCAGATTGCAAAATTTGCCCCAAAACCGCGTCGCCTTCCGGCTGTCGATCAACGAATACATGGGCGTTGAGAGTCCATCCTCAAGCCAATCGGGCTATCCGAAGTGATGCGTCCTCAATGTGCTGCGCCAATCCAGTGATGCAGCGGGCAAAGCCACCAGAGAACCCACCGGCAGTCCTGGCATCCCTGACCTTCGCCAGGAACACCACGGCAAGTTGCAGCGCCTGCCGCCAGACATCGCCGTAAATCACCCCGCTCAGGTTGGCTGGCGACAGCGTATCAACCAGTCCGCCACCACTGCGCGGCGCGAAGCCCATCGGGAGCATGTCGTAGGCAGGGGCCAGTTGGTAGGACTGACCGTCACGGCTGATGAATGACAGATTGCCCGTGTGCATATCGCTGTTGCCGATCAAGGTGCCGAACGCCCACAGCAAGGCAGAACCCTCGACAGCTTGCGGCTGGACAAGGCCACCCGCAGCGAGGCGAGCGACGATAATCGGCCAGGAGGCCAGCGCGTTACCGACGAATTCAGCGTCAAGTGCTTTCAGGGAGAACACGCCGATGCGCCCCAGTTCGCCTATCCGGTCGAACCTTGGAAGCTCCATGAAACGTTGACCGCCGATGTCGAGAACCTCGCTATCAATGCCCAGTGTTGCGAGGGCCAAATGCTCGGCTAGCAGGAGATCGCGCCAGCGTTCGGCGACAGGGTTGTCGTCCGATGCAGAAAACTTGACCAGAACGTGGCCTTTTTCAGTGTAGGCACAGAACTTTGGCTGCTCCCCGCCAGCAGATGAACCGGGAGTTTCACCAGCCCCTGCAGCAAGTGCAAGTTGCGGGTACGCTTCGTTACGATCAGCAATCGGCGTCGGCGCAGGTAAGGCGAGAAAGCGATCTCGGGCAATGTCACCCAACAACAAATTACCGACGACATCGTAACCATGCGCCAACAATGCCCTCAAGGCATGGTTATCCGTCCAATGCTCCGGATTAAGCGGCAAACCCAGATTCGCAGCGTGGGCCGTGGCGTAGGCGCGCCCGAGATAACCTTGCGGGCGCATGTCGAACATCCACCACGGCAGACCAGCGCTATGGATGGCGACGCCATCGCCCTGGATCATCACGAAACCTTCAGGGCGAACGGGAACCAGCGTCCCAAGTGGATGGATTTGGCCCGCATCGTTTACCCGCCACACCGGCACCAAGTCCAAGCCGCGTGAATAGTCACGGATGGCGTATTGAATAGATGCCCCGGAACCGAAGCGGACAATTTCAGCGCCAAGCTTGGCCAGCGCACGCGACACCGTCGGTTGACTTAATCCCGTATTTTCAACGAGTTGTCGAGCCGTCATCGGGCGTTGCCCAAGCAGCAGTCGTAGCGGATCGGCATGGCGTGACATGATTTTGAATAGACCGATGAATAGGTTGGTGAATACTGAGTTTAGTCTGCGACGACTGATCCGTCACCCTGATATTTTCGCGGGGTAAGGGATGGAACCCGGGTTCGACAGTTAAACGCGAAAAGGCTTGAGAGTCCGCCCAATACGCCTACGGTCAACGCTCAAAAACCGCGAAAACTGAATCAGGCCATCCCCGCCAACGCATTAGCAAAGTCATCATCAGCACCGCCGCCGGAAATTTCACCGTCCATTCGCTCGACGTGAGCCTTGTATCCCAGGCTTCTTAGTATCTCAGCCCAATTCTCGGCATCGTCGCGTGACACTAGCCAAGGGCCGGCTTCAAGCGTTCGGTGTCCGCGATGGTCACGATTGTCGGTTACTACTCGGTGCACTTCCACATCCAATACATCAGGTCGAAAGGCATTCTAGTCTGTGCCGGGGATGAGGATGAATCAGATTTATCCCCGATGACGTGGCATGTTGCACTGCATGATAAAATGGTCGGCTTTTTTCAATAGAAAATTGCGGAGAGCAAGATGAGCACCCTAACCTCAGGCGATCGTGTGATGCACCCAAATCAGCAGGAATGGGGGATCGGCAAAGTGCTCAGCGCAACCCCGGAGCATCTCGATATTTTCTTTGTTGGCGCAGGGCGCAAAAAACTTTCGCGCTCATTCGTCAATGTCGAGCAAGTTGAAGGCGCCGCCTCAAAGCACCGCCTCCTCGATAATCTGATGGCGACATCCGAAATCAGCAATGATTACTTCGTCACCCTCCCGACGGCGATTAAACGCTTTATGGAGAGCTACCCGGATGGGTTTGACGACTCAAGCTTCATCAAGGCAACGCGTAATGCCAATATGGCCGGCAACAAGCTTTGCACTCAACTACTCAGTCAAGATGAGCTTTCCCGGCTGATTGAAACAGGCAGCTTTGAAGCGATTTGTGATCGCGCCAGGCACGTCGAATCGACCACCAGCTTGCTCACCAAACTTGAGCAAAAGGCACTTCACGAAGCCCTCGAAACACCCGCCTGCCAAAAGCTGTTTTCACTGGGATTGCTTGATCTTCTCTACGGTGAAGAAACAGAAGAGGCGAGATTCAAGCATTTCCTTCGCACACTTGGCATCCTGCACTTGAATAAATGGTCGTATGCGACGCTTTTCAGTTTCATCCGTTACCCACAGCAACATGCACTGATCAAACCTACCGCAATCCAGAATGCAGCAAAGGCGCTTTGCTGGCGAATCAACTACAAGCCAGAGCCGAACTGGAAAACCTACGATGCCGTCTTGCGCCTGTACAGTTACATCCGTACCAGTCTGCTCGAAGAAGGCATGATGCCGCGTGATCTGATCGACGTGCAGTCATTCATTTGGGCCATAGCCCAAAAATAATTGCAGCAGCCTTTACCCAGAAAGGAACAAACATGAATGCGCAAGCTTTGGCTGAAAAGCTGAACAAACTTGGTTTTACCCCTGTCGCCTTGAGCGAACCATCCAAAAGAGAAGATGGGATTATCGTGATTACCAAAGGCGTTCACGTCCAAGTGCCGCTGCACGGTGAAGAACCGAATGTCGTCCTTGAAATCAACAAGGGTGAATACGAATTTTATGATGCCCGCAAAAAAATCACTGACTTGGTGGCCGATCTCAATCAAGCCTTGAAAGAAGAGCGGGCCATTGTTTCGGGCTAGTTTGGTGGCGTAGGAAACGCCTTTCTTCAGATCGACGAGCAAGTCAAACTGATCATGCGTTCGACCGCAACAATCGCAGCGATCCTGTTTTCTGCTCCGCTATGGGCGGACTCGTGTGATGAGTTGCCCAAGCCATCGGTCATGATCAAGCGTATTGAAGAAAAACTCATATTCAATACTCAGTACAGCTACAAGTCGCTAAGCAATATTGGCGCCGCGCTTGCTCGTCCTGGCAATCAGGTTCTGGGGCTGACGCGGGGCAATGCCAGCGTCAGTTTCGCGACCAACTCGCCCACTTTTACTGACCGGACCGGACGCTGGGAATGCACCAGCCCGCAGATTACCGTCACCTATGGGTTAAGCCCGATCACCGTCTATGTCGCCAGGGAATTTCCAGAAGGCAGTTGTGCCTACAAAGAGATTTACGAACACGAAATGCGGCACGTCAAAACCTATCAGGCCCATATCGCCGAGATCGAGAAGAGTTTGCTTGATACGCTCAGCGCACGTTTTAGCACCGGCAGTCCTTGGCGTGGCCCCGCCGGCCAAACCAGCGCCAAGCTTCAACAAGAATTGAATGAACGCTGGACCCCCTTTGTCCAACGCGAATTAAAGCGTGTCGAGGAAGCGCAAGCCAAGATCGATACCCCTGAAGAATATGAGCGAGTAGCCAATGCCTGCGACGGTGAAATCAAAAAACGCATACGCTAATTTCGGTTTCTGTCCTTTCAACTCACCATTCCGCGTAGACGTCTTGCTCACATTTAACCTACACAGCCTGGTTTTCTCGAATTGATCAACACAATGACCAACCCGCTTCCCGCCTTGATCTATTACCACGCTGACTGCATCGACGGTTTTGGTGCCGCCTATGCTGCCTGGCGTCACTTTGGTGACTCAGCGACGTATCGCCCGATTCACCATGGCGAATCATGGCTGATTGATGAGGTGAGCGGACATCAGGTGTTCATTCTCGATTTCTCGTTTCCTCGGCCTGTATTGGAGGAAATGGCGCGCTACGCCGCATCGGTCTGTCAGATTGATCATCATGCATCGGCCAGAGATGGCTGGGCAACTGAATTGATTGTTGGGGATGATTCGAGCATGGCGATCTATCAGCATCCCGAATTGCCGCTCAAGGTTTTGTTCGACATGGAAAAATCAGGCGCACGCCTGGCATGGGAGCATTTCCATCCGGCGACACCGCCATCCCTCGCGATTCGCTATATTGAAGATCAGGATCTATGGCGCTTCAAGATTGAGGGCACTCGGGCTTTTTGTACGGCATTGCGGCTTAAACCGTTTGATTTCGGCATTTGGAATGAATTGCTCACCGAGCTCGAAAATGCCGACAGCGATTGCTACTCGTCGCTGCTGGCAGAAGGAAATACCATACAAGGCTTTTTGGCGGTTGAGATCCAACACTTGGCTGACAGCAACCTGGTTACGGCCATCGCCATGCGCGGCGACCCCATCGATCCATTGCAAGCAACAAGGCATGGCACGCCAATTTTGGTTGAGGGATATCTGGCCTGGCGCCGAATTGATGGGCTGGCGATCAACGCCTCGGCACTTTTTGCATCGGAATTGGGGAATCTGCTGGCAATGCGCAGTGAAACGTTTGGCTTGATCTGGCAACTGGGTTCAGATGGCTTGGTCAAGGCATCACTGCGCGCTCGTGGTCAGGTGGATGTTGCCCATCTGGCCGCTACATTTGGTGGTGGCGGCCACCCCAATGCGGCGGGGTTTCGGATGTCTTTAGCAAAATTTACGAAAGAAATTCTGGGGCAACCCAGCTAATTTTTATCAATTTGCAATCGCGATGACCAGCCCCTACGTTTCCACTTTCCTCGGTAACCGCTTTTTTCTGACCAATCCGCAGATTGATGATGTCGCGATTGAAGATATTGCCCACGGTCTGGCTTACCAGTGCCGCTTCAATGGGCAGACACAAGCGTTTTATTCGGTTGCACAGCACAGTCTGATGGTGATGTCCCTGGTGCCTGAAAAATTCCGCTTCTCTGCCCTGCTGCACGATGCCGCCGAAGCTTATTTGGGCGATATGGTCAAACCCCTCAAGAATTTGTTTCCCGAGTTCAGCGTGATTGAAGCTCGCGTGATGGAAATTATTGGACATCGTTTCGGGCTCGATCTGACCCATCTTGATCCGAGCATAAAACAAGCCGACCTGATCGCCTTGGCCACCGAAAAACGCGACTTGATGCCGCACTCGGTTGAAACCTGGCTTTATCTTCGGGACATCGAGCCTCTCCCTGCGCCGATTCAGGCAATGAGTCCGCAGCATGCCAAAATTGCATTTCTGGATGCATTCAACCAGTGCATCCGCCAGCACAATTCAGCACGATGAACTCGACCTAAGCCAGGCAAGCTGCTGGTTCAAGCAATTGCCTGGCTAGCCGCCAGCGGCAAATCCATCGCGCGGAACCATAATGCAGTGCCCCAGTCGAACCAGCCGCCGATGCCCCTGCTTGCGCCTCAACCACTCCCGGTCAAAACCCGTCGGCTGCGCCCTCCTCCATAAAAATGCAAACCACCAATCCGCCCACCGGCCCCGCCCTCTTCCGTTTCGACAACACTTACGCCCGCGACCTTGATGGTTTTTACCGGTTCTGGCCGCCTGAAGCAGCCGCCAAGCCGCAACTGATTTGCCTCAACTGCGAACTGGCCGAGGAGCTGCACGCAGACGCGGAACAATTGGCCAGCCCGGACGGGATTTTGGTACTCGCTGGCAACCTGCTAGCAGCCGGTGCCGAGCCATTGGCGCAGGCCTATGCCGGGCATCAGTTCGGCGGATTCTCAGCGCGCCTGGGCGACGGACGGGCACTGTTACTGGGTGAAGTGATCGACCGCCAGGGCAAGCGCCGCGACATTGCTTTCAAGGGTTCCGGGCGCACACCGTTTTCACGCAGCGGTGACGGCAAATGCGCGCTTGGCCCGGCGCTGCGCGAATATCTGGTGGGCGAAGCGATGGCCGCACTGGGCATTCCGACAACGCGGGTGCTGGCCGTGGTTGCCACCGGCGACAAGGTGCGCCGCGAGCGGGCGCTGCCCGGCGCGGTTTTGACGCGCATCGCCGCCAGCCATGTGCGGGTTGGCACCTTTGAATTTTTCGCCACGCATCACGGCCCCAAAATGGTCAAGCAACTGGCCGATTACGTGATCAAGCGCCATGATCCGCAACTCGCCGGGCATGATCGGCCCTACCTGGCGCTACTTGAAGCGGTGGCCGAACGCCAGGCAGAACTGATCGCCCGCTGGCTGGGCGTCGGCTTTATCCACGGCGTAATGAATACGGACAACACGACGATTTCTGGCGAAACCATCGACTACGGCCCCTGCGCTTTCATGGAAGCCTACGATCCGGCGACCGTCTTCAGTTCAATCGACAACCACGGGCGCTATGCCTATGGCCAGCAGGCCAACATCGCACAATGGAACCTCGCCCGCCTGGCCGAAACGCTGTTACCGCTGATCGATGATGACAGCGAACGCGCCATCGCCTTGGCGACTGCCGTGCTCGAAGCCTTCCCCGAGCGCCACGCCGTTTATTGGCTAAAAGTATTTCGTGACAAGCTGGGGCTGGACTCAACCGGCGATGTTACGGTCGACCGGAAATTGGCCGCTGATTTTCTTGAGCTGTTACGCCAGCGGCAAATTGATTTCACCAACGGGTTCCGCGCCTTGTATGACGCCGCCAACGGGCAGGCTGCGCCGCTCCACCTGTTGTTTGGCGACGATGCCCAATTCAGCGCCTGGCAAAACGCCTGGCAGGCCCGCCAGCCGCAGCGTAGTGCGGCGCTGATTGAAACCATGAAACACGCCAATCCGTGCTACATCGCCCGCAATCATCAGGTTGAAGAAGCACTGGAAGCGGCGGTTGAGGATCAGGACATGGCCCCGTTCGAGCGCCTGTTGGCCGTGCTGCAACAGCCTTTCGATGCGCGCCCGGCAGACGCCACTTTTGCCGAACCGGCTCCCTTGGCAGTGACGGCGAACTACCGGACTTTCTGCGGCACTTGAGACGCCGCCGAGCCAAAAGGTGTGCGGCTTGGTAGCGACCAGCTTTAGAATCTGCCGGCATTTCAACGTCGAGGCAAACTCATGGTTCATCCAAAATCCTGCGAAGTCACGCTGGCCGTCAAAATCACCGAGGAGCTGTTGAAGGGCCTTGAGAATTTGCGACTGTCCTGGAAAGCTGACCCGACCACCGTGCCCAAAGGCTTGTCCTGCTCCGAGAGCAAGGAAGGTCAGTTCATTCTGGTGGCCGCTGAAGCGGCCTTTATCACCCTGCCCGGCGCTTGCGTAATCAAGGGCATCGGGGCAATCGAACTGCTTGGCGATGCGCCGGCCTTTGTCGAGGGTGCCAAGTCAAAAACCTTGATCCTCAAGGCCATGCCTGAAGGCTGGCGCTTCTCCGTGAAGTTTGTGCCGCCGATTATTCGCGAGCGAAACGCCAAATAGACGGCGCTTACGGTCAACACGAAAATCGAGCAAATTTCCCGGTTGACCGTACGCAATCAACCGCCCGCCACCGCTTTCAGAATCAACGGCCGCAGCGCTTCAGGCAGTTTGACGCCACCACTTGTGGCAAAACCGTGGGCAGTGGTGGACATTTTTTTCCACGTTTTGCGGATGATGTCGAGCCACTTTTCTTCGCTGTATTCGTCGTGCTGGCCGGCAAAGCCCAGCAGGTAATGTTCGAGAAAAACGAGGCTGGTCACATCTTCGAGCAGTTGCGTATCGGGATTGGTTTTGATCCCCTGCTTGCTCACCGCCACCTTCACTTGATCGATCATCGCGGCGTCGTAACCCGCCTGCTGCATCAACTCACCGGCCACTTTGGCATGAAACTGATAAAGGCCGGTGCGCCAGGCGAAATATCCCGGTTTTCCCAGCGGGTAGTTGCTGCGCGGCACCAACCAGCGCTGGATGTGCTGGGCGCGCACGGCAAGTTGGGCAACTTCGCTGGCCTGCGGCGCAAAGCGACCTATCATTTCCGACATGCGCTGGGCGTAAAGCAGCTCTTTCGGCTGGCCTTGATCAAGATTGGGGTCCAGTGCATTGGCGGCATCGAACAGCGAAATGGCCTGGTTAAAACGGTCCTGATTGGCAATCATGGCTTCTCTCTCAACGGCATATTTGGTTTCGGTTTGTTCGACAATACCTGTTCGCGTGGGCATTTCGCAAGATAAAAGCGCTTTATTCCTCCGTTAGGCCGTAGTTCAATTGATAATTCCATTTTTCAAAGCATGAACCCACGGCTACACATAAAAAATTCATGGAAACCATTACCAAAAATCAGGCGATCAAGAGCCACACCGGCTACGCGTGCATCGGGCTTGACAACCCCAAAGGCCCGGAAAATGTCGGCGCCATCCTGCGCGCGGCGGGTTGCTACGGCGTCAATTCGGTTTTCTACACCGGCAAGCGCTACGAGCGCGCCATCGAATTCCGTACCGACACCAAAAAAATTCATCTGCAACTGCCGCTGATCGGCGTCGATGATTTGCAACAGGTAATTCCCTTCGGCTGCACGCCGGTCGCGATTGAGGTGCACCCGGAGGCGCAGCCACTGACCGAATATCGACATCCGGAGCGGGCTTTTTATATATTTGGCCCGGAGGATGGCAGCCTGAATACCAAAGTTACTTCGTGGTGCAAGGACATCGTTTACATCCCCACCCACGGCTGCATGAATCTGGCGGCGACGGTCAATGTTGTGCTTTACGATCGGCTGCTGAAGTCAAGTCGTTCCAACGCTTAGAATCTCACGCTTTTCACCGTCCCCCCATGCGCCTCCTCCACACTTCCGACTGGCACCTCGGCCAGCACTTCATGGGCAAAAGCCGGCAGGCTGAACATCAGGCACTGATCACCTGGCTGCTCGAGCAGGTGGAAACACAGGCCGTTGATGCCGTACTGATCGCCGGCGATATTTTCGATAGCGGCACGCCGCCCAGTTATGCCCGCGAGTTGTACAGCCAGTTGGTGGTGCGCCTGCACGAGGCCGGGGTTGCCTTGCTGTTGCTCGGCGGCAATCATGATTCGGTGGCTACGCTGGGTGAAAGCCGTGATCTGCTGGCCCGTTTAGGCGCAACGGTGGTGGCTGCAGCGAGCGATGACGTAGCGGCGCAAGTCGTCGTACTGCCGCAGCGCAACGGTGAGCCGGGTTGCATTGTCTGCGCGATTCCCTTCATCCGCCCGCGTGATGTGCTGCAAAGCCAGGCCGGGCAAAGCGCCGAAGACAAACAAGTGGCGCTGCAAACCGCCATTCAGGCGCATTACCTGAGCGTTTATCAAGCGGCCCGCACCCGGCAAACTGAACTGGAAATTGAACTCGGGCGCAAGTTGCCGCTAATCGCCACCGGCCACCTGACCACAGTCGGCGCCAGCAGCAGTGAATCGGTGCGCGAAATTTATGTCGGCGCGCTGGAAGCCTTCCCAACCACGGCCTTTCCGCCGGCTGATTACATCGCACTCGGCCACATTCATCGGCCACAGAAGGTCGGCGGGTTGGAACATATACGCTACTGCGGCTCGCCAATCCCGCTCAGTTTTGATGAAGCCAAAATTCCGAAGGAAATCCTGCTGGTTGATCTGAACGCCGAGGGTTTACAGGCACTTAGCGCCCTGCCCGTGCCGCGCTTTCAGGGGCTGGCCTCAATCAGTGGCAGCTTGGCGACGCTGGCCGGGCCGATTGGCGCGGCGGCGGCTGAAGGCACGTTCGAGCGACCAACCTGGCTTGAGGTCACGGTGGCCGAAGATGATTATCTGGCTGATCTACCAGCCCGCATCGAGGCACTGACCACCGGTTGGCCGGTTGAAGTGCTGCGCATCCGCCGCCAGCGCGGCAACGCCAGCGTACAACTGGCCGCTGCAGCGCTGGAAACACTCGATGAACTCAGCCCGCACGAAGTTTTCGCCCGCCGTCTGCAACAGGAGGAACTGAGCGACGAACTGAAGCTGGCGCTGCAGCAGCGCTACCGCGGCATCGTCACCGCCTTGCAGGAGGAAGCGCCATGAAAATCCTCCGCCTGCGCCTGAAGAACCTCAATTCGCTGAAGGGCGAATGGAGCATCGATTTCACCAAGCCGCCGTTTGCCGACAACTGCCTGTTCGCCATCACCGGCCCGACTGGCGCCGGCAAATCAACCCTGCTCGACGCCATCTGCCTGGCGCTTTATCACCAGACACCGCGCCTGAAAACGATCTCGGCAGCCGACAACGACATCATGACGCGGCACACCGCCGACTGCCTGGCCGAGGTCGAATTTGAAGTCAAAGGCGCCGTTTACCGCGCCTTCTGGAGCCAGCGCCGCTCACGCGACAAGGCCGATGGCGCGCTGCAGGCACCGAAAGTCGAACTCGCCGCCGTTGCCGCCAATGGCGAGGGCAATATCCTCAGCACGCAGAGCAACGACAAATTGAAGCGCATCGCCGAGATCACCGGTCTCGATTTTCCGCGCTTCACCAAATCCATGTTGCTCGCCCAGGGTGGCTTTGCCGCCTTCCTTAATGCCAGCGCCAACGAACGGGCGGAGTTGCTGGAGGAACTGACCGGCAGCGAAATCTATGGCGACATTTCACGCAAGGTTTTCGAGCAGGCGCGCGACGCTAAAAACCAACTTGACCAGCTCAAGGCCCGTGCCGACGGCATGGAATTGCTCAGCGCCGAACAACGCGCCGAGATGGAACTGGCCGTTAGCCGCCTCGATAGCCAACTGAGCGAAGTTCAGCTCAAGCATCAAGCGACCCAAAGCCAACGCCAGTGGCGTCTCGATCTGGCGCAAAGCGAGCAGGAAACCAGAAGCGCAGCAGGCAAGCTGGCTGAAGCCAACGCCGCCCTTGAACTGGCCGCCCCCGAATTACGCCGTTTGGCCGATAGCGAGCCAGCCGAAACCCTGAAGCTTGTGCACCTGACCTGGCAGCAAGCTGATGTGGCCTGCCAGCAAAGCACGGGCGAATTGAAGGCGCTGCGTGTCCAGCATGCCAGCTTGCAAAGCGAACACATTCAGCAACACCATAACGCGCAGCGCCTGTCAGATGAGATTGCCGAACAGGCGCAAGGCCAGTTGCAGCAGATTCAAGCTGAGCGCCGGCAGATCGACGAATTTTGTGCAGCCCACCCGCAACGCGCCCAACTGGGTGAGCGCCTCGGCGTCTGGCGGCAGCAGTTTGAACAGCGCGACAAGCTGCAACTCGACCTCGCCGCGCAACAGAAATCCGCGCAGCAACTGGAAAAACAGCAGCAGGAATGCGCGCAGGCCGTTGTCAAACAAACGCTTGCGGTCGACGCTGAAAACAAGGCAAAAACTGCGGCTGATAAGGCTTTGCAAAGCGCACAGACAGAGCAAAATCAACGCCTCGCCGGGCAGACCCTGGCCGAACTACGCCAGCGCTGGCAGACCGAACAAAGCGGCCTCAACCGTTGGCAACAACTGGAAACCCTCGCCCAGCGCCAGCGCGAACTGGCCACCCAGCAAACCACGCTAGCCAGCCAGTTGCAGCAGGGGCAAGTCAAGATTGCAGCGCAGGAAGCGGCGCTGACGAGCCTGCGCAATCAGCACAAGGAACTCAACGCCCAGGTTGCCGACAAGCAGAAATTGCTCGACCAGGAACGCCGCATCCAGAGCCTGGAAGCCCACCGCCAGCAACTGCAAGCCGGTGCCGAATGCCCACTTTGTGGTTCAGCCGAACACCCGGCGATTGCCGCTTATCAGGCGCTTGATGTCAGCGCCACGGAAGCCGGCTTGAAAGAAAAGCAGGCGGCGCTGGAAGCACTGCTCCAAAATGGTTTGCAAGCCAAAGCCGATCACGCTGCCAGTCAGGCCACGCAAAAGGAATGGCAAGCCCAACAGGAAAAAACCACGCAAGAAATCAGCCGTTGCCAAGCGCAATGGAGCGAACTGATCGTGCAAATCCCCGCTAACCCGCTCAGGGCCAACGACTGGCAAAGCAGCGAGACCCTGAAATCGGGGCGCAGCGCCGCAGAACAGACACTCGCCACTTTGGCGCAAGGCTTGAAAGCTGCCGACGCCGGCGAGCTAGCGCTTAACCTGGCCCGTAAAACTGCCAACGATCACAGCTTGTCGCTGCAAACTGCGATCAGCCAACTCGGCAGCTTGCAACAAGTCGTGCAAGCCAACCAAACGCGGCAAGCCGAACTCCAGCTAAGCCTGCAAACTCGTCTACAGGAACTGGCCGAACTCAATACCCGTTTAAGCAGCACCCTGGCTGAAGCGGGTTATGAACGCCTCAACGAAGCCGCGCACTGGCTAGAGGAACGCAACAGCGAATGGCTGCACTGGCAAAAAGCTCAACGCCGCAAGCAGGAACTGGCTGAAGCACAGACCAAGCAGCAAGCTGGTTACGAAGCCGCACAAACGCAAGCCAGCCTGTGGGCTGAACGCTGGCAGTTGTTACGGTCAACGACCAAAAACGACAATTTTTTTGAAACTGAAATTACAGATGATCCAGCCAGCACGCTGCTGCGCTGCAATGCTGAAACCAATCGCCTGACCCAAGCCCTAGCCGCCCTTGAGGGCCGCCAGACGCAACTGGAGAACAGCCTTGCCCAACAACAGAAAGCATTGAACGAAGCGGCTGCTAACTGGCAAAGCACTTTGGCAGCAAGTCCCTTTGCCGACCTTGCTGCTTTCATCGCCGCGCTGTTGACGGTTGAAGAAAAACAAGGTTTGACGCAGTTGAAAAACACGCGGCAGCAGGCTCAACAACAGGCTGAAGCAGTTTTGAAAGCGGCCCAAGCGAAGTGCTTGTTGATTGAGAAAAGCCAACCTCTCCCCAAACTTCCCCTGCCAGGAGTTATTGCAGCAATGGAGGAACTTGAGGCGCGACTGCTGGCGCTGGAAACTGATCGCCGCACACTCAGCGAACAACTCGGCGCCCAGCGCGCCCTGCTGTCCAGCGACGAGCAACGCCGCATCAGCCAGCAAGCCCTGTTCGCCCAGATCACCGCTCAAACCAGCGAAACCGACATCTGGCAACGCCTTGACAGCCTGATCGGTTCAGCGCGTGGCGACAAATTCCGCAAGTTTGCGCAAGGATTAACCCTCGACCACCTGCTCCACCTGGCCAACCGCCACCTCGCCCGCCTGCATGGGCGCTACCTTTTACGGCGCAAAGCAACCGGCGAACTCGAACTGGATATTGTCGATGGCTGGCAAGGCGATGCCGCCCGCGACACGCGCACCTTGTCTGGTGGCGAGAGCTTTCTGGTCAGCCTGGCGCTCGCCCTCGCCCTCTCGGATCTGGTTAGTCACAAGACCTCAATCGACTCACTATTCCTCGACGAAGGCTTTGGCACGCTCGATGCCGACACGCTGGAAATCGCCCTCAGCGCGCTCGACTCACTCAACGCCAGCGGCAAAATGATCGGCATCATCAGCCATGTCGAAGGCTTGAAGGAACGCATCCCCGCCCAAATCAAGGTCGATAAGGGCGGCAGCGTCGGGCATTCACGGTTGAGTGTTTAGTATTTCGCGAAAAAAACTTGACTTGTCATTTCCGCCCGCCGACAAATTACGCCGGAGAGTGCGTCTTGAGCCAGTCCTTCAGTGCAGCATCCACACGTGTCTGCCAACCATCCCCACTGGCCCGGAATCGCTCCACGACCTCTTGTGACAGACGGATGGTGATGCGCTCTTTGGTGACCGCCGCCTTGGGGCGACCGCGCAGCTTGGTCTGCAATGACTCAGGCAGGCCAGAGAATCGCACGGCGCGATTTACATCCGCCTCCGTCCATTCCGGGTTCTCTTCGTCAATCAGTTCAGGATTGGGTTTCTTGCTCATACCGTTGCACCTCGCGTTTATTCGCCTTGCGGAAGCTGATAACGCGAACACCCTTTGGGGTTTCCACAAACACCAGCGCATACAGACGACCACCCATGAATCCAAGACCACGATAGCGCATCTCGCCGTAATCGTGCCGGTCATCTACGGTAAATACTGCCGTCTGAAAATCGAAGTCCGCCGCCCGCTCGAAACTCAGTCCACGCAACTCAATGTTGCTGGCGTTCTTGGCGGAGTCGTAAGTGATTTCCATGCAATTTATTGTATGTACATAATTAAGGACTGTCAATTATTTTTGTACATACACTTAACACTACCCCAAGCTCTTCACCACTTCCTCAGCCTTCCTTATTGCGCATGAAATCAGCTGTGTTGAAGAAATTCTCCAACAGTTTCTTGCTCAATTCCTTGTCCACGCCAACATCGTCCATTGCCAGCACCATGCAGGCGACCCACTGGTCGCGCTCGGCCGTGCCGATACCGAAATGCATGTGACGACCGCGCAGGCGGGGATGGCCGAATTTCTCGACAAAGAGGTCCGGGCCGCCCATCCAGCCGGAAAGGAACATAAACAGCTTGTCGCGTGAGCCACTAAGATCGGCGGGATGCATGACGCGGATGCCTTGAAACTGCGGCACGGTGTCCATCAGCTCATAAAAACGATCACAGATTTTGCCGATTGCTACTTCGCCACCGATTTTTTCGTAAGTTGTTGCGTTATTTTCCATTGCGTTTGATCAAGGTTTGCGGGTTGGTGGACGGCTGCGGGTGGCCAGCGGTTTGGCCGGCTGGCGCGCAGGCCGCTGGCCGATGCGGGCATTGGGTGCTGTAGCTTGAAATTTGCCGGTTTTTTCCGGTTGACCGCGAACCGTTGCAACGGCCCCAGAAACACGCGATGTCGCCGGCTGCCAGGCGGGAATCAGCTGCTTTTTGCCATTACCGATCAAATCAGCCCGGCCCATCGCCTTCAGTGCTTCGCGCAATAACGGCCAGTTATTGGGATCGTGATAACGCAAAAACGCCTTGTGCAGCTTGCGTTGCGTGCCATTGCGCACGGTGCCGACGTGTTCGCTGCTGCGCGACAACTTGCGCAACGGGTTGCGTTCGGTGTGGTACATAGTCGTCGCCAGCGCCATCGGCGTCGGCAGGAAGGTTTGCACCTGATCGAGGCGGAAATTGTTTTTCTTCAACCAGAGCGCCAGATTCATCATGTCCTCATCGGTCGTCCCCGGATGGGCGGCGATGAAGTAGGGAATCAAATATTGCTCCTTGCCGGCCTCACGCGAGAAACGGTCGAAGAGTTGCTTGAAGCGATCATAAGCGCCCATGCCCGGCTTCATCATCTTCGACAAGGGGCCTTCTTCGGTGTGTTCCGGGGCGATTTTCAGATAGCCGCCAACGTGATGCGTCACCAGTTCCTTGATGTAATCGGGCGAACGCACGGCGAGGTCGTAGCGCAGGCCGGAACTGACCAGCACTTTCTTGACACCCTTGATTGATCGGGCCCGGCGGTACAAAGAAATCAGCGGATTGTGATCGGTACCCAGATTTTCACAAATATCGGGGTAAACACAGGACAGCCGGCGGCAGGACGATTCGATTTTCTCGTCCTTGCATTTGAGCCGATACATATTCGCCGTCGGCCCGCCGAGGTCAGAGACAACGCCGGTAAAGCCCGGCGTCTTGTCGCGCATTTCCTCGATTTCGCGAATGATCGAATCTTCCGAACGACTCTGGATGATGCGGCCTTCGTGCTCGGTAATCGAACAGAAGGTGCAGCCGCCAAAGCAGCCGCGCATGATATTGACCGAGAAGCGGATCATTTCCCAGGCAGGAATCTTTGCCTCGCCATAAGCCGGATGCTGGCGACGCGCGTAAGGCAATTCATACACCGCATCAAACTCTTCCATGCTCAGCGGGATTGGCGGCGGATTGAGCCAGACATCACGTTCACCATGCGCCTGAACCAGGGCACGAGCATTGCCGGGATTGGATTCGAGGTGGAAGGTGCGCGAGGCATGGGCGTAAAGCACCGGGTCTTCCTTGACCCGCTCGTAAGACGGCAGGCGGATCACGGTGTGTGCCCGTCTTTCCTTGATCGCCGCCAGCTTTTCGGCACGCGAAACAATGCGTATCGGTTGCGCGCCATCAGCACAAGGGGTGGCTTTGCTGCCTTGGGGTTCCATCGCATACGGATCAGGATGCTGAGCAACCGGGCCGGGGGTATCAATTTCGCTCGAATCGAGAGCTTCCCAAGCATCCGATGGCACCCAGCCGGAGGGCACCATGAAAGCGGTGCCGCGCAGATCGCGAATCTCGCTAATTTTTTCGCCCTTGGCCAAGCGATGAGCAATTTCAACAATCGCCCGCTCGGCATTGCCGAAAACCAGCATATCGGCCTTGGAGTCAGGCAACACTGAGCGCCGCACTTTGTCTGACCAGTAATCGTAATGGGCAATCCGGCGCAGGCTGGCTTCAATCGAACCAATGATCACCGGCACACCAGAAGCCGCTTCGCGACAGCGCTGGGCATAAACCGTCACCGCCCGGTCGGGCCGCTTGTTCGGTTCGGCATTCGGCGTGTAGGCGTCGTCGGAACGAATTTTGCGGTCTGAGGTGTAGCGGTTGACCATCGAATCCATGTTGCCGGCGGTGACACCAAAAAACAGGTTGGGTTTACCGAGTTTTTTGAAGTCGACCGCACTATTCCAGTCCGGCTGACAAATAATCCCGACGCGGAAACCCTGCGCTTCGAGCAAGCGCCCGATCAGGGCCATGCCAAAACTGGGATGGTCGATGTAGGCGTCGCCGGTGACCAGAATAATGTCGCAGGAATCCCAGCCAAGGGACTCCATTTCCTGACGGGACATGGGCAAAAAAGGTGCCGGGCCAAAGCGATGTGCCCAGAACTTGCGGTGGCCGAAAAGCGGCTGCGGTGCGTTGGAAATCTGATTCATAGCCTATTTTACCCGAGCCCGCAGCAAGGCCGTGCGTGGCATAATTCGTCCTGATTTTGAATATGAAGAGCAAGTCATGATTCTTCCCCTCCATGAAAGTGCCGGCGTCGTTATCGCCAATATTAGCGGGCGTATAGACCACGCCAGCGCCGAAGCGTTCAATGTGGCGCTCGCCCCCCTGCTGCAAAATTGCACTGGCGGCGCAAAACCTTTGGTTCTTGATTTTTCCGGCGTCGATTACATCAGCAGTGTCGGCTTGCGCTCGCTGATGCTCGCCTCACGCCAGGCCAAGGCACAAAAGGGGGCTTTCGCGATTGCCGGCATGCAGCACAGCGTGCAAGAGGTTTTCACGATTAGCCGCTTCAGCCTGATCATGCCTTGCTATACCAGCGTAGCAGCCGCCTGCAAGGTACTCGGATCATGAAAAAAGTTGTTTTCTGGGGAACCCGCGGCTCACTGCCCGTGGCGCTGACCGCGGACAATGTTCGGCAAAAGATCATCGCCGCGCTGACTGCAGCGAACGGCAAATCCTTTCGCAATTCAAGTGCGCTGAACGATTTCGTCGACACCCTGCCCTTTGCCACACGCGGCGCCTTCGGCGGCCATTCATCCTGTGTTGAAATCGTCAGCGGTGGCCACGAACACATCATTTGCGACATGGGCAGCGGCGCCCGCCCGCTCGGCCAGTCAAAAATTGCCACCTATGGCGCGCCCAATCCGCAGACCTATCACATTTTCATTTCCCATCTGCACTGGGATCATTTGATGGGTTTTCCCTTTTTCACGCCGATGTACATCCCCGGCAACCGCATCATCATTCATGGCTGCCATGCGCAGATTGAAGACGCCTTCCGCCTGCAAATGAAAGCGCCCTGCTTCCCGGTCGATTATTCACAGGCCGGTGCCAGGATTGAATTCGACATCATGACCCCGGGCCAGACGCAATACATCGCCGGCCTCAATGTCACGCCCAAACTGCAATTGCACGCCGGTGACTCTTACGGCTACCGTTTCGACAGCATTGAGCGCAGCGTTGTCTACTCGACTGATTCCGAACATAAGCTCGAATCCGCCGAGCAACACGCATCCTTCGTCAAGTTTTTTGCCAAGGCTGATCTGGTAATTTTTGATGCCATGTATTCGCTGGCCGAAGCAGTTTCGGTCAAGGCCGATTGGGGGCATTCGAGCAATATGGTTGGCGTTGAACTATGCCAGGCGGCCAAAGCCAAGCGTCTGGCGCTGTTTCATCACGAGCCGATGCACGACGACAACCAATTGTCGCGTCTCTTGGCTGAAACCCGCCGCCTGGAAGAAATCACCCGCGACGGCTACGACCCGCTTGAGGTCATTTCGGCCTACGACGGGCTCACAGTAGACCTGTGAAACGCCTGGCGGAATATGCCAGCACCTTGCTGCGCGCTCGCCATGGCCGGGCTTTTCCACTTGTCCTGCTGCTCTGCGCAACGCTGGCGCTGAGCTTTCACCAAGTCACCCCGCTCGCCAACCTGCGCCACGCGCAGTTTGACCATTACCAGCAACTCATGCCGCGCCTGCGTGACAGCGAACCGGCCATCGTCGTCAGCATTGATAGCCAAAGTCTGGAACGCCACGGCCAGTGGCCCTGGTCACGCGAACTGATGGCCCAACTGCTGAATCAGATCATGGCCGGGCAACCCTTGGCGGTTGGCATTGACATGATTTTTGTCGAGCGCGACCGCTATAGCCCCGCCGTATTGGCCGAACGCCTGCCGGCCCTGCCCAAATCGGCACTGAGCAATCTCAAAGAACCGGACAGCGTTTTTGCCCAGGCACTCAGCCAGGGGCCAAGCGTGCTGGCCGTGGTCGGGGTTGCCAAGCAAATTCCTGGTGCACGGCAACCGCATAAACCCTTGCCGGCGCTGGCCGAGGCTAATTTCGCCGAACAGCCGATCATGCGTTTTCCTGCTGCTTTAGCCAGTCGACCGCAACTGGAGGCCGCCGCCTCTGGCGAGGGCTTGATCAATGCCAGCCTGGAAAAACTCAGCAGCAATCCGAATCGTGGCGTGTTGCGCCAGACGCCCAGCATTGCCTTTATCGATCAACAACCTTTTCTCTCGCTCCCCCTGGAAATGGTCCGTATTGCGCTGGGTGATGAAGGTCGCGTCATCCCTCAAATTTCGCGGCACGGCATGGAGCGCATCCAGATTGGCGATTACAGCCTGCCAACCCAGGCCAATGGCGAACTACTGCTCCACTTTGGGCGCGCCAACTCGCACTATCACCTGTCCGCCGCCGATGTCATCGCCGACGTGCACCCAGCTGGCGTCTTCGCGAACCGTTTTGTCCTGATCGGCTTTAACACCACCGGCCTGCAGGATCGCGTGATTACGCCGCTGGGCGACAATCTGCCGGGCGTCGATATCCACGCTCAAGTCATCGAAAGCCTGCTCGCCGGCTCTGCCCTGCAACGTCCGCACTGGATGCCGAAACTGGAACTGGGCATTCTGCTGCTCGCCGGCCTGCTACTGATCGCGGTGCTGGCGAAGTTAAAGCCACGCATTGCCATTTATGGCTTCCTTGGCCTGGTTGCGCTACTGGTGGGTGCCGGATATTTTGCCTTCCGCCAAGGACTATGGCTGTTTGATGGCACCTCAATCGCCATCCTGCTCTCACCGATTTTCATGGCCTTGCTCAGCAATATTTTGATCAAGGCGGATGCCCAGCGCCGGCTGGCACAAAAACAACTTCAGGAAAGCCGCGAGGCCGCCGCCCGCGATGCCGGCGAACTTGATGCTGCACGACGCATCCAGATGGGCCTGCTACCCAATCCGGCAAGTCTATTTGCCAACGAAAACCGCTTTTCGCTTGCCGCCCTGCTCGAACCGGCTCGCGCCGTAGGCGGCGATTATTACGACTGCTTCATGCTTGACGAACAACGTCTCTGCCTGGCAATCGGCGATGTTTCCGGCAAGGGCGTTCCAGCCAGCCTGTTCATGGCCATTTCAAAAGCCCTCACCGGCACGCTGACGCGCAGCCATGCCGACCTCGGCGCGGCAATGCGCGCGGTTGAACACGAACTTGATCGCAATAACGCAGAATTTCTTTTCGTCACTTCATTTGTTGCCGTGATCGATGTCGAAAGCGGCGCAATGGAATTTGTCTGCGCCGGCCACGATGCGCCCTTGTTACGGCGTTCTGGTCAGACCCTGCGCATCGACACCGCAGCGACTTCCGGCCCGCCACTCTGTGCGACCGGCGACTATCCGTTTACCACCGGCCACACCCAACTGGAGCCGGGCGATTTGCTTTGCCTGTTTACCGATGGCGTCACGGAAGCCTGCAACGGCAAGGATATGTTTGGTGGTGAAAGACTGAGCGAAATTTTCGCCTCAACCGTCAATGAACTCAGCCTGCAACGCCAAATCGAGGCGATGCGTGATTCAGTACGCCAGTTTGAGGCCGGATTTCCACCAGCGGATGACCTGACTTTGCTGCTCGCACGCTGGTACGGTCAACCGCGAATTCAGGCTGAAAATCCAATAACACATTGAATAATTGAGACTTTCAGGATAAAGTCGACGCACCGTTATTTTCCCTGAAAAATATTATGTTTCAAGACATTACTGAAACAACTGCCAAACAGTTCATAGACGCAGCCCAACTATGGGATGTGCTTCAGGACGCAGAACGGCGGGGTGCAAAATATACGGGTAGCATGTACTGGCGCAAAACGGGTGCGGCAAAGACCGAATACTTGATTAAAGAAGTCAAAGGCATTGAAAAGAGCCTGGGTTGTCGGTCATCCGACACTGAGCGTGTTATTGCTGAATTCAAACGAAATAAAACTGAATCCACTGAGCGCTTGAAAGCGCTGCGTGAAGCAATGAAAAAACAGCAGCGCGTTAATTTTGCTTTGCGGATTGGTCGTACCCCTCCGCGTCAGAATAGTTGTCGCCTCAATAGAATCTAAACTATAGGCGGCAATAAAGGATGGAAATGGCCAGGTACTCAGAGAAGTTCAAAGCTAGAGCGGTAGCGCGATTGCTGCCGC
>JBDKHF010000034.1:0-35760 GCA_039797825.1 Pseudomonadota bacterium | reverse complement strand
AGGCGAGTTCTGGCAAACCGCCCGGCGTTTCGAGTAGCGCAAGGAACCGGCGCAGCCGGCACCGACCCAGGGGTCGCCTTTTCTTTGCGTACTTTCTTTTGGCGAAGCAAAAGAAAGTACGCCGCCCGCAGGCGGAACACCCACGTCAAACAAGACGAAACCCCAAGCCTATCGTTCCCTCAGCCAGCCCTCCAACCCACAGGTATAATCCCGCCTTCCATTTTTGTTTCAAGGATTTGCATGTCGAATGACATGACCAGCCGCGAGTTGTATCTCCGACTGCTAACCTACGTTCGCCCCTACTGGAAAGTGTTTCTCATCGCTTTGGGCGCGATGGCCTTGTCTTCGCTCGCTGAGCCGGTCTTTCCGGCAATGATGAAACACCTGCTCGATGATGGTTTTTCCAAGGCAAGCGGGGAGTGGGACTGGCTGTTCTACCCACTGGCGATCATGGGTATTTTCCTGGCCCGGGCGATCTTTGGCTTTATCGGCGACTACGCGATGAGCTGGGTCTCCAATAACGTCATCACCGAAATGCGCCAGGCGATGTTCGTCCGCATGATCCGTCTGCCGACGCGCTATTACAGCGACAATCTCTCGGGCCGCCTGATGTCGCGCGTTGCTTATGACGTGACTGGGGTGGCCGGTGCGGCGACCAATGCGCTGACCTCGCTGATCAAGGATTCGCTGTCGATTGTCGGTTTGCTGGCCTGGCTGATCTACCTGAACTGGCAATTGACCCTGATCACCCTCTCGGTGGTGCCTTTCATTGCCGTCGTCGTGCGCACCTTCAGCAAGCGTCTGCGCAGTGTCGCCAGGGGCCAGCAAGAGTCGATGGGGCAAATCACCCAGGTTTTGCAGGAAGCCATCGAAGGCAACAAGGTGGTCAAGATATTTGGCGGCCAGGCTTACGAGGAAGCGCGTTTCTACAAATCGGTCCGCGAACAGCGCCGTCTGGCGATGCGGGCAACCCTGGCTTCGGCGGCGCAAACCCCGATCGTGCAATTCTTCTCGGCGACCGGCGTGGCGATCATCATGGGCGTTGCGCTCAAGCAGGCCAACACCGACCAGGCCACGGTAGGCAGTTTCGTTTCCTTCGTTACCGCGATGTTGATGATCATGGCCCCGCTCAAGCGTCTGACTGATGTCAACGCGCCGATCCAGCGCGGTCTGGCCGCAGCCGAAAGCGTCTTTTCCCTGATCGACGCCGAGACCGAGACCGATACCGGCACGGAAAGCTTGGGCCGCGCTCAGGGTCTGGTCGAGTTCGACAAGGTTACTTTCACCTATCCCGGCTCTGATAAACCGGCACTCAACGCCGTTTCACTGACCGTACGACCCGGCGAATGTGTCGCGCTGGTCGGCCCGTCGGGCAGCGGCAAAACCACCGCCGCCAATCTGCTGCCGCGTTTTTATCAGATCGATGGCGGCGAAATCCGCGTCGATGGTCACGCCCTGCAAAACATCCAACTCGCCAGCCTGCGCGACAACATCGCGCTGGTCAGCCAGGATGTCGTGTTGTTCAACGACACGCTGGGCGCCAACATTGCCTACGGCAGCAAGCGCGCTGCGACCAAGGATGAAATCCGCGCTGCCGCCAAGGCCGCGCATGCGCTGGAATTCATCGATGCCTTGCCGCAGGGCCTCGACACGATGATCGGCGAAAACGGCGTCAAGCTCTCCGGCGGCCAGCGCCAGCGTCTGGCGATTGCCCGTGCGCTATTGAAGAATGCGCCGATCCTGATACTCGACGAAGCCACCTCGGCGCTCGATACCGAATCCGAGCGCCACGTTCAGGCCGCGCTCGATGAACTGATGCGTGGCCGGACGACGCTGGTCATCGCCCACCGCCTGTCCACCATCGAACGCGCCGACCGCATCGTCACGCTGGCGCATGGCGAGAAGCAGGAAGAAGGCTCGCACGCCGAACTGCTGGCTCAGGATGGGCTATATGCGCGTCTCTACCGGATGCAGAAAGCTGAAGAGGGAATTGCCTGATGCGGATTTTGCATACCGAATCATCAACCGGTTGGGGTGGGCAGGAAAACCGCTCCTTGAACGAGTTGATCACCATGCGCGAGCGCGGCCACGAAATGGCCGTCCTCAGCCGTCCCGGTGCGCGCATCATCGAGCGCGCCAAAGAGGCAGGTTTTCAGACTTTTGCGGTCAACATGCGCGGCGTCGTCGATTTTCCGGCGATCTTCAAACTGCGCGGCGTGCTGAAAGAATTCCGCCCCGATGTCGTCAATACGCATAGTGGCCGCGATACCCAACTGGCCGGCATGGCTGCGCGCAGTCTGCTCAATCGACCGCTGATCGTCCGCACACGGCATCTGGCGCTGCCGATTACCTCCAAAGTCAGTTACAGCGTGCTGCCGGATCATGTGGTAACGGTCAGCAAGTATGTCGAGAATTACTTGGTTGAGGCCGGTGTGCCGCGCGAAAGAATCACCACAGTGTCGACCGGTGTCGATTTTGCCCGTTATGACCGGTCGACCGTAGCAGGCGACCTACGCCAAGAGCTTGGGCTGGCTGCCGATGTTTTTCTGGTCGGGACAGTTGCCATCCTACGCGGCAAGAAAGGCCATACCGAAATTCTTGATGCCGTACCTGCTATTTTGCAACGCTTCCCGAATACGCATTTTGTTTTTGCCGGCGATGGCCCGCAGCAGCAAAATCTGAAGCTGCGTATTGCCGCAGAGGGACTGGGAGAACGGGTGCATTTACTTGGCCTGCGGCGTGATGTGACGAATGTTCTGGCCTCACTCGATGTCTTTGTTTTGCCCACGCATCAGGAAGCACTTGGTACCGCCTTCATTGAGGCGGGTGCGATGGGCTTGCCTGTCGTTGCGAGCAACGTCGACGGTGTGCCGGAAGTTGTCCAGGACGGCCACACCGGTTTTCTGGTGCCGGTGCGCGATAGCGGAGCGATTGTTGAGGCGATTTGTCGTTTGCTGGGGGACATTACTCTCCGCCAAAGCATGGGCGCCAATGCCGCCGGGTTTGTTCGCCGGAAGTTTTCGCGCGAAGTGATGGCTCAAGGTATGGAAGCGCTCTATCTAAGCCTTATTAACCCGAGGAATCCGTGATCGTGGGCAGTGATCCGGTTCGCAATATCCTGCTTATTGGGGTCGCCCGCATCGGTGACACCCTACTTTTGACGCCAGCGATGCGGGCGCTGAAACAGCGCTACCCATCGGCACGACTTACCGTGCTGGCGCACCCGAAACGGCGCGAAGTCCTCGAGAATCTAGACTTTATTGATTGCCTGGCAGGCGTGACCAAGAAGACTGCCTGGTTCAAGGGACGTTTTCCGGGCCGCGCTTTCGATCTGGGTTTTGTCTATGGCAGGGATGAAGCCCTGGTTGGTTATGCCCAGCGGGTTTGCCATCAGGTTTACTGCTATGACGAAACCGAGTTTTCCGCCTTGCCCGATACCCGGCTCGTCCGCGTCCAGCGGCCGCAGGGCGGGCATGCGGTACATGAGCGTCTGGCGCTGGTCGAGGCTGCCGGCGCAGTTGCTACGGATTATCGTCTGGGCTACCAGGTCACTGCTGCCGAGCGTCAGTCGGCGGAGGTACGCCTGAACCAGCATGGCCTGGCTGGGCGCCGCCCACGAATTGGTTTGCAGGCCTTCAGTTTTCCGACCAAGGCGCATCGCGATTGGCCGCTGGAAAATTTCGCTCATTTGATCGAATCGCTGACCACCGTTCATCCCGAGGCGATTTTTCTCGTCCTCGGTGATGCCCAGGCGGCAATCCTGGCGAAGCCGCTGGCGGAACGCTTTCCTGGCTGCGTCGAAATCGTTGCCGGCAATCAGTCGCTGCGCGCCAGCGCGGCGATGATGAGTTTGCTCGACCTCTATGTTGGCGTCGATACTGGCCCGACCCATATCGCCGGAGCGCTAGGCATCCCGATGATTGCCCTGTATCACCACCAGTATCCGGGCCGTAACCTGGCACCGCTGCAAAACGCGGCCTGCCAGGTTGTCGAGCATCCAGCGACCCTCTCGGGCAATGCCGGCGAGCTTTCCGGCATGGGTGCCATTCCTGCCGCCGAGATCGTCGAGCTGGCGCTGGCTACACTGGCTTGTTCGGGCTCACGGAAGGTCTAGGCGCAGATTATGTGCGGCATACTCGGGTTCTTACAGACGGAAAAGGGCGGCGGCCAGCTTGATCTGCAGCGGGCGGTCACATCCCTTGCTCACCGCGGTCCCGACGATTCCGGCATCTGGAGCGAGGATGCGGTCGGTCTTGGCTTCGTCCGCCTCGCCATCATCGATCTCTCGCCGGCCGGCCATCAGCCGATGATCAGCCCCGATGGGCGTTACGTCATCGTTTTCAACGGGGAAATCTACAATTTCCCCGACTTGCGCCGTGAGCTGGAAGCGCAGGGGGAAAGTTTCGTCGGGCACTCGGATACCGAAGTGTTGCTCCGTCTTTATCAGCGGCATGGCCTTGAAGCCTGTTTGGCCCGCTTGCGTGGCATGTTTGCCTTTGCCATCTGGGACCGCTCCGAGAAGCAGCTGGTCATTGCCCGCGACCGCCTTGGCGTCAAGCCGCTGGTCTATGCTGAAACGCCGGCCGGGCTGGTCTTCGCCTCGGAAATCGGCAGCCTCTTCGAGCTAATGCCGGAACTCTCCCGCCAGGCCGATTATGCAGCGATCGATCAATACCTGACCTACCAGTACGTGCCGTCGCCCCGCACCGGGTTTGCTGCCATCCGGAAACTACCGCCAGCGCACGCCATGGTGATCCGGGCCGGACGCATCGAAAAAATTTTCCGCTATTGGGATATCGACACCAGCCAGCGCAGTAGTCTGTCGTTTTCGGATGCCGCCGAGCAACTGCGCGAACTGGTTCTCGAAGCGACCCGCATCCGGATGATTTCCGATGTACCGCTCGGCGCCTTCCTCTCCGGCGGCGTCGATTCGAGCATTACCGTCGCTGCCATGGCGCGGCTCAGTTCCCGACCGGTCAAGACCTACGCCATCGGATTCGACGATGAACGCTTCAACGAATTGCCTTATGCCCGGCAGGCTGCCGAGTTTCTTGGCACCGAACATCGCGAAGAGGTCTGTCGCCCGGATGCCGTCGACCTGCTGCCCAAGCTAATCGGGCATCTCGGCGAGCCTTTCGCCGACAACTCTATCCTGCCCAGTTTTTATGTCGCCCGTTTTGCCCGCCGCGAGGTCAGCGTCGCCTTGACCGGCGATGGCGGCGACGAGGCTTTTGGCGGCTATCGCCGGCATCTGCACCTGCTGCGCAGCGACAGCATCGACCGCCTTGGCTTGCTGCCCGTCTGGCGCGGTTTGCGGCGGGCGACGGTAGCACTGGAAAATGGCCTGCGACCGGCTGGTCGTCGGCGTACCTTCCCCCATACGGTGGCCGATCAGATGCTGACGCTGCCGGAGATTGAGCGCTTCCGGCATCTGGTCGCCTATTTTCCCGAAGGCGAAAAGCCCGGCCTGCTGTCCGCTGCCTTCCGTCAGGCAGTTTGTGAAGATTCGCTGACCCCGCTGAGCCGGGCGCTCGGACGGGCCGGAAGCGAACGGCTGAATCGCTGGCTTTACGTAGATACGATGACTTACCTGCCGGACGACATTCTGGCCAAGGTCGATATCGCCAGCATGGCCGTCTCGCTGGAATGTCGGTCGCCCTTCCTGGATCACAAGGTGGTCGAGTTTGCCGCCTCCTTGCCGGCTGACTACAAGCTCTCCCACCGCGGGCGCGGCAAGCGCCTGCTCAAGGAAGCCTTCGCCGGCTGGTTTCCGCCAGGCTTCCTTGATCGCAAAAAAATGGGGTTTTCCGTGCCGACCGCTCGCTGGCTCCGGGAAGACCTGCAGCCGATGTTGCGCGACACCCTGCTGGGTAATCCTTTGCTCGGCGAATGGACCGATCGGGATACGGTCAACCGTCTGGTCGAGGCCCATCTCTCCGGTCAGCAGTCGCAGGCCAAACGCCTGTGGTCGCTGCTTTGTCTGGGTATCTGGGCGGAACGTTTCGGAGTCACGGCGTGAAAGTGCTGCCGGTCCTCATGTATCACCACGTCAGCCCCAACCCGGGGCTGGTGACGCTATCGCCCGAGATTTTCCGGGAACAGATCGCGGCGCTGGCCGCGGCGGGATGGCGCAGTATCGGCAGCAAAGATCTGGAAGATTTTCTTGCCGGCCAGCCACTACCCGCAAAGAGTGTCCTGATCAGCTTCGATGACGGTTATGTCGACAACTTTATCCATGCCCACCCGGTATTGCGCGAATTCGGAATGACAGCGCTGCTTTTCATCGTTACTGGATGGATCGGCGACGGTTCGCTGCGGACGGCTGCCGATTGTCCCGATCACCGCGAATGCAAGCGGCGCATTGCCGCCGGCGATACCGACAGTGTCATGTTGCGCTGGTCGGAGATAGAGGCGATGCGGGACGCCGGCAGCTTCGAGTTCCATTCGCATACCCATAGTCATACGCGCTGGGACAAGCAGGTTGCCGATGCCGAACAGCGGCTGGCTGCCATTGAGGCCGATCTGAAGGCTTCGCGGCAGATGCTGGCTGACCGGCTGGGCATTGCCGATCAACACCTGTGCTGGCCGCAGGGTTACTACCAAGCGGATTACCTGCCGCTGGCCCGGCGATTGGGCTTCCAGTACCTCTACACCACCCGGCCGGGGACCAATCGACCGGGCGACCCGGGCGACGAGATCAAGCGCATCGTGACCAAGGAAAAAAGCGGACGCTGGTTGCTGCAGCGTCTGGCCATCTACTCGTCGCCGCTGCTTTCCCGTTTATACGGGTTGGTCAAGGGGGCGTAAGGATGGTTTCGCCTTTGCGCCTGGCCTATCTCGATCCCTACACGGTCCCTGCCTATACGCCGTCGGCCATGCAGATCCTGCAAATGGCTGAAGCACTGGCCGAAGCGGGCGCGGAGATCAGTCTGGTGACGCCGGCTTCAGCAGTGGCGGCGAGTGCAGTACTGGGGCGTGAGCCACATTCCCGCTTGCATCTGGAGCCGCTGGCCGACATCCGCAAGCGCTGGTTCTTTCCCTTCTCGACGCATCGCGTTTTCTTCATGCAGGCTTTGGCCTGGATCAGGCACCATAAGCCGCAAGCCATTTTCGTCCGTAACCTCAAGTTTGCCGACTGGCTCCTTCCCAGGGTGGGGGGCATTCCCGTCTATTTCGAGACGCATGAACTGTTTGCGCAGACTTTCCGCGAAGAGCATCCAGGCAAAATGGGGCGGCGCGAGCAGCGCAAATTTGACCTGCTGGAGCAGCGCGAGACGGCGGTGTACCGTGGTGTTAGCGGCCTGTTTTCGCTGACTGCTGCCCTGGCCGACGATATCAAGCAACGCTACCAGCTCACTAAGCCGATCACTGTTCTCCCCGACGGTGTCGATATGACCGCAATCGCTAGCGCACAGGCGGCACCGCTGGCGCGAGATCCGGGCGGCATGCCGCGCATCCTCTATCTCGGCAGCCTGCATCCGTGGAAGGGGGTCGATGTGCTGGTTCGGGCCATGGCGCAAGTACCGGCGGCGGAACTCTGGATCGCTGGTGGCGAGACGGCTCGCATCGAAAATCTCCAGTCACTGGCCGCCGAACTGGGCTGTGGCGAGCGCCTGCGCTTTCTCGGCAAGATTGCGCCGGCCGAGCGTTTCAAGCTGATTGGTGAGTGCGACATCTGCGCCCTGCCGCTGCTCAGGACTTCGATCGGCAGTCGTTACACCTCGCCGCTCAAACTATTTGAGTATATGGGTATGGCCAAGCCGATTATCGCTTCCGATCTACCTTCGTTGCGTGAGGTAATTCGCCATGGAGAAAACGGCTGGCTAGTCGAAGCCGAAAATCCGGCGGCCCTGGCGGCGGGGATCGTAGACTTGTTGGCCGATTCCGGTCGGGCAGTTGCGCTGGGCCATCAGGCCGGAGCCGATGCGGCTACTTACAGCTGGCTGAATCGAGCGAAGCAGGTTTTGCAGACCATGATGAACAAGGATAGCCGGTCATGAAGATCGCTTTTGTTGATGTCACGGTAACCGTGACCTACGGTGGCATCCAGACGGCAGTCTGGGAGCTGTCCCGTACACTCCATGACCTCGGTCACGAGGTGACGGTGATCGGTGGCGAGGGTGGCATCCGACCCGATTTAGGGGGTAGGGCTATTTCCGTCCAGACCTTTCCCTTCACACCGCGCGAACACGCCCCTGACTTGGGCAATCGCTTCCGTCGCCTGTGGGAACGCCTGAGTTTTGCCCGCCATGCGCGGGCCAGTGTGATCGCCGGGGATTTTGACTGGGTCGTCATTACCAAACCCTTCGATTTTTTCTGGCCAAAGCTGATGCCGGCAGGCAGCAGGACGCGCTTCGCCTTCCGCAGCGGCGGCACCAGTTTCATTGCCGGTGATCGTTACTTCGCGCGTGGGGTGCATGCGTTCTTTGCCAACAGTTATTTCAACGCCTGGCAGATCAAGAGCCGCTACGGTCGTTTTCCGACAGTCATTTACAACGGGGTTGACCTCGAACGCTTTGGCCCACAGCACCGCAGCGCCGATTTCCGCCGCCAGCTCGGCTTGCAGGAGCAGGATGTCCTGTGCATTTTCGCCGGCCGTCTAGTTGGCTGGAAGGGCGTTGGCATCAGCATTCGGGCGCTTGCCGCCGAGGCGACGAAAGATCTACCGATTCGTTTTCTGGTTATTGGCAACGGCCCGGAGCGGGCTTCGCTGAAAATGCTGGCCGAAAAACTGGGCATCGCCGATCGGGTGATCTTCAAGCCTGGTATGCCGCATGGCGAACTGGCGAGTTGTTGGGCGAGTGCAGATATCGGCCTTTTCGCCAGCATCGGTGACGAAGGCTTCAGCAACAGCATGGCCGAGGCCATGGCCAGCGGTTTGCCAGTGATCGCCACGGCATTCAGTGGTAACCCGGAAACGGTTGGCAACGAGGGGAATTGCGGCCTGCTGGTCGCGCCTGAGAATGCCCAGGCGCTGGCCGATGCACTGGCCATGCTGGCTAGCGACCCCGAGCGTCGTAAGCGCATGGGTGCGGCTGCTCGCCAGCGGATCGCCGACAACTTTACCTGGGGCAAGGTCGCCCAGCGCCTGCTCGCCGGATTGAAGTAGCCATGACCAAACCAATAGTCCTGCATGTTCATTTCTGGGGCGATGTCCGCGTCGGGGCTGGCAGCGTGGACAAAGTTCTGGCTGCTTTCGCACAAATGGATGATGCGGCGTTTTCAGTTGGAATTGCCTGTCTGGGCGAGGGCGCTTCCGAACCCTATGGCCGGGCAATGCTCTATCCGTTTGCCGAGGATTATCTGAAGAACAAGCTCTGCAATAAGTTGCTGGGTCTCAAATTATTTACCTTCAGCCGCCTGGTCGATCTGATCACACGACTGCGCCCTGCCTTGTTGCATGTTCATAACCGACATGCTCTGGTTGACCATCTGATTCAGTCTCTGGATTATCGGCCATGTGTCTTGTGCCATTACCACCGCAAATTCGGGGAATTCGTCGTGCCGGGCACGGCGGATGGTTTGATCGCGGTTAGTGGCGCAGTACGTCAGGCGCTGATTTCGGCCTGCTCACCCGGTGTGCCTATCGACGTTGTCCATAACCCGGTACCGGGCGGGGTTGCGGCAATGGCGTCAGTACCCGCAAATGGGCGTAAGCCGCGCCTTCTTTATGGCGGCGGCAGGCAAAAAAACAAGGGTTTTTTTGAATTGGAGGCTGCGCTATTAACAACGAGGCTGGCTCAGCAATTCGATGTTGTCCTCTGCGGCCCTGAATTTGCCGGCTATACCCCGACGTTCCCGGCGCGTGTCGCCGGCTTGCTCGCAGCGCCGGATTTTCTTGATGAAATGCGGCTGGCCGACATCGTCGCCATGCCCTCCCACCACGAAGGCTTCAGCATCCTGGCGCTGGAAGCGCTGGGCATGGGCAAACTGTTGGTAGCGACGACTGGCGGCGGGTTAGGTGAAATCCTCGACCGCAATAATGCGCTTTTGCATGAGGTCGGCAACGCTGCCGAACTGGCAGACCGGTTGGCTCTGGCTGCCGATTTGATGCGTGACGAGCAGGCTGAACAGCGTGATTTTATTTATCAGGCAGCCTTAAAGACGGCTAAAAAATTCTCGGTCGATGCAATTAATCACGATCTGGCGGCGGTCTATCGCCGCTACCTGAATTTATAAAAAGGGAAATTGCCCATGGGGGTTTTGACACGAATCGAGCGTTCCGACCTGATCATGTTTGCTTGGGGTGGCCTGATCGCATTGAGCATGATGCGTGTCTGGTCCTCGCTATTTTTTACCCCAATATATATTTTCGCTTTGCTTGCGCTATTAAATGCTGATACACGTAAAGATCTGCGGATATTGACGGGGCGTTTGTACCTGCTGCCGGTGTACTTTTCTTGGGCAGTTCTTTCTTTGCTTTGGGCGGAGTTCCCTGCGATTTCCTGGCAAGCGGTTCGTGGTGACATCCTGATTCCATGCTTGGCATTTATAGCTTCATTTCATGCCTTCAGAATTTTTGGGCAGGTCGCGCGGATTGAATTCCTGTTAGCTGGGGTATGGGGAGTTTTCCTGGCGGGTAGCGCACTGAGTTATTTATATTTTGGTCCAATCTGGATCGACAAGATGTTTGATAGCGTTGGCTACTACTCGACTTACCTGTTCATGCTGGCTGGTATCTCGCTGCCCTTTTTGAGTAAAAACTCACGCCTGTTTTTTTATCCGCTGCTTGTTGGCCTACTTTTCATGACACATCAGCGGGTGGCATGGGTTGTCTTCCCGGTTGTGGTGATTGCTGATCTGCTCTTGCATACCCGTCATCGCTTTGGCCGAAGTAGCTTGTTGCTTGCTTGCGTGCTGGTGCTTGGCTTTTCATTCGTCATGATGAAAGCGGAATTAGCCGGCAGGCCAGCAAATTCCTTAAACCCAGAGCTAAAGGCAAACGGGGTCATTGAACAATTGGCCAAGAATGAACGGCTGGGACCTTGGCAAGCGTGGTTTGCGCGCGGCTTGGAGTCGCCGGTGATTGGCGCCGGATTTGGCCGCGATAATGTCAGGGCGCATTTTTCGAAGGGAGCAGAATGGCCAGAGGAACAACTCCATCATGGCCACAATCTCCTATTGAACAATTTCCTGCAGTTGGGGCTGTTCGGTGTTTGCCTGTTAATTGCCGCAAACTCTCAAATATTGTATTTACTGTTCCGGCAACGCCGGGCAATGGCCACCGCCGGTGCGTTGATCGTCTTGTTTTTCTTGCTGCGGAATATGTTTGACGATTTTTCTTTCAAACGCCTATTGGTAGTTTACGGCTTGTTTCTTGGTGTCTGTTTTCATGGACTGGTGGCACGGGATACTGAATTGGGTGATGTAGCTGCGCCAGAGAGCACTTCATCGCCATGAGGCTTCTGGAGACATTGATCTTTGCGGTAAAAGTTCGCTGGCAGAATCGTTCACGGGTGTCACTCAGGGCATATCTCAAAGGAACCCGTTTCATCCGCCTGAATACTCGCTGCAAGATTCATCACGGTGCGTCAATCGATGCCTCCAGTGGTGGCAGGATTGAGTTGGGCAGCCACGTGACGATCAATCGTTATGCCTATATTCAGGGTGGTGTAGGAATCCGGATCGGCGATCGTGTCGAAATCAACAATTTTTGCGTTGTAGATGGTACCGGTGGTGTTGAAATCGGCGACGGCACTTTAATTGGTCCCGGTGTACGAATTGTTTCCTATCAGCACCGATTTGAAGGCCGTTGCCCGATACGTGATCAGGGCAGCGATGCGAAGCCAGTTTTTATCGGACGGGATGTCTGGATCGGTGCAAATGCAGTCGTCCTCGCCGGCATAAAAATCGGCGAAGGGGCTGTCGTCGGGGCGGGGGCAGTGGTGACGCGGGATGTCCCTGCATGGTCTGTCGTCACAGGGGTTCCGGCGCGCATTGTCAGGGTGCGTGCAGCATAGAACGACTGATTTCTGTGGATTGGTCATATTGGATATTGCATTGAAAGTAATTCGTTCGATATCTGCAAGAATTATCGGAACATCATGATGAACACGCAAATTGAAAAGCTGGCCGCTATCGGCCAGATTCTTTCGGGCAAATATTCGCACGTCTATCGGCCGGATATTGATGGGCTGCGAGCCGTGGCGGTGCTTGCCGTTTTGCTTTTTCACTGCTTTCCGACCCTTGTTTCCGGTGGCTTCGTTGGCGTCGACGTCTTTTTTGTCATCTCCGGCTATCTGATCGGGCGCTCCAGCTTCGAAGAAATCGTTGCCGGGCGTTATTCAGCGCGCGCCTATTTTGGTCGCCGTGCTCGGCGAATATTCCCAGCCTTGCTGGTTGTTCTGAGCGGAGTATTGATCGCCGGCTGGTGGATATTGTTGCCCATCGAGTATGAGTTACTCGGCAAGCATGTTGCCGGCGCGTCGGTTTTCATCTCCAACTGGCAGTTCTGGCGAGAGGTCGGTTACTTCAATACAGAAGCTTCGCTTAAGCCATTGCTGCATCTTTGGTCCCTCGCGGTGGAAGAGCAGTTTTACCTGGTGCTGCCGCTTTTCCTGCTTTATTCGATCCATCGTCGCAAGAGTCCGTTGATACCCTTGATTATTTTTGCCCTGATCTGTTTTTTCAGTGCTGTCTGGCGCTTGCCCGACCACAAGGCTTGGGGATATTTCCATCTGTTCAGTCGTGGCTGGGAGTTGATGATCGGCGTTCTTCTCGCTTACGCCGAGGGACGACGGGCGAGGGTTCCCGAGTCAGCCCCGCTATTTGTTGAGCGTTGGCGACCGGCAGTCGGAGGCATTGGTTTAGCTATGGTTCTCGGGTCTGCTTGGGGATTTTCAAGTAGCACCTTATTTCCCGGAGCGATGGCGTTGGTGCCAACGATAGGCGCAGCCTTGTTTATCGCCGCTGGCGCCAAAGGCTTTTTCAATCGGCTGTTAGGCTTGCGGCCGCTCGCGTATATCGGCCTGATCAGTTACCCGCTGTATCTGTGGCACTGGCCTATCCTCTCAATGCTTCGTGTTATTGACGGAAACAGCCTTGATCTGACGACGAGACTGGGTGTGTTTCTGGTTTCCTTTCCGCTGGCAGCGTTGACTTATCATCTGGTTGAGCAACCGCTGCGTGTTTCAGCAGCGGCGAAACGCCCGAATTTTGCCCTTGTCCTGTGGGTGACGTTGCTGGCTGTCGGTGCCGCTGGTTACATGGTTTATGCAAAGCAAGGAGTGCCGGGACGCTTTCCTGAACTGGATACGAATCTGCAGCCGGCAAGTTCACGCCAAGTTTTGCCGCCCGC
Organism: Pseudomonadota bacterium; assembly: GCA_039797825.1. Taxonomy (GTDB): domain Bacteria; phylum Pseudomonadota; class Gammaproteobacteria; order Burkholderiales; family Rhodocyclaceae; genus Azonexus. The sequence goes on along the minus strand of JBDKHF010000034.1, from coordinate 22,463 downwards.
CGGATTTAGCAGTGAACGGAAAGCAATTTTGCTCGGTGACAGCAACGCCCTGATGTATGCAAATGCGCTGAGCAGCCACTATTTTCGGGTTCATGGCCAAGAGCTGATTCACGCATTCCGGGCTGGTTGTAAGCCCTTTTACAATCTTGACAAGCATACCCCCGGGCACTCGCCACAAGGTTGCCCAAGAGAGGTCAATCCAGCCATCGAGCAAGCGACGGACGATCCGCAGATCGATACCATTCTGGTAGTTGCTGCACTTCGGACCTTTGAGTATTTCACCTACCCAGGGGTTGATGACCAGCCGTCACCGGATCAGGAAAAAAACAAGCAGATCATCAGTCGGTCAATCGATGATACTTTTGCCAAGTTGGCCGCTAGCAGAAAGAAAATCGTTGTATTTTTTACCACCCCTACGCTCAATTTTGTGGTCAGCGAGTGCCAAAAGCGCCCGGTTCGCTGGCGAGCCGAAGCTCGTGCTGATTGCTTTGTGACCGAGGAGTACTACCGCAACATGCAAAACTGGTCGCGTCATAAGCTGAACGAGGTCGCTGCCCGCTATCCCAACATACAGCTTTTCGACCCAGCGCCCCATCTTTGTCGTGAAGGTCGTTGCGAAGCCAGGCTGGATGGCAAGTTGATTTATTCTGATGGGGCTCACCTCAATGCACTAGGCGCCGAACGAATGGCCGAGCATTTCAATTTTTAGCCGTGGAATTCCGCGCATGAGCTTTGAAAAAATACTGATCATTCGCCGTGACAACATTGGCGATCTGATCCTGACTACGCCGTTGTTCGAGGCTTTGCGTCGGCGTTACCCGGGTGCATATATTGCAGCCCTGGTGAACAGTTATAACGCACCGGCGATTGCGGGCAATCCTCATCTCGATGCCATTTTTTCCTACACCAAGGGCAAGCATGCAAAGGGCGAATCTGTCTGGCAGGCCTATCTGAACCGCATAAAAATGCTGTATCAGTTGCGGATGATGCACTTTGATTGTGTGGTGCTGTCGAATGGTGGTCCGGCAATACGAGCATTGAAGCTGGCAAAGTGGTTGAAGCCCAAGCATATTATCGGCTTCATCAACGAGGCGGCTCCTTTGCCGGGTATTGACCTGCCGGTGCCGCATGGCGAGGGTGGAAAACTCCATGAAACCGAGGATATTTTTCGATTGCTGGCGCCACTGGATGTTTCGGGGCCGATTCCAGCGTTGACCGTAGTAGCAGATGCAAGGCTGGTCGATAAGATGCGTTCGCGACTCACGCCATCTATCCTTGCGGGGAAGGGGCCTCTAGTGGCTCTGCACATCAGCGCCCGCAAGGAAAAACAGCGCTGGCCGATCGCCAGCTTTACTGAACTGGCAAAATGTTTACACGCCAAATACAGCGCCCGCTTCCTGCTTTTCTGGTCGCCGGGGGATGAGAACAACCCCTTCCATCCTGGCGATGATCGCAAGGCGGCACAGTTGCTTGTTGAATTGTCAGATTTGCCCGTCATGCCGATGCCTACCGAGCATCTCTCTGAACTGATCGCCGGGTTCTCGCTAGCCGATTGCGCCGTTCTTTCTGATGGTGGCGGGATGCATGTTGCGGCCGGGCTGGGCAAACCGCTGGTTTGTTTCTTTGGCAATTCTTCGGCTGAGCGCTGGCATCCTTGGGGGACTCCTTATCAGCTTTTACAGCATCGCTCTCGCAACGTCTCGGATATAAATGTTGGCGAAGCTGTCACTGCTTTTGGATTGCTTATGTCACGGCTCTAGTTGCTCATAAAATATTGCGTTTTTTGCAAAAAAACGCGAGTTCAAAACAGAAATCAAATTCGGAACGTACCTTGGTTCCGCTGCAAAAAAACCAAATTCAACATCTGACTGCTCACAACTCCCATCTTTCTTATCGGCCCGACGTCGACGGTCTGCGCGCCATCGCAGTCCTTGGTGTCGTGCTGTTTCACGCCTTTCCCAAATGGCTGCCGGGCGGTTTTGCCGGGGTTGACGTCTTTTTCGTCATTTCCGGCTACCTGATTACCGCCCTGATCATCCAGGATTTCGGGCGTGGCGACTTCAGCATCCGAAATTTCTACGCACGCCGGATCCGCCGCATCTTTCCCGCCTTGCTAGCCATACTGATCGTTGTCTGGGGACTGGGCTATTTACTACTGATGCCCGGAGAACTGCGCGCACTAGGTCAATCCTTGGTCCATAGCGCCTATTTTTCCAACAATTTTTTGTTATATGGGCAAGCCGGTTATTTCGACACCGATGCCGAATTAAAGCCTTTACTCCATTTATGGTCTCTGGCCGTCGAAGAACAGTTCTACATCGTCTGGCCATGGCTACTCTGGCTGGCCATTCGATTGCGCCCTGCTGGCAAATGGATTCCTCTCGGTCTGGCCTTATGCAGCCTGATCGCCTGTATCAGCGCAACACCCGAACACCCAATGGCGACTTTTTTCCTGCCGCACTACCGAGGCTGGGAACTGCTGACCGGCGCCATCGTCGCGCTCCATGGCCGCCGAATACGTCAAATACTGGCCGGGCGCAGCATCGTTGTAACAAACTGGCTCGGCCTGCTCGGCTTGGGGCTAATTCTCGGCGCCTATCTATTCATCAATGGCACACAGCCGTACCCCGGCTGGCGTGCATTGTTTCCCGTACTGGGGGCAGCGCTGATTATCCTGGGCGAACCCACATCCTGGTTTAGTCGGTGTGGCCTCGCTGCAAGGCCAGCCGTTGCCATTGGCCTGATCAGCTATCCGCTCTATTTGTGGCACTGGCCCTTGTTTTCCTTTGCCCGAATTCTTTACGGCGAACCATCAGTCGCAATGCTGCTCGGCCTGATCCTGGCGGCATTGCTGCTGGCCTGGGCCACTTACCGCTTTCTGGAAAAACCGGTGCGTCGCTCTGGCTCAGTACTCATGCAGACATCGTGGCTACCCGTTGCCGGGCTGGTCATCCTCGTCGCCATCGGTGGCTTGGGTGACTGGACGCGCTCAGCCAAAGGGTTTCCGGGGCGAGTTGAAGGTGATGCATGGCAGGCGCTACTCTGGTCTGATAGCCGGATTCTCGACAGTGAGTGTCAGGCTGCTGTGCATCCGCAAGGTACTTATTGCCAGCGCCACAGTGCTGCCGAGCCGAGCCATCTCCTGATCGGCGACAGTCACGCCAATCATTTCTATCCTGGTCTGGCCACGCTGGTCGGCCGAAGCGGGGGCAATCTGGTGCAGTTTGAAGGCCCGCTACGAGTCGGGGCCGATACAAACTGGGCCAACCTGACCTGGGCCATCGCCCACCCCGAAGTCAGAACCGTCTTTGTGGCCTACCACCATGGTCGAATCCACCAGCAGGACAATCCGTTTGCCGGAACGGTAGAGCAAATGCTCGATCAGTTGTTCAAAGCCGGCAAGCAGGTTGTTTTCCTGATCGACAATCCGGAATTCGATTTTGATCCCCGCCTGTGCACCGAGCGGCCACCCATTGCTCAAGCGCTTGGGGCCGGCAACAATGCCGCCCAAATCTGTAGCGAGAGCCTAGAATTCATGAGGCGCAAGCGCCCCGATTACGATCGATATATCGCGGCACTGGCCGAGTCTTACCCGGCACTGCAATTCCTCGACACCTTCTCATCCCTCTGCGATAGCGGCACATGTTCGGCAATTGCCGGCAAGACCCTGTTGTTCAGAGATCGACATCACCTGACGGCGAGCGGCTCGGAAAAAGCATTTTCCCAACTTGATCTGCCATTACCGAAACCTTGAGAGGAATTCCCGGTGCCCTCCATTTCTCCGCAAGAACAGCAAACCGCCATCCTGATCATCCGACGGGACAACATCGGCGACCTGCTGTGCACGACTCCGTTGATTTCGGAACTACGCAAACGCCACCCGGCAGCCCGGATCGATGCTCTGGTCAACAGCTATAACGCCCCGGTTCTTGACGAAAATCCGGATCTCGATCATGTCTACTTTTACACCAAGGCCAAGCATCGGGCCGCCGGCGAAACGGTGCCGGGCGTCTATTGGCGTCGCCTGATGCTGATGCTGTCGATGCGCCAAGCGAAATACAATCAGGTTTACCTGGCCAGCGATGGCAACATTGAACGCCAGATGAAACTGGCGCGCTGGTTGGGAGCAGCTTCAGTCATCGGCTTCAAACCGGCCAGCGGTGAGCCGCCCGCCGGCCTTAGCATTCAAATTACCAGGAAAGAGAGCGGGCATGAGGTTGAGCGCTGCTGGGCTCTACTGGCCGAATCTGCCGGAGCGGAAACTCCCGGTCCAATGACACTACGCCCGTCAGCTGGGCAAGCCCAAGCTATCCGCCAACGTCTCGCCGCCATGCCCTGGTACAACCCGGAAAAGCCGGTGCTGGCGATACACATCAGTGCCCGCAAGATTCCGCAACGCTGGCCAGTGCCGTCCTTTGTCGCGTTAATGCAAGGCTTGCACCAACGATTCGAAGCGCAGTTCGTCCTTTTCTGGTCGCCGGGTGACGAAGATAATCCCTTGCACCCCGGCGATGATCGCAAGGCGGCAGCCATCTTGGAAGCAGCAGCCGGTTTGCCGGTTCTGCCATATCCGACGGCACAGCTGGCCGAACTGACCGGTGGGCTTTCGGCTTGTCAGACAATGATTTGTTCCGACGGTGGCGCCATGCACATGGGCGCTGCTCTGGGGTTGTCGATCATCAGCTTTTTCGGCAACTCCGATGCGGGCCGCTGGTTCCCTTGGGGCGTGCCACATGAACTGCTGCAAAAACCGTCGCGCAATGTCACGGATATTTCTGTCGAAGAAGCCCTGGCTGCCTACCAACGTTTACAAGCCAGGATCACTCGATAGCGATCAGTGCGCCGCCTCCCAGTTAGCTCCAACCCCAAGCTCAACCACCAGCGGCACCTTTAGCTCCGCCACCTGCCCCATCAATCGCGGCAGGTGCATACGAATTTCGTTGAGCTCGTCATCCGGCACCTCCAGCACCAGTTCGTCATGCACTTGCAGAACAATCCGTGATTTAAGCGCTGATTTTTCCAGCCAGTTTTGCACGGCGATCATTGCCAGTTTGATCAAATCGGCGGCAGTGCCCTGCATTGGCGCATTGATCGCGGCGCGCTCGGCTCCCTGGCGACGGTTGCCGTTGCTCGAACGAATTTCCGGAAACCATAGACGACGCCCAAAAGCGGTTTCGACATAGCCCGTTTGCCGGGCCATTTCGCGTGCTTCTTCCATGTACAGCGCAACGCCGGGATAACGATTGAAATAACGTTCGATATAAGTCTGCGCCGCGCTGCGTTCAAGGCCGAGCTGGCGGGCGAGGCCGAAGGCGCTCATGCCGTAGATCAGGCCAAAATTGATGCTCTTGGCGACGCGGCGCTGATCCGGGCCGACTTCCAAGGGCGTGACGCCGAAGATTTCTCCCGCCGTGGCGCGGTGCACATCCTCACCGTGGGCAAAGGCATCAAGCAGACGCGCGTCGCTGGAAAGATGCGCCATGATGCGTAACTCAATCTGCGAATAGTCGGCTGAAACGATGCTACTTCCCGGCGGGGCGATGAAGGCGGTACGAATCTTCCGGCCTTCCTCGCTGCGTACCGGAATATTCTGCAAATTGGGGTCGCTGGATGCCAGACGACCGGTCACCACTGCGGCTTGCGAGAAGTGAGTATGCACTCGACCAGTTGCTTGATTAACCATACGGGGCAGCTTGTCGGTGTAAGTACCTTTGAGCTTGGACAGGCTGCGGTGCTCCAACAAAAGCTTGGGCAGCGGGTAATCGAGCGCCAGCTCGGAAAGCACCTCCTCGTCGGTCGACGGGCCGCCAGACGGCGTTTTTTTCTTGACCGGCAATCCCAGCTTTTCAAACATGATTTCAGCCAGTTGCTTGGGCGAAGCGAGGTTGAAAGGCTGGCCGGCCAGTTCGTAGGCTTGCGCTTCGAGGGCCATGATCTTCTGGCCCATTTCGTGGCTTTGCCGGGCCAGCACGGCGCTGTCGATCAAGATGCCGTTGCGTTCAATCTGCCAGATCACCTGGCGGGCCGGCATTTCGATCGCGTGATAAATGTGCGACAGACCCGGTTCGTTGGCAAATTGCGGATGCAGGACGTTGTGCACACGCAGGGTGACATCGGCATCCTCTGCTGCATAGGTGGCGGCGCGTTCGATGTCGACCTGATCAAACGTGATCTGCTTGGCGCCTTTGCCGCACAGTTCTTCGTAAGGAATGGTCGGCAAACCAAGATGGCGCGTGCACAACTGGCCGAGATCATGACCCTTGTCGGACTCGATCACGTAGCTTTGCAACATGGTGTCGTGGGCAATGCCGGCCAGGGCAATGCCGTGATTGGCGAAGATGTGCTGGTCGTACTTGGCGTTTTGCAGGACTTTGTTGCGGTCAACTGCCTCCAGCCAGGGTTTTAGCTTGGCCAGCACTTCATCGCGCGGCAACTGGTCGGCGACGCCGGGGCCCGAGTGGGCGAGCGGGATGTAGCAGGCCTCGCCCGGCGTGACCGACAGTGAAATGCCGACAATACGCGCCGCGAAAGAATCGAGGCTGGTGGTTTCGGTGTCGAGGGCGGTCAGTTCGGCAGCTTCGATTTTGCTCAGCCAGGCGTCGAATTGGGGCCAGGTGAAAACGGTTTCGTAGTTCACCGGAATCGCTTCGCTAGCCTGCTGGGAAACCCTCTCCCCCGGCCCCTCTCCCGCAAGCGGGAGAGGGGCGGAGGTCAGTTCGGGACTATCCAGCTCGCGCAACCAGGTTCTGAATTCGTAGCGGGTGTAGAGATCGCGCAGGGTTTCCGTATCGCGCTGGCTTACGGTCAACGCCGTAGCGGCGGGTAAATCCGGAAGATCACAGGCCACCGTCACCAGCCTTTTGCCGAGCGGCAGAAATTCGAGATGGTCACGCAAATTCTGGCCAACAACGCCGCCAATTTGATCAGCGTGGGCCACAACGCCATCCAGCGAACCATATTGCGCCAGCCACTTCAGCGCGGTCTTCGGGCCGCACTTGGCAACCCCCGGTACGCCATCGACGGTGTCGCCAACCAGCGCCAGATAATCAACGATCTTGCCCGGCGGCACGCCAAACTTGGCTTCAACCCCGGCTTCGTCGAGCAGCTCGTTGCTCATCGTGTTGTACCAGCGCACCAGCGGGCTGACCAGTTGAGTCAAATCCTTGTCGCCGGTAGAAATCAGCGTGTTTATGCCGTCGACCGCAGCCTGGGTCGCCAACGTGCCGATTACGTCATCGGCTTCAACGCCATCGACCATCAGCACCGGCCAGCCAGCCGCCTTGATTGCGGCGTGGATCGGCTCGATCTGCCTGACCAGATCTTCCGGCATCGATGGCCGGTGCGCCTTGTAAGCCGGGAACCAGTCGTCGCGGAAAGTTTTGCCCTTGGCGTCGAAAACAATCGCCTTGTAGTCTGCCTTGTAGTCGCTTTCCAGCCGGCGTAGCATGTTCAGAACGCCATACATGGCGCCGGTCGGCTCGCCAGCCTGGTTGCGCATGTCGGGCAGGGCGTGAAAAGCGCGGTATAAATAGGACGAACCGTCCACCAACAATAAGAGGGGCATGAGACGTGACGGAAAGTGACAAACTGGTAATGGGGGTGGAATCCGAGGCCTTGCTGAACAGCGCATCGGCCCGCGAATCCTGGCGGATTTTCGGCATTATGTCAGAGTTCGTCGAGGCCACGGAGCGTCTGGCGGCGATCAAGCCGGCCGTAACAATTTTTGGCAGCGCCCGGACGCCACCCGGTTCCAAATATTACGATTTGACCGAGCGCACCGCCCGCCTGCTCTCCGACTCCGGCTTCTCGGTCATCTCCGGTGGCGGCCCCGGCATCATGGAAGCCGCCAACAAGGGCGCCTTCCACGGCAAATCGCCCTCGGTTGGCCTCAATATCCAGCTGCCGCACGAACAGGCGGCCAATCCGTATCAGGATATTTCGCAAACTTTCCGCCACTTCTTTGCCCGCAAATACATGTTTGTCCGTTTTGCCAGCGCCTACGTGGTAATGCCCGGTGGCTTTGGCACGCTCGATGAGTTGATGGAAGCGCTAACCCTGATCCAAACCGGCAAGGCGCGCAAAATTCCGCTGATTCTGGTCTGTTCCGATTTCTGGAAAGGCATGATCGACTGGTTCAAGGAGAAACTCGTCGAGGAAGGTATGGTCAACCCGGAAGACATCAACCTGATTCAGTTGATCGACCAGCCGGAACAAGTCGTCGAGGCCATCTTCAAGCATTATGAGTCGCGTCCGTTCGGCCCCTTGCCAAACGAGCGCGAGATGATGCTCAACCTGTAATAAAATCCGAGCCAGATTTTCAAGGAATTCCTCATGCGCCGTCTGTTTCCCATTCTTCTTCTCGCCAGCGCCCCCGTCTGGGCGCAAAGCGACCGCCTGCCCCTGCCGGCGGTCCCTCCGCCCCCGCCCGGCATGGAGGCGTTTGATGCGGCAATGGAGCCGGATGTAAATATCATCAAGGCCGAGAAGGAAACCCGCGAGGAATTCCGCATCAAGGGCAAGCTTTACATGGTCAAAGTCACACCGGCGGTTGGCAAACCCTATTATCTGATTGACCGTCAGGGCGATGGCAATTTCATCGAATCCGACACCATCGGGCCAATGACCAAGCCACCGATGTGGATCCTTCATTCCTGGTAAAAATTGTCGGTCTACACCACGGTTGGGCGCGCCGAACTCGCCGCCTGGCTTGAGCCTTTAGCGCTTGGGGCGCTTTCAGACTTTGCCGGCATTGCCGCCGGTATGCAGAACTCCAATTATTTTGTGACCGCCGGCGGCGTGCGCCGGGTGCTCACGGTCTTCGAGCACCTGACGCCCGAGCAACTCGATTTCTATCTCGCCCTGATGGCCCATCTCGCCAGCCGTGGCATTCCCTGCCCGCAACCGCTGGCCGATAGTCAGGGCCGTTACTGGCGACTGCTCGCCGGCAAACCGGCGGCTTTATTGAGCTGTCTGCCAGGCACCGACATCGAGAAACCCTCGCTCAAGGATTGCGCAGTTCTTGGCGCCACCCTCGCCCGCCTCCATCTGGCCGCTGCCGATTTCCCCGCGCCGCTGCCTAACCCTTGTGGCACCGCATGGCGCGAAAAAGTCGGGCGCGAGTTATTGCCGCAGGTAAATGCCGACGAGCACGGTCAACTGCTTGCCGAGCTCGAATTTCAGGCCATTCAGGATTATTCGCAACTGCCACAAGGCGTCATTCATGGCGACCTCTTCCGCGACAACGTGCTGTGGCAGGGCGAGCAACTGAGCGGCGTGCTCGACTTCTACTTCGCCGGCAGCGACGCCCTGCTCTTCGACCTGGCGATTGTTGCCAACGACTGGTGTGTCGATGCCGCCAGCCTGCGCCAACTGGTCGCCGCTTACCAAAGTGTGCGACCAATCGCCGACGACGAAGCGCAAGCCTGGCCGGCACTGCGCCGCGCCGCTGCGCTGCGTTTCTGGCTGCTCCGCCTCGAAATCCGCCACCGGCCACGCGCCGGTGCCCTCGTTACGATCAAGGATCCCGACCAATACGGGCGCCTGTTGCAGCAACTCTGCCTTGCCCCGGCAGAACTCCCCCGTTAGCATCCGCATATGACCGAAGAAACCCCGCAATTTCCATTAGCGCCAGCCCCTTTTACCGGCGAATGCCGTGAAGTCGATATTGGCGCCTGCTTTGACTGGCTGCGCCAAGGCTGGGCAATGTTTGCCGGCAACCCCGGCGCGTGGATCGGCAGCACCGTACTGCTTCTGGTCATTCTGCTTGCGATCTCTATCGTGCCGGTCTTTGGCCAGCTTGGCGCCAACTTGCTGTTACCCCTCTTCGGTGCCGGCCTGCTCCAGTTGTGCCGCGTCCAATCAGAAGGCGGGCAAGCGGAGATCGTCGATATTTTCATCGGCTTTCGCAAAAATGCCGGGCCGCTGGTCATGGTCGGTGTGATTTATGTGGCTGGCGTTTTCGGCATCGCTTTTGTCGCCTTCCTGCTGGTCAGCGGCGGCATTCTCGGCGGCGTGATCACCGGCAAGGTGGCCGGAGTCGGCATTGCCTTCGGTGGCGTCATGCTCGCCGCTTTGCTGGTCATGATTCTTTCGGTACCCGTCATCATGGCCACCTGGTTTGCCCCGGCGCTGGTTTTTTTCCATCACATGAAACCCGTCGATGCGATGAAGGCGAGCTTTGAAGCAGGCGTTAAAAACTGGCTGGCAATGAGCTTTTTCGGGATCATGCTGATGATCATGGCCTTCTTCGCCATGCTGCCGATTGGTTTGGGGCTGCTGCTGCTGGTCCCGGTCTTTTCCGGCGCGGTCTACGCGTCCTACCGCGACATTTTCGAGGGCGTCTGATGCGTGCTCAAACCCTCCCCGCCGCTGCCGGTTGGCGCTGGCTAGTCAGCGGATTCGCCATTTACCGGTGCAATCCGATTCTGCTGTCGATGCTGGTCCTCGCCTACTGGTTCATCATCCTGCTCCTCAATCTGCTGCCGGTGATCGGTGCAATTGCCGCTTCACTGGTCATTCCCGGTCTCTCCGTCGGCTTGATGCAAGCCTCGCGCAACCTCGAGCGCGGTCAGCCGATTGGCATTCAAACCCTGCTTGGCGGTCTCAAGGAAAACACCAAAACCCTGGTCGCCCTTGGTGCGCTCTACCTCGTCTTGACACTCGGCATTCTCGGCATTTCCGCGCTCAGCGATGGCGGCGATCTGCTCAGTTTCATGCTCTCCGGCAAACAAGCGGATCGTGAAGCCATCGAAGAAGGCAATTTTGCCCTGCCGGCGCTGATCGTCATGTTGCTGATGACACCAGTGATGATGGCCTACTGGTTCGCCCCCGTTCTCGCTGCCTGGCACAAACTAACACTCGGTCGCGCCCTCTTCTACAGCCTCGTCGCCTGCTGGATCAACTGGCGCCCCTTCCTGAGTTACGGCATCGCCCTGCTGCTGGTTGCCGGCGTTATCCCCGGACTGCTGCTCGGTGTTTTGCTCGCCCTCTTTCCGGATGCGCAACCCTTCATCACGGCACTAATCACCATGCCGATGCTGCTCGCCGTCGCCCCGGCGATTTTTGCCAGCTTCTACGCCAGCTATCGCGATATTTTCGGCATATCCGAAATTGTCTGAGGTACTTGGTCTCTTCGGCGGCACGTTTGACCCGATTCATTTTGGCCATTTGCGCCTCGCCGAAGAAGCTATCAGCCATCTTGGCCTGTCCAGCGTACGCTGGATACCCGCCGGCCAACCGCCGCATCGCGGCACCCCACAAGTCACCGCGCAACACCGGCTGGCGATGGTGGTACGGTCAACCGCCCAAAACCCTTTATTTTCTGTTGACCCGGCAGAAGTTGAGGCCGAACAGGCGAGTTACACCGTTGAAACGCTCGAACGCCTGCGCGCCGAACTGGGTGTGACGCAGCCGCTGGTCTTGCTGGTCGGCGCCGACGCCTTCGCCGGCTTGTCGACCTGGCATCGCTGGCGCGACCTTTTTGCCCTCGCCCATATCGCCATTTCGCATCGCCCCGGTTTTCCGGTCGAACTATCCAGCCTGCCGCACGAGCTGGCCACTGAGTTTTCCGACCGTTATCAAACGGATGCCGCATCACTTGGCGAGGCCGCTGCCGGCGGCATCGTCACCTTTGCAATGACCCAACTCGCCATCTCCGCCACACAAATCCGCAAATTGTTGGCGAACGGTAAATCAGCACGATATTTGCTGCCTGATACCGTTCTCGACTATATTCAGCTTCACCAACTTTATAGAAACGCCTAATGGACATCCGTAAGCTACAAAAAATCGCTGTTGCCGCCCTCGAAGACATCAAGGGCAAGAACATTGAAATCCTCAATACCGCGAAAATTTCTTCCATGTTTGATCGAGTCATCATCTGTACCGGTGACTCCAATCGTCAAGTCAAGGCACTCGCCCGCAACGTCCTTGAAAAAGTCCGCGAAGCCGGCGCTGAGGTCATCTCCATCGAAGGTGAAGAAGGTGGCGAATGGGTGCTGGTTGATCTGGGCGACATCGTTGTGCACGTCATGCAGGCCTCAGTGCGCCAGTACTACAACCTCGAAGAACTCTGGCAGACCACCCCGGCCCAGCGCCGCAAGGCCGTGGAGCAGGCTGCCGCTGCCGAATGAAACTGGCTGTACTCGCCGTTGGCCACCGTCAGCCCGACTGGGTTAACGAAGCCTGCGCCGAGTACCTCAAACGCATGCCGCGCGAACTGCCGGCCAGCGTTACCGAGATCAAGCCTGAGCCACGCGGCTCAAAAACCCGGGAACAACTTCTATCCGCTGAAAAAGGCCGCATTCGCGACGCCCTTTCAGCCGGTAGCCGGATTGTTGTGCTCGACGAAAAGGGCGATGACCTGACCACCCTCAAGCTGGCCAAACGGCTTGAGGTCTGGATGCAGGACGGGCGCGATGTCGCCCTGCTGATCGGTGGCGCCGATGGCCTTGACGAAGAATTCAAGCAGCAGGCCGACGACAAGTTGCGCCTGTCCAGCCTGACCCTGCCGCACGGCATGGCCCGCATGGTTTTGTGCGAACAGCTTTACCGCGCCGTCAGCGTACTCAAAAACCACCCTTATCATCGAGAAGGCTAATGCGCATCTATCTCGCCTCCCGCAGCCCGCGCCGCCGCGAATTGCTCACCCAAATGGGCATCGCCTTTGATACGGTGATCTTTCGCGATGGCTCGCGTGCCGACAGCGAAACCGACGAGACCCCGCAACCCGGTGAGCCGCCACAGGCCTATGTCGAGCGTGTGGCACGCGCCAAAGCCGAGCATGGTTCGCGGATTATTGATTGGCGAAAACTGCCGCGCCATCCTTTGCTCTCCGCCGATACGACACTTGAGTTCAACGGTGAAATCATCGGCAAGCCGTTCGATGCGGCTGATGCAGTTGCAATCCTGCAGCGCCTTTCCGGCCAGACCCATCGCGTGTTGACCGGTGTTGCGGTCAACTACCAGGGACGCACGGAATTTGTCTTGTCGAGCAGCGAAGTCCGCTTTCGCCTGCTCGACGAAGAGGAAATCCGCCATTACGTGAGCAGTGGCGAACCGATGGACAAGGCTGGCGCCTACGGCATTCAAGGCCGCGCCGGCATGTTTGTCGAACATCTGGCCGGGAGTTACACCGGGGTGATGGGCTTACCGGTTTGTGAAACCGGGGAATTGCTTAAACGATTGGGTTTGAAGCCGCTTTAACCAGTTCGCTATACAATTGATCGGCAAACTCAAGGAGCAAAACATGGCGCAACCCAAACTGAAAGACACCGGATTCAGCTACGCGGATTACCTCGGCTGGGAGAGTGGCGAACGTTATGAGCTGATTGATGGCTACGCTTACGCAATGGCTCCCGCACCGACCATTTCGCATCAGAACATGGTTTTGCACATTGCAACACAGGTTAAAAATGCACTGGCAGGCAAACCCTGCCAACCCTTCATTGCCCCCGTTGATGTGCTCTTGCCCGCCAAAAACGAAGCTGATGAAGCGGTTAAAACCGTGGTCCAGCCAGATTTTTTTGTCGTCTGCGACCCGAATAAAATTACCGAACGAGCGATTCGCGGCGCACCTGATTGGGTCGTTGAAGTGCTTTCTCCCGCCACCGCCTCCCGCGACCATCTCGGCAAACGCCTCGCCTACGAACAGGCCGGTGTTCTTGAATACTGGCTGGTGCACCCGGTCGACAAGGTGCTCCTCATCTACACCCTGGAAGCAGGCAGTTACGGCAAACCCAAAGTGCAGGCGCTGGAGGGTGAGACTGCCGTCGGGGCTTTGCCGGATCTGCTGATCAAGTGGCCGGAGAATGAATCACCGGCTGAAACTTAGCGGTAGGCCACGGCGCCGATGTAGCCGCTGGGCAAATTAAGTGGTTCAACGTGGCAGGCTGACAGGCGTTCGGCTAGCACCGGTTGCCATTCTTGCAGCCCCAAACCCAGGCATTTCAAGCGTGCTTCGTGCTGCGTCCATGCTTCGGCAAAGTAGCGCATCTGCGCTGCGGCGGGGAGACTAACTAGATTTTGGGCAATTTGCGGGCCAAGGTAATCCTGCGCCAGGGCCGGAATTTGTTCGCGCCAATCGGCGCTATCCAGTGAGCGCATCAGGTCGATACCGACCGGGCCGGCAAAGTTCACGGCGACCAGCGATAACCCAATTTCATGGCTGACGGAAATGCCAATCTTGCTACCCGGCCTAACCAGGCGGATAGCCTGGCCCGGTGTCGAAACCAGTGCTTCATCGCCGAGCAATTCGCGCAGTACCTGGCGAACTTGCTGCCGGGCAGCATCACGAATTGACGTGTTTGGCGTGTCGACCGCAACAAGCAGCAGGTTGGGCCGTTTTTGGTCCACGGCCAGTCGCTTATCGCTTGGCCGGTGCGGCCGGGCAACCCGACCAGCTGGAGCCAGCCGGCAGGCTTTCGCCCTTCATCACCAGCGATAAAGCCCCCAGGCGGACGTTGTCGCCAACCACCGCACCATACAAAACCGTGCTGCGCGGGCCGATGCAGACCCGCTCGCCAATAATCACCCGATCGATTTTCATGATGCGATCTTCAAACAGGTGGGTTTGCGGGCAGACCAGGGCGTTCAACTCGCTGTAAGCACCGATCTGAACGCAATCGAATTCGGTCACATCGGTGGTATCCAGATAAACCCCACGCCCGATCCGGCAACCCAGCAGATTAAGCGCGAGCGGCAGCCAGGGCGTGCCGCGCAGATAGTTCATGAAATTGGGCACTGCCATCCCGACGTACAGGCTGGTGACGGCCTCGGAAATCCAGACAAAGGGCGACCACATCGGGACTGAGTGTTTGCGGTAACGCCAGACACTCAGCCACTTTAAAACGGCGACAAAAATGAAGGTTGAACAGGCAAAAAGTACCGCCGCAATGGTCAGGGCAAGGAAAGTTTCGCGCCAGCGCCCGGCACCGGCTAGCGGCATGACGTTGAGCACCACCGTGTAACCAACGGCAATCACCAGCGCGTGCGGCGTAATGATGCGCAAGGCTTCAACCAGCGCCCGTCCCAGCCGGCGCAGCGGTGACGGGCGAAAAGTCAGCTCCTCTTCAAAGCCGACGGCCTGCTCGCGGGCCGGCAAGTTGATCGGTGGCGAGCCGAGCCAGGTGTCGCCGGGCTGCATCCGGTCGTTGGCCGGGGCGCGCGACTGGACGCCGATCAGGACATTTTCCGGCAGGATCGTGCCATCCGGGATGAAGGCGCCATTGCCGACAAAACTACGGCGCGAAATCACGGTTGGTTTCAAGGTCATCCAGCCGCCATCAACTTCTTCGTCGCCGAGCATCACCGCATCGGCGATGAAGGTTTCATCGCCCAGCGTCAGCAAGTCGGGGACCAGCCCCTGCGCGGTTGATATCTCGGCATCGCGGCCAACCTTGGCGCCGAGCAGGCGATACCAGAAGGGCGCATAAACCGTCGCGTAAATCCCGTGCAGGATGTTGAGGCTGGATTCCTGAATCTGATTGACCACCCAGCGGCTGCAATAAACCCAGCTATGAATCGCCCAGGTGCCGGCCTGCAGACGAGGCAACAACGTCCAGCGCAGGATCGCCGAACAGAGCATGGTGCCGATGATCAGCACCGCCGTACCGGGGAAGGCGTAAATGAAATATTTGATCAACTGCAGAAAGATCGGCATGTTCATGTCGTCGGGTGTGGCGCCGACATCCAGCCAGTCAACCAGCATGAAGCTGGGGAATACCGGCATGAAAAACATGGCCGCGGTCGCCAGCATGCCAAAAACGTAGAACAGGCCTTCGCGAGCCAACCGGGTTTCGGAAACCACCGGACGCGGCGGCAACGAAGCCGGATCGAATTCGCCAATGTCGTGCGCCGGGGAGCCGAGCCAGATCCGCTTGGGCGGAATCTCCAGCCCTTGACTCAAGGCCGACTGCCCTTCGAGATGGCCGTAGCTGCGGATCGTCGTATTGCCCTCGACCACCGAGTAGGAACCAACGCAAACGTTGTCCTCCAGATTAATCCGGCCAAGATGGAGTTGACCGCGTTCAACCCGGGCATTTTCCAGATTAACCGCATTGCCGATGCTGACCCCATCGCCGATCTGCACCAGATCGTGGGCGCGTAGGGTGATATGGCCGATCATTGCCTCGTTGCCAATTTTGGCGCCCAGCGCGCGCAGCCACCAAACGTTGAGCGGCGAACTGCTCAGCATGTACACCGGTGCCCCTTCAATCAGCCGGTCGGCACACCACCAGCGGAAGTAAGTCAGGCCCCAGAGCGGATAACTGCCGGGCTTGAGGCGACCGGCGATCAGCCATTTGCCGACTATCGCCAAGCCGAAACTGAGCAAGGTGGCCGCCAGGAAAACGCCGACCGAAACCGCGATGGCGAGGGCAAGCGAATCGCCCGGCTCGCCAGTGAAATAGTGATAGGTGAAAAAAGGCGCCAGCCATTGGCCCATGCGCATGCCGAGCAAGGGCGGCAGAACACAGGCCTGGGCGATGCCGCACAGCCAGCGGCGACTGGCTGGCGGCGGAATCCATTCGCTAGCGCTGGGATCAATGGCGACTTCAACGGTGGCTGAAAGGGCATCAGCAATCAGGCCAACGCGCCGGTGCACATAGATGTCGCGCACTGAAAACCCGGCAAAACGGGCTTCCTTACGCAAGCTTGAGGCAAGCCGGGCGGCGAACAGGGAGTGGCCGCCGAGGTCGGCAAAAAAATCGGCCTCGCGCTTGATCGCCTGACCGGGGAACAAGCGGGCGAGCGCAGCGAAAAGGATTTCCTCGGCTGGTGTTTCCGGGGTATCCGAATCGCCCGGCGTGCCGGCTGGCAGCGCCAGCACTCTGGCGCGCAAGGCTTTGCGATCAATCTTGCCGGAAGTCAGACGCGGCATTTCAGCGAGCTGCTCAAAATGCGACGGCACCATGTAGGGCGGCAAGGAGGCACTCAGCGCATTGCGCAAGTTGCCGGCGCTGGCCTGATCGGCATCGTCGGCAATCAGATAGGCAACCAGACGTTCGATGCCGTCATCCTGACGCAAAATCACGGCGGCGGTGCCAACGCCGGGCTGGTGGGTCAGCGTCGCTTCGATTTCACCCAATTCAACGCGAAAGCCGCGAATCTTGACCTGATCGTCGGTGCGCCCGAGGCAATGAATCTGCCCACTTTCGTCAATCCGGGCCAGATCGCCGGTGCGGTAGAGGCGGCTTTCGTGCGGCGTGGCGGGCCACGGGTTGGCGAGAAACTTTTCGGCAGTTAAATCCGGTCGACCGAGATAACCTGCCGCAACACCGGGGCCGGTGATGCATAGCTCGCCGGTTTCGCCCTGCGCCATCAGGCGCAGGCCATTTTCGACAGCGGCATCGATGACCAGCAAGCCGTAATTGGGTAAAGGGCGACCGATGGTAACCGGCTGGCCGGGATGCAGTTCGGCCAGGCTGGCGGAAACGGTGGCTTCAGTCGGGCCGTAGGTGTTGAAAACCTGCCGGCCGGGACGCGCCCAGCGTTCAACGATTGCCTGTGGGCAGGCTTCGCCACCGAGATTGATCAGGCGCAGGCCGGGCACATCATCAGCAAAGAGGGCAAGTAACGTCGGCACCGCGTGCAGCACGCTGATCTTGTTGTCGATCAGGGCAATTGGCAGCGCTTCCGGATCAGTGGCAACCTCCTTGGGCGCCAGCCAGAGCGTGGCGCCGACCAGATAGCTGATCCAGATTTCCTCGAACGACATGTCGAAGGCGACCGAGAAGCCTTGATAAACGCGGTCGTCTTCACGAATACCGAGCACGGCATTTTCGCTGCGCAAAAAATGACAGATCGCCCCCTGATTGATCAGGATGCCTTTCGGCTTGCCGGTCGAGCCGGAGGTGTAGATGACGTAGGCCGGATCACTGGGCCGCGCATCGTGGCGGTGATTGAGCGGGCCGGGGTGGGCGGCCTGCAATTCGTCGGCGAGCCAGCAATGACTTCCCAGTTCATTGATCTTGGCAAGGCAGACGAGGCCGGCGCTGGCGGCGTCGTCGAGGCAGACCTTGATGCGCTCAACCGGCGTATCGGCATCAAAAGGCAGCCAGGCGGCGCCGGTTTTGGCGATGCCGAGCTGCATGACCAGCAGGTCGATGCCGCGCGGCAGCCAGAGGCCGACGATCTGGCCGGGGCGCACACCATCGGCGATCAGGCGCGAGGCAACGCGGTCAGCAGCGGCGTTAAGTTGGCCATAGGTTAACTGGCTATCGGCAAAGAGCAGCGCCGGCTTTTCGGGAAAACGGGCGGCGCTGGCCTCGAAAAGATCAGCCAGCACTTCATTACGGATGATTTCTGGCGAATCGGGGCCGTTCAGGCGGCTTTCTGGTCTGTTTTGATGACTATTTTCGGGCATGCGGGATTGTGCCAAATTCAGCCGCGATTAGCGACTGAGCGCCAGTTTTATGCCAAAACCAATCAAAAAAATACCGGCAAGTTTTTGCAGCCCACGCGAGACGAACGGACTGGCACGCAGGCGTTCGGCCAGAAAATGTGCCAGCAAAACGGCAATCAAGCCGTAGCAAAAGGTCAGCCCGGCGATGCTCAGCGCCATGAATGCGAAAGTCGCCAAGCCCTGATGCCTGGCTGGATCAACAAACAAGGGGAAGAAGGCCATGTAAAACACAATCGCCTTAGGATTGAGCAGCGTGATCAACCAGGCCTGCCGCAAGTAATGCCGCGCCTTGATCTGCAGCACCGGCGCTGCACCGGCTTTGGCGAACAGCATCTTGCCGCCGAGCCAGGCGAGGTAAGCAGCGCCCAGCCACTGGATAGCGTAAAAAATACTCGGCGCGGCAGTCAGTAAGGCAGCCACCCCCGCAACGGCAAGCCACAGCAAAACTTGATCGCCGAGGATGACGCCGCAAGTGGCAGCCAGACCGCCGCGTATGCCGCCCTTGCTCGTCGAAGTGATCAGGGCAAGATTGCCCGGCCCGGGAATCGCCAGGAAAACGATGATCGCAATAACGAAAGCGCCGTAATCGGTTATGCCAAACATGCTGGTTTTCTGAGCTTTTTAAGTCAGTAGGGCGGCTTGCAGGTAGCGAGCGGCCTGTTCGCTACCACTGGCTGACGGAATTTGCGGGCTGGGTTGTTGGCTCAGTTGCGCCAGCGCAGCGGCAAGTTGCCCACTTTGCAGAATATCGGCAGCAACTTCCAGGCACGCGCAGTTAGCGTGCAGCCATTCGATCAGACTATCCTGCTCCGGCCAGTCTGCCCGCCGCTGGTAGATCACCGGCGTGCCATTGCAGGCGGCTTCGGTGAAAGTGCCATAACCCGGCTTGGTGATCACCGCAGCAACCGAACAAAGCAGATCGGTAAAGGAAAGGTCAAAGGACTCAATACTCAAGGCATCGGGGTGCTGGCAGTTCCATTCAGCCGGAACCAGCCAACGCACGCCCAGCAGACGCGGCCAGTTTTCTACCGGCAAGCGGTGGGCAATGCCACCCAGCGCAATCAGCACCGCCTTGTTCTGACCCAGGCCAAGGTCGTGTTTCTCGCCGATAGCGGCTATTGTGCCGATTTCTTGCACATTACCCAGATCAGGCATCGCCATCCCCGGCGTGACGCGCAGAAACCAGCGGGCGGAACGGTAGGCAGCCAATATCTCGGCGTGAATTTTTGCCGCCCAAGGCTGCTCGCCAAAAAAATGCTCGAAAAGATCAGCCCAGTTGAGCGAACACAGGCTGAAGGCCGGGATGCCAGCCTCGGCAGCAGCCGTCAGCGGCAGGTAGCTGACGTTGGTCAGCACCCAATCCGGCTTGAGCCGGGTCAGGAAAGCGACCTCAGCCGCCACGCGCGCCGGCCAGTTGTCGTGCGCCAGACGGTAGGCATCGGCGCTGGCGGCAAGATCGACCCGTGTCGCGTCGATCATCACATAGCCAAAATCACTGGTCGCTTCGATCAACTCGAATGGAACATGGATACGCTGGCGCAGTTTGAGCGGTGGAATGCCGCTTCTCACGGTCAACCGCAAATTCGGGCTGATTTTTGCAAGAGCATTGAGCACCGGCGCGGTAATGGCTAAATGGCCGAGGCCGTGGCTGGAGATGTCTACGAATAAGTGCATTTGTCGCTCTCCCCGCCGGGGCGAGGGGAGAGGTTTTTTAGCGATTTTTGAACGTCGCCTTACGCTTCTCGGCAAAGGCGGCCATGCCTTCCTTCTGATCTTCCAGCGCGAAAGCCGAATGGAAAACCCTCCGCTCGAAGAGCAGGCCTTCGTTCAATGAAGACTCAAAAGCGCGATTGACCGATTCCTTGATCATCATCACCACCGGCAGCGAATAGCCGGCTATCGTCTGCGCCGCCTTCAGGGTTTCATCAAGCAACTGATCCGCCGGAATGATGCGGGCGACCAAGCCGGCCTTTTCCGCTTCGACAGCATCCATCATCCGCCCGGTCAGGCACATGTCCATCGCCTTCGCCTTGCCGACCGCACGCGGCAAACGTTGCGTGCCACCAGCGCCGGGTAAGGTGCCCAACTTGATTTCCGGCTGGCCGAATTTGGCGCTGTCGGCGGCAAAAATCATGTCGCACATCATCGCCATTTCACAACCGCCGCCCAGCGCAAAGCCGGCCACCGCCGCAATCACCGGTTTGCGCGTGGTCTTGATGCGCTCCCAGTTGCGGGTGATGAAATCGGTCTTGTAGGCGTGCATGTAGTCAAAATCCTTCATGAAGCCGATATCGGCGCCAGCGGCGAAGGCTTTTTCATTGCCGGTGATGACGATGCAACCGATGTTTTCATCCGCTTCATAGGCGTCAATCGCCGCGCCGATGGCATCAACCACCTCGTTATTCAACGCATTCATTGCCTGCGGGCGATTGATGCGGATCAGGCCAACTTTGCCGATGATTTCGCTGAGGACGACTTGGGTCATTTCGCTTCTCCAGAGGGTTATTGGCCGACATATTACCGATGGCAGAGCATTCAACAACTATTTGAATGGCTGATTTGCGCATTACCCTGTTCAGTCAGGGGTGGAATCGCTACCATTGACGGGTTTTCAGCCCAGCAAGCCATCGTGACCCAGCCTATTCAAACCCGCCTTGACGATTTTCGGCAGCAACGCCGCGTTCAGGCCGGTTCGCTCATCATTTCCGTCTTCGGCGATGCCATTCTGCCGCGTGGCGGACGGATCTGGCTGGGCAGCCTGATTCGCCTGCTCGAACCGCTATCGCTCAACGAACGGCTGATCCGTACCTCAGTTTTTCGTCTGGTCAAGGAAGAATGGCTACGTACCGAAACCGTCGGCCGGCGTGCCGATTACGTGCTGACCAACGCTGGCCGGCATCGTTTTGAAGAAGCCTCGCGCCATATTTACGCCTCGCACGCCCCGCTCTGGGACCGCCGCTGGCGGCTGATTCTGGCGGTTGGTGAACTCGCCGCCAAGGCCCGCGAACAGTTGCGCCGCGCCTTGTTCTGGCAAGGCTTTGGCGTCCTCGACAATGATTGTTTCGTGCACCCCAGCGCCGACCTGAGCGCCGTTTTTGATGCCCTGGTTGCCGATGGCCTGGGCGATCAGCTTGTGCACCTGATGCCCTTGCTGGCCGCCGATTCACGTTCCGGCATGGCCGCCAGCGACGCCGATCTGGTCAACCGGGCGTGGAATCTTGACGCGCTGGCCACCGCCTACGCTGATTTCGTTACTCTTTACGAGCCGATCCTCAACCAATTGCGTTTTGAGCAGCACAGCGAAATCGATCTTGAAAGCGCCTTCCAGTTGCGCACCTTGCTGATTCACGATTACCGCCGCCTGCTGCTGCGTGACCCGGAATTGCCCGAGGTGCTACTGCCGCCGGACTGGCCGGGCCAGAAAGCGCGCCTGCTGTGCAAGGAAATCTACCGCCGCTTGGCCGCGCCCTCCGAAAAATACCTCGACCAAACCCTGCAACTCGCCGATGGCAGCGTGCCGAACGCCGACCCCTTGCTCGGCGAACGCTTCCCGGCGGATGACCCGCTCGCCGATTTGTTGCGGTCAACCTGATTTTCCCCTGATTTTTGATGCCGACTCAAGCCGCCCTGATCCGCGTTGAAGCCCTCGCCGTGGAATTTGCCCCGGCTGCGGCAAGTTGGGCGGCGCGTTTGCAATTGGCGCAAAGCGGCGACGCGGAATTTGCCTTGCAACTCGGGCGTGACGGCTTGCAACTGGTCGAACTCGGGCCGCAGGCACCCGGCCCGGTGCGCGTTGATTTCGTTTCCGGCGCAGTCGCCCATCGCCGTTTGTTTGGCGGTGGGGGCGGGCAAATGATCGCCAAAGCCGTCGGCATTCAGGCCGGGGTTCGCCCAATTGTGCTCGATGCCACTGCCGGCCTCGGGCGCGATGCCTTTGTGCTCGCCGAACTCGGCTGCACGGTAACGCTGATCGAGCGTCAGCCGGTGATTGCCGCATTGCTTGAAGATGGCTTGCGGCGCGCCAAGGATGATCCGGAAGTGGCCGCCATCGTCGGGCAAATGG
>JBDKHF010000033.1:0-85920 GCA_039797825.1 Pseudomonadota bacterium | reverse complement strand
CAAGGCGAAGACCCCAAATCCATCCTCGCCCAGTTCCGCAACGAATACCACCCGCGCATCGCCGTCACCGTCGACATGATCGCCACCGGCACCGACGTCAAACCGCTCGAATGCCTGCTCTTCATGCGCGACGTCAAAAGCCGCAACTACTTCGAGCAGATGAAAGGCCGCGGCACCCGCACGCTGGACATGGACGACCTCAAAAAGGTCACGCCCAGCGCCCAAAGCGCCAAGACCCACTACGTCATCGTCGACGCCATCGGCGTCACCAAATCGCTCAAAACCGCCAGCCAGCCGCTGATCACCAAGCCCGGCGTGCCGCTCAAAGATCTGGCCATGGGCATCCTGATGGGCGCCGCCGATACCGACAGCGTCTCCTCGCTGGCCGGCCGCCTCGCCCGCCTCAACAAGCAACTCGACACCGACGACCAACGCCGCCTGCGCGAAGCAGCCGGCGGCGTCGAACTCAGCCATCTGGTCAGCAAACTGTTCAACGCCATCGACGGCGACCTGATCGAAGCCCGCGCCCTCGAACTGGCAAACCTGCCCATCGGCAACGACCCCGGCGACACCCGGCGCGAGCAGGCGCAGCAGCAACTGGTTGGCGAGGCCGCCGCGCTGATGAACGGCGAATTCATCGAACTGATCGACACCATCCGCCGCGAAAAAGAACAGACCATCGACCACGACAATCTGGATGGCGTCACCTACGCCGGCTGGAGCAAGGACAGCGCCGCCAACGCCGAAGCATTGACCCACGAATTCGCCGACTGGCTGGCCGCGAATCGGGATGAAATCGAAGCCCTGACTATCTTCTTCGCCCAACCCTGGCGGCGGCGTGAAGTCACGCTCAAGCTGGTGCGCCAGGTACTCGACAAGCTCAAGGCCGACAAACCCAAACTCGCCCCGCTGCGTATCTGGCAAGCCTACGACCAACTCGACGGCTACAATGGCGCCCTGCCGGAACAGGAACTGACCGCGCTGGTCGCCCTGATCCGCCGCGTCTGCGGCCTGGACGCCAAAATTACCCCGTTCGCCGACACCGTCCGCAAGAACTTCCAGACCTGGATCATGCAGCACCATGCCGGCGGCACCGACAAATTCAACGAAGAACAGATGAACTGGCTACGCATGCTCCGCGACCATATTTGCCATTCTTTTCACGTCGACCGCGAAGATTTGGATTACAGCCCGTTTGATAGCCAAGGCGGGCTGGGGAAAATGTGGCAACTGTTCGGCGAGGGCATGGACCCTTTGCTGGATGAACTGAATGAAGCGCTCGTTGCCTGACGGTCTACAATCGCAGCACGGGAGAAAAGAACATGTACGCGCTGGAATTAACGGTAGAAATTGACGAGAACCGACAGATTCATCTACAACTGCCGGACACTATTCCAGCTCAGACCGTCAGAGTTATCGTTCTTTACGAAGAAAACATCGAAACCAAGGGCTGTTGTGATGCTTTGAATGAGAGACCGGAGGGCTGATGGAAGCCTATGGCCGGTTTTTGAAAGCACCTGCCCGCACCCTTCGTAGCAACATGACCGACGCCGAGCAGGCGTTGTGGCAACGCATCCGGCGCAAGCAGATTCGCAGCGCGCAGTTCTATCGCCAGAAACCTCTGCTCTGTTACATCGTCGACTTCTATTGTCCTGCCGCAAAGCTCATCATTGAACTGGATGGCAGCCAGCATTACGAGGCGGAGCATCAGGCCAAAGACGAACAGCGCGATGAAGCCTTGGCAAACCTCGGTTTGCTGGTTTTGCGCTTTGATAACCGACAGGTTTTACAGGAGATGGAAGCTGTCTTGGAAGCGATTGACGAAACGATGGGGGAGCGCATGTGATGAGTGAATCCCCCTCAATCCCCCTTTTTCAAAGGGGGAAGACAACCCCCACCCCAACCATCCCCCCCTTTGAAAAAGGGGGGCTAGGGGGGATTCTGTCTGGTGGCGTGATGGCTGAGCAACTTCCCAATGGCTGGCTTGCCACATCGCTTTCTGAAATTTCATCAAAATTAGTTGATGGTTCGCACAACCCGCCTGCAAAACAGGCCACGGGCTTGCCAATGCTCAGCGCGGTCAATATCAACGACAACAAGATTCTATTTTCCGACTTCCGTTTGATTACTGAAGCAGGCTTCAAGCAGGAAGATCAACGAACAAAGATAACGCCCGGCGATGTGTTGCTGACGATCGTTGGTGCCATCGGTCGTACAGCCGTTGTTCCCGAAGGAATTCAGCAATTCACGTTGCAGCGAAGTGTTGCAGTAATCACGCCTGTATTGGTTTCGTCAAAGTTCCTTATGTACCAAATCGAGTCGCCTCGTGTAGCCCGATACTTTACGGACAACGCCCGAGGAACCGCACAAAAAGGCGTCTATTTAAAGACGCTGGGTGCAACTGAAATCTGGTTACCGCCGCTTGCCGAACAACACCGCATCGTCGCCAAGATCGAGGAATTGTTTTCCGAACTCGATCAGGGCGTGGCCAGCCTGAAAACCGCCCGCGAACAGATCAAGGTCTATCGCCAGTCGCTGCTGAAAAATGCCTTCGAAGGCAAGTTGACCGCAACATGGCGCGCCGCCCACCGCGACCAGCTCGAAACCGCCACCGCCCTGCAACAACGCATCGCCCACGAACGCCAAGCCCGCTACCAGCAACAACTCGCCGACTGGCAAGCCGCCGGCCAACCAGGCCCTAAGCCTAAACAGCCCAAGCCCCTGCCACCCCTCACCGTCGAAGAACTCGCCGAGTTGCCGGAACTGCCGGATGGGTGGGGGTGGTTCTCACTCGGAGCTGCTTGTTTCGATTCGGTATTGGGCAAGATGTTGGACAAGGAGAAAAACAAGGGCGAACTGAAACCGTATTTGCGAAATGTGAATGTCCGGTGGGGCAGCTTTGTACTGGATGGGCTGCTTGAAATGCGCTTTGAAGAGTCCGAGTTTCAACGCTATTCGCTAGTTGAAGGAGACTTGGTCATATGTGAAGGCGGAGAACCTGGCCGGTGTGCGGTATGGAAGGAGGCCTTCAGTTCTCAAATGTATGTGCAGAAAGCATTGCATCGTGTTCGTTTCACACCTTCGGTTGATCCTTGTTTTGTACAGCTTTATTTTGAATATGCTGCGTCAAATCGGCGTCTTGAGAGCCTATTTACCGGCACAACGATTAAGCATTTAACAGGGGAAAAACTAGTCCGGTTTGCTTTGCCTTTGTGCAACAGGCTTGAACAAATCGAAGTAATGGCCGAACTCGAATCCAAACTCTCCGAAGCCGACCAACTCGACCAAACCCTCGCCACCGCGCTGCAACAGGCCGACGCGCTGCGCCAGTCCATCCTGAAAAAAGCTTTCTGCGGTCAACTGGTAAAACAGGCCAAAAACGAAGAACCCGCCACCGCCCTGCTCGAACGCATCCGTGCCGCGCAGTTGTCTGCACCCGGCAAGAAGAAAACACGTTCAACAGCAGGAGCCACACAATGAGCGCAGGCAAGCACTGTTATCAACAAGGCGCTGGAGGCTAATTTGATCAGGATTGCCGACCCGGAGCACCCAAGAGGCGGGAACGTTCCCGGTTGGGCATAGTTTCTTGATCCTGTTTTGATTCGTCAGGGGATTGGGGTGCAAATTTTTAGCAATAGGTCCAATAAATCAATTGATTGGGTAATTCATGTGGCGCCAATTTTCTTGATTTCCACTTGATGATACAGGGACAGGATGATTTCTATCTGGTGGACAGGCGCAGCTGGCAACAGTTATTTGAGTCCTTTAAGTTGGCAAAATCATATAAAAATCAGAGCCTTAATCGATCTCTCCGACATGAATGTCGGAGAGATCATCCGAGTGAAATACAACCATTGAAAAACCCATGACCGCAACCGCATCCATCGTCTCCCGTGTCTGGAGCTTCTGTACCACCCTCCGCGACGACGGGGTCAGCTATGGCGATTACCTCGAACAGCTGACTTACCTGATCTTCCTGAAAATGGCCGATGAGTACGGTCGACCGCCCTACAACCGCAAAATCGGCATTCCGGAAAACCTCGGCTGGAGCAGCCTGAAGGCGGTGCGCGGGGCAGCGCTGGAGGTGCATTACGTGACGGTGTTGCGCGAATTAGGCGTCAAACCGGGCTTGCTCGGGCAGATTTTCACCAAGGCGCAGAACAAGATTCAGGACCCGGCCAAGCTGTCGCGGCTGATCGACATGGTTGATGAAACCAGTTGGGTGACGCTGGGGGCCGATGTGAAGGGCGATATTT
This sequence comes from Pseudomonadota bacterium, assembly GCA_039797825.1. GTDB lineage: Bacteria > Pseudomonadota > Gammaproteobacteria > Burkholderiales > Rhodocyclaceae > Azonexus. Next base: position 81,664 of record JBDKHF010000033.1, on the reverse strand, counting down.
ACGAGGGGCTGCTGGAGCGCAATGCCGAGGATACGAAATCAGGCGCCGGCCAGTATTTCACGCCGCGTCCGTTGATTCGGGCGATGGTTGAGTGCGTGCGGCCCTTGCCGAACAAGACGATTGCCGACCCCGCCTGCGGCACCGGCGGTTTCTTTCTCGCTGCCTATGATTTTCTGGTCGATGCCTATCCAGGCATGGATCGCGAGCAACGCGCATTCCTCAAGCACGATACTTTTTTCGGCAACGAGATTGTCGCCGGCACGCGGCGGCTGGCGTTAATGAACATGTTTCTGCACAACATCGGCGAGATCGATGGCGACAGCCCGGTTTCGCCGAACGATGCACTGGTTGCGGTGCCGACGCAGACTTACGATTACGTGCTGGCCAATCCGCCGTTCGGCAAGAAGAGCAGCATGAGCTTCACCAACGAGGAGGGCGAACAGGAAACTGACGCACTGACTTACAACCGTCAGGATTTCTGGGCAACAACCTCAAACAAGCAGCTGAATTTTGTGCAGCACATCAAGAGCTTGCTGAAAAGCACAGGCCGCGCTGCCGTGGTGGTGCCGGACAATGTGCTGTTCGAGGGCGGCGCCGGCGAGACGGTGCGCCGCAAGTTGCTGGAAACGACCGACCTGCACACCATCCTGCGCCTGCCAACGGGCATTTTCTACGCCAACGGGGTCAAGGCAAATGTACTTTTCTTTGATAACCAGCCAGCGAGGAAAGAGGCGTGGACACGCGAGGTGTGGGTTTATGACTACCGCACCAACATTCACCACACGCTGAAAAAGAAGCCACTTCGCTACGCGGATTTAGCGGATTTCGTCACTTGCTACGCGCCGCATAATCGTTACGGTCGACAGGAAATCTGGCACGAAATTACCAACCCGGAAGGGCGCTGGCGCAAATTCAGTTACGAGCAGATCGTTGCCCGTGACAAGACCAGCCTGGATATTTTCTGGTTGAAGGATAAAAGCCTGGCCGACCTCGATAACCTGCCCGAGCCGGACGAGCTGGCCGGGGAAATTATCGAGAATCTGGAAGCGGGGTTAAGCAGTTTCCGCGCTGTTGCTGCCGCCTTGATCTAAACCTTTATTCGCCCAAATAAGCCGCCCGCACCTTGGGATCATCAAGCAACTTGGCCGATTCGCCGGTCAGCGTGATTTCACCGCTTTCCATGACGTAGCCGCGCTGGCTGGTTTGCAGCGCGAGCTTGGCATTTTGTTCGATGAGCAGGATGGTCATGCCTTCCGCCGCGACGATGCGGATCACTTCAAAAATCTTTTGCACCATGATCGGCGCCAGGCCCATCGATGGCTCGTCGAGTAGCAGCAATTTGGGTCGGCTCATTAAAGCGCGGCCAATCGCCAGCATTTGTTGCTCGCCACCGGAAAGCGTGCCGGCGAGCTGGGTTTCGCGCTCTTTAAGGCGTGGAAAATAGCCGTACATGCGTTCGAGATCATTGGCGATTTCCGCCTTGTCGTCGCGCACGAAGGCGCCCATCGCCAGATTTTCGGCGACCGAAAGGCGGGGGAAGACGCCGCGCCCTTCCGGGACCAGCGCGATGCCCTTACGGATCATGTCGTGCGGCGCAATACGCGTCACTTTTTCACCGCAAAAATGCACATCGCCGCCGGCGGCATCAAGGACGCGGGCAATCGCCTTCAGCGTGCTGGTTTTGCCGGCGCCATTGGCACCGATCAGGGCAACCATTTCGCCCTGGTTGACGTGGAAGGTGATGCTGCGCACCGCCTGGATGCCGCCGTAGGCGACGCGTAATCCGGTAACTTCAAGCACCTAGGTAAGCCTCAATAACGCGTTGATCTTTTTGCACAACAGCCGGCACATCTTCGATAACCAGCGCGCCGTAATCGAGCACGGCAACGCGATCACAAAGCCCCATGACCAGTTTGACATCGTGTTCGATCAGCAAAATGGTTGTGCCGTCGCGGCGGATGCCATCGATCAGCTCGCGCAACTCTTCGGTTTCGGTATGGTTCATGCCGGCAGCCGGCTCGTCGAGACAAAGCAATTTCGGTTCGGTGGCCAAGGCGCGGGCAATTTCCAGACGGCGCTGGTCGCCATAGGATAAATTTTTGGCCAGATCGTCGGCGCGCTCTTCAATCCGCACGTAATGCAGCAAATCCATAGCGCGTTGCTTGATGGCAGCTTCTTCAGCACGGGTTGCGGCACTCTGCAACATCGCCCCGAAGACGCCAGCCTTGGTTCGCACATGGCGACCGACCATGACATTTTCGAGCGCCGTCATGTTGCCGAACAGACGAATATTCTGAAAGGTGCGGGCAATGCCGCGCTCGGCGGCCTGATGCGGCGCATCGGCCAACAGCGCTTTGCCATCAAAGACAAAACCACCGCCATCAGGAATATAGAGGCCAGTCAGGCAATTGAAAAAGGTGGTTTTGCCAGCGCCATTGGGGCCGATCAACCCGTAAATTTCACCCTTGCGCATGCTCAGCGAGACATCGCGCAGGGCTTTGACGCCGCCAAAATGCTTGGCGACGTTATTTGCTTGCAGCAGAAGTTCAGCCATTGCGCGCTCCTGCATCCTGAAGTTCGCGTTTACGTTCCGGCGATGGCCACAGCCCGGCCGGTTTGAAACGCATGACCAGCACCAGCGCAAGGCCGAAGATCAACATGCGCAGGCTTTCCGGATCAACCAGCGTTTTACCGAAAAGTGCGACCTGAATCGGCCCCACGCCGTAGCGCAGGGCTTCGGGCAGGATGCTGAGCAGCACCGCGCCAAGGATGACGCCGGGAATATGGCCCATACCGCCGAGTACCACCATGGCGAGAATCATGATTGATTCGATCAGCGAAAAGCTTTCCGGCGAAACAAAGCCCTGCATGGCGGAAAACACGCCGCCGGCCACCCCGCCAAAACTGGCGCCCATCGCGAAAGCGAGCAATTTCAAGTTGCGCGTGTTGATGCCGACTGCCTTGGCAGCAATTTCATCCTCACGTATCGCCTGCCAGGCACGACCAATCCGCGAATTTTGCAGGCGCAGGTTGATGACGATGACCAACAGGGCGAGCGCCAGCAGCAGGTAGTAATACTTTTGCGGTCCACTGAAAGAAATGCCCAAAAACTGCGTGGTATTCGAGAACTTAAGGCTGCCGATGGTCACCGGATCGATCAGCGTAATCCCTTGCGCACCGTTGGTAATGTTGATCGGCGCATTCAGGTTGTTCATGAAAATCCGGACAATTTCACCAAAACCGAGCGTGACGATGGCCAGATAATCGCCGCGCAACTTGAGTGTGGGCGAACCGAGAATCACGCCAAAGAAACAGGCAACCACCGCACCAATCGGCAAGATCACCCAGAACGGCCAATGCAGCCCGAAATGCGGGCTGGCCAGCAGGGCGTAGGTGTAGGCACCGACAGCATAGAAGGCGATGTAACCAAGATCGAGCAGGCCGGCAAAGCCGACGACGATGTTGAGGCCAAGCGCGAGGAAGACATAAAGGATGGCGAAATTGAGAATGCGCACCCAGGCCTGACCGCCCATCGCCGCGACAAAGGGCAAGGCCAACAGGGCAACCGCAATTAACGTGATGCCGAAAACAGAGCGGGGATTGAGAAACTTGTTCATGCTCTATCCCCCGTTTTTTCACCGAACAAGCCGGATGGTTTGAACATCAGCACGACGATCAACACCAGAAAGGCAAAGATGTCCTGATAGTGGCTGCCGAGAAAGCCGCCGGTCAGATCGCCGATATAACCGGCGCCGAGCGCTTCAATCAGGCCGAGCAAAATGCCGCCCAACATGGCGCCGGCAAGATTGCCGATACCGCCCAGTACCGCCGCCGTGAAGGCTTTAAGGCCGAGCATGAAGCCCATCTGGTAATGGGCAATTTCGTAATAGGTGCCGACCATGATCCCGGCCAGCGCACCGAGCGCCGAGCCGATGATGAAGGCGGCCGCAATCACGCGGTTGATATTGACGCCCATCAGGCTGGCCACCGCCGGGTTCTGCGAGGTAGCACGCATCGCCATGCCGAGTTTGGTGCGATAGACGAGGAAGAGCAGGCCGCCCATGGTCAACGCGGAAACGGCGACGATAATCACCTGCACGGCAGTAAAGTTGGCGCCGGCAAATTCGAAATCCATTTTTGGGAGCAGCGGCGGGAAAGTCAGGTAGTTTCGCCCCCAGATAATCATCGCCACGTTTTGCAGCACAATCGACATACCGATCGCTGTAATCAGCGGCGTCAGGCGTGGCGCATTGCGCAAGGGACGGTAAGCAATGCGTTCCAGCCCCCAACCCAGCGCCATGCAAACCAGCACCGCCGCGGTCAGCCCGGCCATTCCGGCCAGCATCACCGGCATCCCGGCCTTGATCATGAAACCGGCCACCGAAATGGTGACCAGCGTACCGATCATCACCACTTCGCCATGAGCGAAATTGATCAGCCCCATGATGCCGTAAACCATCGTGTAGCCCAGCGCGACCAGCGCGTAGATGCTGCCCTGAACCAGGCCGTTGATGATTTGCTGGAGGAAAATATCCATAGTTTTTTAGTTGACCGCAACATGCAGAAACGGCACCCGAAGGTGCCGTTTCCTTAGCCTTAATTGGCTTTACTTCTTCTCAACTGCGGCTTTGGTTGCCTCAGCGGCACCCTTAACGGCATCAGCACCGGCCTTGACCGCTTCCTTGCCAGCTTCAGTAGCCGAACCCGCAGCGGACTTGGCGGCATCGGTTGCAGCGCCGGCGACCGCCTTGGCAGCATCCTTGACCTCAGCAATCGCTTCCTTCACTTCAGCCTTGGCCGTTTCCATCGGGCTACCGCCCAGCGTCTCAACATACTCAAGCTTGCCGCCCTTGTATTGGTAGATGGAAATTGCGCCACCCTTGAGGTCGCCGAATTCGTCGAAGCTGATCTTGGCCGTCACACCGTCGTAGCTGGTCTTGCCAACTTCCGGCAGGAATTTGACTGGATCAACTGAATTGGCGCGCTTCATCGAGTCAGCCATGACCATCACCGCATCGTAAACATACGGCGAATAAAGCTGGATTTCAGCATTGAACTTCTTGACGAACTTGTCCTTGAATTCCGGACCTTTCGCCAGCTTTTCGAGCGGCATGCCCGGCAGCGAGCAATAGTGGCCTTCGCTCGCTTCGCCACCCAGCTTCATGAACTCCGGCGTACAAACGCCATCGCCACCGAGGAACTTGGCCTTGATGCCGAGATCCTTCATCTGCTTGGCCATCGGGCCGCCCTGGGCATCCATGCCGCCGAAGAAGACGAGGTCAGCTTTCTTCGACTTGATCTTGGTCAGGATGGCCTTGAAATCGGTTGCCTTATCGTTGGTGTATTCGGTTGCAACAATTTTCAGCCCGGCCGCTTCAGCCGCTTTCTTGAACTCGTCCGACAAACCCTGGCCGTAAGCGGTGCGGTCATCAACGATGGCGACGCTCTTGGCGCCTTGCATGACGGCAAATTCGCCGAGCGCCTTGCCTTGCTGAACGTCGTTGGCCATGACGCGGAAGGCAGTCTTGAAACCTTGTTGCGTGTAAGTCGGGTTGGTTGCAGAACCGGAAATTTGTGGCAGGCCGGCATCGGCATAGAGCTTGGAAGCCGGGATCGTCGTGCCAGAATTGAGGTGGCCGATGACGCCATTCACCTTGGCATCGACCAGCTTCTGGGCAACGATGGTGCCTTGCTTGGGGTCAGCCTGATCATCTTCAGCGATCAGTTCAAACTTGACCTTGGCGCCGCCGATTTCGAGACCTTGCGCATTGAGTTCTTCAATCGCCAGAAGGGCGCCGTTTTCGTTGTCTTTGCCGAGGTGAGCCTGCGGACCGGTCATTGGCGCAACGTGGCCGAGCTTGACGGTGATTTCCGGCTTCGGCGCCGGGGCAGCCGGTGCGGCTGGCGCAGCAACTGGTTTCGGTTCTTCTTTTTGGCCACAGGCGCCGAGGGCGAAAACGGTGGCAATGGAGAGAGCAACTACGGAAAGCTTGGCTTGCATCGATGGTTCTCCTGAACTGATTGGGGGTAGTTAAAAACGACTAGGCGATTGTCCGGAGCGCTTGCTGGCCTGTCAATAACAAATGCTATGATCGCCGCTCTCCAGGACACAATCTTATGACACTCCCCCCTCTGCCAACGCCATTGGTTGAGCAACTCGGTAGCCATTTCGGACTACGTTTCACTCAGGGCGAATCCAATTGCCTGCAGCATGGCCGCGATGAGTCAGTACATCAGCCGATGCTCCCGGCGGCGGTTGTCTTTGCAGAAAACATCGAAGAAATCGCGTTGACCGTAAAACTTTGCGCGGCGCACGGTGTGCCGGTGATTCCTTACGGGGTTGGCAGTTCGGTCGAAGGTCACGTCCTGGCGCCCAAGGGCGGTATTTCGCTCGACCTTTCCGGGATGAACCAGATCGTTGCGATCCATGCCGAAGATGGTGATGCGACCGTACAAGCCGGCGTCACGCGCAAGCAGTTGAACGATGCCTTGAAGGGCAGCGGCCTGTTCTTCCCGATTGATCCCGGTGCCGATGCCACCCTGGGCGGCATGGCGGCAACTCGTGCTTCCGGCACCAACGCCGTGCGTTACGGGACGATGCGCGATAACGTCATGGCAACCACAACCGTTCTGGCCGATGGCCGGATCATGACAACCGGTGGCCGCGCCCGCAAATCCTCCGCCGGCTACGACCTGACCCGGCTGCTGGTTGGCTCGGAAGGCACGCTCGGCATCATCGCCGAACTGACAGTCAAGCTCTACCCGATTCCCGAGGCCATTTCGGCAGCCGTTTGCACCTTTCCGGATATTGATGCGGCGGTACAAACGGTGATCCAGACCATCCAGCTTGGCGTGCCGGTGGCGCGCATCGAACTGCTCGATACGCTGTCACTCAAGGCGATCAATATTTTCAGCAAGACCACGCTGGCTGAAGCGCCCACTCTGTTTTTTGAATTCCACGGCAGCCCGGCCTCGGTTGCCGAACAGGCCGAAACCGTCCAGGCGATTGCCGACGATCTGGGCGGCACGCATTTCGAGTGGGCAGCAAGGCCGGAAGATCGCAGCCGTTTATGGCAAGCGCGCCACGACGCCTATTTCGCCTGCCTGCAACTGAAACCTGGTTGCCGCTGCTTCCCGACCGACGTTTGCGTCCCGATTTCACGCCTTGCCGAATGCATCGCGGCAACCAACGAAGACATCACCCAGGTCAGCATTCCGATTGCGCTGTTCGGCCATGTTGGCGACGGAAATTTCCACCTCGTTGTGCTGGTCGATACCGCCAACGAAAAAGAAATGACGGAAGCAGCGTGGATCAGCCAGCGCGTTGTTGAACGCGCCATCGCCATGGAAGGCACCTGTACCGGCGAACACGGCATCGGGCTGGGCAAACGCAAATATTTACCGCTCGAACATGGCGAGGTTGCGGTCGACGTCATGCGCGCGATCAAAATAGCGCTTGATCCGCACAATCTGTTGAATCCGGGAAAGGTTTTGCCGGAACGTTAGAGCGCGACCCAAGTCCAATTTGCAATGCGTTTGTCGTCACCACAGGAGACGAAAATGAGCAAGCTCGCTCTGCCCGCCGCACTTGCCACGACGCTGGATGACAAATACACCGCCACCTCCGGTCGCGTCTTCCTGACCGGCACCCAGGCGTTGATCCGCCTGCCCATGCTGCAGCGCGAGCGCGATCTGGCTGCCGGGCTGAACACCGCCGGTTTCATCTCCGGCTATCGCGGCAGCCCGCTCGGCAATCTTGATCTCGGCCTGTGGCAAGCCAAGGCCCACCTCGCCGAGCATCACATCACCTTCCAGCCCGGCATCAACGAAGATCTGGCGGCGACTGCCGTTTGGGGCAGCCAGCAGGTCGGCCTCTTTCCCGGCGCCCAATACGACGGCGTTTTTGGCCTGTGGTACGGCAAGGGGCCAGGGGTTGATCGTTGCGGCGACGTCTTCCGCCACGCCAATGCCGCCGGCTCCTCAAGATTTGGTGGCGTGCTGGTGATTGCCGGCGACGACCACGCGGCCAAATCCTCAACCCTGCCGCACCAGACCGAGCACATCTTCAAGGCCGTGCTGATGCCGGTGCTCTACCCGGCCAATGTCCAGGAATATCTCGATTACGGCCTGCACGGCTGGGCGATGAGCCGCTATTCCGGCTGCTGGGTAGCTTTCAAGGCGCTGGCCGACACCGTCGAAACCTCGGCCTCGGTGCGCGTTGATCTGGCTGCGGTCGACATCGTTTATCCGACAGATTTCGCCTTGCCGCCGGACGGCCTCAACATCCGCTGGCCCGACCCGCCGCTGGTCCAGGAAGCCCGCCTGCTCAACCGCAAGCTGTACGCCGCGCTGGCCTACTGCCGGGCCAACAAGCTGAACCGGGTGATCATCGATTCACCCACCCCGCGCCTCGGCATTTTGACCGCCGGCAAGAGCTATCTCGATGTGCGGCAAGCCCTCGACGAACTCGGCATCGACGACGCGCTGGCCGCCGCAATCGGCATCCGGCTGTACAAGGTCGGCATGGTCTGGCCGCTCGAACCGGAAGGCGTCCGCCACTTTGCCGAAGGGCTGGAGGAAATCCTCGTTGTCGAGGAAAAGCGGCAACTGCTCGAATATCAGTTGAAAGAGGAGCTCTACAACTGGCGCGACGATGTGCGCCCACGCATCATCGGCAAATTCGACGAAATTGGCGAATGGTCAGAAGGCAACTGGCTGCTGCCGGCGACTGGCGAACTGCCGGTGGCGAGCATCGCCCGGGTCATCGCCGAACGCATTGGCCGCTTCTTCACCTCGCCGACCATCGCCGCCCGCCTGCAACTGATCGAAGCCAAACAGAAAGCAGCACAAACGCCCATCGTGCTGGCCGAACGCAAGCCGCATTTCTGCGCCGGCTGCCCGCATAACAGCTCGACCCGCGTCCCGGAAGGCTCGCGCGCCGTCGCCGGCATCGGCTGTCACTACATGGTGACGTGGATGGACCGGTCAACCTCAACCTTCACCCACATGGGCGGCGAAGGCGTACCGTGGGTCGGCCAGGCGCCGTTCACCAACGAAAAGCACATCTTCGCCAACCTCGGCGACGGCACCTATTTTCACTCCGGCCTGCTCGCCATCCGCCAGGCCATTGCGGCCAAGGTGCCGATCACCTACAAAATTCTCTACAACGACGCCGTGGCGATGACCGGCGGCCAGCCGGTGGACGGCATCCTCAGCGTCGCCCGCATCACTCGCCAGCTCGAAGCCGAAGGCGTCGGCAAGATGGTCATCGTCACCAACGATCCGGCCAAGTATGCGGAGATCACCGACCTCGCCCCCAACGTACCGATCCGCCACCGCGACGAACTCGACACCATCCAGCGCGAACTGCGCAAAGAACCCGGCGTCTCGGTCCTGATCTACGACCAGATCTGCGCCACTGAAGCCCGGCGCCGGCGCAAACGCGGCAAGCTGCCGTCAATTAGCCAGCGCGTCGTCATCAATGAAGCCGTCTGCGAAGGCTGTGGCGATTGCTCCGTGCAGTCCAACTGCCTGGCCGTCGTCCCCGTCGAAACCGCCTTCGGCACCAAGCGGCAGATCGATCAGTCAGCCTGCAATCAGGATTTCTCCTGCATGAAGGGCTTTTGCCCGAGTTTTGTGACCATTGAAGGTGGCAAACCGAGAAAAAGCGTGAATCTTGCGGTCAACGCCGAATATTGGCCAATTTTGCCCTCACCAAAACTGCCTGCCACAGCCCAGCCCTACAACCTGCTGATCACCGGCGTCGGCGGCATGGGCGTCATCACCCTCGGCGCGCTGATCGGCATGGCCGCCCACCTCGACGGCAAGGGAATTTCGACCCTCGACATGACCGGCCTGGCGCAGAAATACGGCGCCGTCTTCTCCCACCTGCGCATCGCCGACCGGCCGGAAGATATCCACGCCGCCCGCATCGCCACCGGCGAGGCGCATGCCGTGCTCGGTGGCGATCTGGTCGTCAGTGCCAGCACCGAGGCCCTGGCCAAGATGCTCGAAGGCCACACCCGCGCCGTCGTCAGCTGCACCGAAACGCCGACCGCCGAATTCACCCGCAACCGTGACTGGCATTTCCCGCTGGCCGGTCTACAAAAACAACTGAGCGAAACCCTTGGCGCCGATCACGTCCGCTTCATCGACGCCCAGCACCTCGCCACCCGGCTGATCGGCGACGCCCTCTACGGCAACATGCTGCTCCTCGGCTACGCCTGGCAGAACGGGCTGGTCCCCGTTTCTGCCGCAGCCCTCGACCAGGCCATTGAGTTGAACGGCACCGCCGTCGAGGCGAATCGCCAGGCCTTCCAATGGGGCCGGCGGGCGGCGGTCGACCCGGAAAAAGTGGCCAAAATCGCCGGCCCGCTGACCGGCCAGCCGCTGCCGGAACAAACGCTGGACGAACTCATCGCCAGCCGCGTCGCCCACCTCACCGCCTATCAGGACGCCAGCCTTGCCCAGCATTACCAGCGCCGGATGGCCAGCATCCGCGCCATTGGCAACGCCGCGCTGAGTCGCATCATCGCCACCCAATACGCCCGCCTGCTCGCCCCCAAGGACGAATACGAGGTTGCCCGCCTGACCACCGAAAGCGATTTCCTGCAACGCTTGGGCGAGCAGTTTGAGGGCGATCTCCGCCTCTCTTTCCATCTCGCACCACCGCTCTTCGCCAAAACCGGGCCGGATGGCCGACCGCAAAAAATCACTTTCGGCCCCTGGCTGCTGCCGATTCTGAAAGTGCTGGCCCAAGCCCGCAGCCTGCGCGGCAGTTGGTTCGATCCCTTCCGTTTTGGCCGCGAAAAAGCGGTCGACCGCAACTTGCTGGCCGATTACGAGGCTGATCTCGACCTGATCAGCGAAACACCGGGCAGCATCGACGATGCGCTAGCGCTGGCCAACTGGCCGGCCACCGTGCGCGGTTTCGGCCCGGTTCGCGCACAAGCCGCTAGACAAGCCACCCAAACAAGAGAAAAAGCGCGAATCGCCTTGATCGCATAAAATCGGCGGATGTCCTCTACGCCAAAACGACAGTTCGCCCTGCAGGCTGCGGCTGTCATTCTTGTTTTATCGATTGCCTGGCCCTATTTCGGCTGGTCGGCAGAAGCCATGCCCTGGCTGGGCACCAGCCTGGCGATAGGTGGCGTTGCCCTGATCTTTGCCAGCATTTCGCGCCAGCCCTGGTGGTGGCGCGTGATCCACGCCGGCTTCATGCCCCTGATCTGGCTGACGCACAGTCTGGCCATCGACCCGATGTGGTTTCTTGCCGCCTTCATCCTGCTCCTGCTCGTCTATCGCGGTGCGCTGAGCGGGCAAGTGCCGCTCTACCTGTCGAACAAGGAAACCGTCGCCGTGCTTGCCGAACTCCTTGCCGAGCGCGGTGCCAGCCGCTTTCTTGATCTCGGCGCCGGCCTTGGCAGCACCACCGTCCCGCTGGCTGACGCGCTGCCCGACAGCCACTTCACCGGCTACGAGAACGCGCCGCTGACCTGGCTGGTTGGCCGCTTTTTCAGCCTCGGCCATGCCAATATCCGCTGGCGCTGGGATGATTTGTGGCAAGCCAATCTTGGCGATTACGACGTGGTTTACGCCTTCCTTTCGCCCGCCCCAATGGCCAAACTATGGGCCAAAGTGGAGGCTGAAATGGCGCCCGGCAGTCTCTTCATCAGCAACAGCTTCCCGGTCCCCGGCGTCGCCCCAAGTTCGGTCATCGAAGTCGACTGCACGCCAGCCCGGCCGCTCTACTGCTACCAGCGATGAAAATCATGATCAGGCGCAAGCCGGAAGCCCTCGCCCTGATCGTCGCGCTGGTTGGCACCATTACCGTACTCATTGTTCTTTTAAGTGACGCCTTGCTCTCCCGCGAACGCGAACTGCAACTGGGCGAGCGCCGGATTCAGCACTTCAGCATCATGCTCGCCGAGCACACCGCCCGCACCTTCGAGGCAGTCGATATTCTCTTGCGCGAAATGGCCGCCGACCTCTCGAACAATCACAATAACTGGGACCAATGGGAAGCCAATCGCGGCTGGGAATACGTCGCCCAGCGCCATTCCCGCTCGCTGCCACAGTTGCGCGACCTCGCTGTCTTCGACCGCGAAGGCAATCAACGCTACATCTCCACTTACTTTCCCACACCGCGCCTGAACGTTGCTGACCGCGAATATTTCAAGGCGCTCGCCGATGGCCGTGATGCGACCACTTTCGGCCCCTATGTCGGCAGGATTTCGGGGCGCTACACCTACACGCTGGCGCGCCGCATCAATGACGATCAGCGGCGCTTTTCCGGCATCGCTTTCGCCGCCATCGAACCAGCCTACCTGCAGGATTTCTGCTGGTCGAACCGCCTCGCCGACGATTTTGAAACCGTACTGATCAACGGCAAAGGCCAGATCGTGGCCTCCTGCCGGCCCAGCGATATCAGCAAGGAATCCACCGTGCTCGGCAGCAACGCGGTCGATTCCCTTTATCACGGTCGCCTGCGCGGCCTGCTCCCCGAAACCGGCATCGCCCAAGGCCAGGGGCTGCTCCTCTCGCTGGCACCCGTGCCCGGTTTTTCTGACCTGCGCGTGCTAACCGTACTCACCGAGGCCAGTATTCTCTCTGGCTGGCGCAGCCACCTGATCGAGATCGGCACACTGGCCTTGCTGGTTACCGGCATCCTGCTGGTTGGCGGCCTGCTCGTCCGTCGCCAGGTGCGCGAAATGCGCCAAATTACCGCCGAACTAGCCGCCAGCCACGAAACACTCGAAGCCCGGGTGCTCGCAGCCACAGTCGAACTTTCTGCGCAAAAAGACACCGCCGAGCGCGCCAATACCGCCAAGAGCCGCTTTCTGGCCGCCGCCAGCCACGATTTACGCCAGCCTCTGCACGCACTATCGCTCTTTGCTGCCGATCTCCAGCGCAAAGTCCGCAATGCGGCAGCGCCACAAGATCTGCCTTATCTGGCCGAACAAATCGCCACATCAACCAGCACGCTGGGCGAATTACTCGCTTCCCTGCTCGATATCTCGCGCCTGGACGTTGCCGGGATCAAACCGGAAATCCGCCGCTTTGCGCTGCGACCAATTTTTGAGCGGCTGAACAATTCTTTTCGACGAGCTGCGGTCGACCGCAATATTTCACTGAATTTTCGCCCCAGCTCGCTATGGGGCAAGTCCGATCCGGTGATGATCGAGCGCATGTTGGCCAACCTGATTTCCAACGCTTTGCGCTACACCCAGCCCGGCGGACGCATACTGGTCGTCGCCCGCCAACGCCGTTCGCACATTTTGCTGGAAGTTCGCGATAACGGGCCGGGGATTGCCGCCGAACATCAGGCTGCAATTTTTGCCGAGTTTTACCAGGTCGGCAACACCGCACGTGAGCAAAACAAGGGCTTGGGACTCGGGCTTTCCATCGTCGACCGGCTGGCCCGCGCACTCAAAATTGAAATCACCCTGCGCTCGCAGCCCAATCACGGCACCACTTTCGGCCTCACCTTACCTTATGCGTCGCCGGAAATCAGCACTCCGCCACAAGCAATCACCGCCACAGGCCCCGGGATTCATTTCATCGGCGACTCAAGCGACCTCCATACCGCGATGGAACTGGTGGAAAGCTGGGATTTTCGCGTCACGCAGGAACCCGCACTATCCGCACAAGCGGCATCAGCACCACCGCGCAGCCTGATCATCACCGACGCCCACCTTGCCGCAGCTGTGTGTGAGCGCTACCCAGACCTCAACGCGCTAATTGCCTTGAGCAACACCCCCGGCCTGGTTCTGCCAAGCGGGGTTCAGACGCTAATTACGCCGCTCCGCCCGGCCAAACTGCGCGCGCTGATTGGACAGCTTCAAAAAACGTTTTCAAAATCGATGCCGTAGCGGCTCACGGCAACCAGCGCCTGGGTCCGGCTACTGACGCCCAAGGTCTTGAAAACAGCCGTTGCGTGAATTTTGACGGTGCCTTCAGAAAGCTCAAGCTGTTCAGCAATATCGCGATTCGACATGCCACGCACCATCAATGCCAAAACCTGTGACTGCCGATCAGTCAGCCCGATTTCCACCGGTTGGACCGAAATGCCGGAAGCGGGTAACGGGGCCAGCGAATCAAGCCGCGCGCCACTCGATGAACCGGGCAGGAAAATATTGCCGTCGAGCACCTCACGCACCGCAGAGAGCAGGGCTTCACCAGAAAACGCCTTGGGAATGAAACCGGAAGCACCGAGATTCATCACCCGCGTTACCGTCGGCACATCATCGAAGGCTGAAACCACGGCCACTGGAATCGCCGGAAAGCGTTTGCGCAGAATATCAAGACCAGCAAAACCGTCGATACCCGGCAGCGCCAGATCGAGCAGAATCAGGTCAAAATCCTCTTCGACATCAAGCAAGGCCAACGCCGACTCGAAGTCGGGCTTACCGCTTACGGAGACATCGTCCTCTACCTGAGCCAGCAAGCGAACCAGACCTTCGCGAACCAGTGCGTGATCCTCAACCACCAAGAGCTTCAGCATACGATTTCCCCTCGTTTTTATGGGCATCAATTTATGCATTTTACTTCTTGAACTGGATTAAGATTGAACAATCATCAAAAGATGGAGAGAGACATGTTTAACGACCAAACCAACAACAATGACCCGCTCGGTTTCATGCGCAACATGTGGGGTCAGATGGGTTTCAACCTGCCCGGCATGGTCACCCCGACCTTTGATGTCGAGGAACTCGACAAGCGCATCAAGGACATGAAAGCCGTCGAAGGCTGGCTGCGGATGAACCTTTCAATGCTGCAAATGACCATTCAAGGCCTGGAAATGCAGCGCTCGACGGTTTCTGCCGTAAAAACGATGGGCCAGATGGCCAGCGATGCAGCCAAGTCGATGACGCCCGAAGCCGCACCTGAAGCACCGCCGGTTGCGGTCAACGCCGAAAATGGTGCACTTCCTGGTGGCGCCATGTGGCCGTGGCAGATGATGGAACAAATGCGCGAGCAAATGCAGCAGCACGCCGAAGCGAGCGCTCAGGCCGGTCAGGCTGAAGCCGCCGACAAACCAGGCAAGCGCACCAAAAAATAAATTAGTCGAGCAGCCACGCTGCCCACAAGGGCAGCGTCAGCATCGAGCCCAGCGTCGTCGCTGAAATCAACCAGGCCACGCTGCGCCCATCACCGCCCATGCGCATCGCCAGAATATAGGCCGATGACGCCGTCGGTAGCGCGGCGAAAAGCACCACCACCTGATAGTTCAAACCCTGCAGCCCGAGCCATTGCCCTACGTTAATGGCGATCAGCGGCAGCGCAAGCAACTTGACCAGCACCAGCCAAAGCGAAATACCCCGCACGCCCGGCGTTCCCTCCAGCCGTAGCGCTGCTCCGACGGCAATCAAACCAAGCGCAATCGAGGCATCGGCCAGGCGCCCGAGAAATGCCTGCAAGGCTTGCGGCGGAACGAAGCCGGCCAGGTTCAGGACGAAACCGATCAGCGTGCCCCAGATCAGCGGGTTACGCGCCACTTCGCGCCAGAGGCCGACTTCGCCGTGCCGGGCCAGCATCCAGACCGAGGTGAAATTGGCCAGCGGCACCGCTGCGCCGACAATCAAACCCATCGTCGCAATCCCCGGTGCGCCGAACAGCATGCCAGCCACCGCCAGGGCAATGTAGGAATTGAAGCGGTAGCTGCACTGAAAGACGGAAGCAAAAACCAGCGGCGGCAATTTGACCAACAAGCGCGGCAGCAAACCCAGCAGCATGCCGCCACACATGGCGGCAAACGCGGTCGCCAGCAAGGGCACGGCGGCGACCAGATCAAGCCGGGTTTTGACGATGGCGTTGATCAGCAGCGCCGGAAAGAGAATGAAATAAACCAGCTTCTCGACGCCGTTCCAGAAATGGTCACCGAGCCCCATCCAGCGCCGGATGGCAGCGCCGAGGAGGATCAGGGCGAAATCGGGGAGTAAAA
Source organism: Pseudomonadota bacterium (assembly GCA_039797825.1). GTDB lineage: Bacteria > Pseudomonadota > Gammaproteobacteria > Burkholderiales > Rhodocyclaceae > Azonexus. The sequence continues at coordinate 65,721 of JBDKHF010000033.1, read as the reverse complement.
GCAACGCGGTGTTCATGGCTGCATTTTAGGGAATGGCTGGAAATTCCCCAAAAATGGATTACGACTCGCAAACACCCAACAAGTCGGCTTCCAGTTCGATTTCCATATCGCGCTTCAAACTTTGTTCGATGAACATGCCGCGATAAAGGCGCCCGGCATTGGCCGCCTTGCGCTCGTGCGGCGTTTCCCATTCTTCCACGCGCAGGCGGACGATGCCGATTTGCTCATCACGCTCCGCCACATCCGCCGCGACACAGGGGTAAGCCAGCGCCTGACGATTAAATTCAGCACGACTGTATTGCTCGATATTTTTGCCCGGCACCAGTGGGCATTTGCCGAGATGACGGGTACGCACCTCGGCAGAAACCACCCGGCCCTTCAAAAAATAAACTGGCTCGCGGGCAATCCAGCCACTGCCACCTTCTTCGTAGGCCACGCAACGGCCGGGCTGCAGCATTTCCGGCTGTTTGAACAACAGGCGTGCCGATGGGCGCAAAGTGGGTTCAGCGGCCAGCGCCGGGGTGGCCAGCAGAAGCAGTGCAGCGAGTTGAAGTTTCATGAAAAAACCGGGTCAATAAACCCGGCTATCTTCAATCACTTTGCCATCATTGGGCAAGCCCCCCGGCGCCGCGAAGGCCACTTCACCGCGCAATTTGGTGACTTCGCGCAGACTGGCAATCACCGCTTGATCGAGCGCCTCGGCCCCCGCTTCGATTTCGCAATGCAAGACCATGCGATCCTGTCCGCCGGGATTATCGACCACCAAGCGCATGCGATGAATTTCCGGATGGCGCTTGGCAAGCTCAGCAATCTGTTCGGGATGGACGAACATCCCCTTGATTTTGGTCGTTTGATCAGCCCGCCCCATCCAGCCCTTGAGCCGGATATTGCTCCGTCCGCAGGGCGAACGGCCGGGCATGATGGCCGACAGATCGCCGGTGGCAAAACGGATCAGCGGGTAATCCGGGTTGAAGGTGGTGACCACAATTTCGCCGACTTCACCCGGGGCTACCGGGTCGCCGGTGCCGGGACGAACGATTTCAACCAGCACCTCCTCCTCAACCACCATGCCCTCTTCGGCTTCGGTTTCATAAGCAATTGCGCCTATATCCGCTGTTGCATAACACTGGCGAACAATGATGCCACGCTCTCTGAGCCAGTCGCGGGTAATCCCCGGCAAGGCTTCACCGGAAACCGAAGCCTTGCGCAATGAGCTGATATCAACGCCCATTTCCTCTGCCTTCTCAACGATGATGCGCAGGAAGGACGGCGTGCCGACATAGCCTTCCGGCTTGAGATCAGCCATCGCCTGCACCTGCTGCTCGGTTTGCCCGGTGCCGCCGGGAAAGACCGAACAGCCCAACTTGCGTGCGCCGCCTTCAAAAATGAAAGCGCCGGGCGTGAAGTGGTAGGAAAAGCAGTTGTGGATCAGATCGCCGTTACGAAAGCCTGCTGCGTAAAGCACGCGCGCCATGTGCCAGGGATCAATCTCCTTGCCTTGCAATTCATAAATCGGGCCGGGCGATGAAAAAACGCGCTTGGCTTTATGTCTGGGCAAGGAATTCAGGCCACCAAACGGCGGCGTTTTTTGCTGCAAGGCAATCAAGTCACGCTTGCGGGTCAGCGGCAAGCGCGCCAAAGCCTCGCGCGTCACGCATTCAAAGGGGTTGAAGCCAGCCAGCGCATGAAAATAATGCTGCGTCGTTTCCTTGGCATGCGCCACCTGACGCGCCAGCTTGTCCATCAAATCCTCTTCGCGCTCACCGGGATCGCGGGTTTCCAGCGGGTCGTAATAGCTCATTTCATTTTTCTCGGTTTTTACCGGTTGACCGTGGCAATGCCTCCTGACACCCATCCGTAACGGCAAAGTAGACGCTCAGGGCAAGGCGGAGGCCGGCGCCGTTGGCTCCTGCCAACAAGCTCGCCGACAACGCCGCCCTGAGCGGCGCACTGCCGCTACGAGAGCCAGCGTTTGCGGCGGCGGTAGTGTTTGACGTCTTTAAATGATTTTCTGCCCGCCGACGACAGCCCAAGGTAAAACTCCTTGACGTCCTCATTGGTGCGCAAGCCTTCGGCATCGCCTTCCATGACGACCCGGCCATTCTCCAGAATGTAGCCAAAATCGGCATATTTCAGCGCGACCATGGTGTTCTGTTCAGCCAACAGGAAACTGACGTTTTCGCGGCTATTCAGGTCTTTGACGATCTCGAAAATTTCTTCGACGATCTGTGGCGCCAGGCCCATCGACGGCTCATCAAGCAGGATCATTTCCGGCTTGGCCATCAGCGCCCGGCCAATCGCGCACATCTGCTGCTCACCACCGGAGGTGTAGCCGGCCTGCGAGGTGCGCCGGGTTTTGAGGCGCGGGAAATAGTGATAAACCTTTTCCAGACTGTCCTTCAACTCAGCGCGCGAAATCGAGCGCGTATAGGCGCCGGTCAGCAGGTTTTCCTCAATAGTCAGATGGCCGAAGCAATGCCGGCCCTCCATGACCTGAATCACGCCGCGCTTGACCAGTTCATTCGGCGTCAGCTGATCGATACGTTGACCCTTGTATTCGACCGAACCCTTCGTCACATCGCCACGTTCAGCGTGCAGCAGGTTGGAAATGGCTTTAAGCGTCGTCGACTTGCCAGCGCCATTGGCGCCCAGCAAAGCAACGATCTTGCCTTTCGGCACATTCAGCGAAACGCCCTTAAGCACGAGAATAACGTGGTCGTAAATGACCTCGATGTTCTTGATGCTCAAATACGAGTCGACCGTAGCAGCCGCAGTTTGTGTAGTCATGGAAATCCTTTGAGCCACTAGTTGCTAGTCACTAGTCGCTAGCAAGTTCCCTGGCTAGCGACTAACAACTAACGACTAATTACTTTTCTTTGCTGCAATCACGCGGCGTGATGCCCTTTTCCTTGGCGTACTGCTTGGCAGAAGCCTGGAAGAGCGGGTGAATCAGCCCCTTGTTACCTTCAATCCAGCCAGATACCGGCACCCACTTGGCACCATCCCACTGCTGGATCTTCACCTTGCCGGAGCCTTCGTGGTTGTCGCAGGAAGTCTTGATTTCCGGCAGCAAGTCAGTAGCGCCCAAAGCCTTCAGGCGGGCATCGGTGATGTTCAGGTTTTCCAGCGCCCAACGCGTCTGTTCGCCGGTCAGCGCCTTGCCCTTGCCGTACTTTTCCTGGCCCTTGCGGATCGCTTCGACCGACAGGACAGCAGCAGAAACGCCACGGTTATAAAGGATGGTGCCGATCTTGGCCTTGTCCTGCATATTGCCTTTGCCAGCGCCGTAAACCACCTTCTCGATATCGGCAATCACCGGCACCTGCGTGCCCGCCACGTTCCAGGTTGCGGCCATGTAGCCCTTGGCTGCATCGCCAGCCGGCACAACGTCCTCTTCCGAACCTGTCCACCACGAGCCAATCATCTTGTCACGCGGGAAGCCAACCTTCTGGGCGGCCTTCAGTGCGGTTTGATTCATTACGCCCCAACCCCAGAAAATCACATAGTCGGGCTTTTCCTGACGAATCTTCAGCCACTGAGCGCCCTGCTCGTTACCGGGGTGGGCAACCGGGATCTGCACCATCTCAAACTTGTTGAGCGCCGCTTCGGCGTTCAGCGCGACGATGGCTTCCTTGCCGTAGGCTGAGTCGTGATACAGATAAACAATTTTCTTGCCGGCCAGGCTGCCAGCATTCTTGTCCTTGAGGAACTTGACGATCGCCGAAGCCTGCATCTGGTACGTCGTCACCAGCGGGAAGGCATAGGGGAAGACCGAGCCGTCGACCGCATCGGTGCGGCCATAGCCCATCATCGCCAGCGGCAGTTTGTCCTGCGCCGACTTGTCGATCAGGGCGTAGGAAATACCGGTCGACATCGTGTGCAGCGGGCCAGCCGACTTGGCGGCCTTGCTCTTCAGGCGCTCGTAACATTCGACGCCCTTGGCGTTGTTGTATTCGGTTTCGCACTCTTCATAGGTCATCTGAACGCCATTGACGCCTTTTTCCTTCAGATTGACGTAGTTGAGGTAATCGATGAAGCCGCCGTAAAAAGCCTGACCATTCGAGCCATAAGGGCCGACACGGTAGTCAATCAGCGGGAAAAACTGCTCTTCAGCGGCCAGCGTACCTGTCGAAAGCATAGCCAGGGAAACTGCAGCGGCGGCGAGGGCGGGTTTGAATTTTTTAATCATTGTATGTCTCCTTCATTTATTATGAATAAGCGACGGGGCCGCCGCCGCTTCCAGCACGACCAACCCTAGTGGGGGAAAGGCCACAAACGCAGTTTCTCCTTGGCGATTTGCCACAGCCGGGCCAACCCGTGCGGCTCGACGATCAGGAAGAACATGATCAGCGCTCCGAACACCGTAATCTGGATATGCGACACGGTAGCGCTGGAAAACGGCAGACCGAACAAGCCGGCCAAAAACGGCAGGGCGATGTCGAGAAAAATGGGCAATAGCAGAATGAAGGCCGCGCCAAGGAAGCTACCCATGATCGAACCGACACCGCCGATGATGATCATGAACAAAATCTTGAACGACATTTCAAGCGAGAAGCCATCCGGCTCAACCGAACCGAGGTAGCAGAAGGCGTACAAGGCACCGGCCACACCGCAATAAAAAGAACTGACGGCAAAGGCCAACAGCTTGGTCGGCATCAACTTGATACCGATCACCGATGCGGCGACGTCCATATCGCGCACCGCCATCCAGGCCCTGCCGGTTGAGGAGCGCACCATGTTCTTGGCGGCCAGCGCCATGACGACGACGATGGAGAGGACCAGCAGGTATTTTTCGACCGGCGTCGTCAATTCGTGGCCGAAGATGATCAGCTTCTGCGTGGAGATCACGCCGGAAGATGAATTATTCGACAGCCAGGGAAACTTGGTCAGGCACCAGACGATGAAAAACTGCGCCGCCAGGGTCGCCACCGCCAGATAAAAACCCTTGATGCGCAGCGAGGGCAAGCCGAACAGTATCCCGACACCGGCTGCGGTCAACCCGGCCAAGGCAAAGGAAACCAGAATCGGGATACCTTCGACGCGCAGTTGAAAGTTGTAGGCGGCGTAGGCACCAACCGCCATGAATGCCGCCGAACCCAGTGAAAGCTGGCCGGCGTAACCGGTCAGCACATTCAGCCCAAGCGCTGCCAAGGCAAAAATCAGGAAGGGAATCAGGATGGCCGAGAACCAGTATTCGCTGGCAAAAAGCGGCACCCCAAGGAAAGCGACAAGCAGCAACGTAATCACCCCAATCCGGTCCTGGCGGATCGGAAAAAGCTGCTGGTCAGCGGCGTAGGTCGTTTTGAATTGACCGGCTTCACGGTAAAGCATGTTTTTTTAGTCCTTAGTCGCTAGTTTTTAGTCGGGGAGCAAAAGCGCTAGACGCGGTCGATGTGTTTTTCGCCGAACAAGCCCTCAGGCCTGACGAGGAGAAAAAGTAGCGCCAGCACGTAAGGGAACCAGCCCTCGATACCGCCGAAATTGCCACCAAAGAGATCCTGCATGACCGGCGGAATATAGATTTCAGCCAGCTTTTCCGACGCGCCGATGATCAAACCACCGATAATCGCCCCCGGCACCGAGGTAAAGCCGCCGAGAATCAACACCGGCAAGGCCTTGAGCGCAGTAAAAGTCAGCGCAAACTGGACACCATTGCGTGCCCCCCACATCATGCCGGCGACCAGCGCGACAAAGCCGGCAACGCCCCAGACTATCGCCCAGATGTGTTGCAGCGGAATACCGATCGACAAAGCGGCTTGGTGATCATCCGCCACCGCCCGCAAGGCACGGCCAATCCGGGTGTATTGAAAAAACAAAGCCAAAGTAGCAACCAGCACGCCAGCCACACCGGCAGCAACCAGATCGAACTTGGAAATCACCATATTCCAGTTGTCGAGTATCCAGGGAATCGGCTCATCGACAATGCCCAGCTCGAGTGCCCGCGGATCGCTGCCGAAAATCATCGGCGCGACGCCTTCAATAAAAAAGGCCAAACCAATCGTCGCCATGAACAAGGCAATCGGCGGCTGATTGACCAGTTTGCGCAACACGAATTTCTCGGTCGCAATACCAAACAAGGTCATGATCACGAAGGCCAGAATGATCGCCAGCCAAAGCGGGGCACCCTGTTCAATACAACCGACGACCGACAGTGCGGCCAGATAAACCATTGCGCCCTGAGCAAAGTTGAAAACGCCGGAGGCTTTGTAGATCATCACGAAACCAAGGGCCACCAAGGCGTACATCACGCCGGAAAGCAGGCCGCCAATCAGGACTTCCAAGAAAAAATTCATCTCGCCCGCTCCTTAGTGACCAGCGCCCAGATAGGCTTTGATCACATCTTGATTATTTTTTACTTCTTCCGGCACGCCATCGCCGATCTTCTTGCCGTAATCGAGCACCACAACGCGGTCGGAAATATCCATCACCACGCCCATATCGTGTTCGATCAGCACAATGGTTGTGCCGAACTGGTCATTGACGTCGAGGATAAAGCGGCACATGTCCTGTTTTTCTTCGACATTCATGCCGGCCATCGGCTCGTCAAGCAGCAACATGGTCGGTTCAGCAGCCAGGGCGCGGCCCAGTTCAACCCGTTTTTGCAGGCCGTAAGGCAGTCGACCGACCGGTGTCTTGCGAATGTGCTGGATTTCGAGAAAGTCGATCACCTCCTCGACCTTCTTGCGGTGCTCCAGCTCTTCGTTCTTCGCCCGACCAAACCACAGCGCATGCTCGATGAAGTTGGACTTCATCTTGGTGATGCGCCCGGTCATGATGTTGTCGAGCACGCTCATACCCTTGAACAACGCAATATTCTGGAAGGTGCGGGCAATATTCTGCTGCGCCGCCATATGCGGCTCCATTTTCTTGCGCTCCTTGCCGTGCCAGAAAATCTTGCCTTCCTGCGGGTGATAAACGCCGTTGATGACGTTGAGCATCGAGCTTTTGCCGGCGCCATTCGGGCCGATAATGGCGCGGATTTCGTGCTGCCGGACATCGAAGGAAATATCGGTCAGCGCCTTGACGCCACCGAAGCGCAGGGAAATATTCTGCAGGTCGAGAATGACGTCGCCTATTTTTTTGCTCATGTTCAGGCCGCCTTCTTCACGATCGGAAAGGTCTTGGCATCGATGATTTTCAGGTCGGCCGACACCTTGCCGCGCCGGCCATCCTCGAACTTGACCTCGGTTTCAATGAACTGATTGGCTTTGCCGCTGTACAGCGCATCGATCAGCACCTTGTATTTATCGGCAACGAAATTACGACGCACCTTGCGCGTGCGGGTCAATTCGTCATCATCCGGATCAAGCTCCTTGTGCAGGACCAGGAAACGGTGAATTTGCGAATCGGCAACCATCGTGTCGTGAATCAAACCGGCGTTGATCTGCTCGATACATTCGCGGATCAGCTCAAGCACTTCCGGCTTGCCGGCCAGATCAGCGTAACCCGCGTAGGAAATACCGCGCCGCTCGGCCCAGTTACCAACGGCGCCAACATCAATATTGATAAACGCACAAACCATGTCGCGTTGATGGCCGAAACAGACGACTTCCTTGATGTGCTGGAAGAACTTGAGCTTGTTCTCGATGTAATTCGGGGCAAACATCGCGCCGTTCGACAATTTACCGACATCCTTGGCGCGATCGATGATCTTCAAATGGCCGTCTTCATCGAGGAAACCGGCGTCGCCAGTCATGAAATAGCCATCGGCATTGATCGATTCGGCGGTGTCTTCCGGGCGCTTGTAGTATTCCTTGAGCAGCATTGGCCCTTTGACCAGCACTTCGCCGTTGTCAGCAATCTTGATTTCGACGCCCGGCGCAGGTTGACCGACGGAATCAAACTTGATCGCCCCATCCGGCTGCATGCAGACATAGGCGCAGGTTTCGGTCTGGCCGTAGAACTGCTTGAGATTGATGCCCATCGAGCGGTAAAAACGGAACAGCTCCGGGCCAATCGCCGCGCCCGCCGTGTAGGCAACGCGCACCCGGCTGAGGCCCAGCACATTGCGCAGCGGGCCGTAAACAATCAGGTTGCCCAGTGCATAATTCAAGCGGTCACCCAGCGACACCGGTTTGCCATCCAGGATTTCAGCACCGCAACGCTTCGCCACATCCATGAAGTAATGGAACAGCTTGCGTTTGATCGCGCCGGCATCTTCCATGCGGATCATCACCGAGGTCAGCAGGCTCTCGAATACACGCGGCGGAGCAAAATAATAGGTCGGACCGATTTCACGCAGATCGGTCATCACCGTATCGCCAGATTCCGGGCAGTTGATGGTGAATCCTGCCACCAGCGCCTGCGCGTAGGAGAACAGGTGGTCACCAACCCAGGCCATCGGCAAATAGCAAAGAATGTCACCATCGGCTGACATCTTGTCGATTTCAACGCCACCTTGTGCCGCTGCGATAAAGGCGCCGTGCGTCTGGCAAACACCTTTCGGCTTGCCGGTGGTACCCGAGGTATAGAGCATCACCGAAACATCGTCGAAATGCCCTTGCTCAACTTCCTGATTGAGAAAGTCGGGATGATTCCAATCGTGAATCCGCCCCATTTCCATCAATTCATGAATATCGTGCAGGAAAGTCTGCGTGTAATGCCGCATGCCGCGCGGGTCGTCGTAAATGACGTGTTGGAGGCCGGGCAACTGCTCGCGAACTTCGAGCATTTTGTCGACCTGCTCCTGGTCCTCAACGACAACAAAGCGAATCCCCGCATCCTGCAGCACGAAGAGCATTTCGCTGGCCACGGCATCCTGATAAAGCGGCACCGGTACGCCACCGAGACACTGGGCAGCGGTCATCATCATGTAGAGATGCGGCCGATTGTCGCCGATGATCGCCAGATTATCGCCGCGCTTGAAGCCGAGCGCGGAAAGGCCACAAGCCAGGGCGCGCACGCGCTCGCCGACATCGGCCCAGCTCCAGGTCTGCCAGATACCCAAATACTTTTCACGCATCGCCGGCGCATCAGCGCGGGTTTTTGCATGATTGAACAACAGTCGCGGGAAGGTATGCAAACCATCCACCGACCCGAAATTCGCCTTTAAAGGCATTTTGTCTCCTCCACGCCGCGCTTTTGATTGAGCGCAGTCTAACGTTCGTTTGAGGCATTGTGTCCATTGCTGATGGCTGCGTAAACCTTGCAGTGCACCATCGCAATGACTCTTTGTTGCGACAGAGTCTATGGCGAGTGCGGGCTTATAATTGTCGCCCAACGGACAATCCGGAAAATATTTTGCAAAACGCCGAGGAACTGCTGCGCACCTCTCTCTGGGGTCGCTCCCTGACCGAAGAAGAAATGCGCAAGGCGCTGGCCGGGACCAGTGAGCGCGCCTTTGCTGCCGGTGCATTCATCTGCATGAAGGGCGAACCGGTCGATTACTGGATGGGCATCGTCGATGGTCTGGGCAAAATGGCCAGCCACTGGACCACCGGCAAAACCACCTCGCTGACCGGTATCAGCACCGGCGGCTGGTTTGGTGAAGGCTCCTTGCTCAAAAGCGAGCCGCGCCGTTACGACGTCATCGCGATCCGCGAAACCCGCGTTGCCTTCATCAACCGCAGCACTTTCGAGTGGCTGCTTGATCACAGCATTCCGTTCAACCGTTATCTGGTTGCACAAATCAACGAACGCCTCGGCCAGTTCATTGGCATGATCGAAAACGAGCGCATGCTCGACACCGATGCGCGCATTGCCCGCGGCCTCGCCGCGCTGTTCAACCCGGTGCTTTATCCCGGCACCAACCGCCTGCTGCAAATTTCTCAGGAAGAACTCGGCTATCTCGCCGGCGTTTCACGGCAACGTGCCAACCAGGCGCTGAAGGTGCTGGAAGACGCCGGGCTGGTGCGTAGCGAATATGGCGGCATCAACGTGCTTGATCTCGACGGCCTGCGCCGTTTTGGCGACTGATTGCTGCGGTCAACACGGAAAATGAGCAAAAATCGCACGCTGCTGCTGTTCAATTTTGAGTGGGATAGCGACGGCTTCTCGCGCCACACCGGGCAACACGATTTCGACAACGCCGGTTTTGATCTTTTCAGTTTCCCCAGCAACGCCCATCTCGTTTATTTCCAGATGGCGCCGTTTGTTGCACGACTGTCCAAGGCAGCGCCCAAGCGCGGCTGGCAAGCAGTCAGTTCAAGTCACGAACAATTCGGCGCGCTGGCGGCGGCGCTGCTCGCCGAACGCATGGGCTGGCCTGGAACCAGCCCGGAAGCCGTGCTCGCCTGCCAACACAAGCTCTACGCCCGCCAGGTGCTGGCGCAGGTGGCACCGGAAGCCAATCTCGGTCACGGCCTGATCGACGCCCGTTATGGCGCGGCAATACCGGATGGCCTGCCTTACCCGCTCTTTGCCAAGCCGATCAAGGCAGCTTTTTCGGTACTGGCCAAGCACGTTAGCAATCACGCTGAACTAACGACCCACACCCGCTTTGGTTGGGGCGAACGCTGGGTCATCGAACATCTGGTGGAGCCATTTGAGCGGATTGCCCGCCAGCGCCTGCCCACCGCCAGCAGTGCCCATCGCCTGATGTGGGAAGAGCCGATCAACGCCGCCCAGTTCAATCTTGATGGCTATGTCTTTGATGGCCAGGCACACGCCATAGGCGTCGTCGATTCGATCATGTACCCCGGCACCCAGGCCTTCATGCGTTTCGATTACCCGAGCCAGTTGCCCGCCCCGATTCAAGCCCGCGCCCTGGATGTTGCCGCCCGTTTCCTGAAAGCAGTTGGCTTCAATCACGGCCTGTTCAACATGGAATTTTTCTACGATGCGGCCAGCGAGCGCCTGACGGTCATCGAATTCAACCCGCGCCTGGCCTCGCAACTGGCTGACCTTTACCGCCGCGTCGAAGGTCTTGATCTCTACGCCATGGCGCTCGCACTCGCTTACGGCGAAGACCCGGCCAGCGTGGCGCGCCTGGTGCCCACCGCCGGCGCCGCAGCAAGCTTTGTTTTCCGGCATTTTGAGCCGTTGACCGCAGCCAACATGCCGAATCCGGCGCAAATCGCCCAGTTTCACCGCAATTATCCGGATGGCCTGTTATTGCAGTTTCCCAAGGACATCAAATCATTAGCCCGCGACTACAAATGGCTGGGCAGCCACCGCTACGGTGCCATGCACCTCGGCGGGAAAGATCCGCTTGATCTGCAGCAACGCTGTCAAACCGCCAGCGACTTGCTCGGCTGGCCAGCGCCTTATGCGGAACATTGCGTTACAAACGCCAGTGAACCGCCATGTTACCTTGCACCACAATCATTACTGGAAGCCGCCCCATGAAAGCCCTGCTTGCCGCCATCGTTCTCGCCCTGACCCTTAACGGCTGCGCGATGATCACCCAAAACCCGGGCCAGAAATACAGCCCGGTCAACGCCACCGCCGAAGAGGGCGCGCCGCACCTGATCCTCAAAGGCTACGATGTCGTCGCCTATTTCACCCAAAACACCCACCAAGCAGGCAAACCCGAATTCACCAGCCGCTACGAAGGCGTCGATTTCCGCTTTGCCAACGCCGAACACAAGACGCTGTTTGATCAAAATCCGGAAAAATACCTGCCGCAATATGGTGGCTACTGCGCCAATGGCATCGCCTACGGCATTCCCTGGGGCGGCGATGCCGATACCTGGCTGATCATCGCCGGCAAGCTCTACATCTTTGGCGGCCAGAGTTCCAAGGATGCCTTTGAGCTTGACCGGGCGGGCAATCTCGCCCTCGCTGAAAAATACTGGAAAGAAGAAATCGCCGGTGGCAACAGCTTCATCCAGCGCGGCAAACGCCTGATTTTCCGCGTGCCGCACTACAAGAGCGGCGCCGAACTGGCCAAGGAAATCGCTGCCAAAAAGGCCGCCGGCTGAAGCTCGCCGCGATCACCTGTAGCGCCTGCGCTGCCAGCTGCTGTCAGCTGGAAGTCCTGCTCATGGGCGACGACAATGTGCCGCGCTATTTAACCCGTGAAGACCGTTGGGGCGGCACCGTCATGCGCCGCCTCGACGACGGCTGGTGTGCCGCGCTCGACCGTGAAACCCGGCTGTGCACCATCTACCAACGCCGCCCCGGCGTCTGTCGCGACTACGAAATGGGGGTCGGTGACTGCCTGGTTGAGTTCGTTCGTTTGTAATATTTCCCAAACACCCGGGCAAAAAGTTGGCATCATGTTGAACCCGTGCGCTGCAAGCCGTTTAGCGCCCAATTCCAAGGAAGCCTTGTGGCCAAACCCAACTACTCATTTGAAAAACGTCAGCGCGATCTCGCCAAAAAAGCCAAACAGGAAGAAAAGCGCCAGCAAAAACTGGCCAACAAAGCAGCTGGCATTGAAGATGAACCTGATCTCGAAGCCGCTGAAGCAGACGCCGCCAGCACTGGCGCGGCAAGCGTTCTCGTATAAACCATGCGCTCAACCCGTGCCAGCGCCGCCGTTGCCCGGCTCAATCGGCGCAGCGCGGGCAGTCAATTCACCATGACACTGACCGGCGCCGGCCTCTTCAAATTGCGTGAACGTTGCGACGGGGTGGACAAAGAGGTTTCTGCAGCACTTGAGCAGGATGATTTCGTGCGCTTCGTGAATGCTCTCGGGCCACAGGAAATCAAGCGCGTCACCAAAAATGATGCGGCTTTTGCACTACAGTTAATCCGCAAACCAAAAGCGTAAACGCCTGCCCAGGCTTGTGCTTGGGCCTATACTTTCAATACGCCGCGCATTCGCCGAGGCGCCTCAAGGAGAAAATCATGGGTAAGGAACAACAGAGCAAGAAAGAAACGAAGAAACAACCGCTGCTGTCGCCGAAGGAAAAAAAGGCGGCAAAGGATGCCAAGAAAACCGCCAAAGCAACGGCGCCGCTAGGCACTCGCTAAACACCAGGGTTTTATAACGAGGCGCATGGCTTGACCGTTCTCCCGCGTCATTCGCTCAAAACCAGAATCACTCTGACCACGCTGGCCTTGTTTGTGGCCGGCCTGTGGTCATTGACCTTCTTTGCCAGCCAGATCTTGCGCAAGGACATGGGGGAATTGCTCGGCGCCCAGCAATTTTCGGCAGCCTCTGTCGTCGCCGCACAGGTTAATAGTGACCTGGATATTCGCATCAGGGTGCTCGAAAAATCAGCGAGCCTGATCACGGCAGTCGTTGCCGATGGCCAGCCTGCAATGCAGAATTTCATTGAGCAGCGGCCAACCTTGCAGGCGTTGTTCAACGGCGGCTTGAGCATTTACGATCTTGCCGGTACGACGATTGCCGACTATCCGCTTTCCGCCGGAAGACTCGGCATCAATTACCGTGAAGTTGAAGCGATTGCAGATGCCTTGAACCAAGGCGTCACGCGAATCAGCCAGCCGATTTTAGGCAAAGTCTCGCATGATGGCATCGTCTGGATAGTGGTACCGATTCGCGACCCGCAAGGCAAAGTCATCGGCGCACTCGCTGGTTTGACCAACCTGGCTCGCCCCAACTTCCTTAACCAGATCACAGAAAATCGCTACGGCCAGACCGGCGGTTATCTGATTATTGCCAGACAGAGCCGGCGAATTGTCACCGCCACTGACCCTAAACGCGCTCTTGAAATGCTTCCTGGTGCCGGCCAAAATTCAGAAATCGACCGTTTCATCGAGGGTTACGAAGGATCGGCTGTCATGCGCAACCCGCTCGGCGTCGAAATTCTCGCCTCATGCATGAGCATTCCTTTAGCCAATTGGCACGTTTCTGCCGTGCTGCCCACCGCAGAGGCCTTTGCCCCGATCAACGCCATGTTGCAGCGTATGCTGATCGCTACCATTTTTCTGACCTTGCTGGCCGGTGGCCTGACCTGGTGGATGTTGCGCCGCCAGCTTGAACCGATCTTTGCGACGGTTGAAACTCTGGCCGACATGGCGCTCACCAAGCAAACCATGCGAGCGCTACCAATTGTCAGGAAAGATGAAATCGGGCTGATGGTTGGCAGTTTCAACCATTTGCTGCAGGTGCTGGGTGAGCGCGAAGCGGAATTGAACCAGCATCGCCACCATCTTGAAAGCCTGGTCGAAGAGCGCACCGCCGCGCTCTCCATCGCCAAGGAGGCCGCCGAAACGGCCAACCGGGCGAAGAGTAGCTTTCTGGCCAATATGAGCCATGAGTTACGGACGCCGATGAACGCGATCATGGGCATGACCGATCTCGCGCTGCGCCGCGCTTCCGATGCCAAGCAGATTGACCAGCTGCACAAGGTAAACAATGCCTCGCACCATCTGCTCTCGGTGATCAACAATATTCTCGATATTTCGAAGATTGAAGCGGAACGGCTGACACTGGAGCAAATCGATTTCCGGCTTGGTAGCGTGCTGGAAAACCTGAGCAGCCTGTTGAGCCAAAAAGCCAGCGGAAAGGGTTTAAGGCTCCTGATCGACATTGCGCCGGAACTGGCCAATCGCTCGCTCTGCGGCGACCCCTTGCGCCTCGGTCAAATTCTGCTCAATCTGACGGGCAATGCGCTCAAATTCACCACTCAGGGCAGCGTCAGCATCCGCGTTCAGATCAGCGAAGAGCGCCCCGCCGATCTGCTCTTGCGCTTTGACGTAAGCGACACCGGAATCGGTATTTCGCCAGAAGACCAGAAACGCCTGTTCACCGCCTTTGAGCAAGCCAATGGTTCGACCACCCGGCAATATGGCGGCACCGGCCTCGGGCTGGCGATTTGCAAGCGACTGGCGCAAATGATGGGCGGCAGCATCGGCATCGAGAGCGACCCCGGTGTTGGCAGCAACTTCTGGTTTACTGTCCGGTTGAGCAAGTCGACGCAGCCGCTGGCGGTATCTATTTTGCCCAGCACAGCGGCGGCGGAAACACGCATCAAGCAACGCTACAACGGTGCCCGCGTGCTGCTGGCGGAGGACGAACCGATCAATCAGGAAGTCTCGCGCGGCTTGCTTGAGGAGGTCGGGCTGGTTCTCGATCTGGCCGCGGATGGACTGCTTGCGGTCGACATGGCAAAAGCGACAAATTACGCCTTGATCCTGATGGACATGCAAATGCCTTTACTCGACGGCGTCGATGCCTGCAAGGCAATTCGCCTTTGCCCCGGTCGGGAAAACACGCCGATTCTGGCGATGACGGCGAATGCCTTTGAAGAAGACCGCCAGCGCTGTTTTGAGGCCGGCATGAACGACCATATCGCCAAACCGGTTGATCCCGATTTGCTCTTTGAAACCCTGTTCAAGTGGCTACAGAAAACGTGAAAAGCTTGCCCCGCCGGCCCTTGTTGATCAACCGCCAACATCGCGAAGTGGCCAAGCTGCGAGCGGAACTGGCTGCCGGTTTGCTGGCCCCGGCGGCCCATATCGCCCCCAAGTTTCTTTACGACTCACTCGGTTCGCGCTTGTTTGAGGCAATCACCGAACTCGACGAGTATTACCCGACACGCACCGAGGCCGCCATTTTCCAGGCGCATGCCGGCACAATCGCCAGCGCCATCGGCCCCGGCTGCACCCTGGTTGATCTCGGGGCCGGCAACTGTGCCAAGGCCTCCAGTTTGTTTCCATCACTGCAACCAGCGCGTTACGTGGCGGTCGATATTTCGGTCGACTTTCTCGCCTCAGCCCTCGACTACCTGCAGTTTCGCCACCCGGCAATGGACATCACCGGCGTCGGCAGCGATTTTTCCAGCGCGCTGGAACTGCCGGATGAACTCGGCGACGGCCCGCGTGTGCTGTTTTATCCCGGTTCCAGCATCGGCAACTTCACACCGGATGAAGCGCTGGTCTTTCTCCAGCAGGCGCGACTGGCCAGCCAGGGTGGCGGGCTGTTGATCGGGATTGATCTGGTCAAACCACAAGCCATTCTCGATGCGGCTTACGACGATGCGCTGGGCGTCACTGCCGCGTTCAATCTCAACCTGTTGAATGCGGTCAACCGCCAATTGGGGGCCAATTTCTCGGTCGCCGATTTCCGCCACATCGGCTTTTTCAATGCCGAACAAAGCCGCATTGAAATGCATCTGGAAGCCCGCCACGCAACCACCGTTTGCTGGCCGGGCGCAGAACGCCGCTTCATTGCCGGCGAACGCATCCACACTGAAAATTCCTACAAATACACGGTTGACCGCGGCAGTGCCCTGCTCAGCGCCGCCGGCTTCCGCCAAACCCGCTGCTGGACTGACCGACAAGGCTGGTTTGCGGTATTTTGGGCAATTGCCTGAGCGCCGATGGGGAAAATTATTGCCCTCACCGTCATGGCCTGCGCCGGCTGCTACTTGCTCGATCTCGGGCAAGTAGCATGGTTGCCTTTGCTCCAGCAGGCTCACCACAGCTTTGCCGCGCAATACAGCGCCACACCGGGCAGCGTGCTTTGCGCATTCTTTTGTTTATTCACCCTGCTTGCCGCCCTCGCCTTACCCGGCGCTTCGCTCTTGATGCTGATCGCAGGCGCCAGCTTTGGGCTTTTCTGGGGAACCTTGCTGGCCCTGCTCGCCTCGACCACCGGCGCCACCCTCGCCATGCTGGCCGCCCGGCATTTTTTGCGCGCTCGCGTGGAACGACGCTGCGGGCCGAAGCTCGCTGAAATCAACGCCGGCATCGCCCAGGCCGGGGCTTTCTACCTGTTCAGCTTGCGCATGGCACCGATCATTCCTTTCATCGTGCTCAACCCGCTGCTCGGCCTGACCGGTATGAAAACCTGGACTTTTTTCTGGGTCAGCGCCCTCGGCATGCTGGCCAGCACTGCCGCTTACGTCAATGCCGGACGCCAACTGGCACAAATTGATAGCCTGGCAGGAATTCTCTCGCCGGCACTGATTAGCGCCCTCGCCTTGCTTGGTTTATTGCCCTTGCTGATCAACCAGGGACTGCGCGTTTTCCGCCGCCGACTAGTCGTCAGTTAGCGCCCCTTCATGCTTCGATACGCCTTGCTGCGCAAGGCTGCTCAGCCCGAACGGTTTGGATTTGATCAGCGCTTCCTTAGGTTTTTATGCCCTCTCCGGGCTGGGGTTCCGCGCTGGCGGCGCGGGCATACTTTCTTTTGGCGAAGCAAAAGAAAGTACGCTCGCCCGCAAGGCGAAATCCCCTGCTAATACAAGGCACAAAAATCTCAAACCTCCACCAACTTCGGTTTTGCAAGACGGCAAAGCTGGGGTTTCGCCTGTGGCCTTACTTTTCCTTGGCAAAGCAAGAAAAAGTAAGACGCCCCGCAAGGGCGAAACCCCAGCTTTGGATGCGTACAAAACCCCACCTCGACGGGCTCAGGACAGGCTTCGATACGCCCACTATGTGGGCTACTCTCAAAAAACAGCTTTTTTAGCCCGCACAACTTCGAAAACCGGCGTAGATGTCGTTGCGCTCAGGGGTAAAGTAATTGCGATACTTGGCATGCCGCAGGCGCGGCGAGGTAGCCAAGGAAGCGCCGCGCAGCACGGGGCGCCCGTCGAACCAGGGGCGCGAATAATCGCGGTAGGGATGCGCAACGAAGCCGTTGAAAGGTGCAAAAGCACTGGCCGACCATTCCCAGACCTGGCCCCAATTGAACGCATCTGGCTGGCTGAATGCCGCCATTTCCCATTCCGCCTCACTCGGCAAGCGGCGGCCAGCCCAGCGACACCAGGCTTCCGCCTCAAAATAAGTGAGATGAAGGGCGGGTTGATCGGCAAGCAGTTCCTGCCATTGCCCGAAATGCTGGCTCTCCCAGCCACTACCGGTTCGCCGCAGATAGCGCGGGTGCGCTGAGACTTGCGCCTGCCGCCAGGCCCAGCCGGCGCTCGACCAATAGGCCGGCAGATCGTAGCCGCCAGCTTCGACAAAAGGCAGATAACGCCGCCAGCTGACTACCTGGCTGTCGATGGAAAAATCAGCCACGCGCAGGACATGGGCCGGCAATTCATTATCGAAAGCAAAGCCAGCGCCGCTGTAGCCGAGTTGCCACTCCCCGCCCGCGACGCTGATTTCCTTGTTCACCGGCAAGGCCGCCGGCGCAGGAATAGCGAGCGGAATACCAAGGTTTTGCGCCATATAAACCCAGGCTTCGCTATGCATGTCTTCATGCGCGATGGCCAGGCGGAAAAAGTAGAGATCGTCATCACCTTCGCCTGAAGCATCAAGCAGGGCCAGGCTTTGTTCGCGAATCGCGGCAAGATAAGCCAGCGTGCCGGCGGCGTCCGGCAGCGGCAAAGCCCAGCGCCGGGCATGGGCGACCTTGCTGGAGTTATAAAAATCGTCGGCCCCTGGCAGCCACGAAGCGGGGCGCAAGGCATCGGGGTCAGCGCGGACACCCAGCAAGCGTTGCGGGTTACGCGCCAGCCAGAATTCCTCAAACCAGCCGATGTGGCCGATTTCCCACAGTGGCGTATTCAGTTCGCTGCGATAAGGCACGATCAAACGCTCGCCCAAGGCAGCACGATAAGCGGCAAACCATTGCAGCATGGTCTGCCGACTGGCGGCGAGTGCCGCCTGAGTTGCCTGCCGCCCGGCTTGACGGAAATCTTGCGCGCCGTAAATTGTCCTGTCCATAAGCACATGCTATAACAGCCGCCATGCCACGTCAGCCCACCCTTTGCTTGATCACCCCCGCCCTTGCCGAGGCACGCAATGGCAACTGGCAAACTGCGCAACGCTGGGCGCGCATGCTGAGCAGCCGTTTTAGCGTACGTCTGATGAAAAACTGGGATGGCCAACCGGCTGATTTGATGATCGCCCTGCACGCCCGGCGCTCGGCAGAGTCAATCGCCGCCTGGGCCGCCGCCCTGCCCGGACATCCCTTGATCGTCGCGCTAACCGGTACCGATCTTTATCGCGACATTAACCACGACCCTGCCGCACAACGCTCACTGGAACTGGCGCAGCGCCTGATCGTGTTGCAGGAACTCGGCCCGCTGGCTTTGCCGGTGCATCTGCGTGAAAAATGTGAGGTCTGTTTTCAGTCCACTGCCAGCCGTCGACCGCGCCCCGCAGGAAGTACCCTTGGGGTGCAAGCAAAGACAGCGCGCCACTTGCGGGCACTTGCCGTCGGCCATCTGCGCGATGAAAAGTCGCCAGAAACCTTTTTCGGCCTCGCCCGCCACTTTGCGGGTCGGGACGACCTGCGCTTCGACCACATCGGCGCTGCACTCGACGCGCAACTGGGCAGCGAGGCGCTCGCCCTCGCCGCTGAAAATCCGGGCTATCGCTGGCTGGGCAGCCTGCCGCATAAGCAGGTTCGCCAGCGGATCAGCCGCGCCCATTTGTTGATACATCCAAGCTGCATGGAAGGTGGCGCACATGTCGTGATGGAGGCAGTGGCCAGCGGTACACCCGTTCTTGCCTCACGTATTGATGGCAATTGCGGCATGCTGGGCAAGGATTACGCCGGCTATTTTGCGCACGGCGATGTCGCAGAGCTGGCTGCACTGGTTGAGCGCTGCCGCCGCGACCAGGCTTTTCTGGCCCAATTGAACGCTCAATGCACGGCCCGCGCCCCCTTGTTTGAACCACAACACGAGCAAAGCACTCTGATCCGTATCGCCTGCCAGCTGCTTGGTCAAAAATAAACTGTAAGGAAAGTCCTGCCGCCCACGACTAATCGGCAAGACCTACGGAGAAATACATGCTCGACACCCTGCCGCACCTGCTTGAAACCGATTTTCCGCCCTTGCGCCGCGTTCGACTCACCACCTTGCAAGCCAATCTCGGCTACCGCTGCAATCAGGCCTGCCTGCATTGCCATGTGGCGGCCAGCCCGAAGCGCACGGAGGAAATGTCGTGGGAAACGATGGCGCTGCTGCTGGAATTTGCCCGCCAGCAAGGCATTCACCAGTTTGATTTGACCGGTGGCGCCCCCGAATTGAACCCGAATTTTCGCCGTCTCGTTATTGCAGCGCGCACTCAGGGGATACAGATCATTGACCGTTGCAACCTGACCATACTCAATGAAGCGGGGCAGGAAGAGCTGGCCGGGTTTCTTGCCGAAAATGGTGTTGAAGTGGTTGCCTCAATGCCTTGCTACCTCGAAGAAAACGTCAATCGCCAGCGTGGCGACGGGGTGTTTGAAAGCAGCATTGCCGGGCTGAAAAAACTCAACGCGCTCGGTTATGGCTTGCCGGGTAGTGGACGGCTGCTGAATCTGGTCTACAACCCCGGCGGCCCCAGCCTGCCGCCGGATCAAGTCAAGCTTGAAGCGGCCTACAAAACCGAATTGGCAACGCGCTACGGGATTGTTTTCAACCAGTTATTCGCCCTGGCCAATATGCCGATCCAGCGTTTCGGCAGCCAGTTGTTATCGAGCGGCCAGTTCGCGCCTTACATGAGCTTGCTCAAAGGCGCCCACCGCCCGGAAAACCTTGAGGGCGTAATGTGCCGCTCGCTGATTTCAGTCGGCTGGCAGGGCGAGGTTTTTGACTGCGATTTCAACCAGATGCTGGGTTTGCCGCTAGGTGGACAGCAAACCAAGCACCTGCGCGAACTTGTTACGGTCAACCTCGAAAATCACCCCATTTTTATTGCCGATCATTGCTACGGCTGCACCGCCGGGCAAGGCAGCAGTTGCGGCGGCGCGCTGGAAGCGACTGCCATCAAGGAAAACAGCCATGCATGAAATCGTCAAAGACTATTACGGCAACCAATTGCAATCGAGCGACGACCTGCGTACCTCCGCCTGTTGCGATGTCGATGCCGTGCCGGCCTGGCTGAAAAAGCTGCTGGCCCGTGTTCACCCTGAAGTATTGGCGCGCTATTACGGTTGCGGGCTGGTCTGCCCGGAATTGCTTGAAGGCCGCCAAATTCTCGACCTCGGCTGCGGCTCGGGGCGCGATGTTTATGCGCTGGCGCAACTGGTTGGCGCGCATGGCCGGGTGGTTGGCGTCGACATGACGGAAGCGCAGTTGGAAGTTGCACGCAATCACCGCGAACATCACCGTGACGCCTTCGGCCACCTTGAGAGCAATGTCGATTTCCACCTTGGCTATATCGAACGCCTGGACGAACTTGATCTGGAGCCGGAAAGCTTCGATGTCATCGTTTCCAACTGCGTGGTCAATCTCTCGCCGGACAAGGAGGCCGTGCTGCGCGGTGTTTTCAAGTTGCTCAAAGCAGGTGGCGAATTCTATTTCTCCGATGTCTATGCCGACCGGCGCGTTCCTGAAGCGGTCAAGAACGACCCCGTGCTTTACGGCGAATGCCTGGGCGGCGCACTCTACTGGAACGATTTTTTGCGCCTTGCCCATCAAGCCGGCTTCAGCGACCCGCGTCTGGTCAGCGACCGTCCGCTGGAAATCACCGACCCGGAACTGCTGCCGCGCGCCGGCGGGATCAATTTCCATTCGGCCACCTGGCGGCTGTTCAAGCTTGATGCTCTCGAAAGCGCCTGCGAGGATTACGGCCAAGCGGTGATCTATCGCGGCAGCATTGCCGAGCACCCACACCGTTTTGCCTTCGACAAGCACCACACAATGGAAACCGGCAAGGTCTTCCCGGTTTGCGGCAACACCTGGCGCATGCTGGCCGAAACGCGCTTGCGCGAGCATTTCGAATTCATCGGCAATTTCGACCACCATTACGGCATTTTCGCCGGCTGCGGTAGCGACCTGCCTTTTGATCGCGAAAGTAGCGATCCCAAAGCCGGCTCTTGCTGCTAAGCGCGCCATGAACCGCAAAAAACTCGCCCTGCTCGGGCTGATCATTGCACTGCTTGCCGCCTATTATTTCTTCGGCCTCGGCCAATATTTCAGCCTCGATTTTTTCAAGTCACAACAAGCGGCGATTGAAAACTACCGGGCGCAACAACCGCTGCTTGCCGCAGCGCTTTTCTTCGCCATCTATGTCGCGGTGACCGCCCTCTCCTTCCCCGGCGCAGCACTGTTAACGCTGGTCGGCGGTGCAGTTTTCGGCCTGCTTTGGGGCACCGTGCTGATCAGTTTTGCCTCGACCATCGGTGCCACGCTGGCCTTCCTGATTGCCCGTTTTTTGCTGCGTGACAGCGTGCAGGCCAGGTTCGGCGAACGCCTGAAAGCGATCAACGCCGGGGTTGAAAAGGAAGGGGCACTTTACCTATTTACGCTGCGCCTCGTCCCGGCTTTCCCCTTCTTCATCATCAACCTGCTGATGGGTTTGACGCGGATGAAGGTGAGCACCTATTTCTGGGTCAGCCAGCTCGGCATGTTCGCCGGCACGATTGTTTATGTGAATGCCGGCACCCAACTGGCGCAGATCGAATCGCTGTCCGGCATCGTCTCACCCGGCTTGCTGGCTTCCTTTGTGTTACTCGGCATCTTCCCGCTGATCGCCAAAAAAATTGTCGATTGGGTCAAGGCACGCAAGGTTTACGCAGGCTGGCAGAAACCGGCGAAATTTGATCGTAATCTGGTGGTGATCGGGGCCGGCGCTGCCGGGCTGGTCACTTCCTACATCGCCGCTGCGGTCAAAGCCAAGGTGACGCTGGTCGAGAAACACAAGATGGGTGGCGATTGCCTGAACACCGGCTGCGTGCCGTCCAAGGCACTGATCCGCTCGGCTAGGCTGCTTTCACAAATAGCGAATAGCCGGCACTACGGCATCCGCAGCGCGCAGGCCGAATTCAACTTTGGCGAGGCGATGGAGCGCGTGCAGCGGGTGATACAGGAGATCGCGCCGCATGATTCCATTGAGCGCTATACCGGCTTGGGCGTCGAGGTGCTGGAAGGCACAGCGAAAATTGTTTCGCCGTGGGCAGTCGAGATTACCGACGGCAGCGGCCAGATTCAGCGACTAAGTACGCGCAGCATCGTCATTGCCAGCGGCGCGCGGCCTTTCGTGCCGCCGATTCCTGGTTTGAGTGAGGTTGGCTACCTGACTTCCGACACCATCTGGAATCTGCGCGAATTACCCAAACGCCTGGTCGTTCTCGGTGGTGGGCCAATAGGCTGCGAACTGGCGCAAACCTTCGCCCGCCTCGGCAGCCAGGTGACGCAAATCGAAATGGCGCCACGCCTGCTGATGCGCGAAGACCCCGAGGTTTCCGAGTTGGTTAAACAAGGTTTTATCGCTGACGGCGTGAATGTTGCGGTCAACCACGCCGCCAAGCGCTTTTTTAGCGAGAACGGCGAGAAGATTCTGATCGCCGAACACGCTGGGCAGGAAGTGCGGATTCCTTTCGATCAAGTGCTGGTCGCCGTTGGCCGCGCCGCCAATTTGAAAGGCTACGGGCTGGAAGAACTGGGCATTCCAGTCGGCAAAACCGTCGACACCAACGAGTTCTTGCAAACCCGCTACCCCAACATCTACGCCGCCGGCGATGTCGCCGGGCCGTACCAATTCACCCACACCGCCGCCCATCAGGCCTGGTACGCGGCGGTCAATGCGCTATTCGACCCATTCAGGAAATTCAAGGCCGACTACACGGTAATCCCCTGGGCAACCTTTACCGCGCCGGAAGTGGCGCGGGTTGGCTTGAACGAACTGGAAGCCAAAGAGAAAAACATTGCCTACGAAACCAGTGTTTATGGCATCGACGATCTCGACCGCGCCATTGCCGACAGCGCGGCGCACGGTTTCATCAAGGTGCTGACCGCCCCCGGCAACGACCGCATTCTCGGTGTGACGATAGTTGGCGAACACGCCGGCGAGCTGATCGCCGAATATGTGCTGGCGATGAAACAGGGCATCGGCCTCAACAAAATTTTGGGCACCATCCACATCTACCCAACCATGGCCGAAGCCAACAAATACGTCGCCGGCGTGTGGAAAAAGGCTCATGCGCCGCAAGCTTTGCTGCTTTGGGTCGAGCGTTTTCACAACTGGCGGCGGGGTTAATCCGCCATGAAAAAAGGACTGATTTTTGCCCTGTTTCTGGCGTCGACCGCAACAGTTCATGCCGAGCCGCTTTGGGTTGGTAAATTCGATGGCAAAAGCGGCACTTTGCCATCCGGCTGGAAGGTCGAACGCCTGAGCGACAAATTCCCCGCTACCGAATACAAGCAACGCAACTGGGATGGCGTCAATGCCATTGAAGCGACGGCGGTCAAAAGCATGGCGCTGTTTGGCCGGACGCTGGAGGTCGATCTCGAAAAAACGCCCATCCTCTGCTGGCGCTGGCGCATAGCCGCCCCGCTGGTCAATGCTGACCTCAACAGCAAAGCCGGCGACGACTACGCGGCACGGGTTTACCTGACTTTCAGCGTGCCGCCGGAGGCGCTGGGTTTTGCGACGCGCACCAAACTTTCGCTGGCCCGTTCGATCTGGGGGCCGCAAGTGCCGGATGCCGCAATCAATTACGTCTGGGACAACAAGCACCCGATTGCTACCCAAAAATCCAACGCCTACACCGAGCGCACGCAAATGCTGGTCATCGAAAGCGGTGCCGGCAAAGCCGGGCGCTGGGTCAGCGAACGGCGCAACCTTGCCGAAGATTTCAAGCGTGCCTTCAACGGCATTCCCGGTCGCCTGAGCGGGCTGGCCATCGCCAGCGACACCGACAATACCGGCGAATCGGCGCACGCCGGCTTTGCTGACTTCCATTTTGTCGCCGACCAGGAAAACTGCGCTGCGCCATGAGTCTGGCGATCATCATCCCGATGCTCAACGAAGCCGCCGGCATCGGCGCAACGCTGGCCGCCTTGCGCGAACTGGATGCCGAGATTGTTGCGGTCGACGGCGGTAGTAGCGATAAAACTGTTCACAGCGCGGCACCGCACGCCGATTTGCTGATCACTTCAGCGCGTGGCCGGGCGCGCCAGATGAACGCCGGGGCCGCCGCCACGCAAGCCGAATTTCTGCTTTTCCTGCACGCCGACACCGCCTTACCACCCGCCGCCGACCAACTGATTTGTAACGCCCTGACGGATGGCGCCGACTGGGGCCGCTTCGATGTGCGGATCAGCGGCAATTCACGCTGGTTTCCGATTATTGCCGTCATGATGAATCTGCGTTCCCGGCTGAGCGGCATCGCCACCGGCGATCAGGCCATATTCGTCAAACGCAGCGTCTTTGAACAGATTGGCGGTTTTCCTGATATTCCGCTGATGGAAGACATCGTTCTGTCGCAACGTCTGAAAAAAATCAGTCGCCCAGCCTGCCTGCGCCAGAAAGTCACAACTGCTGGCCGACGCTGGGAAAAACACGGCGTGCTACGCACCATCCTGACCATGTGGTGGTTACGTCTGCGTTTTGTCTTCGGGGCCGATCCGCAAAAACTGGCCGTGGAATATGGCTATGCCCCCACAACTCGCTAAGCCCTCGCCAACCCGCATCGCCATCCTCTCGCGCGCCCCACTTCCCGGGCAAACCAAGACGCGCCTGATTCCGGCGCTGGGCGCTCAGGGCGCTGCCGATTTGCACCTGCGTTTTCTCCAGCGCACCGTGCAAACCGCATTCGCCGCTCAGCTAGGCTCGGTCAATTTATGGTGCACGCCGGATAGCAGCCACCCGGCATTCACCGCCTGCCAGCAACTCGGCCCGCTCAAGTTGCACACCCAAAGCAGCGGCGACCTTGGCGCTCGCATGCTGGCCACCCTCGCCGCCAACACACCCACATTGATCATTGGCACCGACTGCCCGGCCCTGACCCCCGAGCATCTGCAGCAAGCCGCCAGCGTTTTAAGCGGAAGCGATGCCGTGCTGATCCCGGCCGAAGATGGCGGCTATGTATTGATCGGCCTGCGCCAACCCGACGCTCGTCTGTTTAGCAATATGACCTGGGGCTGCGCAACGGTGCTCGCATACACCCGTCAGCGCCTGCGCGACGCCGGCCTGCGCTGGGTCGAATTGCCTACGCTGTGGGACGTCGACGAAGCCGCCGACCTCACCCGCCTCGCCACCTTTGCCCCTGAATTGCTCAAGCCCCTATGAAACAACTCCTGCTCGCCGGTGCCGGCCACGCCCACCTCAACGTGCTGCGCAATCTGGCCATGATGCCGTGGCCCGGTGTTGAGGTCACCCTGGTCTGCCCCTACCCGCGCCAAATTTACTCCGGCATGATTCCCGGCTGGATCGCCGGGCATTACACGCTGGAGCAATGCGCCGCCCCGCTCGCCGGGCTGGTTGAGAAATCCGGCATCCGCTGGGTTCAGGACACAATCAACGGGCTCGATACCACAAATGCTGCGGTCAACTGCCAAAATGCCGGGAAAATCGCCTACGACGTCATCTCGATCGACACCGGCGCCTGCGTCGAATCCAGCGCCCTCAGTAACAGCGGCGCCCCCCTCCTGCCGATTCGCCCGCTCGAACAATTCGCCGTCGGCTGGAAAGCCATTGAAGCCGCGCTGATCGCTTCGGGTGCGGCACGCCTCGCCATCATCGGCGGCGGTGCCGCTGGCGTTGAGCTGGCGCTGGCCGTTGATTACGCACTACGCCGGCATCTTCCCGCCGCTAAAGTTTCCGTTGCTCTGGTCAGCAGCGGCCCACTACTCGGCGGTCATGCGCCGGGCGTCGTCAACCGGGTGGCTAAATTACTCAAATCACGCAACATCATCTTGCATGCAGGGCGCGCCAGCGGCCATAACGAAGGCTTGATCCTCGATAACGGCGAATTGATCACCTGCGATTGCATCATCGCCGCCACCGGCGTCGCGCCGCCCGCCTGGCTCGCCACCTCCGGCCTTGCTCTTTGCGAGCGCGGCTTCATTGCCGTCGCCGACGGTCAACGGAGTATTTCGCACAAAAATGTCTTTGCCGCTGGCGATGTTTCCTCACGCCTTGATTTTCCGCACGCAAAATCCGGCGTCTATGCCGTGCGCGCCGGCCCGGTGCTGACCAATAACCTGCAACGCGCCCTCAATGGACAGCCGCCAGACGCCTATCAGCCGCAAAAGCGCAGCCTCTACCTGCTCGCCAGCGGCCCGCAAGAAGCCATTTTTTCCTGGGGCCCTTTGGCCGCCAGCGGCGGTTGGGCCTGGCAACTCAAAGACTGGATTGACCGCCGCTTTATGCGCCAGTATCAAACCTGAATTTACGTCTAACGCCGGCGAAACGCCTCGCGCCGCGCCAAGCCCAGCTTGGAAGAACGCTCCATCTTCTGCACAAAAGCCGGAAAATCGAGCCCGTAATTGGCCCGCAATTCCTTGGCAAAACTGTGCAGCCAGCGCCAGCGCGGCTCGAAATATTGTTCCTTGAAGGCATACAGCACGTGGTTGCCATCATCCGGCACCGAAATAACGATCACCTGATCATCAAAAACATGCATCGCCTCACCGATCAGCCCAGCATAACTTTCCTTTTCGCCCGCCAGATTGATCACCAGCACGCCGTTACCGGAAAGCTTGGCGAAAGCCGCCTCGAAAAATTCCCGATTCGCCAGGCTGGGCGCAAAACCAGTTTTGTCGAAAGCGTCGACCAGTAGCGCATCAATCCCCTTGTCGACGTTCTCCAGATATTCCGCCCCATCCGCCTGTAAAACCTCAAGGCGCGGGCCATCCGGCGGCAACATGAAAGCCTGGCGCCAGGCGATCACATTCGGATCCAGCTCGACCGCGGTCAACTGCGCCCCCGGCAAACGTTGATGGCAGAATTTGATCAACGAACCGCCACCCAACCCAATCAAAACCACCCGTTTCGGGCGCGGATGAAAAAGCAAAAAAGCCATCATTTTCTGGGTATACCGCAACTCAAGCGAGTTTGGCGTGCGCAGCAGCATCTCGCTCTGCATCAAGCGCACATTGAAATACAGGTAACGCCGCTCACCGTTATCGACCACAAACGGCTTGGGATAAGTCTCGTCGAGCAACTGCTGACGCAACTCGTTTTCTCTCGCCCATGCCGGCTCAAGCAATAACACAGTGCCGCTTTCGACCTCAAACGGACTGGGAATCTCTAAATAAGTCACTTTATTTTCTGATCAGCCTATTCACATTATTGTTGGTAGCGCATTCAGCAATGCGCTTTGCGTGGCGCAAACAGCAAAGCATCTGCCACCTGGCCGATGCCCTTTGGTGGATTTCCTTGCTTGAGCCTCCCTGACAGACTGAATTCACTGCAGAAACCATGATACCGATGCTGAATATGTTCGATTTCGAAACCACTAATGACACTCTCGACCATAAATCCGGCAAAGTTCTGGTCGTCGATGATGACAGAGTAACGCGGACCATACACCACGCCATGCTGGTCAAACAATTCGACGTCGTTCTCGCCCGTTCTGGAGATGAAGCACTAAGCATTTGCGCCGAGCAAAACTTGGATTTAATCATCCTCGACGTTGAGATGCCAGGGCTGAACGGCTACGAAACCTGCCGCAAGATCCGCGAATCAAGCACCCTGCCGATTATATTTGTTACCGCCCACAGCTCGCTCGAATCGCAGCTCGAAGCCTTTGATGCTGGCGGCAACGACATCATTTGCAAACCGGTTTCGCAAGACCTCCTGCTGCGCAAAGCCGCATTGGCAATCAAGACACATGTCGGACATCAGCGTTTGCTTGAAGAAAAAAATTCGCTGCACTCAATGGCGATGGGCTTCCTTTCCTCGATTGGTGAAAATGGTGTTCTGCTGAGCTTTCTGAGATCAAGCATCCAATGCCGCAGCTATGACAGCCTGGCCGAAAAACTGGTCGATGCGTCGCGTGATCTGGGCATTCAATGCTACGGCATCATTCGCCACGCTGATGGGCAAGTAAAATTCCGCACCGAGGGCGAATCCAGCCCGCTTGAGGAATCCGTGCTAGGTCAGTTATCAACCATGGGCCGGCTTTTCCAGTTCAAAAGACAACTGGTTGTCAATTACGACAAAGTCTCGATTGTGGTCAGCAACATTCCGCTGGAATCACCGGAGAAAGCTGGCACCATTCGCGACAATGTCGCTATTCTGGCCGAAACAGCGGAAGCGCTGTGCGACAACGTCAGCATGCGCCAGGAATCGATGATGCGCGCAGAACAGCTGCAAATCGCCTTGATCAGCGCCGTTTCTGCAGTTCAAACATTACGCAACAAACACAGCATGGTGATGGGCGATACCCGCATGCTGCTTCAGGAACTGATCGACAATATCGAGAAAGCGCACTCCTGGCTGGGCACAACCACCGATCAGGAAATCGCAATCAGCAACACGATGGATGAATCCGTCCTGAAAATCTTGAACCTGCTCTCAACCAGCGGTCAATTCAATGACGAATTTGACCATCTGCTAAGTGCGCTGAATGGCCCGCAATCTGAAAGTGAAGCTGATTTGTGGTGCTGACGCAGCCTCACACTCAGTACAAACGCCCCATGCCTTTAGTTGGATAAATTATTGGGCACCCAGCCCAATTACCCATCGCCACACATTCAGTCATTCTGCAGGTGCGCTTAGATGGATTCAAGGAGCGGCATTTTCTCGCTAGCATTCAGAAATTATTAGATCTTGAATGCCTCATCGTGAACAATGCGTCGTTAAGAGGGAAATATTTTTACCTTTTCCACCCCAATCCCTCACCTCGACATCTATCCACGGGCACTACCTTTAGTTTTGGAATACTGACGCTTATCCTGCTGGCTTGGTTTTCAATCAAGCTCGGCGCAAACATTGAGGTGCTAACGGCCAATTGTTTAACCAGCTTGCCGTTTGTACTTATCTGGCTCAGCCTGACCCTGTTTTTAAAGCGTATCCCGGCCCTGCCCGCCCTACTGTCGCTCTTTGACGTCATCTGGCTACTCGGCAAGCCAACCCGACAAAGCATTTCTGCCGCCGCCCATGAAATCAGCGCATTCGGTAACAGCTCAGACAATTGGTTACTTTCCCTGAATCAACCGATGATCGAATGGGGCGTATTTAGTGGCGTCGCCTGCGTTGTTTGCATCTTGCTTTTAGCGCATCAATGGCGTCAGTAAAGCCTGACTGAATGGCCAAACGGGCCAATGACCAGTCTGTCCAACATCACAATCTCCGAACAGCCCTATTTTAAAAGCGCATTTCCTGAAAATAAGTGCATAGGCTGCTTGGCCGGTGGCAAGCCACCCTACATGACAGCTATCCAATAGATATATGCCCCCACTTAAACGCTTGGCCATCTTTAATTGCAAAGGTGGTGTAGGCAAAACCACAACCGCGCTAAACCTTGCTGCAGCATTGGACCAATCAGGCCGACCAATCCGCTTGATTGATCTTGATCCACAGGGACATCTGTCACGAATTTATGGATACGCGGCGACTCGCCCCGAAAAATCCCTGTTCAATTTTTTTGCCCACGCCACACCCTTGAATTTTCTTGAAATTCGACTAGCGCAGACAAATCGAATTTTGCTTGCTTCGCATGGCCACTTGATGAAAGCAGACTCAATGCTCGGCAAGGGGCCGAGCATGCTGCAAAAGCTGCGGGATGGCTTGAATTCATGCGACGCCCTTGATCCACGCACCAGCCTGATTGACTGCTGTCCTTATATCGGTGTTTTATCCTTGAACGCAATTTTTGCGGCAGATGCAATTCTTGTACCGGTTGCGACTGACTATTTATCAATGCAGGGCGCGCAGCAAATCGCCAGAACGCTGACCACCCTGGAACCCGTACAGAAGCGCCGAATGCCGCGCCGCTATTTGTTAACCCGGTTTGATCGCCGCAAACGGATGTGTCTTGATATCCGCCAACGCATGCAGGACGAATTTGGTGCTGAGTTGTGCCAGACCGTAATTCGAGAAAATGTCGCTATCGCCACCAGCCCCCTGGCCGGAACAGATATCTTTGTACATCAACCATTAAGCGCGGGCGCTACTGACTATCGGCAGCTATCCGAAGAACTAGCCGCATCCGGAATATTGTAACAATTCCGAATTCACGCATTGATCAGGTCGACGATGTCCTCAAACGAGGTATGCGCCGGAATTGCCGCGGGAGTCTCTTGCCACGACCTAAGCACAATACAGTTGCGGTACATCTGGCGCAGCTTAAGCTCGGCATCAACTTCGCTTTTACTGAGGATGAGAATACGTTCAACAATGCCACCGCTGCGGGTGCGAACACAAAATCCAAATTTAGTACCCGTTGGCACCAGCATGACCACTATTCCTTTAACAAACACCAATAAAACACGCCACACAACAGCTGACCACCATATTTCACCGCCCTCACCCCGCCCTGTGTCGCCAATAGCGCGAACGCCCGACATCGACATGGACGAAGCCGGCGCCATCGTAGAAACCCACGCCACCCTGCTGCGCCAAGGCGGCCAATCTGCCCAGATATTCGCTGTTGACCGTGGCAGAACGGTAGTCAACAGCACGAAAGAAATTAGCCGCATCCGGCTGGTGCAGGGAGCTGCGGGAAGCCCCTTCGGTACTGCGGTTAGTCGCCTCCAGGCGCAAGCCGGAAAGAATATCGAAACGCACATGGAAGCCATACGCAGCAAGCCAGGCCTGTTGCCAGCACAGGAGTTGAACCAAGCCAGGATGTGGCATTCCGGCCTGATTTCCAGCCCGGATATCGCGCGACAGCCAGGCCAGGGTTTGTTGGCCAGACACGGTGGCGCAGTCAATGTGCGCCTCTTCACCGGCCCGCGACACCCACAAGACAAGCGGGGTTTCTTTCGCCACCAGGCTCCCCGGGTGCACCGCTGCAATGGCAGCGACGCCGACCGCTTTCAGGAAATCACGCCGTAGCACCGTCTTGCCTGATCAAGGCCGCTCGCCGGCGTCCACAAGCTCTTGCAGCGAGCGTGAAACCGATTGCAATCTGACACTGGCGACCTGCCCAGCCGCCGCGAGCGTCTCGACATGATTGCGCAAGCCGCCCAGAGAATCGAGGATGCGCGCCTCCTGATTTTCCGAGAGTCCCATCCCGACGAAGGCATGAAACAAATCCACCAAGGCCGTATTAATGGCCTTTGAACCGTCATCAAAAGCACTACGCTGAGTATCTTCCAGCGCCAGCGCCATATCGCGAATTTCGCTGAGGGCAAAGCCGATACCATCGCGCTTGCTGTTGTTATCGCTCTCGATCAATAGCGAGACAACCCGGGCTTGGGCGCCCTCGGCGAGCACTGCAATGTTATCCCGCGCCCGACCGCGCACATCAGGATCATCGCCAAGATTGCTGATCATGACCGTAACATTTGGGTAGTTAACGACCATTCTGCTTCTGAATTCAACGATACGGCCTATCGTCGTCAACTTGGCCAGCGCCTCCTCGCTGGCGCCAACCGGGGCATCGCCGCTCAGTCGGGTGATACGAAATCCTGAGCCGCGAATCTGACAGGCCCCCGAATAACCATAGCTGTTCAATGCGCCCAAGACGCTTTCAGCAACCGCCTCATGGCTGCCCTTGGCAAAACATTCGGAAAGAAAGCGCAGCACAACACCCAGCTCACCCATCGATGACATGGCAGTCATCGCCACCTGTTGGGTACCGGCCAGTTGCTGCTGCAGATCCTGCCAGGCGGCTCGTTCGCGCAGGGCAGAGAAAACTCGCCGCACCAGATCAACGGGCTGCGTCACGCCAACCCAGAGTTCATCGCTAAGCGCAGGATCAATTTCGGTTACCGAGGCAAGTTCATCATCGCCCGAAACACAGAGACAAACACGAACCCCGTACTCACGCTTGACCAATGATGCCAAATCGCTGGCCCGCGAATCAGGCAGATGCTCAGCGATCACCACAACGTCAGGCAGCTGTTGCGCCAGGCAATCAGATAGCGACATCGCATCCGCCAAAAAACGCACGGCAACGCTTCCCGCCATCAGGCTCTTCGATTCCCGAACAAGGCTGTCGTCTAGTCCCGCGAAGAAAACCAGCGGTAATTTCATCCTGCATTCCTCCAACCATTTTGCTGCTCAGGGAGCGCCCAAATAAATCGGCGGTGATTACCTGGGGATTGTGACCCCCTGCTTGCCAAGCACGGTTCGCTCAAACGGTGCTTATTGTCTCAAGCCAGAGGTTTGCCGTAATCATCCATACGGCACATGCCCATCGAGAAATACCTAGCCATAAGACGGATTCCATACCAACAAGACGTGTGCAAAAGTTCGGCTGTTCTATGAAACAGAGGCACGACTGTTTTAAATGGCTATCGATAAATATTTGAACCTGAGCAAATTACGCCACTTCCCCGATGCGCCGGCCCATGCTGAAAATAGCGTGGGGCAATCCAGGTTGATTGTCCAGGCAGATAAAACCCTGTCGGTTTGCACGGATGGCAAGGAGCAGCCCTTGGGCATCTCAGCCCCCAGAGACCCTGCGGGAGGAACGCTCAGCATAGAGGTGGAAAATACCCCGGCACCGGCGATTGCAGAAATCCGCCGAAGCGACGGGCGCAAAGTCGCGCATGGCGACAAGCTGAGTGCTGATGAGCTGGCAAGTTTGGTTTATGTATCCCGGCACAATGCCATTCCCAATACGCCACCCGCCTTTGCTTATTCCGTTACCAGCAGCGCTGGTGAGCGAGGCAGTCAGACTCTGCGCTTCCGTTTGGTCCAGGCCGTCGTAACAACAACGATTTTGCTCGCCCCTGATCGTCTGTAGCGCAAAACAAGAGCCTTCCTGTTGTCAGCGGCAGACGTAAATTTGCACTAAAATCACCCCGCCGCACGACAAGGAGTTGGGTCATGAAAACAGCATGCACGGAAACCCCGAAGAACAATATCCAGCGAACTAATGTGCTCATCAAGCAGGCCAGCATCGTGCTGGCACACTCGGACTTGCTCGGCAATCTGCTGGATTGCTCGACTGATCTTCCTGAATCGGCAAATGGCTCTCCGCTGATCCAGGATTGCCTGGATTTACCCATCGGCGACTTTGCTGATTTCCTGACTGACCTCGATTCAGCCGGCGGCTCCCTGGAAATGCTGGTTGGCTGTTCACCACACTGTGAGCACAACAACTCAGCCAGGAAAGTAGCAGTTTTTCGTGACTCATCGCGCTTGACCTGGGTTATCTCGCCGCAAGACAACTGTCAGATTTCGCGCAGCGAACTCACCCGCGAGCGGGACAAGTTGCGCCTGATCCTCGACTACGCGCCGATTGGCATTTGGTTGCAAAACGGTACCGGCAAACTGGAGTTCGTCAATAAAGCGTTTTGTATGGGCATGGGCATCAGCGAGGAAAAATTCCTTTCCGTTGACCATTACCAGGAAGTCATTCCTGAAGAATTTCGGCCCATCTGCCTGGCTTCTGACGCCAAGGCAATTGCTGCCGATGGCCCAACCGTCACCATCCAGCAACTGCCATTTTCTGACGGGCTGGTGCACGATCTGGAGGTAATCAAAGCGGTAAAACGCAATGAGGATGGCAGCCCCCGCTCCCTGGTTGGCCTGGCGCTGGATATTACTGACCGCCTCAGACAGGAAGCCGCCCTGCGCGAGGTGCGTCAGCAACTACACCAAATGGTGCTGGACGAAGAGAAGCGCCGTCTTCAGGAGCGCCGCCATATTGCCCAAGCGTTGCACGATGACCTGGGGCAGTTTTTAACCGCCGTCTCGCTGGGTCTCGATACGCTGGTCAAAGTCCACCCCGCAGGGGCCCAAGTCTCCGCCTACATCAAAAACCTGAGCGAACTGGTCAGCGAGGCCATCCAGACGACCCGCCAGGTAACCGCATCACTGCGGCCACCGGCGGCTCTGGAGCACGGCTTGAAATTGGCCATCGAGAAGCTCGTCGCAAGACTGCGGGATTCCACACCGATCATCATTACTACCGAGATCGATGATTTATCGGTAGCCGGCACGCCCGAGTACGAGCAAACCACCTTGGCTCTCTATCGACTCATCCAAGAGGGGTTAACCAATGCCTTGCGCCATTCCGCTGCAAAAATCATCCGGATTCGTGTCTGGCACGAGGACACCATGATAAAAGCGCAGCTCACCGATGACGGCAAAGGCTTTGCAACCAAAGAACTCAAGTATTCCTGCGGTCTCGGTCTGCTTGGACTGCGTGAACGTGCAGAAATGCTGGGAGGTAGTTTTTCGATTGAAAGTACGGCCGGCCAAGGGACCCGCCTGCTGCTTCAAATACCAACCCCCCATCCCGCCGGAGAACAACAATGATTGACATCATCATCGTCGAGGACCACCCATTGGTTCGCGAAGGGCTCGGCCTTGCCCTTGCCACCGAAGGCGACATGCGAATTGTTGGCGAAGCGGGCGACGGTAAAACAGCTCTCGAAATTGCCGCCCAAGTACCCGCCCATGTTCTTCTCCTCGACCACTCCCTGCCCGGCATCTCTGGGGTCGAGCTGATCCGTCAAATTCTCCAGCAAAAGCCTGAACTCGCTATTCTCATGCTCAGCATGGAGTCAAACCCGGAGATTGTTAACCAGATGATCGCGGCGGGTGCCGCCGGCTACATCACCAAAGGAGCCAAGCTTGACATTCTCATTGAGGGCATCCGCAATGTCGCCAGCGGAGGTTTTTTTGTTGACCCCATTCTTGAACCGCATTTAGCCTGATTGCACTGATGGCGCATCCATCACTCATGCTTCTCGAACCGGCACATCTCGCTACGCTATGCCACGAACTGCGCCAGCCACTCCACGCTTATCGCATGTTCTCGGATCAGCTGACGCCGCTACTCACTGATCATCCTCTCGCCCTCGCCACCCAGATGGATGCAGCAATTAGCGATTTGACCGAGATGAGTCAAACCCTCAATGAAATGGCCCACGCGCTGGATGCCAATACCCATCCACAACTGCGCACGGTTCAATTACGTCCTCTCCTGGCCGAGTTGCAGAACAGCTTTGCCAACCCCCGGCTAAAAATCAGGCAGAGCAAACTGCTGAGCGAAACAGATTCGACCCGGCTCGCCACTATCCTTAAACATCTGGTGCGCAATGCCCTGCAGCACGGCAGCGGGCGCTGCCTGGTTGGCTGCCGCAAGCGCGCCGGAGAAATTCGGCTGGATGTAATTGATCAAGGCCCCGGCTTGCCCGAAACATCACCTAACCCTGGCCCACGGCAGCGCAAAACCGGGGCTGTGTCGCCCCGGCACGGCCTCGGCCTGGGTCTCCACATCGTTCGGCAACTTGCGGCACGACTCGAACTGCGTCTTGAAATCGTCTCGCGCCCCGGCCACGGTACGCGCGTCAGCCTGTTCCTCCCGGACACCAGCGTAACCAGTAACCTGATTACGCAACATCACAGCCGGCAGCAATGGCTTAGCGGGAAAACCATTCATCTCGCGGGTATGGGTCTGAAGGCCCGGAATGAGCTAGAAACCTTACTCGCCACTTGGGGTGCAAAAATCACCTCGGATGCAAGTCAAGCCAGCGCTCAGTATCCGGACCTCATTATTACCGACAATATCCCTGCCCACGCCAATGGCAAGCACTGCACCACGCTGATTCTTGCCACTCCGCCGGCTGTATCGCCCGCTCCTGGCATGCGCTATCTCCCCCCGCCAACCACGCCCCCCCGGCTACGCATGGTGATCGCCAACATTTTGGGCAAGCACATCTAAACGGCGCCTATTGCACAACCGAACATGCGTCCCCCGGTCAAAGGGAGGGCGATTTTCATGCTGTTTGCTCCATGGAAAACGGCGAGGTACATAGCCTCGCCGTGTTTTTGTCCCCTACTCCCTAAGGATTCAGGACTGCTGCTCTCCTTCCGGTCGGAGGAGTTACATGCTGCGTCGGTACTGCCCACCAACTTCATAAAGCGCGGTGCTGATCTGGCCCAGCGAGCAGGACTTGACGGCATCGACCAGCACAGCAAAGACGTTGCCGTCTTCAATCACCGTCTGTTTCAGCTTTTCCAGCATGACGGGTGCGGTCGACGCGTTTCTTGCCTGGAAATCACGCAGGCGCTTGATCTGCCCCTGCTTTTCTTCGTCGGTTGACCGCGCCAGCTCGATTTCCTGCTGCGCCATACCCTTCGGGTTGAGGAAGGTATTGACGCCAATGATCGGGTAGGAGCCGTCGTGCTTCTTGTGCTCGTAGGTCATCGACTCTTCCTGGATCTTGCCGCGCTGGTAGCCGGTTTCCATGGCACCCAAGACGCCGCCGCGGGCGGCGATGGCTTCAAATTCCTTCAACACCGCTTCTTCAACCAGATCAGTCAGTTCGTCGATGACGAAAGCGCCCTGGTTCGGGTTCTCGTTTTTGGCGACGCCCCACTCGCGGTTGATCACCAACTGGATGGCCATGGCGCGCCGGACGCTTTCCTCGGTTGGCGTCGTGATCGCTTCGTCGTAGGCGTTGGTGTGCAGCGAGTTGCAGTTGTCGTAAATGGCGATCAGCGCCTGCAGCGTGGTGCGGATGTCGTTGAAGTCCATTTCCTGGGCGTGCAGCGAGCGGCCCGAGGTCTGGATGTGATATTTCAGCTTCTGGCTGCGCTCGTTGGCGCCGTACTTGTTCTTCATCGCCAGCGCCCAGATGCGGCGGGCAACGCGACCAATCACCGAGTATTCCGGGTCCATGCCGTTGCTGAAGAAGAAGGACAGGTTGGGTGCGAAATCGTCAATCTTCATGCCGCGCGCCAGATAGCTTTCAACGTAGGTGAAGCCGTTGGAGAGCGTAAAGGCGAGCTGGCTGATCGGGTTGGCACCGGCTTCGGCGATGTGATAACCGGAGATCGAGACCGAGTAGAAATTCTGGATCTGGTTATGGACGAAAAATTCCTGAATGTCGCCCATCATCTTCAAGGCGAATTCGGTGGAGAAGATGCAGGTGTTCTGACCCTGGTCTTCTTTCAGAATATCGGCCTGCACCGTGCCACGCACGGTAGACAGCGCCCACTCGCGGATTTTTTGTGCTTCGTCTTCGGTTGGCTGGCGGCCATTGTCCTTCTCGAATTTGACGATCTGCTGGTCGATGGCGGTATTGAAGAAGCAAGCCAGGATGATCGGCGCCGGGCCGTTGATCGTCATCGACACCGAGGTGGTCGGGGCGAGCAGATCGAAGCCGTCGTAAAGCACTTTCAGGTCATCAAGCGTGGCGATGGAGACGCCGGAATTGCCGATCTTGCCGTAGATGTCCGGGCGCTCGTCGGGGTCGCAACCGTACAAAGTTACCGAGTCGAAAGCGGTTGAGAGGCGGTGCGCCGGCATGCCTTCGGAAACGCGCTTGAAACGGCGGTTGGTGCGGAAAGCATCGCCTTCGCCGGCAAACATGCGGGTCGGGTCTTCACCTTCGCGCTTGAAGGCGAAGACGCCAGCGGTGAACGGGAAGGAGCCGGGGACGTTTTCGCGCATCAGGAAGCGCAAGGTTTCGCCGTCATCGCCAAACTTGGGCAGGATGACTTTCTTGATTTTGGTGCCGGACAGCGATTCAGAAACCAGCTTGGTGCGGATTTCCTTGTCGCGAATCTTGACCACATATTCATCGCCGGAATAGGCGTTGACCGTATCCGGCCACATGTCGAGCAGCTTTTTGGCCTTCGGGTCGATCTCGCCATCTTTCATGGCAATCATTTCGTCAAAGCCTGCGGTCGACTGGCTGCAGCCCTCAAAAATCCCTTTGGAAAGACGCAGTGCCTGACGCTCGCGGGCAATCGTCACCTGCGTTTCGGTATGGGCGTGATAGTTGCGCACCGCGTCGGCCACTTCAGCCAGATAGCGCACGCGCTGGGCCGGCACAATGGCGCGCTGGCTGGACGATTGTTTGACGGTGACCAGCGGCAGTTTGCCCGGCTTGAGCTTGAGTCCCTTTTCGACCAGTTGCGGCACCAGCGCCTGATACAAGGCGGTGACGCCATCGTCGTTAAAACGGGCGGCCATCGTGCCGT
Source organism: Pseudomonadota bacterium (assembly GCA_039797825.1). GTDB lineage: Bacteria > Pseudomonadota > Gammaproteobacteria > Burkholderiales > Rhodocyclaceae > Azonexus. Next base: position 27,198 of record JBDKHF010000033.1, on the reverse strand, counting down.
AGACCGGCATGTCATCAGTCGGCGTGGTGAAGGCTTCACGGTTGCGCTGGTACTGTTTACGCACATCGCGCAGCGCATCTTCGGCGCCCTTGCGGTCGAACTTGTTGATTGCGACGAAATCGGCGAAGTCGAGCATGTCGATCTTTTCGAGCTGCGAAGCGGCACCGAATTCCGGCGTCATCACGTACAGCGAGAGATCGACAAACGGCACGATGGCGGCGTTGCCCTGGCCGATGCCAGAGGTTTCAACGATCACCAGATCAAAACCGGAGAGTTTGCAGGCGGCAATCACTTCGGGCAGCGCAGCGGAAATTTCGCTGCCGGTATCGCGCGTTGCCAGCGAACGCATATAGATGTTCGGATGCTCGATCGCGTTCATGCGGATCCGGTCGCCAAGCAGCGCGCCGCCGGTGCGCTTACGCGACGGGTCAATGGAAACCAGCGCAATCTTGACGTTGTTATCCTGATCAAGCCGGAAACGGCGGACGATCTCATCGGTCAGCGACGACTTGCCGGCACCACCGGTCCCGGTAATACCGAGGACGGGTACGGTCAACGCCGCTGCAGCCTTCAAAAGCGGCTCTTTCAATTGTGGCGCAACGCCGTTTTCAAGCAGGGTAATCACCCGCGCCAGCTTGCGCAGATCGCCGGCCTGCAAGGCGGCCATGACCTCTTCCGGCTTGGCATCTTCGCCATCCAGACTGTAATCAGCGTTCTGCACAACTTCGTTGATCATGCCCTGCAGGCCCATGTGCACGCCGTCTTCCGGCGCGTAAATGCGGGTCACGCCATAGGCGTGCAGTTCCTTGATTTCAGACGGCACAATCACCCCGCCGCCACCGCCGAAGACCTTGATGTTTTCGCCACCACCGGCCCGCAGCAGGTCGAGCATGTACTTGAAAAATTCGACGTGACCGCCCTGATAGGAGGTAATACAGATGCCCTGTGCGTCTTCCTGCAAGGCAGCATTGACGATTTCCTGCACCGAACGGTTGTGGCCGAGGTGAATCACTTCAGAACCGGTCGATTGCAAAATGCGCCGCATGATATTGATTGAGGCATCGTGGCCATCGAACAACGAGGTGGCAGTCACGAAACGAACCTTGTTCTTGGGCTTGTACGGGGACAGCTTCTTGGCAACGGAAAGATCGGTCATGACGCCTGCCTTCTGATCAGAATTGGGATGCAGCATATTAAGCCCCTCAAACCAGTACGGCCATTGCCCGGACAGACGTTTATCGTGCAAATTCCGCCAAGGTGTTAAGCTAAGCTTGTTGAATTTCACAAGCCAAGAAAAATGCTGCGCCGCACCATTCAAAATTCCAGCCAGAGAAGCCAAGCCACTGTTGCAATGGGATTTGTTAACGGCATGCTGGCTGGGCTGGTTCGTCAGGGCATAGAGCCAACGCCGCTACTCGCCGCCGCCGAGGTCAATGTTGCAGATGCCGCCAAGCGAATCCCGGTGGAAAATTACGCCGCGCTTTACAACCTGATCAACCGTGAACTCGACGATGAAGGCTTTGGTTTATTCACCCAGCCGCTGCGCCTCGGCAGCTTTGAATTTTTGTGCCGCAGCACGCTCAGCGCGCCGACCCTGGCCGAAGCGCTACAACGCGCCTGCCGCTTTCTGCGGATTGTGTTGCCCGATCTGGCGGTTGAGATACGCCGCGAAAAGGGTATTGCTGAGCTGGTAATTTGTGAGGTGCAAGCTTTGTCAGCGAATCTCGATGACCCCGGCCGGGTCTTTGCCTTTGAATGGCTATTACGCCTGCTGCACGGCCTTGCCTGCTGGCTGGCCGGGCGTGGGCTGGCACTGGATAGCGTGGCATTTCCGTATCCACAACCGGCGCATGCGGATGACTATGCATTGATTTTTACGGAGCATTCGAGTTTTCTCCACTCCCCCTCTCCCCCGGCCCCTCTCCCGCAAGCGGGAGAGGGGAGCAAATCAGCTCCTCTCGCCCCTCTGGGGAGAGAGGCTGGGAGAGAGGGGCTGGGCGCACTCATCGCCCGCTTCAACCCCAACCTCCTCGACCTCCCGGTTCGCCGCGACGAAGCTGCACTTGCCGCCTTCCTCGACGGCGCCCCCGGCAAGATCACCACGCTTTACCGGCGTGACCGTGAAATGGTGATCCGCGTTCGCGACCTGCTGCGTAGCGCCCTGCCCGCCTCGCTCAGCCTGGAAGATATCGCCGACCAGCTGCATCTCTCGCCACGCACCGCCCATCGTCGCCTCGAAGAAGAAGGCTCCAGCTTTCGTGCGATCAAGGATGCCCTGCGCCGCGACATGGCGCTCGCCCGCCTGACCAAAACCCGCGACCCGATTGCTCAGGTTGCCGCTGATCTCGGCTACGCCGACAGCTCGGCCTTTTACCGCGCCTTTGTTGAATGGACAGGGATGGCGCCGGTTTATTACCGACGGCGCTGGGCGGGCAAAACCTGAGCCTTTGCCTGCAATGACAAACGGCGCTAGCATCGGGCATTCCGCTCTCGCAGGTTACCCGCATGACATCCCCGCTCAAACCCAGTGAAATTGTCCGCCAGCTTGATCTACACGTGATCGGCCAGGTTGAGGCCAAGCGCACGTTAGCGGTTGCCATTTACACGCACTTCCGCAAAATGGCTTGGGCCGAGGATGCTACGGTCGACATTACTAAGAGCAATATTTTGTTGATCGGCCCAACCGGCACCGGCAAAACGCTGTTGTGCGAAACCTTGGCCAAAATCCTTGATGTGCCTTTCGTCACCGCCGACGCCACCTCGCTGGCCCAGACCGAATACGTCAGCGAAGAGATCGAGGCCATGCTCCAGCGTCTGCTGGATCGGGCAAATGGCGACATGGCACGCGCCCAGCGCGGCATCATTTTCATCGACGAAATCGACAAGCTGCGCAGCATCAGCGGTCAGGCCCGCGCCGCCTCCGGCGAGAGCGTGCAACATGCCTTGCTCAAGATCATGGAAGGGGCGCCAGTGCGGCTTAAAAGCGGCCAGCACATCGACACCACGCATATTTTGTTCATTTGCGGCGGAGCCTTTGTCGGGCTCGAAAAGATCCTCGAAAAGACCCACACCTTCGGCTTCATTACGACCTCGGACGATCAAAACCAGAAGATCATCAACCGTCTCAATAGCCGGGTCAAACCAACTGATCTGCGTGAATTCGGGCTGATTCCCGAATTCGCTGGCCGCCTGCCGATTGTTGCCCGCCTGCAAGACCTGACCCGCGAAATGCTGGTGCGGATCATGATCGAACCGCGCAGCGCGATCTTCCGGCAATTTGCCGAAATCCTGCGCGAAGATGGCATCAAGCTGACCATTGCGCGTGGCGTTTTCGAGCAGATTGCCGAACTGGCAATGGAATACAAAGCCGGGGCGCGCAGCCTGCGTGGGATTTTCGAGGAAATGATGACTGGCGTGCTTTATGCCATCCCCGACACGCCGGGTCTCAGCGAAGTGATCATTACCTCGCTGTTTGAAGAAGCGCAGCTAATCAGCCAACCGACTCCAACCACTTGACCAGAGTCGCGTAGAGCACATCCGGGTCGACTGGCTTGCCGATATGGTCATTCATGCCGGCTTCCAGGCAAGCATTGCGATCTTCCTCGAAGGCATTGGCGGTCATCGCCAGAATTGGCAGCGTCGCCTTGCCCGGCAATTGGCGAATGATGCGAGTGGCTTCCAGGCCCCCCATCACCGGCATTTGCATATCCATCAAGACCAGCGCGTAATCATTGGCACGCACACAAGCAATCGCCAGCTCACCATTTTCTGCCGTATCGACGACCAACCCGGCCATCGCCAACAACTCCAGCGCCACCTCGCGGCTGATCAAATCATCCTCAACCAGCAACACGCGGGCGCCACCAAAGCGCTGGGCAATGATGATTTCAGGCAACGCCGTCGCCACATCGGCGCGCTGTGGCAATGGCAAATGCATAGCCACCTTGCTCAGTCGTGCCGTAATCCAGAAGGTGCTGCCCACCCCCAGCTCACTTTCGACCCCCGCTTCGCCACCCATCATGTGCGCCAATTGGCGGCTGATCACCAAGCCCAGGCCCGTGCCGCCAAAGCGCCGGGTCATCGTGTCGTCGGCCTGGCTGAAGGCGCTGAACAATTTGTCGCGCTGTTCAGGCGCAATCCCTATGCCCTGATCCTGCACTTCAAAGCGGAGCAGAACAGTTTGCCCGTCATCCTCGCTGGCCAAGGCACGCACGGTGATCGTGCCGCGCTCGGAAAACTTGAGCGCGTTACCCACGTAATTCAGCAAGCTCTGCTCCAGACGCAAGGCATCACCCGACAGCCAATCCGGCAGGGCCGGATCAATCTCCTTGTGCAAAACCAAGCCCTTGGCGGCAGCGCGTTCGGCAAGCATGCTCAGGCTGCGGTCAACGACCTGAGCCGGTGAAAATTCGGCATTATCCAGCACCAGCTTGCCAGCTTCGATTTTTGAAAAATCGAGAATATTGTTGATGATGTTGAGCAAATGCTTGCCCGAATCCGACAACTTGCCGAGTTGCTCACGCGCCTTCGGCTCCTGAACATCCCTCAACAACAAATGCGCAAGACCAAGGATGGCATTCATCGGCGTCCGGATTTCGTGACTCATATTGGCCAGGAAAGTGCTCTTGGCACGATTAGCCGCCTCGGCAGCCTCCTTGGCCTCGGCAAGCTCGGCGGTGCGCGAATTAACCAGCACCTCAAGATGATGACGGTGCTGCTCCAACTCGGCTTCAGCCTGTTTACGCAAGGTGATGTCGGTCGAAATGCCGCACAAGGCATAAATATTGCCATCCCCATCGCGCAGCGGCAGTTTGACCGAGACATAGGCGCTGGTTATGTTGCCATCGAGGCTGGTATTGACCTCTTCCTCAGCCACGCGCTCACCCTGATCGATCACTCGCCGGTCGTTGTGGCGGATGTTATCGGCAGTTTTTGAGTCGAAGAAACCAGCATCTTCCTGCCCGACAATTTCATTCATCGGCTTGCCAAAGAGTTCACGCACCCGGCGGTTGGCGTAGAGATAGCGGTAGTCGATGCCCTTGATGTAGATAAAGGCTTCAACACTATCCAGAATCGTTGCCAACTTTTGCTCACTGGCCAGCAAAGCGGTCTGCTGCATCGTGTTCTGCCGATGATAGTTCTGAAAAATCCGCCGCGACCAGCGCGAAAAGACCAGCGAACCGGCCAGGGCAATGGCCAGCGCTCCCAGCATCGCCAGCACCATATTGAGCGAGCGCTGGCTGGCCCCTTTTTCGTAAATTTCGATCTCGGCGTCAAGTTCGCGCTGTAATTCGGAATGGAACATGGTGGCAATCACGATCCAGCCCCACGGCTCGACCGTACGCACCAGGCCGGTTTTCTTTTCAAATTTGCCGGTAGCCGGATTGGGCCATTCGTAATTGATAAAGCCGCCCCCCCGTTTGGCGCTTTCCACCATTTCCAGCAATGCAGCGCGCTCAATCGGTGGCATCTCGCTGGCCTGCTTGCCCTCAACTTCTTTTTTTACCGGCGAAATCAGTGCGCGACCTTCATGGTCGAGCAAGGCGATATAGCCGGTTGCGCCAAAACGCACCGAGCGCAAACGGGCAATTGCTTCCGCTTGCTGCAACTGATCCCACTTATAGGTGTAGTCGCCAGTACCGATCAGCCAGTCAAACGGAGCAAAGCGGCGCACATAAGCGAGTTTGTCCGACATCTTTTTCGGATCATCCGGCATATACCAGCGGTAACGCGAGAAGCCTTCGCCATCCGGTTTGCCCGCCGCCTCAATCAGGCCACGCATGATGAAATGCCCGGTGTCATCCTGGTTATCAAGGAGGGTCTTGCCTTCCAGTTGCGGCGCCGTCGGCAGCAGGATGAACTGGCCGGCCATGTCGTCAATAAAGTAGTAACCGCGCCCCTCGTAAAAACGCACTGGGCGCAAGGCTTCGCTGATCAGGCGTTTGACGTCAGCCACCGGGCGCCTGGGCGACTCCTTGTCGTAGATCGCCTGGGCAATCTGATAAGCGGTATCTACTTGTTGCACCAGACTCTGGCGCAAGACCATCTCGCCCCGCGAGCGGGTGAATTCGATATATTCGAGCGAGCGGTTCATTTCCGCCGTCACCCGCGCCTTGATCTGCTCGGTGACACCCTGCTCGATACGGGCAAAGGACGCCCGACGCTCAACGATATTTTGCCAAGTGAAGAACAAGGCCAGGGCCAAGGTCAATAACAAAGCCATGACGATGGTGCCGATCAGATGAATCCTCGGCACTGACTTTTCATTGGCAGCAAACTGCATATTTATCCTGTGATCCGCCAAACTTGCGGTAGTCCTTTCGGCCATTGTATATCTGCCTAAAGTAATAATCGCAGGAAATCTTACACGGCTACGGTCAACGCCAAAAAGAGCTTCTTTTTACCGTCGACCGTCAGCTTGCTAGTGACCTACCGGACTTTGATTATCGGCGTGCACTGTCGCCAATAAATGCGCAAAGGCATCCTGATGCAAGAGCTTGAGGAAAGCGCTGACCACGCTCGGGTCAAACTGGGTGCCGGCCGCCGCTTCAATATTGGCTGCCGCATCGGCAACTGACCACGCCTCTTTGTAGGGCCGACGGCTGACCAGCGCATCAAAAACATCAACCACCGAGACGATCCGCGTCAGCAAGGGCGTGTTGCTGGAAGGCAGGCCAGTCGGATAACCGCCGCCATCCCAACGCTCGTGGTGCGACAAGGCCACTTCACGGGCAATCGCCAGCGAGGGGTCGTGCGACAAAATACTGGCGCCGATGCTGACATGGCCTTTCATGATCGCAAATTCTGCATCAGTCAGCTTGCCGCGCTTGCGCAGAATTTCGTCAGGAATGCCGATCTTGCCGACATCGTGCAAACGGCTGGCTTTGCCGAAAAGTTCGGCTTCCGCCTCTGGCACACCAAGCTCGACTGCCACCAGGCGCGTGTAATTGTCGATCCGGTGGATGTGCTGACCGGTGGTTTTATCCTTGAATTCGGCAATTTCGGCCAGCATGTCGATGGCGTTATCGTAAGCGCTCTGCAGATCGATATGCAGGCGCAGGTTTTCCAGCGCGCAGGAACATTGCTGCGCCATCACCTTGAGCAAATCGAGGTCGGCAGGGGACAGATCGCGAGTCGGCTCGACATAGACAAAGCCTACGGTTTTGGGGCCGACCGCGAGCGGAATGACGATGCCGTCCTGACGGATTTTCTCCGGCAGATTGCCACTGGTCACCGCCTCGGCACAGCGTTGGCGAATCTCCTCGAAACGCGCCGGGTCGGCCATTGGCCCGGTGGTTGCCATTACGTTAACGTTTTGGCCATCAAAGGTCGCGATCAAGCCCTCAATCGTCGAAATGAAGCTTACGTCGGCGAGATTGCAGAGGCCGACGATCTGGGTCAGGACGCCCTCAAAAAAGCCATTGAGTGAGGCGTTGGAAATCCGGTAGAGATCCGGCGCCGCATTGAGCACGCGCGAAAGACCGATGCGGTTGAGATCGATGGTCTTCAGATCGCGATAGGCCTTGAGCGCCGAACGCACCGTCGTATAGAGCCGGGTCGCGGTCAACTCGGTTTTGTCTTTGTAATCGTCGATATCGAAGTTGTCGATCACAAAACGCTCAGGCGCGACACCGGGCTGGCCGGTGCGGATGACCAGGCGAATCATCTTGTTATTGAGTTCCTGGCGGATATATTCAACCAGGCGCAAACCGGCATCGTCGGTTTCCATCACCACATCAATCAGGGCAACGGCAATATCGTCATGCTCGGCCAGCACCTGACGCGCCTCGTGTGCCGAAGCCGCTTCAAGAATTTGCAGCTCACGGCCATCGAAGCAGAATCCCTTGAGATTAAGCCGGGTCAGCGTCCGGATATCGACTTCGTCATCGACCACCAGAATTTTCCAGGAATACCGGGGACCGGCAACTTCACTGGTAATCGGCCCATCCGTGGTCGGTTTGCTGCGGATCAACTTCATTGCTTATTTTCTCCCAAGCGCTCCGGTAGCAAGAGCGTCACGCGCGTTCCGCCCCCCAGCGTACTCGCACAATCTATCGTCCCACCCAGCCGCGATGTGACGAGGTTATAGCACAGATAAAGCCCGAGACCGAGGCGCCCACTGCTGCGTTGCGTGGTGTAAAAAGGCTCGAAAATATGCGCAGCAACTTCGCCTGACATGCCCACTCCATTATCCTGACAGCTAATCTGCAATCGTCCTTGGGCATCGCGCTGCGCACTTAGTTGCAGCACGGGGTCACGGCCACTCACCGGGAAAGCATGGCGCAAGGCATTGCCGAGCAAGGTGCTGAAAATCTGCTCAAAAAACAAGGGAACCCCGTTCAGGGTCAGCGCAGGCGGGCATTCAATTTCGATGCGCAGCCGCGCCGCATCAATCCGCGACTTCAGGCCAAGCACGACACCTTCAATCAAATCGAGCAAGACAAAAGAGCGGCGCACCATGCCGTCCTGATCAATCGAGTTTTGTTTGAGGCGCTGCACCATTTCAGCCGCCCGCTGCAAATTGCTCAAGGCCAGACGGTTGCCATCCCTGAGTTGATCAAGCCCACTTTGCAAATCATCGGCACTCACCTCGTCGCCTTGCAGCAGGCACTCGGTGGCCATAATCACCTGATCACTATTACTGACCGCACCAATCGCAATCCCGACCGGCGTATTCAGTTCGTGCGCAAAACCCGCCACCATGCGCCCCAGCGAAGCCATTTTTTCGCTGTTGAGTAACTGTTGCTGAGTTGCCTCAACCTGCGCCAAGGCATGGCGCAAATCTTCCTCATCCTTTTGCAACTGCCGGTTGGCCGCTTCCAGATCCTGCGTCCGTTCGGCCACCTTGCTTTCCAGCGACTGATTGGCCGCTGCCAGTTCGCGGTTTTGCACGGATAACACGTGATACAGCTTGTGCAAGGCATCGAGCAAGGCCGAAACGCTGTTGTCAGCTTGCCCTGCCTCTTGTTCATAAGCCGCCGCCGGCTCCGTTCCGGCACGAATCGCTTCGATCATGCGCGCCATGACCTGATCTTCGCCAAGAATATGAACCGTCAACCAGGAGGCGAGAAAGCCATGCAACATGGCCGCCGGATCAGAGGATTGCGCCCGGCGCTCCCACATACTGATCAGTTGCGTGACGAAATCACGGTGATGCGTGCTGTGCGCCTGACTATGCCGCAGATCAACGGAAAATTCTTCCATCAAGCCCTCTTCTTCGCGAAAATGCTCGGCCGCATAACTGGCGAGTTCGCCAAAAACAAGCTGCAACGCGGCTTCATCGCCACGGCTTTCGAGCAGAAAATCACCGACCTGGTTGACCAGATCAACCAAGTGGCGGTGCTGACTATCAACCGTTTTCAAACCGGTGACAAAATGCTCATCCCAAACAAAGGCATCCATGCCTCACCCCACGATCCTGGCCGGGAACTCGATATGGAACGTCACCCCTTGATCCGGCTTGCTTTGACAACTCAACGTGCCACCCAGGTTGACCGTGACAATGTTGTAGCAGATATACATCCCCAGCCCCGAGCCGCCCTGCCCGCGCCGGGTGGTGAAGAACGGTTCAAATAAGCGATCCAGCGCATCCTGCGCCATGCCGGCGCCCGTATCGGCATACTCGATCAGCAGATTTGGTCCCTTGATGCTGGCGCCAATCGAAATCTCGCCTTGACGCGCCCCGTGGTCAAAACCGTGAATGATGCTGTTCATCAGCAAATTGGTCAGCAATTGCTCAAGCAAGCCCGGCGCACCCTCAATTTTCAAGCCTGCCGGGCAGTTGACCGTAACCGTTACCGGCAAACGTTTGAGCTGGTTATGCAGGGCGTGCAGCACATCGTCAATCAACTCGCTCAAGGCAAAAACACGTTCATGGTCGGATGCCTGATCAATTGATGTCCGTTTGAAACTTTGCACCAGCGCGGCGGCCCGTCGCAAGTTGGACATCGCCAGTTCATCACCCTGTTTCATCGTTGCCAGTGCGGCGCGTAAATCCTCTTCACTCACCTCGTCGCTATCGAGCAAGCGATTGATTTCATCCAGCGTGTGCTCACTATTGGTAATCGCCCCCACCGCCACACCAATCGGCGTATTTATCTCATGGGCAAACCCGGCCACCATGCGCCCCAGCGAAGCCAGCTTTTCGCTTTGAACCAATTGATCACGCGCCGTTTCGACCTCGACAATTTTGCTGTTCAGTTCAAGCCAGCGCCGCCGCAATTGCTCCAGCAACCACCAGGCAACCGCAATCAACAGCAGGAAAATTACCGCATGCGTGATGTAGGCCTGCCGCTCACTTGGCCATGCCGCCGCCTGAAACGGCTCATAGCGCTGGGTAACACTAATCCCACCGCGCACATCGCCAATCCGGTAACCCTGTGCCGCATGGCACTTGAGACAGGCATCGACAACAATCAGGGGCGCCATGTAGCGATGCCGCAAGCCATCGCGTTCGTTGGTCTCGAACCCGGTGCTCTCCTTTACCCCCTTTTCAAAGGACTCCAGCGCGATACGCTCCCAGTCATCCGCCGCATTTTGCGGATTGACCGGTTTCAAACTGGTAATGTGAAAAATCACCCCTTCGTCCTGCTTGGCCAGTTCGCTGATCAAGCGCGTCATATAGGCCGGGTTGATCAGGGTCAGCGCCCGCCCGTAGTTATCGGTGATGTCGCGTTTGGGATGTTTGAGATAAGGATTGGGCTGAGTGCTTTCAGTAACCGGCACATAGACACCGCCATGCTCGGAATTCCACAGCCGGGTCAGCAAGACCATGCGGAACATGTTGCGCGCCCCTTCGCTGACCACCTCCTGATTGTGCCGGCGAATATCGCTGATATGTGCCTTCAGCGACCAACCAACCGCCGCCGCCCAAAGCAGCAACAAGATTAGCCAATTAGCTCGCTTACCAACAAAAGCAGGTACCGCTGTTTGCATCTGCACCTCCCAAATCAAATGGCGATTCGACTCACCCAAGCATTTACGCATTATTCATTCTGCTTAGGCAACAGAAACTTGACCCGCAACACGTAGGTCCGCATGATGCTCGAACAACACAACAACATTTTTTACACCACCTTGAGCCCAACGGAGACAAACCATGACTCAATCATCTGAATTTGACAGCCTGCTTCCCGCACAAAATTTCGACCGCCGGCGTTTTATCGTAAGCAGCCTCGGCGCCGGCTTTGCCCTGGCGACCCAACCTGTCATGGCCCAGTCCGCCATAAAAACCGACAGCAGCGGCCTGCTTGCAGGCGAAGTCAAGATACCAGTCAAGGATGGCGAAATGCTTGCCTACCGGGCGACACCCAACGGCGCAAGCAAGCCGCCCGTCGTACTGGTCGTCTCAGAAATTTTCGGCGCTCACGAATACATCAAGGACGTCTGCCGCCGCCTCGCCAAACAAGGCTACTGCGCAATCGGCCCCGAACTCTTTGCCCGCCAGGGCGATCCGAGCCAGATTGCGAGCATCCCAGAGATTCTGGCCAAGATCACCAGCAAAGCACCTGATGCGCAAGTCATGAGCGATCTCGATGCCTGCGTAGCCTGGGCAGCTAACAATGGCGCGGATAGCGAGCGCTTGGCAATCACCGGCTTTTGCTGGGGGGGCCGGATCACCTGGCTCTACAGCGCGCACAACCCCAAAACCAAAGCCGGCGTCGCCTGGTATGGCCGCTTGGTTGGCCCGGCCAACGAATTCACCCCAAAACACCCCAGCGATCTGACCGGCCAACTCAATGCACCAGTGCTTGGCCTGTATGGCGGGCTTGATACCGGCATTCCGCTGGAAACGGTTGAAGCGATGGAAAAATTGCTTCAACAAGGCAGCGCAGCCGCCAAGTTGTCGGAAATTCACCTTTACGACAATGCGCCGCACGCCTTTCATGCCGACTACCGCCCCAGCTACCACAAGGCCGAAGCCGAAGATGGCTGGCAACGAATGCTCGCCTGGCTACGCAAAAATGGCGTCTGAATCTGCTTGAACAAGCCGCGAAAGCCTCGCTTCGTGCTACGCTTCGCGGCTTGACGAATACTCGTACCGAAATGACTACCGCCGAACCCAAAACCAACATCCAGTCCGACTCGCGCGCCCTGCTCAAGGATCTTCACAGCCGCTTCGAGATTTTCCGCAATCACAGTCCGCTAGCCATTGGCATCGACAAGCAAGTGCTCGCCGTGCTGCCGGAACTGGAGAAAAAAGCTTTGCGCATGGCCATGCGCAGCCACACCATTTCGACGCGCTACCTCAAGGAAATGGAAAAGGCCACCATGCGCCTCAACCTTGACGCCACGCCCGCCGGCGAAGTCACTGATGAAAATCGAACGCACGCCGCCGAACAACTACGCGAACGCTTCAAAAAGCAGGCAGATCAACGCAAGGCGACGGAAGAAGCGAGCAAGGCAGCCGAGGCCGCAGCCAAAGCAGAACAACGTCGTTTGGAAAAACTCAGCCAATTGGCCGACAAATTCAGCCGCAAGCCACGTTAATCCACATTTTGCGCTAAACAGAAAAGCAAAAAGCCAGTCAAAGACTGGCTTTTTTAAATTCTTGGTGGGGCGCGACAGATTCGAACTGTCGACCTACGGATTAAGAGTCCGCTGCTCTACCAACTGAGCTAGCGCCCCAATCTTCGTAAAAAATTTGGTGGGTCGGCCGAGATTCGAACTCGGGACCAACGGATTAAAAGTCCGCTGCTCTACCGACTGAGCTACCGACCCACACTTGAAGAGCGCGAATTATATAGATGCTCCCATGCAGCGTCAACGTAGCAAGTGCAATTATGGAGATTTGTTTGTCTTGGCCGGTGAGAAGGTTGCCGCTATTCCGAATGTGCTGGCAGCTCTATTTTGAGACCAACAAGGAGATCCGCGAACACTGACCGAGGCGGGCTTCCCGGTACCGATGCCAGCGCAGAGCGTGATTGTGAGGCAAGCAAACTAAGATTTTGATTTTGCAGCTTGAGGCCCGCTGAACGCGGGCCTTTTTATTTAGAAGCGCAACGCAGCAGTCAGTGATTCAACTTCAGCAGCGGATTCGCTGAGAATGCTGCTGAGGGTTTGTTCATCAATAACGGAATCAATAATCGGTGCCGATCCACCATTGCGAATCGTGCCAATTTCGTAGAGCGGTGAAGTCACCGGGGCAAGGTCGTTGGCCAGCAACAGCGTGTCGCCCAGCGTCACCGGCGGTAGCGCCAGATAGCCTTCCCACTGCGCTTCAATGGCCTGCATGACGGCATCCGGCACGCCGAGGCGGGTCAGGATGGCACGGCCAATTTCAGCTTCGGCGCTTTCCGCCCAATCACCAGGTTCACCAACCAGCAAGCCGGGAAAGTCTTTGGCTCGGGAAATCAGATAAAAACCCCCAACTTCATGCACGATACCGGCGAACATGGCGGTTTCTGGGTCTTGGTGGGTGATACGACGGGCAATCACGTGCGCGAGTGCAGCAACGTGTGCCGTATGTTCCCAAAGGCGGGCGGCAATACTGCGCGTTTCAGGATCAGTCGAAGCACCAGCCATCTGCCGGGTCGCCAGGGCAGTTGCCAAAGTGCGCAGGGTGCGCAGGCCGATCCGGGAAACCGCATTGCGCACATCGGTAATTTTTTGCCCGGAGCGGTTGTAAGCCACACTATTGGCGATGGCAACCACTCTGGCGGCGAGCAGCGGCTCACCAATCACAAGACGGGCGGCGGCATCAATATGGCAATCCGGGTCATCGAGAGCGCGCTGAATTTTCAGCGCGACATCAATGCCGGTAGGAAAAACCAGATCACCGCTGGCCGCTTGTGCGGTGATTGTCTTGAGGGCTTCGATTCGGTCCATTGCTGAATCTTACCCCCGACTAGGCTTATTCAGTCAAGGCGCTTGCAGATTTCGCTGGTCAACGCCGCCTGATTCATACAATAAAAATGCAAACCGGGCGCGCCACCCTTGAGCAGACGTTCACAGAGCTCGGTAACGACATCGAGACCAAAGGCGCGGATCGAATCACTATCGTCACCATAGCTCTCGAATTTCTTGCGCATCCAGCGCGGGATGTCGGTGCCACAAGCATCGGAGAAACGAGCCAGCTTGGTGAAACCAGCGATCGGCATGATGCCGGGAACAATTGGCACCGTAACGCCTTGGGCGTGCGCTTCGTCGACAAAATGGAAGTAGGCGTCGGCATTGAAGAAATACTGTGTAATCGCCGAATTGGCGCCGGCGTTAACCTTGCGCACAAAAGCTTGCAGGTCATCCTTGGGGCTTTTGGCTTGCGGATGCCATTCCGGGTAAGCGGCCACTTCAATACTGAACCAGTCGCCGGTTTCGGCGCGGATGAATTCAACCAGTTCATTGGCGTAACGGAATTCACCGGTTTCGGCCATGCCGGAGGGCAGATCGCCACGCAGGGCGACGGTGCGCTTGATCCCAGCGGCTTTGTATTCGTTGAGAATTTCGCGAATGCTGTCGCGGGTTGAGCCGATGCATGAAAGATGCGGCGCGGCATCAAAACCTTCACTGGCAATTTCCTTGACCACAGCAAAGGTGCGCTCACGGGCAGAGCCGCCAGCACCATAAGTTACGGAGAAAAAACTCGGATCAAGTTTTGCCAGCTCTTTGCGGGTTGACCGTAACTTCTCGATTCCTTCCGGCGTTTGCGGCGGGAAAAACTCGATGGAGATTTCTGTTTTCATCATTCGACTCAATGAGGCGCCCCGACCATCGCGGCCGGGGCGGATGTTGCTTAGTAGCGGTAGCTGTCAGCCTTGTACGGACCGGCCTTGGACACATTGATGTAAGCGGCTTGTTCGTCGGTCAGTTCGGAAAGCTGGGCATTCAGCTTCTTCAACTGCAGACGGGCAACTTTTTCATCAAGGTGCTTGGGCAGCACATAAACGCCGACCGGGTACTTGTTGGAACCCTTGACCGATTCAGTCCACAGCTCGATCTGGGCGATGGTCTGGTTGGCAAAAGAAGAAGACATGACGTAGGACGGATGGCCCGTACCACAACCGAGGTTAACCAAACGACCCTTGGCGAGCAGGATGATGCGCTTGCCGTCCGGGAAAATAACGTGGTCGACTTGCGGCTTGATCTCTTCCCACTGGTACTTCTCGATCGAAGCGACATCGATTTCATTGTCGAAGTGACCGATGTTGCAGACGATGGCCTGATCCTTCATTGCCGCCATGTGGTCATGGGTGATGACGTGGAAGTTGCCGGTGGTGGTGACGAAAATATCGGCCTTGTCGGCAGCGTATTCCATGGTAACCACGCGGTAGCCCTCCATCGCGGCCTGCAGGGCGCAGATCGGGTCGATTTCGGTGACCCAGACTTGAGCGGAAAGAGCGCGCATGGCCTGGGCAGAACCCTTGCCCACATCGCCGTAGCCGGCGATAACGGCGACCTTGCCGGCAATCATCACGTCGGTAGCGCGCTTGATGCCGTCAACCAGCGATTCGCGGCAGCCGTAGAGGTTGTCGAACTTGGACTTGGTCACGGAGTCATTGACGTTGATGCCCGGGAACTTGAGTTCGCCGCGCTGGTGCATCTGATACAGACGATGGACACCGGTGGTGGTTTCTTCGGTGACACCCTTGATGGCGGCGAGACGCACGGAATACCAAGTCGGATCGACAGCAATCTTGGCCTTGATCGCGGCGAAGAGAATGGTTTCTTCTTCAGAACCCGGCTTGGCGATGACTGAAATATCCTTTTCGGCACGGGCGCCGAGGTGCAGCAACAAGGTGGCATCGCCGCCATCGTCGAGGATCATGTTCGAGTAACCACCATCGGCCCACTCGAAGATGCGGTGGGTGTAATCCCAGTAATCGACCAGGGTTTCGCCCTTGACGGCGAAGACCGGGACGTTGACCGCAGCGATTGCAGCAGCAGCGTGGTCCTGAGTCGAGAAAATGTTGCACGAAGCCCAACGGACTTCAGCACCAAGTGCGGTCAGCGTCTCGATCAGCACGGCGGTCTGGATGGTCATGTGCAGCGAACCGGTGATGCGCGCGCCCTTCAACGGTTGGGTCTTCGCGAATTCTTCGCGAATCGCCATCAGGCCCGGCATTTCGGTTTCGGCAATGCGGATTTCCTTGCGACCCCAGTCGGCAAGGGATAAGTCAGCAATAACGTAATCTTTGAATTCAGCCACAGTAAGCTCCTAAAACTGTGACGGGGAGGAGGCGGTGTCTCACCGAACCCCCTGCGCCCGGCAGGGTTGAACAGTGAGCGCAGTTTAAAACCGAGCCTGGGGATAAATTCCTGCAGCGCTCCTCGGTAGGCGGCGGATTATAAAACCGTTTTCAGGATTTGTCGCCGGCCCAATAGTGATCGATATCTTTGATGCCCCATTTTTGCGGATCGTCGCGACCAGCTATTTTCTCGGGGCTGCGCGCCAGATCAACGGTTTCCGGCTTGATATAAGCCTGCGATTTGGAGGAATAAAAAACCCTGACCTTGGGTGTCAGCAATGATTTTTCGCCCTGTTCGATGACCACGCCCAGGCGCCCGGAGGCGAGACGAACAAATGAGCCGGTTGGATAAATCCCCAAGCTTTTCACAAACGCCTGAAAAATCGTCGGGTCAAAATGCCCCGTCCATTCGGACATCCGCTTGATCGATTCGGCGGGATCCCAACCAGCCTTGTACGGACGATTGGAGGTGATCGCATCATAGACATCGCAAACCGCCCCCATCTTGGCAAAACGGCTCATGGTTTCGGCATTCAACCGCTTGGGGTAGCCGCTGCCGTCAATTTTTTCGTGATGGTGCAAACAGACATCCTTGGTGATTTCGCTGACGCCGGTTGCGGTCAACAGCAATTCATAGCCCTTTTGTGGATGCGTTCTGACGATCGCAAACTCTTCTTCGGTGAGTTTGCCTGGCTTGTTGAGGATCACCGTCGGGATTAGCGCCTTGCCCAGATCGTGCAGCAAGCCAGCCATGCCGGCATCCTTGGTTTCGTCGTCACTGAGGCCGAGTTGGCGAGCCAGCGCGATCATCAAAGCGCAAACAGCGACTGAGTGCATGTAAGTGTAATCATCAGCCGTTTTCAGGCGCGCCAGGCTGATCAGCGCACCGGGATTGCGCAGGATGGAATTGGAGATTTCTTCGACCAGAGGCATCGCCGCATCGGCCTCAATCGCCTTGCCCATGCGCGCCTCCTGGAACATCGAGAGAACCGCTTCCTTGCCCTTGGCGCAAATTTTGGCGGCGCGTTTTACCTCGTCGTTGAACGAGGCTTTCTCTTGTACCGGCGGTTGGGGTGGGGGTGGCACGACCTCGGCCTCAGCGCTGGCTTCACCAGCATGGACATCCAGCCCCTTGGACGCATCGATCCAGACTTCCTTGATCGTGCTTTCAAAAATCAGCGCGATATCCTTTTCGTCGCTGATAACAAACTTGTTGCGCCAGAACGGATGATCCATCCATGAACCGCAAAAGGCATGCAGATGCATGCCAAGGCGCAGATGTTCAACACTGATTTTTTTAAGCATAGGGCGCGATTTTAGCGACAAAAAAGGGAGCCGTGGCCCCCTCTTTTGGCATGTTTTACGACGCGTAACTTACAGGCCAGCGTCAGATTTCAGCAGGTTGGCGCGATCGGTGGCTTCCCAGGTGAATTCCGGCTCATCACGACCGAAGTGACCGTAAGCAGCCGTCTTCTGGTAAATCGGGCGCAGCAGGTCGAGCATGTTGACGATGCCCTTCGGACGCAGGTCAAAATGCTTCTTGATCAGCGCGGTCAGGGTTTCGTTGCTGACTTTGCCGGTGCCGAAGGTGTCGACCATGACCGACGTCGGGTGGGCAACGCCGATGGCGTAAGAGACTTGCACCAGGCAGCGCGAGGCCAGTCCGGCAGCAACAATGTTCTTGGCGACGTAACGGCCAGCGTAAGCGGCAGAACGGTCGACCTTGGACGGATCCTTGCCGGAGAACGCACCGCCACCGTGCGGTGCAGCACCGCCGTAGGTGTCGACAATGATCTTGCGCCCGGTCAGACCGCAGTCACCCTGCGGGCCGCCAACGACGAAACGACCCGTCGGGTTCACCAGGAAATTGATGTTGCCCTTGATCAGTTCCTTCGGCAGGACCGGCTTGATGATTTCTTCAATCGTCTGCTCGCGCAGGCTTTCCAGGCTGATGTCCGGCGCATGCTGAGTGGACAACACGATGGTATCGATCGAATCCGGCTTGCCATCAACGTAGCGGATGGTGACTTGCGACTTGGCATCCGGACGCGCCCACGGCAGACGGCCATCCTTGCGCAGCATGGCCTGGCGCTCGACGAGGCGGTGCGACAGGTAAATCGGCAAAGGCATCAGCGATGGGGTTTCGTCACAAGCGTAACCAAACATCAGGCCTTGATCGCCGGCGCCTTGATCCAGGCCGTCGTCGTAGGCTTTGTTGACGCCCTGAGCGATGTCCGGGCTCTGCTTGTCGTAGGCAACAAGCACGGCGCAACCTTTGTAATCAATACCATAATCGCTATTGTCGTAGCCGATCCGCTTCAGCGTGTCACGCGCAACCTGGATGTAATCGACATTGGCGTTGGTGGTAATTTCACCGGCTAGAACAACCAGGCCGGTATTGCACAAGGTTTCTGCCGCAACGCGGGAATGCTTGTCCTGAGCCAGGATGGCATCGAGGATGGCATCGGAAATCTGGTCGGCAACCTTATCCGGGTGACCTTCTGAAACTGATTCCGAGGTAAAGAAATACTCGCTCATTTGAATCTCCTGCAGTCCTGTTATCCGGCGTTACCGGCTTCGGACCACGAGCGGGTGACGCTTTAGCAGAATTTATTAATCGCCCCGCAAGTTGTCTCTTTAACTCGGCGATCTCATAATAATAGTCTTTTCGTGGCGAGTTTCAACCCCCAGGTCATTATGGTCTTTCTGCTTCGCGCTTTGCTTCAACTTCTTGCTGGCTTGCCATTGCGCATGGTGCATGGCATTGGCGCGTTTTTGGGCTGGCTGACCTACCTTGCCTCGCCCACCTATCGCGGGCATCTGCAGGAGAACATGCAGCAAGCCGGCATCGACCCCGCCCTGCGTTCGGCGGCAATTGCCGAAGCCGGTAAGCAGGCGTTGGAACTGCCTTCAATCTGGCTACATCCGCTCGACAAAGTTGTGCCACGCGTCGTCAAAATCAGCGGTTGGGAAATAATTGAGCAAGCACAGGCAGCCGGCAAAGGCATTGTTTTCCTGACGCCGCACCTCGGTTGCTTTGAAATTACTGCCCAGTATTACGCTGTCCATGCGCCAATAACTGTGCTTTACCGGCCACCGAAGCGGGCTTTTTTGCAGACTTTGATTGAAACCGGTCGCCAGCGTGAAAACGTCCATCTCGCCCCAGCAGATGTTTCCGGCGTGCGCGCTCTGATCAAGGCTTTGAAGCGTGGCGAAGCGGTTGGTTTATTGCCGGATCAGGCACCGAAAGTTGGCGAAGGCGTCTGGCTGGACTTCTTCGGCAAGCCTGCCTACACCATGACTTTGGCGGCCCGCCTGAGCGAAACGGGAGCCGCAACCATTTTTGCCTGGGCCGAAAGATTGCCGAATGGCCACGGCTATCATCTGCACTTACGCGCTCCACTGACTGAATTTTCAGGTGCTACGGTCGACCGCGCAAAACAGATAAATTTTGAGATCGAATCACTGATTCGCGAATGCCCGGCCCAGTATCTTTGGGGCTATAACCGCTACAAACGTCCGGGTGGCGCCTTGCCGCCACCGGAGTCTTTCAGGGATTCCGCGTGAAAGCAGCGCTGAGTTATTTGCTGGTCGGCTTTCTCTGGCTGCTGCACTGGTTGCCATTGCCGGTTTTGCGCGGGCTCGGCTGGAGCTTGGGAAAGGTGCTTTACGCTCTGGGTCGCGAACGGCGCAATGTGGCCTTGATCAATTTACGGTTGTGCTTTCCGGAAAAGACTGAGGCTGAACGCGAGTTTTTGGCGCAGCAACACTTCATCTCCTTCAGCCGTGCCGTGCTGGATCGCACATTGGGCTGGTGGGCGTCACAAGAACGGCTGGAACGCCTGATTCGGGTCACCGGCGCAGAAAATTTAGCGGTTCCCGAAGGCAAGTCACTAATCATCTTGTCGCCACATTTTGTCGGCCTCGATGCAGCAGCATCGCGCCTGTCGATGCTGACCGCCGGCTGCACTGTTTACTCCACTCAGAAAAATCCGGTATTCGACAAAGTGCTCTACAACGGACGGCAACGCTTCAAGGAGATCCTCCTCCTTTCGCGCCAGGACGGCATGCGCAAAATCATCAAGGCGATGAAACAGGGGCTACCTTTTTACTATTTGCCGGACATGGATTTCGGCCCCGAAGATTCCATTTTTGTCCCATTTTTCGGTGTACCAGCCGCCACCATCCCCGGCGTTTCGCGTCTGGCGCGCCTGACCGGGGCCAAAGTTGTCGCCTGCATCACCCGACAAGTCGCTGACGGATATGAGGTAGAAGTGACGCCGGCATGGGATAATTTCCCCGGTGAGAGCGTTGAGGCCGACACCGAAATGGTCAATCGCTTTATTGAAAGCCAGGTACTGCGCATGCCGGAGCAGTATTTTTGGTTGCACAAACGCTTCAAAACCCGGCCACCCGGAGAGCAGAGGTTTTACAAATGAACAGCCTGAGCATTGAAATTCGCCCCGTCACCCCGCCCGATGTGCCCGCCATTTCAGCATTGGCGCGTGAAATCTGGCAGGCCACCTATCCTGGCATCATTACCCAGGAACAAATCGACTTCATGCTTGAGCTGCGCTACGGTCATGAGCGTTTGTACGACGATCTCGAAGATGTCCATAAATGGCTGGATCAGGCGTTTTACAACGGACGCCGCGTCGGTTTTGCCTTCAGCGAGATTTACAAGGGCGAGTTCAAACTCGACAAGCTATACATTCACCCGGACGTTCAACGCCAGGGCGTTGGTGGCCAGTTGATCGAACACGTTGCAGCACGGGCCGGAAAAATGGGCCACCCTTGCGTCATCCTGGCGGTTAACAAGCGCAATGAAAAAGCCATCGGCTCCTACAAAAAATACGGTTTCGTGGTCCGCGAAGCGATTGTTGACGACATTGGTCGCGGCTTCGTGATGGACGATTTCGTAATGGAGAAGAAGCTTTAACAGTTTGAGCTAAACGCCTGTCTCTGCTATTCTTTTTTAACTCACCAAAGGAGCAGACAGTGAAGCTCAAATTCTCCAAAATGCACGGCCTGGGCAACGATTTTGTGGTCCTGGATGGCGTGCGCCAGCAAGTCAATCTGACGCCCGCGCAACTGCGCTTTATTGCCGACCGCAATTTCGGGATCGGCTGTGACCAGATTTTGCTGGTTGAAGCCCCGACCCAGACTGGTGTCGATTTTCGTTACCGGATTTTCAATGCCGACGGCAGCGAAGTTGAGCAATGCGGCAACGGCGCACGTTGTTTTGTGCGCTTTGTGCATGATGCCGGCCTGACCGAGAAAGTTGAAATTCGCGTCGAGACCCTGCGCGGCATCATCTCGCCGCGCCTCGAAGCCAACGGCAATGTTACGGTCGACATGGGAATTCCGCGTTTTTTACCAGCCGAAATCCCCTTCCTGCACGACGACGAAATCGTCATCTATTCGCTCGATGTCGCCGACGAAACGCTGGAAATCAGCGTCGTTTCAATGGGCAATCCGCACGCCGTGCAAGTCGTCGATTGCGTTGATAGCGCACCGGTTGGCGCGCACGGCCCGCTGATCGAAAAGCATGAACAATTCCCGCAGCGCGTCAATGCCGGGTTTATGCAGGTGATTGATCGCCACGCCATCAAGCTCCGCGTTTACGAGCGCGGCTCCGGCGAAACCCTGGCTTGCGGTACCGGCGCTTGTGCGGCGGTGGTCGCCGGCATCCGGCGCGGCCTGCTTGATAGCCCGGTGCGCGTCACGACCCGCGGCGGCGATTTGAATATTGCCTGGGGTGGCCAGGATCAGCCGGTGCTGATGAGCGGCCCGGCGGTTAATGTTTTCTCTGGAGAAATTGAATTATGAGCGCCCCGTTTGCCGAAGATGTCGCCGAATACCTGAAATCGAATCCTGCATTTTTCGAGCAATACGCCGATTTGCTGGCGCAAATTTTTGTCCCGCATCCGCATGGCGGGCACGCTGTTTCATTGGCCGAGCGCCAGATGCTGACTTTGCGTGACAAAAATCGCCAAACCGAAACCAAACTGGCCGAATTGATTGCCTTTGGTGAAGAAAACGACGCAATCAGCGAAAAAGTGCATCGTCTGGCGGTTGGCCTGATTGCCGCTGAAACTTTTCAGGCTGTCATCCACTTGCTCAATTTCCATTTGCGCGACGATTTCTCCGTCCCGCATGTCGCGCTGCGCTTGTGGAATACGCCAGATGGCGTTGAGGATTTGCCGGAATTTGCTGCGGTCAGTGAAGAGTTGCAGGTTTTTGCCGAAACTCTGAATCGTCCCTATTGCGGCTCCACTGCTGGTTTTGGTACGGCTTCGTGGTTTGGCGAACATGCCAACCATATTCGTTCGCAGGCTTTGATTGCTTTGCGTAACGGTGGCGGCACGATCGGCATGGTCGCGCTGGGCAGTGAGGAAGCACAGCGTTTCTACGCCGACATGGGTACGCTTTACCTCGAACGTCTCGGCGAAATGGTTTCTGCCGCGCTGGCCCGAGTGACCAAGAGCGTTTTGTGAACACGGCTAACGCCGTTGCCGAGTATCTGGCCGAACTGGCCGAGCAACGGCGTTTGTCGCCACATACCGTCAGCAATTACCGGCGGGATCTGGAAAAATTGATGACGCTGGCGGCAGAAATGCCGCTCGCTACATTACAGGTGCACCAGATTCGCCGCTTTGTCGCGCAACTGCATGGCAAAGGGTTGTCCGGACGCTCGCTGGCCCGCATTTTGTCAGCCTGGCGCGGCTTTTTTGCCTGGCTCGGCGAACATGATGCCTTGCCGGCCAATCCCTGTGAGGGGGTGCGCTCCCCGAAATCGCCGCGCCTGCTGCCCAAGGCAATGTCGGTAGATGAAACCGCACGCCTGCTGGCACCGGTTGAAGAAGATAACCCGGTTTTGGCGGCACGCGACACGGCAATCTTCGAGTTGTTTTATTCCTCCGGTTTGCGCCTGGCTGAACTGGCCGCGCTCGATTGCGATGCGCTGGAAAGCGTGCAGCATGAAGGCGAAGTCAGGGTGCTCGGCAAACGCAGTAAGGCCAGAATAGTGCCGGTTGGATCGCACGCCTGCGCGGCTTTGCTGGTTTGGGCAAACTTGCGCGAGCAGATTGCCGCGCCGGAAGAAAATGCGCTTTTCGTTGGCAGGCGTGGCAATCGGCTCAGTCATCGGATGATTCAGGAGCGCCTGGCGTTGCGGGCGGTCAAATTGGGCTTACCGCGCCACGTCCATCCGCACATGCTGCGCCATTCCTTTGCTTCGCACGTGCTGCAATCGTCCGGCGACTTGCGGGCGGTGCAGGAAATGCTGGGCCACGCCAGTATCGCTTCGACGCAGGTTTATACGCACCTTGATTTCCAGCATCTAGCCAAGGTTTACGATACGGCGCATCCGCGAGCCAAACGGTAGTTTGTAGTCGTTAGTAACTAACGACTAGCAGCTCGCGACTAACCACTAGCGACTAATGACTAAAAAATCAAGCTTCAATTGACCTTTTCTCCAGCAGCCTCTATGATTCGCGGTTTACAAAATTCGTCGGATTCAAGGAGTTATCATGGCTATCAACCGTAATCGCCGTTCTTCACTGGAGCGCCGCTGCGTTTCCAAGTCCACCAAGCGCCTGTTCAAGGGCACCGGCAAGACCCTGTTCAAGGTCATGTACGCCGCTGAATGTCACGCACGCAACCGCAAGGCCCTCGGCGCCTAAGTTGCTAAAGCATTTTGAGCCCCGGTTGCCGCAAGGTAACCGGGGCTTGTTGCATTTCGGAGCAAGAAAATTATGGCTCAACTGATTCTGATGCCGGGTAAGGAACGTTCAGCGTTCAAACAAAACCATCCGTGGGTTTTTGCCGGTTCGGTCGGGCGCCTCGAAGGCCGGGCACGCGCCGGTGATACGGTCGAGGTACTGGCCGACAACCTGCGCCCGCTGGGTCGTGCGGCGTACAGCCCGAAATCGCAGATTCGCGCCCGATTCTGGACTTTTGACGCCGAAGAAACGGTTGATGACGCTTTCTTCAAACGCCGGGTTGCGGCTGCCGTGGCGCGCCGCCAGGCCTTGCCTGAATTACGCGGCCAGCAGGGCTTGCGGCTGATCCACGCTGAATCCGACGGCCTGCCCGGCGTGATTGCCGATCAATATGGCGACACCGTGGTTGTTCAGCTAACTTCCGCCGGTGCCGACAAATGGCGCAATGCCATCGTCGCTGGGCTGATCAAGGCGACAGGTTGTGCCCGGGTTTATGAACGCTCCGATTCCGACGTGCGCCGCCTCGAAGGCCTTGAATCCGCCACCGGCTGGTTGCACGGCGCAGCCCGCGATGAGCCGCTGACGATCATTGAAAATGGCGTAAAGCTGGCGGTCGACATCGCAGGCGGCCATAAAACCGGTTTTTATCTCGATCAGCGCGACAACCGTTTGCTGCTTGGCCAGCTGGCTGCCGGCAAGGATGTCCTGAACTGCTTTTGCTACACCGCCGGCTTCTCGCTGCAAGCCTTGGCCGGTGGCGCGAACAGCGTGTTGTCGATGGATTCATCCGGCCCCGCTCTCGAACAAGGCAAGGCCAATCTGGCGCTCAACCCGCAATTGCCGGCGGAACGGGCGCAATGGCAGGAAGCCGATGTCTTTCAGGCGCTGCGCGATTTTCGCAAGGCGGGGCGCCTGTTTGATCTGATCGTCCTCGATCCGCCCAAATTTGCGCCGTCTGCCGCCCATGCCGAAAGTGCCGCGCGCGCTTACAAGGATATCAATCTGCTCGGTTTCCGCTTGCTCAAGCCGGGTGGAATGCTGATGACTTATTCCTGCTCCGGCGGCGTTGGGCTGGAACTGTTCCAGAAAATCATTGCCGATGCCGCGCATGATGCGGGCCGCGAAGCACGCATCGTCCGGCGTCTGGCCGGCGCGGCCGATCACCCGATTGCCTTGAACTTCCCGGAAGGCGAATACCTCAAAGGCTTGCTCGTCCAGGTCGACTAAACACCCATTGTGAATTCGCTGCGCCATCTCCTTCTCGTTGCCGTTCTCCTCTTCGCCCAACTGGCGGTGGGGGCGCATGCCGTCGGGCATGCGGCGGATAACGAGAACGGATTACCGACGCACACCTGCGAGCTTTGTCTGGCGGCGCACGATCTCGGTTCGGCGCTGCCCTCGGTGGTTGCGCTGTTGCCCGTTGTTATTGCGCAGCTCATCCCCGAGTCGCTCGATTCGTTTGCTCGCCAAACGTTTCCGGCGCCGATTGCCAGCCAGCGCGGCCCGCCCATCGCCTGAAAAATCGCCTCGTTTAAGCAGTTGACCGCAACAGATTGAAGTTGCGCTCGGCTTCATTGCGTTTTTCAGGAGAATTCGATGTTTTACAAGCCATCTTTTGCTATGGCTGTTCTGCTCGCCGCTACATGCAGCGCTCAGGCAGCGTCCGATAACGATCTTGCCGCCATTCGCAGCCAGATCAATGAAATCAAACAGTCCTACGAACAGCGCATCGCCGCGCTTGAACAAAAACTGGCGCAGGCCGAGAGTAAAGGCAACAAGCCTGAAGCCAAGACCAGCAACCCCGAGGTCGTTGCCAACGAAGCGCGTTTGAACGTTCGCCAGCCGCAAACTTCAGCTTCCGCCTTCAACCCGGAAATTTCCCTGATTCTTTCCGGCAGCTATACCAACCTCAAGCAAAACCCGAGCGAGCGCCGTTTGCAGGGCTTCATTCCGTCGAATGGCGAGTTGATGCCGGAAAATCGCAGCTTCAACCTCGGTGAATCCGAGTTGGTGATTGCCGCCAATATCGACCCTATGTTCCGTGGCACCCTGCGCCTGGCACTGGCACCGGACAACACTTTGGGCGTCGAAGAGGCAAGCGTGCAAACGCTGGGACTGGGTAACGGTTTTAACCTGAAGGCCGGGCGCTTCCTGTCTGGCGTCGGCTACCTGAATGAAATGCACCCGCACGAATGGGACTTTTCAAACGCCCCGCTGCCTTATCAGGCTTTCTTTGGCAACGCCTTGGGCATGGATGGCGTGCAGGCGCGCTGGCTAGCGCCGACGCCGATTTTTCTTGAGTTTGGCGCCGAAACTGCACGCGCCATGAGTTTCCCGGCAACCGATGAATCGAAGAGCAAAAATGGCCTGATGTCGGCCTCGGCCTTTGTCCATGTCGGCGGCGATCTGGGTGAGTCGAACAGCTGGCGCGGCGGCATTTCCTATTTTGCCGCGCAAGCCAAAGACCGCAGCTATGAAGATCCGCTGAATGGGCTTAACAACAGCTTCAGCGGCGCCAGTCGCACCTGGATTGCCGATTTGCTGTGGAAATGGTCGCCGAATGGCAACGCAAAACAGACCAATCTAAAACTGCAGGGCGAATACTTCCGGCGCAGCGAGTCAGGTGATCTGGTCTACGACACCGCCAACACCGCGCAGCAAGGCGATTTCAAAAATACCCAGTCGGGTTTTTACGCGCAGGCCGTCTACCAGTTCATGCCCAACTGGCGCGTCGGTTATCGCTACGACCGCCTGAGTTCCGGTTCAGCCAATATTGAATTGATCAATAACGGCACGTTGACCGCAGCAGACCTGCCTTTGCTGGCCAATTACTCGCCAAGCCGCAATACGCTGATGGTGGACTGGAGCCCGAGCGAATTCTCACGGCTGCGCCTGCAGTATGCGCAGGACAAGACACGGCCCGAGGCAACGGATAATCAACTCTGGCTGCAATACGTCATGAGCCTCGGCGCTCACGGCGGGCACAAATTCTAAGGTGACGACGATGAATAAAATTACCCGATATTTAGGCATTTTTTTGCTCAGCCTGCTTGCCCTGCCGGCTTTTGCGTCCCTCAATATTTTCGCCACCGTCCCGGAATGGGGCGCGCTCGCCAAAGAAATTGGTGGCGACAAAGTCAGCATTTATACGGCGACCACCGCCCTGCAAGACCCACACCGGATTGAGGCCAAACCATCGCTGCTGGCTCAGGCGCGCCGCGCCCAACTGGTTGTCGCCACCGGCGCTGAACTGGAAATCGGCTGGCTGCCGCTGGTCATTCGGGATTCTG
>JBDKHF010000032.1:0-32913 GCA_039797825.1 Pseudomonadota bacterium | reverse complement strand
CGCTGGCGGTTTGTTCCTGAATTGTGTTGTTGGTTAACGTGATGCTTGTCGTGCCTCTGCCGAAAGCGGTGAACTCGACGCCGGTCAGTGTGCCGAGGTTCGAGTTGAAGAAGCCAAGCGTGCCCGTCTGGTTGAGTTCGGTGGCTTCTTCGGGATTGTTGTAAGCGTAGGAAATGGTTGCCGCGCTGGCGCTCGCAGTGGAGAGGGCTGCCAAGGCAGTGGCAATGAACAGTTTTTTCATCTTTTGGCTCCGGGGCTGGTGGTCTGATCGTGTTGGGGGACGTCAACGCGAAGACTAGGTGCCGTGCCAGTTAAAGTCTGTGCCCTGCCAGACATAGAGCGGTTCGGGCTGCCGGTCCATTGCTTGAGGGGTGTTTCGAGAGTTCGGGGGCAATAAAAAAGCGCCCTTGGAGGCGCTTTTTTATTGATGACTTGGCGGAGTGGACGGGACTCGAACCCGCGACCCCCGGCGTGACAGGCCGGTATTCTAACCAACTGAACTACCACTCCACGTCTGATTGGCTGGCTGATTGACTCAGCCCCTTCAGAGCGGCGCGAATCATAGCATGGGAAGGCAGGCAGGGACTACAATTTGACGTTTATTCGAGTGATCATTCTGCGATGAGCGATAACGGCACCCTTAATTATCTTTGGTCGCAGGCAATGGTGGCCGGATTTGTCGCTGCCGGGGTCAAGCGGGCGGTGATTTCTCCCGGATCGCGATCAACGCCGTTGGCGCTGGCCATGCTGCGGCAGAGCAGTTTGCTTTGCGATGTCACGGTCGACGAGCGCTCAGCGGCTTTTTTTGCCCTCGGTTGCGCCAAGGCTGGCCGACGCCCTGTTTTATTACTGGCAACCTCAGGTACAGCGCCGGCCAACTGGTTACCGGCGGTGATCGAAGCGAGCCAGGCCGGCGTGCCCTTGATTCTGATTTCTGCTGACCGTCCGCCGGAGTTGCAGGGCTGCGGCGCCAACCAGACGGTTGATCAGATCAAGCTGTTTGGCGCACAGGTCCGTGCCAGCCATGTACTGGGCGTGCCTTATGAGGAGTTTGATCCGGCTTACCTGCAGCGGCTTGCCGCTCGTGTTTGCGAGCAGGCAAGCTGGCCGCATCCGGGGCCGGTGCATCTTAACCAGCCATTTCGCGAGCCGCTGCTACCGGAAGAAAATTTACCGCTCAGTGCTGTACCCGCCGCGATTGAAATTCGCCACCCGCTGTTATCGCCAATGCCTGACGATATTCAGGATATTTGCCGGGCAATGGCCGGGCGTCTGGGTGTGATTGTTTGCGGTCAACTGCCTGAAAATGCCGATTTTTCGCATGCCGTCAGTGCCCTGGCCGCACAACTTGATTGCCCGGTTTTAGCCGAGCCGTTGTCTAATTTGCGCTTCGGTAAGCATGATTTGTCGCACATGGCCGTGCGTTACAACACCTGGCTGGCTGATTCGACAGCCCGTGCCCAGGTGCGTCCGGAATGGGTTTTACGCTTTGGCGCCTATCCGGTTACCCGGAATTTGCAAAACTATGTTGCTTGTGCGCCTGTGCAAATTGTTGTCGAACCGTGGCCGAGTTGGAGCGATCCCGCACAACGGATTACCCATTTGTTGCGTGCCGATCCGGCAGTGTTTTGCGCTGCGCTTGGAACAGCCTTGCCGCAAGCTTGCCCTGCTGGTTGGCAAAGCGCTTTTAGCAAATATGAAAGTGAGGCGCGCTCAGTTGAACCCGTTGAGCACATTGCCGCCATCCTTGATCCCTTGCCGGAAGAGCATGCAATTTTCGTCGGTAACTCACTGGCCATCCGCCAACTTGACACCCATTCCGGTAGCGGGAAAAAAATCCTTCATCTCTATGGCAATCGGGGTGCCAGTGGGATTGACGGAAATGTTTCAACGGCAATGGGTATTGCTGCTGAACACGGCCAGGTGGTCGCTTTGCTCGGTGATCTGACCACCCAGCATGACATCGGTGGTCTGGCCTTGGCGCAGGGCAGAGATGTGGTGATTGTTACGGTCAACAACGCCGGCGGCGGTATTTTTGATCTGTTGCCGCAAGCTGCGCTACCCGAATTTGAAAAAGGCTGGCGCACGCCGCAGCAGATCAATTTTGAACACGCCGCGCTTTGCTTTGGTTTGAGCTATGCACGGGCAGAAAACGCCGAGGCTTTGCGCCATGCGCTTTCTGCTGCAATCGGTCAGGGTGGCCCGCACCTGATCGAATTGATGTTGGCCTGAATTACTAATCGAACAGGTTCAGCAGTGAATCCAGCCCGCCAAAATTGATCGCAATATCCGCCTTGGCGCGGGTTGCCGGTTTGGCGTGGAAAGCGACTGACAGCCCGGCTTGCGCCATCATCATCAGGTCATTGGCGCCATCGCCGCAGGCGATTACCTGTTCCTTCTTGAGGCCTAGTTCATCGGTCAGTTTGGCCAGATGGTGCGCCTTGGCGGCGGCATCGACGATGTCGCCGACGACACGACCGGTCAGCTTGCCACCGGAGATTTCAAGTTCGTTCGAGGTGGCGAAATCAAAACCCAGTTCAATCCGCAGGCGCTCGGTGAAATAGGTAAACCCGCCGGAAAGAATGGCGGTGCGCAAACCGGCATTCTGGGCGGCTTCCAGCAACTCACGGGCGCCGGGTGAGAGCAGCAGGCGTTCGCCGTAAACCTTGGCCAAGACGCGGGCATCAAGCCCGGCGAGCAGCGACAGACGGCGGCGCAGGCTTTCGCGGTAATCAATTTCGCCGCGCATGGCGGCTTCAGTAACTGCCGAAACTTCTTCCTTCTTGCCGGCAAAATCGGCCAGTTCATCGATACATTCGATGGTAATCAGCGTCGAATCCATGTCGAAACAGATCAAGCCGAAGTCGGCGAGTTTCTTGTTACGGTCAACGAAGGCCCAGTCGAGATTTTCAGCTTCGATCAGCGGGATCAAGGCATCAAATTCTGCTGTGCGGGTCGTGCCGTGCAGGCGAACCACTTGCGGTGGGCGCGGTTCAACCTTGCTGGCGCTGGTCGCCGCGACAATCCGTTCAAGCAGAAAAGTGGGCAGCGCGCCGCCCTGGATGATCAGGTTCATGGTGTTTTGTCAGACGGGAAAACGTTTTGACTAATGGTGTTCCGGCGCCGGAGTAGTTTCGGTGGCGGGTAATTTGTCCAGAATCGGTTGCCAGCGAATGATGATTTCCGGAAAAATTGCTGGAGCGCGTTCGCCGGCCATCTCGGCGATTTCCGGGCCGCCGTATTGGCCATCTTGCAGGACGTAAATGGTGAGGACACGGTCAACCGGGTGAACCAGCCAATATTCGCGAACGCCAGCACGTTGGTAAAGGTCGCGTTTGGTCAGGTGATCGTGGCGGGCGGTAGAAGGGGAGAGTACTTCGATGATCCAGTCCGGCGCGCCGCGCACGTTACGTTCGGTGATTTTCTCAGGATCGCAAACGACGAAGATGTCGGGTTGGACGACGGTAGTGGTGTGCTTGTCAGCTTCATCAAGGCTTGGCAACAGCACATCAACCGGGGCGATCAGGGCGCGACAGGGGGCACCGTCGAGTGCTTCGTCGATTTGTTTGGCGATACTGAGAACCAGTGTCTGGTGGCTGATCGTCGGCGCCGGTGCCATCGCATAGGCTTCGCCATCGATCAGTTCCCAGCGTTCATCGTCCGGCCATTTCAGGTAATCGGCGTAGGTGAAACGGTGATCAGCGATTTTCGGCAGGGCCATGATGAATCTCCAGTGGGGCAGACGGTCGATCAACGCAGCGCTTTAATCGTTCAGGCGTTCCGGCAGCACGTCACGCAACATAATTGCCGCGTCGCGGATCATTTTTTCGGTGGATTCCCAATCGACACAGCCATCAGTCACCGAACAACCATATTTAAGCTGGCTGAGATCGGCGGGGATCGGTTGATTACCGGCTTCAATGTTCGATTCGATCATCACGCCGAGCAGCGAATTATTGCCAAGGCGGATTTGATTGACGATATCGGCCATCACCAGCGGTTGCAATTCCGGCTTTTTCGAGCTGTTGGCGTGCGAACAATCGACGACGATGTTGTGCGGCAGTTTGGCTTTGCTCAGTGCCTGTTCGACCATCGCAACCGAAACGGTATCGTAATTGGGTCGGCCATCGCCGCCACGCAGCACGATGTGGCCGTGGTTATTGCCCTTGGTGCGGACAATCGCCACCCGGCCCTGGCCATTGATGCCGAGGAAAGAGTGCGGATTTGAGGCGGAAAGAATGGCGTTGACCGCAACGCCGAGGTCTCCGCTGGTGCCGTTCTTGAAACCAACCGGGGTGGATAGCCCAGACGACATTTCGCGGTGGGTTTGCGATTCGGTGGTACGGGCGCCGATTGCGGTCCAGGTAATCAGATCACCATAATATTGCGGCGAAATCGGATCAAGTGCTTCGGTGCCGGTCGGCAGGCCGATTTCGGCGATGTCGAGCAGGAATTGGCGGGCTTTTTCCATGCCGATGTCGACACGGAAGCTGTCATCCATGAACGGATCGTTGATGTAACCCTTCCAGCCCACCGTCGTACGCGGTTTTTCAAAATAGACGCGCATGATGATTTGCAGCGTATCGCCGACTTCGTCGGACAGTTTTTTCAAGCGGCGAGCGTAATCCAGACCAGCAATCGGGTCGTGAATTGAGCAGGGACCGACAACGACAAACAGGCGGTGATCCTTGCGCTCCAGAATCTTGCGCAGCAAATTACGGCCATGCGTAATCGTTTTGGCGGCCTTGTCTGTAATTGGTAATTTGGCGTGGATATCTTCCGGCGTCGGCATGGCGTCGAAAGCGATTACGTTGAGGTTTTCTGTGTTTTTGGTCATTTTGTCAGCTCGCGTATCATGTCTTTGACTGCTGTTACCTTGTCAGTCAAGGTGGGGCAGTGGCGTAAAAGAGAGATTTTATCTTGTCCAGCCAGCTTATAGCTGCGGTTCTTCTGGATCAAATGGATAATCTTTATCGGCTCAATAGGCGGATTTTTGGCAAATTCCGCCCCAAACTGGATGGTTATCTGGTCATTCGTCGCATCCAGCTTCTGGATTAGCAGCGGTTTGACCAGCAAGCGCAGGCGATGCGTGGCGAGCAGGCTTTGCGCCTGAATCGGCAGTTCGCCAAAGCGGTCGATCAATTCCTCCTGCAGGGCATCAATATCTTCGGCGCTATCGCCATTGGCCAAACGCTTGTAGAGCGTTAGACGTTCATGCACATCCGGGCAATAACCATCGGGCAGCAGGGCCGGCGTGCGCAGGTTGATTTCGGTGCCGATGCCGAGCGGCTGGGTCAGGTCGGTGGCGTTGAGATGCTTGCCTTGTTTCATCGCGGCAACGGCGCGGTTGAGCATGTCGGCATACATGGTGAAGCCGACTTCCTGCATTTCCCCCGACTGGTTGTCGCCCAGCACTTCGCCGGCACCGCGAATTTCCAGATCGTGCATGGCGAGGAAGAAGCCGGAGCCGAGTTCTTCCATCGCCTGAATCGCCTCCAGCCGCATCTTGGCCTGTTTGGTCAGCGCCTTGTCGTCCTGGACCAGCAAGTAAGCGTAAGCCTGATGGTGCGAACGACCAACGCGGCCCCGTAGTTGATGCAACTGGGCAAGGCCGAATTTTTCGGCGCGGTTGATCAGGATGGTATTGGCGTGCGGGTTGTCGATACCGGTTTCAATAATGGTGGTGCACAGCAGCACATTGGCGCGTTGGCCGGTGAAGTCGCGCATCACGCGCTCCAGTTCACGCTCGTTCATCTGGCCGTGGCCGATGACGATGCGCGCTTCCGGCACCAGCTTGGCTAACTTTTCCTGCATGTTGGCGATGGTGTCGACTTCGTTATGCAGGAAATACACCTGTCCGCCGCGTTTCAGCTCGCGCAAAACTGCTTCGCGGATGATGCCGTCCGAGAAATTGCTGACAAAAGTCTTGATCGCCAAACGCTTTTGCGGCGCCGTGGCAATCACCGAGAAATCACGCAAGCCTTCCATACTCATCGCCAGCGTGCGCGGGATTGGCGTCGCGGTCAGCGTCAGCACATCAACCTCGGCGCGCATCGCTTTCAGGGTTTCCTTCTGGCGCACGCCAAAACGGTGTTCTTCGTCGATAACGACCAGGCCGAGGCGATTGAATTTGACGTCCTTGCCGATCAGCTTGTGGGTGCCGATGATGATGTCGATCTTGCCTTCGCTCAACTCCTGCAAGGCTTGTGCCGACTCCTTGGCGGTCTTGAAGCGGGAGATTTCGGCGATTTTCACCGGCCAGTCGGCAAAACGGTCGGCGAAAGTCTGGTAATGCTGTTCGCAGAGCAGGGTGGTTGGGCACAAAACCGCTACCTGCTTGCCACCAGCCACCGCGCAGAAAGCGGCGCGCAGGGCGACCTCGGTTTTGCCGAAACCAACATCGCCGCAAACCAGCCTATCCATCGGCTTGCCGGAACGCATATCCTGAATGACGGCAAGAATAGCCTGCGCCTGATCGTTGGTTTCTTCAAAGCCAAAACCGTCAGCAAAGGCCTCGTAATCATTTTCCTGAAAATCGAAAGCGTGGCCGGAGCGAGCTGCCCGCGCAGCGTAAAGGGCGAGCAACTCGGCAGCCGTGTCGTGCGCTTGCTCGGCGGCCTTGCGTTTGGCCTTTTCCCACTGGCCGGAACCGAGCGTGTGGAGCGGCGCGCTATCCGGGTCGGCCCCGGAATAGCGCGAAATAACATGCAGCTGGGCGACCGGCACAAAAAGCTTGGCCTCGTTGGCGTAATGCAGCTCAAGAAATTCCTGCTCGCCGAGGCCCAAATCCATCCGCACCAAACCTTGATAGCGGCCAATGCCGTGGCTTTCGTGCACCACCGGGTCGCCGACTTTGAGTTCGGTGAGGTCTTTCAGCCAGTTGTCGAAACTGGCTTTTTTCTGCGATTCACGCCGGGTGCGGCGTGGCGAACCGGCGAATAGCTCGGTTTCGGTAATGAAAGCGAGTTTTTCCAGCGTGAAACCGGTGTGCAGCGGGCCAATACCCAGCGCCAGTTTGGCGTTACTGGCGAGGAAACCAGCCAAATCAGCGCTGCTATCCGGCTTCAGGCCATGTTCGGCAAACATCGCCGCCAGCGTTTCGCGGCGGCCTGCGGTTTCGGCGACCAGTAAAACGCGGCCCTTGAAGCTGGCCAGATGATTCTTCAATGCACCCAGCGGGTCGTCGCTACGGCGGTCAACGGCGACATTGGGTAGTTTTCCGGCATCGGTATTTTGGGCATTAAAAGCCAGTCGACCGTAACGTTTTGCCTCAGAAAAGAACGCTTCATCGGTCAGAAACAACTCTTCCGGCGCCAGCAATGGCCGTGATTTATCGCCCTGCAATAAGTTGTAGCGCGATTTGGTGTCGTTCCAGAACGCCGCAATTGCCGCCGGGGCATCGCCATGCGTGACGAAAACCGCGTCTTTCGGCAGGTAGTCAAAAATACTCGCCATCTGATCAAAGAACAGCGGCAGGTAATACTCAATGCCGGCGCTGGCGATGCCGGTTGAAATATCCTTGTAGATACCGGATTTGGCCGGGTCGCCCTCAAAGCGGTCGCGAAAGCTCTGGCGGAAATGCGTGCGGCCCTTTTCGTCCATCGGGAATTCACGCGCTGGCAACAAACGTACTTCCGGCACCGGGTAAACCGTGCGCTGGGTGTCGACGTCGAAAGTTTTAATGCTTTCAATTTCGTCATCGAACAGGTCGAGCCGGTAGGGAAGTTGCGAACCCATCGGAAAAAGATCGATCAAGCCGCCACGGATCGAGTACTCACCGGGCGCAACGACCTGTGTAATGTGGCTATAGCCAGCCAGTGTCACTTGGCTGCGAAACTTGTCGGCATCGAGCTTTTGGCCTTTTTTGAACTCAAAAGTGTAGGCCGCCATGAATTCCGGCGGTGCCAAACGATTGACTGCGGTCGACGCGGGAACGAGCAGGATTTCCACCTCACCTTGCAAGGCCGCCCATAAAGTTGCCAGGCGTTCGGAAACCAGATCCTGATGCGGCGAGAAATGATCGTAGGGCAGGGTTTCCCAATCCGGCAGCAAACGCACCTTGATACCCGGTGCAAACCACGGGATTTCATCAAGCAAACGCTGGGCATCGGCGGCGCTGGCGGTAATCACGGCCAGCGTGCGGCCCTTGTTCTGGAGCGCCAGTTCAGCCAGGGCCAGTGCGTCGGAAGAGCCGGCCAACGCCGGCAGATCGATACGGGCACCGGGCTTGGGCAGCGCAGAAAGTGAAAGCAGGGTACGGGGAGCGGACACGGTAATGCTTCAGGGCGATACGGGGTGGCGATTATAGCTGGCAGCGTTGGGGCAAATGCCCGGGATTTCGCCAAACAGGGAGGCGAGGTTATGTGCGTACAACATGCTTCATACGCACTTTGTGCACATGCCTTGTGGGCGATTGTTTGTAACTATTTGTAGGAACTACTATTGCGGCCGTCCTTGAGTGCTTGCCTAAAGTAATAGAAGGCTTAGTGCTTAGTGATGCCAAAAAATCATTCAAGAGCCCCAGCAAAATGCGTATCGGTCGTCAAACATCGTTTCTTCAACACCCTGCCACTCTCGGCCAGAGAGTGGTGCCCGATCATTTGATTGGCTACGGCAAGCGCGGGGAAGCTTGCTTGTGCTGAATACGCCCCCCCAACCGGTACGTGGTCAGGCCATCAAATCCGGCCTGGTCTTGATTGCGCAACTGGCGCTGCTGCTTGTCTTGATTGACTCGGCTGCAGCCTTTGCCCAGAGCGAGCCGCGTTCGGGCGAAATAAGACTTGGGCAAGTCAGCCAGATACAAGCCCGTGGCTGTGTGCTTGCCTTTGACATCCGGGTGCTCAATGCCCCCAAGGGCACGCTTAACGTAACACTGGCGACAGCCGCCCAATACGAAGCCGCAGAAGCCACCTATCCGCGCTGGCTGGCCGGTGCTTCGATTGAAACCCGGCAGATTCAGGGGCGCACCGACCGCATCCATCTGTGCGCAACTCGCCCCGCCGACAACCCCCTGCTCGAATTGATCCTGCGCTTGAAATCGCCAGCCGGTACCGTCCAGCGCAATGTGCTGTTGCTTGTGGACCCACTGCCGGGCAGCCGGGGTGAATTGCTGGCCGAGGAAAATCTGGCACCGCCGGTGCGGCCGACTGTTCAGACTTATGCCCTGCCTGAATCCAACCAAGTCAGCCAGAAAAATCTGGCCAGCAAACCCAAAAAATCAAGCGTCAGCAAGCCTCAGCCCAGCGTGGCAACTGAATCTGCAGCACCAACCAGTGCGCAGCTTACGGAACCCACGCTGGCACCCGCAGAACCCGTCGCAGTGGCGCCAGTTGAAGCGGCACCGGTTGAAACCGTAGTGCCACCGGTACTGGTCCGCCAGCCAATCGCAACGCCTTGGTGGCAGGTTTGGCTTGATCGCGCCTTTGTCAATGCAGATCAGCTCCTGTTCGGGATTGGTGGCCTGTTGCTGGTGGTGGTGTTGTGGCTGCTGGGTCGGCGCTTCATTCCGCGCTTGGGCCGTCAGCGGGATGGCGGAGTGGTTCGTGACTTTTCCTTGTTTGGCCCTGGTTCAAAGCCGCCGGGAGGGTTCAGCAGGAAGTGAGCAATCTGTGGTGCAAAAAAACTTGTAAGACCTGAATTTCAAACAGTTTCATTTTCCAAGGATGGGTGACAAAAATGAATTACAAATCTATGCAGAGCAACAAAAAGCGGCAAGGGGGTTTTACCCTGGTCGAAATTGCCATCGTTCTGATGATCATCGGCCTGCTGATCGGCGGCATGCTGCGTGGGCAAGAGTTGATTACTTCGGCTCGGGTGCGCAATTTGATTGATCAAAAAAATGCCATCCAGACCGCGCAAATCGGCTTTTTGGATCGCTATCGGTGGCTACCCGGCGATTTGACGCCGGCGCAGGGCTTTGTTGTTGGTAATAGCGCGGGGGGCTTAGCGGCTGGTGTCGGTGGTGCTAATGGTGGTGGTGATGCACTCGTACCTATCGCTACCAATTCTGCACTGATTTTTCAAAATCTCTCGGCTGCGGGATTCTTGAGTTGCGCCACTTGCGGCGAACTTGCGCTGGTTCCAGCCACCTCTGCAAATAGCCCGACCAATGTATTTGGTGGGGTGGTACGCATCGGGCAGGCCCCCGGTAGCGCGGCCCCCGCAGCTAGTAATTTCTATAATGTTCCAGCAGTTGTCGCTCGCATGGTGGTTGCAACAGGGGCTGGTATCGAGTCCACAATTTTAAGAGAAGTCGACATGAAGGGCGATGATGGGCTGCCCGGTGTAGGGAGCTTTCGTTATGGCAACTTTGATACCCCTGCCGGTCTTGGTTCTTGCACTTCTGTCGGTCCACCTGTGTCATGGGTAACGCCTGCCGCCACCAATTGCGAAGGCGCCTGGCTCCTTTAAATGCGCTCGCCGACCATGGAAACCTTTCGCAAATATGCTCAACTCGCCGCGCTGATCGGCGGCTTGCCCTTCCTTTTCGGGCTAGGCGGCTGTGCGGAGCTTTCCACGCTGCGTACCAAGCCCGGTGTGCAGCACCTTGGCATGGGGCCGCAGCCGGTGACGCCGGCCGGCGTGCCGCAACTGGTGCGCCTGCCTTTACTACCACCGGTGCCGGTGCCGCGCATGCCGCAGGAGTTGTTGAGCGTGGTGGTGAACGAGGTGCCGCTGCGTAACCTGCTCTTTGCGCTGGCCCAGGAACAGCAAATGAACGTTGACATCCATCCCGGCGTACTGGGCAAGGTGACGATGAACGCCACCGACCAGACCCTGCTGCAAATCATGGATCGCCTGACGGTACAGGGCGATATCCGTTACGAAATCACCGGCAATCTGCTCAAGGTGGTTCCCGATGCGCCTTACATGGCGCATTACACGGTTGATTATGTCAATCTGCAACGCCAATCAAAAAGTTCAATTCAATCAAATTCGCAAATTAACAGCAGTTCCGGTGGTGGCGGTGGCTCTACCACGCAAACCGATAGCAGTACCCAGAATGAATTCTGGACCAGCTTGATTCAAAACATGTGTGTGCTGGCCAGTTCGGCCAATTACGAACGGCAAATCAAGGACAACAAGGCGTTGACCGAACAGAGCAATGCCGAACGCGATGCGCGCTTGCGCATCGCTCAGGAATTAACCAAATCAGCACCATCGGGTACCGCTGGCGGAAACCCCATGCTGCCGCCGCAGGCAGGAGGAAACTCGTCAGATGTCTTGCGCCAGGTGCTGGGCCCCACCGTCGTTGTGGACAAAGAAACCATGTTGGCCAAATGCTCGGGTGGCGGCGGGGCCGCGGGTACAACCAGTAGCAGCATCAAAAGCCCGGACATTATGGTCAACCGCGAAACCGGGCAGATTTCAGTCTACACAACCGCAGTTGGCCACGCCAATGTCCGCAAGTTCGTTGATCGTGTGGTGGCGAGCGCCCGGCGACAGGTGTTGATTGAGGCAACGATAGTCGAAATAACGCTCAACAACGGTTATCAGCAAGGCATTAACTGGTCCGAGTTGGTGACCGGTGGGCTGATGCAAGGTCTCAAGTTTCAAGTGGGGCCAGTTGGTACGGGGGCTTTTTCAGCCGCGCAGGATGCGGCGATGGGCCTTTTTACCTACAAGAGTGCCGGCGGCGATCTGGTGGCGGCGATCAACCTGCTGGAAACCTTCGGACAGACGCGGGTTTTATCTAGTCCAAAAATTTCAACCTTGAATAACCAGATGGCACAAATCAAGGTGGTGGATGATTACGTGTACGTCACCATCGATTTCACACCGGGCACCAAGTCAACCAGTGGCGGCGTGACGACGGTGATTACACCAGATACCTACACTTCGAATGTGAAGACGGTGCCGGTTGGTTTTGTCATGTCGGTCACCCCGCAGATTTCAGAAACCGGCGAGGTGACGCTGAATGTGCGCCCGGTGATCAGCCGTGTCGTTCGCGAAATCAACGATCCGAACCCGGCGCTACGCCAGTTCAATCCGCCGATCATCAACAAGATTCCTATTATTCAAACGCGCGAGATGGAATCGGTGATGCGGATACAAGGCGGAGAAATTGCCGTGCTCGGCGGTTTGATGCAGGACGCCGGTACCGATGGCGAAGATGCAGTGCCAGGCTTACGCGCTATTCCAGGGTTGGGCGAACTGTTCAAGCAAAAGAGCCAGATACGTTCCAAAAGTGAACTTGTCGTCTTCTTGCGTCCGGTTGTCGTGCAGGACTCATCCGTGCGCGGTGACTACAAAGGCTACAAGTCGCTGCTGCCCAGTGAAGAAATGTTCGGCATGAACGCCCAGGAAACCGCTAAATGGTCGCGAAACCACTGATGAAAACATACCGAATCATGCTGGGTAACAAGCTTGCATGGCTGACTGGCTGTTTTCTAAGCCTCTGTGTTGCCAGCTTTTCCTGTCAGGCCCAGACAGGAAAGGCGGCGAGTGATTATCAGATCCGGATCAGCAAGAATTCCCGAGTGCCGGTGCTCGATCCCGACATTCAAACCGGCTATGAGGCCTTGCAGCAATTCAATGTCGCCAAGGCCCGTCAATCCTATCTGTCTGCGTTGCAGCGCGATGGCTCCCAACGTGATGCCTTGCTCGGCCTGCTGCATGCCAGCCATGCCATGGGTGATGATGTGATGGGCGACAATGTGACCGCCTTGAATGCACTCAAACGCTTGCGTGAGCTTTACCCGCGCGATACCTATGCACTGGCCGCGGCCTTTCTGATTACCGGCAGCGGCGCTGCAGAAACCGAATCGCGTTTTAAATCGCTGATCGACCACGTCGAGAACTCAGCCCCTTTGTATTACGTGCTGGGCATCTTGTATGCCGATCAAGGTCGTTTGGGCGAGGCGCACATTGCCCTTGATCAAGCGGTTTCCCGCTCCAATCATCAGCCGGATTATGTTTTTAACCTGGCGGTGGTACTTGATCGCATGGGACATTCGGCCAGCGCTGCCAAGCAATATGTCCGTGCCCTGAATTTGTCGAACGAGCAACCCGCCGCGTTCAGCCGCGATGTGGCACGTAGTCGGGCAAAAGTTCTGGTCAATTTGCAAGGCAGCAACGGGATGGCTCAATGACTAACCCGCTGATCACGCCCGAGGTCATGAGTTCGATGACCAAGACCGACCGCCTGGTGGTTGATAAGCTGACTCGCCTGCAGAAAATTGATGCATCGGCAATGTCGATCACCCTTGCCGAATGGCGTCAGCACGGCAGCAGCGTGCACAGCCATCTGGTTCGTCTGGGTTTCGTCGGCGAAATCGAGATGCGTGATTTGCGTGCTGGTTTGCTGGCTTTGCCGGTGATAGACCTGCATACGCAAAAACCCGATCCGGTGGCCTTGAAGTTGCTGCCACCCGCATTGGCCAAGCGGCATCAACTCTTGCCGATCAGCCTCTTGTCGCGTAATGAATTGCTGCTGGCCGCCTACGAGACCGAAAATCTGGTCGCCCTGGATCAGGTTCGCGCTCATTTACTCGGCTCGCAAATTACCCAAGTGCGCCTGGCGTTGGCGACGGCAAAAGATCTGGCGCGGGAAATGGAGCGCGCCTACAGCAATACCGTCACCGTCGAATCGCTGTTGACGCAAGCCAGGGGAACGCTCTCCATCGACGCTTTGGTTCAGGCAATTTTGCAGAATGCCTTTGAACTGGAATCCTCCGACATTCACCTGGAGCCGGATGAGCACTTTCTGCGTATTCGCTTTCGGATTGATGGCGTTTTACGTCAGGTGCACCTCCTGCATTCGTCCCTGTGGGACAAGCTGGCGGTCAAGTTCAAATTGATGGCCGGGATGAATATTGCGGAAAGCCGTGCCGCGCAAGATGGACGATTTGCCCTGGAACTCGGCAACACCACCGTCGATTTTCGCGTGGCTTGCCTGCCGACGGCGCATGGCGAAAATATTGTTTTACGCCTGCTGGATCGCAGCAAAAACATTGTTCCGTTGAAACAGTTGAAATTGCCGCCCGAGACCATGAACGGTATTACGACGCTGCTGGCCAAGCCGGAGGGCATTGTCCTGGTCACCGGCCCGACCGGTAGCGGCAAGACAACCACTTTGTACTCGCTGCTCGCCCAGGTCAGTAGCGTTGGGGTCAATGTCATGACCCTTGAAGACCCAATCGAATACCCCTTGCCGTTGATCCGTCAGACGCAGGTCAGCGACAAGGTGAGTTTTGCCGATGGTATCCGCGCCTTGATGCGGCAGGATCCGGACGTGATTTTGCTCGGCGAAATCCGCGACCAGGAAACGGCTGAAATGGCCCTGCGCGCAGCAATGACCGGCCACCAGGTTTTTGCCACCCTGCATACCAACTCGGCGCTGGCCGCCGTACAACGCTTGCGCGATATGGGCATTCCGCCTGACCTGATCGCCGGCAACGTGATCGGCGTAATCGGCCAACGCCTGGCGCGCCGGCTTTGCCCGCATTGCAAAACGCCTGATACCTTGAGCCCGGAAAATCTGGCTTTGCTGCAGGAAGCGGATGCCGGTAATACGGCAACCGTCTATCGTGCAGTGGGTTGCGAACATTGCTATGGATTGGGCTATCGCGGTCGTGTGCTGCTGATGGAAGTGGCTGTGTTTGACGAACAAATGGATGAACTGGTTGGCAGCAATGGCACCCTGCCGGATTTGCTGCGCCATGCTCGCAGCAAGGGCTTCAAAACTTTGCGCGATGCCGCCCTCCGCCGCGTTCTGGCTGGTGAAACAACGCTTGATGAGGTTGCCCGTACGGTCAGCCTTGCCTTGCGCTAAAGGCAAGAAAGCCCGAGATGCCGCAGTTTCGCTGGAAAGCACTGGATGCCGATGGCACGCAACAAGCGGGCCGCATGGAGGCATTCGATCAGCAGGCGCTCGAAAGCGAACTTGAGAAGTCCGGCCTGACCCTGATTCACGCCCGTAAGGAAATGTCGCTGCAGGGGCTGGGTAGTTCAACAGTCGGTAAAGCCGATGTGGTGAATTTCAGCTTTCAGCTTTCGATGATGCTCAAGGCCGGGGTGCCACTTTTTGAAGCGCTCAGGGATATTGCCGCCGTTGAGCAGAATCAGGCCTTGCGCAAGGTGGTCGTCGATGTGCTGGAGCGCCTCCAGGGCGGCCAGACTTTGTCGAGTTCGCTGGGGCAACACCCCAAGGTGTTTGATGAAATTTACGTCAGCCTGGTCCATGCCGGCGAGCAAACCGGGCAATTGACCCATGTGCTGGAACAACTCACCGAAACCCTGAAGTGGCAACATGAAATGGCTTCGCAGACCAAGCAGGCACTGATTTATCCGGTGATTGTTCTGATCGTTATCTCGGCAGTGATGATTTTTCTGCTCGGCCATGTCGTGCCGCAAATCACCGGCCTGCTTAAATCGATGCGTATTCCCTTGCCTTGGCAGACGCAGGTCTTGATGGCCATCTCGGATTTCATTCATGCCCACATGGTGGCATTGATGGGCACCCTGGCCTTTACGATCTTTGGCCTGCCAATACTTGCCCGCATTCCGGCCCTGAAAGGGATCATGGATAGCATCAAGTTGAACATACCGATTTTGGGGCCGGTCTTGCACAAAATCGCGCTGGCGCGGTTTGCTTATGTATTTGCCTTGCTTTACGCCGCTGGTGTGTCGGTAATGGAAGCGCTGGTGATTGTCGAATCGGCGGTCGGTAACAAGGCCGTTGCATATGCCGTGCGTCAGGGGCGCATGGGAATTTCGGCGGGGCGCACCTTGAGTCAGGCGTTTTCTGGCACGTCGATTATTCCGCCGATGGTGGTCAGCATGTTGCGGGTCGGTGAAGCCACCGGCGGGCTGGATCTGGCATTGGGCAATGTCAGCTACCTGTACACCCGGCAAGCCCGCGAGGCGGTGCAAAACCTGCAGGCCACCTTGCAGCCGATTTTGACCGTGGTTTTGGGTTTGATTCTGGCGATGGTGATGGTTTTCACCCTGGGCCCCTTGTACGATT
Organism: Pseudomonadota bacterium; assembly: GCA_039797825.1. Classification (GTDB taxonomy): domain Bacteria; phylum Pseudomonadota; class Gammaproteobacteria; order Burkholderiales; family Rhodocyclaceae; genus Azonexus. The sequence continues at coordinate 16,946 of JBDKHF010000032.1, read as the reverse complement.
CGGTGATTGGCAATGCCCGGAAATAATCCCCTGATCAGCCGTCCGCGTTATTTCATCCTGCATTTGACGGCAGGGCAGGGTGATCTATTCAGTTTGACCGGCAATCGCATGTGTCACCACGCTGAGTTAAGCCTGACGACGCCTGAGGATATTCAGCCGATTGCCGATAAATTCAACTCGGCGCCCTGGCTGGTTTTGGTCGATCAGCCGGAAGAGGATTTTTGGGGGCAGTTGATGCCGCCCTTACGCGGCAAGGCACGCGCCGTCTGGTTGGAAAAACTGGCGGCTAAATCGACATTTGAATCCAACTTTCGCTGGGTTCAGGTGCATGGCCGCAGTCGCTCAAACCCAGGCAAGTTGCGCGTGCTGGGATACTCATTAGGCCAACCCGAGGCGCTGACAGAATGGCTGGAAGCCTTGTCGGCGGCAAACATCAGGGTGCGCGGGCTGTATTCACCGGCTTTGCTGGCAGAAAGCGCCATGCAGCGCCTGGAGATCAAGAGCGACGGGGTTGCCGTACTGGTCACGCCGCACCGTACCGGCTGGCGTCAATGCGTGATGGTTGCCGGCAAATTACGTTTCTCCCGCCTTGCCGTGATCACTGGCGCACAGGAAGCTGACTGGGCCGCGACGCTGCAAGCAGAAACCGAAAAGCTCCACGATTACTTGCTGGGCAATGGTTTGCTCAAAAACACCAGTACCTTCATGGAAGTGTTTTATGTGCAGCCGGATTCGCAATTCACCGCTACCAATGCCTTGCCAAAACAGCAGGCGGAAGGGCATTCCTATGTTTGCCTAAGCGCTGCCGAGGTTAAAAAGCGTTTGCGCCTGCAATCGCCAGCCGGCACTTTTACCAGCGCCGAATCCTTTTATGTCTGGTTGCTTGCCCTGCGCCAACCCAAAGCCCAGTTGGCACCGCTGCGTTTTCGCCAAATCGATGTCAGCAAGCGAATTGCTGGTGCCTTGTATCTCGCTGGCGCGGCTATTTTCCTGGTCGCGCTCCTCTTCGCTGCTTTCAGCTTTTACCAAATTTTTAGCATTGAGCAAGAGAGCACATCAGCATCAACCCAGTTGAATCGCCTGAACACCGCGTATGAGCGCGAAAAGGAGAGCTTCCCCAAATCAGCGATTGGTGCCGAGGAATTACGAGAATTGGAGACTCTTTGGCGGTCGACCGTACAAGCCGGTTCATCGACGCCATTAACGCTCATGTCACTGGTGGGTGGCGTGTTGCGCAGCCATGAATCCCTGCGCATTGATGAACTTACCTGGAAAACCGAACGCCTTGCTGCGCCCCGCAACATGCCGGGGATGCAGGCTGATGCGGTGGAGGACAGCCTACAGATCAAGGGGGTAGTCCTGGATCTGGCATCGGACAATCTGCGTGGCGGGCGCGATGCCACCCTGGAACTTGTCGCCGATTTAAAAAAGCGCGATGGAATTCAGGTCGATATCGTGCACATGCCTTTTGATCTTCTGCCTAATGCCTTGGTCACGGATTCGGGCGATAACAGTAAAAACGAAGCCAACTTCGAGGTCAGGGTATGGTCCAGACGCCAATGATGGACTGGAAAGCGCCGCGCACCTGGCCCAAAAATATTCGCTGGGCAGTTGCTTGCCTGTGCCTGTTCTGCTTACTCGCCAGCCTTTTGATCATGAGTCGTGGCGAACAACTCAGCGCCGCCAAGAAAAATATCGTCCGGGTGTCTAGCCAGAAGCAGGAAATGGCGATGCGCTTGCATAACAGCGGGCAGGAACGTTCGGATATTGGCCGGCTGCTACCGATGCTGAATGAGCTGGAGGAGCAGGGGATATTTGGCGAGGAGCGCCGACTTGAATGGGTAGAGCGCCTGCGCAGTATAGAAAAAACTTGGTCCGGCCTGCGCATTCGTTTTTCAATTGAACCGCAAACGCTACGGCCCTTGCCGATTGGCTCGGTTGCTGGGCCGAGCAAGCTGGGTTTGTATGGAAGCGAAATGAAGCTGAATCTCAAGCTGGCCCATGAGATGGATCTGTTCCGTGTACTGGATGCCCTTGCAAAACCGTCCATCGGCCATTTTGAAACCCGTGAATGCAGCCTGAAGAGCTACGGTAAAGGGCAGCCACTGGAAGCGAATTGCTCCTTGCACTGGTTCACCGTCCGTCCTTTGCCCATTAGTGCAGAAATGAACGGGAAATTATGATGAATCTCAGGTGGGTGAGTCGTAACCAAACCGGGCTAGGCAACGCAGAGATTTTCTCTCTCGCCAGTTCATGCTTCGCTACGCCTTGTGGGGCAAGGCTACTCAGCACGAGCGGGCTTTTCCTTGTAAGTGGCAATCCGCTCTGTTCGCGCCTTGTCGGACTGCTGTGCCTGCTGAGCTTGGCCGTAGCAAGTACCCCAACGTTTGCGGCGGATGACACCTTGGGCCGCTTGATTTTTACCCCGGAAGAGCGGGCTGAAATGGATTTGAGTCGCTCGGGAAAAGGCGCGGTAACACAAATCATCCGTTCCCCCGAGTTGACCGTGAATGGCGTGGTTTTTCGCCCTGGCAGCCCGACTACCGCCTGGGTGGATGGTGAGGCGGTGGCGGAAGCCGACTTGCCGGCAGGCGTCCGGTTGATGCGTGACGAGCAGGGTAAATTGCTCGGATTGGAGTCTGGTACGGGCCGGGGTGCCGGCATCAAGCGCCCGTTCGGCGAAGCCTTTCCGCGTCCTTATGCCACCCGCCCCGAGGCCGTTGCGCAATGAGCCACGTCAATCATCAGAAGGGAAGTATTGTCACGCTGCTGCTGATTCTGATGGCTTTGCTGGCGTTGACCCCCGTTGTGCGCGGGAGTGGGATGAAAGACCCGGCGGCGATGGTACGTAAAAAAAATATTGATAGCCTGGCGCAGGCGAAGGAAGCCTTGCTTAATTATTTGCTGATCGGTGACCCGGCCAATATGAACTGGAACACCATGCGAAATGATCCCAATCTGAAGCACGCCCGGTTCCCTTGTCCGGATATGGACGGCAATGGCCTGATCAATTCCGCTGACACCGCGCTTTGCGGTGCGGTTGACATATCAGTCCTCGGCCTGTTTCCCTGGGGGACGCTAGGCACACCACCGCTAAGCGATGGTAGTGGCAACTGCCTTTGGTACGCAGTTTCAGGGCGCCACAAATTACATAATCCGAAGGATGGCATCAATGGTGATGAAAATGGTTCATTTGCCATTTACGACGCCCAGTTTCGCCTCATCGCGCTCAACGTGGTTGCCGTGATTATCGCGCCGGGCGCCGCACTGGGGGGGCAATCCCGTGGCATGGGTGCTTGTCCGGCTTCGGGCGCAGCAAGGCAGTTTCTTGAAACGGTCAGCGATCCAAACGGTAGTGGTGCTTTCATCGATCATGCCGATTTGGTGACGGGAGGCAAAGTGGCGGCCAACTTTATTACTTTCAGCCCAAGTGATGCCCCGGTGCGGGACGGCACGATGAATGATCAAATTGCCTGGATCACGGTTGAGGAATACGCCCTGGCTGCTACACGCCATGCTGCCGAGATGGAAAAAGCCGCCTGGACGCCGGTATTGGAAGCATTTCATGCCGGCACGACAGATCCTGATGACGACACAAAGTTTATTTACCCACCTCCGGCGATTGCGCCAGGCTTGGCTTGCGGCAAACGTACCGAAATCGTCAGCGGCTTTTTGCCTGCAACTTGTACGGTTAAAGATTGGTGGGAGGACTGGGGATGGTATGTGGCACGGTTTAACGATTGCGGGACGCCGTCCTACTGGGAAAAATATCACCATTGGGTTGATGGATATTGGGCTCCTTGGTCTGGTGGTGGCCAGACAGGTACGGTCTGGGTTGATGGGTATTGGTACTGGGATCACGCAGGAATGGCGCATGAACGAGCTCTTTTGAGATGTGATAGATGGGATAGATTATTAGCGGAGGGATGGGTAGATAAACAACCGAGTTTGGGTACGCTGCCCCCGATTACAACCGCCCTGGCTAACGACGGCTGGGAAAAACAGACGCTTTATACGATAGATGGCGCAAGGCTTGATGGCGCTATCAGGCCTGAACCACTGATCTTGCTACGCTCGCGCCCCATGGCTGGGCAGGCATGTTCCCCCCTTACTTTTACAGTGGGTACTGTTTCTGGCTGCCTTGAGAACCCGAATAGCGCTGCTATCAATGGCACTCGGAAATTCAGCACGCCCAACCCGAGAACTTCCAACGATTTGCTCAGGGTGATGAAGAAACCGGAGCCAAATGTATGAAGCGCCACCCGTCTAGTCTGAGTACTCACCCAAAATTACGCGGTTTCACCTTGGTCGAAATGGCCGTGGTGGTGGCGATCATCGCCTTGATGATCTCCGGGATGATGGTGCCGGTAGGGGTCATGCTGGATCAGCGGAGATTCAATGAAACAACGGATTTGTTGGTTGCCGCCAACGACGCCTTGGTCGGATTTGCCGGATTGAATGGGCATCTGCCTTGCCCGGATCGCATCGGCAACGATGGAGTTGAGGATTTGGATCTGGCAGCCGGTGGTAATCGATGTGCCCCAGCGCCTCAAGATGCTGAACACGCCTGGGGTGATTTGCCGTATTCCACCTTGGGCGTTAATGGGTTTGATGCCTGGGGCAATCGTCTGCGCTACTCGGTCGAGCCACGGGTGACAGATACAGATAGATTTGCCAGTGCTGTTTCAGCATCGCTTATCGTCACTTGTTCCAGTGTTACGCGTGCGGCGGGTGTGGCTGGTCATATACCCGGATGCCACGATCCAGCGACCGGAAATCCGACAGAACTAACCAGCTCTGCAATATTTTTGGTTATGTCGTTTGGAAAAAATAGCTTTGGTGCAGTCAGCGGTGGTGGCAATGTTTTTCCTGCACCAACGACTGCCGATGAACTGAACAATATTGTGGCCGGCGGAACGGCCGTGACACGTCGTACCTTCGTTAGCCGGATGCGTACCGATATTGGCACGCCTGCCGGTGAATTTGATGACTTGATGATCTTTATGTCGTCCGGTCAGTTTACGGGGCTGATGCAGAAAGCCGGGCAATGGCCACCGACAACGCCATGACAACCAGCCTAAACGTTTGCTGAAAAGCATAAAGCGATGAAAAACTCACTTTCCAATCAACACGCCATGCCTTTGCATAAGGCACTGCGTGCCTTGCTCGGCCTGACCCTGAGCGAAGCCTGGCGCGGCCATCTGTTTTCCTTGCTGCTTTTGCTGGTGCTGGTGGTTGAGTCGCTGGCCTGGTTCATGGCGTCGATGGCGATTACCGAGAGCAGCGAGATTCGCCTCGCCATTTGCGCCTGGCTTTATCGCTGCGGGCTGGTTTTCATTGTGCTGGTGCATGTCATCGGTAATCTGGTGCGCGAAGTGGAATCGGGTTTTCTGCATGTGCTGTTGGCGCATTCGCTGTCGCGCACGCAATATGTGATCGGGCGATTTGCCGGTTTTGCGTTGATTGCGCTTGGCGCCGCATTGGTCGTCAGCGGCTTGCTCGCCTTGCATACGCCGGCCACCGGACTCAGTGGTTTGCTGCTATGGGGCGCCAGCTTCATGCTGGAAATGCTGCTGGTAACGGCGATTGCCGTATTTTTTGCACTCGGTTTTGCCCGTTTGCTGCCGGCTTTGCTCGCCGCCTGCACGTTTTATATGGTGGCGCGCTTGCTTGATGTGATCCGCGCCATGGCGCAAAGCCCGGTTGGGCAAGACCCGAATAGTGTCAGCGTTGCCGGGTCGCGCTGGGTGCTTGACGGGCTGGCCTGGTTCACGCCACCGCTCGGCGCTTACACCCGGACGGACTGGCTGCTTTTGCCCGATTCACTGGTCACGGCGCCGAGCGCGCTGACGCTTTTAAGCTGGGCGATTGCCGCCAGTTGCTTGTTGGTGACGGCAGCGATTGTCGATTTTCATGGCCATGAACTTTAATCTGGCCCAATTTCCTCGCCTTTTCGGCGTTGACCGCAGCAAGCGCAAATTGCGCCTTGCGGTGCCGCGTTATCTGTGGATTTGCCTGGCTCTGGTCGCTGGCCTGCAAGCAACGCTGGCAGTGCGTCGCGATGCCCCGCAGGTTTCGGCCAGCGCCTTGGGCCAGCCGCCTTCGGCTCATTTGATGCGGATTGTCTCGCTCGATGACCTGCTGCCCGCCGTCAAGGCGCTCAACCTGCTCTTGCAAACGCACGATGTCCAGCCCGGTTTAAGTCTGTCCTTCCGCCATCTCGATTATCAACAACTAGTGCTTTGGCTGGCGCGCATTGTTGAACTTGATCCGCAGGGCCAATACCCCTTGCTGGCTGCGGCGCGCCTCTATTCGAATGTGCTCGACGATCCCCGCCGTCAGCAACTGATGACTGATTTTGTCGCCCGCGAGTTTGTCGGCGATCCGGCCCGGCGCTGGCCGTGGATGGTGCATGCGGTTTATGTCGCCAAGTCGCAGATCCGCGATATTCCCCTGGCGCTTTCCTACGCGGCCTTGTTGCGCCAGCAGGCTGAAAAATTCCCGCAAATTCCCTCCTGGGCCGCGCAACTCGAAATTTTCATTCGCGCCAATGAGGGCGATGCCGAGGGCGCCAAAGCCTTGCTCGGTGCGCTACTCGATAGCGGAAAAATCAGCGATGAAAACGAACTGCGTTTTCTGTTGCAAACCCTTGAGTCGCTCTGATCGATGATGACTGACCTACAGACAAGCAATCGACCAACGCCCGGTAGCACCGCCATGCGCGTGTCGGGCGTCACCAAATATTATCGGGCCGGCACGGCGGCGCTGTCCGAGGTGTCGTTTGCGGTCAATGCCGGCGAATGTTTTGCCCTGCTTGGCGTTAATGGCGCAGGCAAAACTACCCTGATCAAGTGCCTGCTTGGCCTGTCACGCGAAAGCCGGGGTGAGCTTTCGATTCTTGAGCAATCGACCCACCGACCGTGGACGCGCAACCATCTGGCTTATCTGCCTGAGCGTTTTGCGCCGCCACCCTGGTTGACGGTTAACGATTACCTGAAACTGGCGGCGAATCTGTATGCGCAGGATTGGCAGCGCCCACAGATTATCGAGAAGCTGGGCCAACTCGGGATGAAGCCCGGTACGCTCGATTTGCCGCTGCGTGAGTGCTCCAAGGGAATGACCCAGAAAACCGGGTTGACCGCAGCCTTGCTCTCCGGGCGACCGCTACTGGTGCTTGATGAGCCGATGAGCGGCCTTGATCCGTTCTCGCGGACGCAGGTCAAGCAGCAACTCAATGAACTGAAAAAAGAGCAACGAACGGTGGTCATGTGCACCCATTCGCTGGCCGATGTGCAAGAAATGGCTGATCGGCTTGCGCTGCTGCATGAAGGTCAGCTGCGCTTTCTCGGCACGCCGGCGGAGTGGTTGGCGGCGACGGCGACGCAATCGCTGGAGCAGGCTTTTTTGAGCAGCATTGGGTGTTTGAGCCCATCCCCCATCCCCACGCCAGCCCGCCTCTTGAAGGAGAGGGGATAAAAATGGCGGCCTATAAAATCATTTTTACCGGGCCGGTTGGATCGGGAAAAACCACGGCGGTGGCGACGCTGAGTGATATCACGCCGGTCAAGACCGACTGCATGGCGACGGACATGACGGGCCTGCGCAAGGCTGAGACGACGGTGGCGATGGATTATGGGCGGGTCAATCTGAGCGCTGACGTAGCCGTTCACCTTTATGGCACCCCTGGTCAGGAGCGCTTTGATTTCATGTGGGAGATTCTTGTCGGCGGCGGCATCGGCCTGGTTCTGCTGATCGACAACACGCGCAGCGACCCTTTTGTTGACCTGCGCTTCTTTATCAATGCCTTCGGGAAATTCATCGCCGAGACTGGCCTGGTGATCGGCGTCACCATGACCGACTTGGCGGCCACCCCCGGTATTGCCGATTACCACCGTGAATTGCGCTCATTGGGCCTCAAGGCGATCCCGGTTTTTGAGGTTGATACGCGAAAACGCAAGGATGTCAGCCTGCTGGTCGAGGCCTTGTTGTGTTCGCTCGACCCGATGTCTGGAGCCTGACCCCAACATGCCATTCACGCTGGACTGTTCGCGTTACCTGTTGCCGACACCGGCGGGTGCCTTTCATGCGGCGGCGTCTGCCCCCGATTTGCCCGGTAATCCCTTGCGCCGATTCGTCACCGCACTGCTGCAAGACATTGAAACGCCACGTATTTCGCGCGAGGGCATTTGCCGCTGGAGCGGTATCGAAAATCCGGATGCCGCACTGGAGTTTTTCTGGCGCATGCAGGAACTGGGCTGGGTGCAGGCGCTAGATGCGCCACGTGCCGCTCCAACTGGAAAAATCGAAACCATTCTTGGTGAATTGCTCCCGCATCTGACGCATGGCGGCAAGGCGCTATTGGCCGATGCGCATGGCTTTTATCTGAGCAGCTATCGCTTTTCGCATGAAGTGGCCGAGGAGCTTTCGGCCCTTTCCGCCGATCTGGCCAGCCTGCACCAACGCCGTAGCGGCTCGCTCAATACCAATCTCGGCCTGTCCGGCGGCGCCTGGGGGCTGCTTGATGCCGCCGGCCAGAGCCAGCTTGGTTTCTGGCCGATCCATGCGGCTAACGCACGCTTTGTCCTGATCATATCGGGCATGCCAACTTTCAATCAGCCAGAAATGGTCGATCTCGTCTGGGTGCTACATCGGCGTTACGCCGAGTTCAACACCCAATTCAACGTAGCAACCAAGGAGTTATCAAATGCTAGCTGACATGCTGAAATCCGTCCTCACCGAACTCAACGGCAGTTCTGCCGATATCGAAGCTTCGGCGATTATTTCCATCGATGGCCTGATGATGGCCTCGCTGATGCCGCAGGGTATCGACGAGGACCGCATGGGCGCGATGAGCGCAGCCATGCTCTCGCTGGGCGACCGCACGGCGGCGGAACTCTCCCGCGGCACGCTGGAACAGGTGCTGATCAAGGGCGCCAAGGGTTACGTTTTGATGACCGGCGCCGGCAAGGAGTCTGTCCTCACCGTTCTTGCCAAGTCCAACGCCAAACTTGGCCTGATCTTCCTCGACGTCAAACGGGCGGCGGAAAGTGTTTCCCGGATGATCTGAGTGATTTCACTAGCTCGACTCGGGCGGCGTTTATGAGACTTTCGTCAACGCCCCTTTTTATTGCTGCATCTATCGACAGGAGCAGGCATGAACGACATGGACCCAAGCCTGGTTGGCGCTAACCCGGCAGAACACCGGCTGAGCTATTTCAACGGCACGCAGCGCAAAGTGCTGGTGACCGATAGCGAAGTTCCTTACCCGGATGGCAAGCTGATTGTTTCACGAACCGATACGCTGGGCATCATTACCCAATGTAATCAGGCGTTTATTGATATGTCGGGCTATGCAGCTAGTGAAATTCTTGGTCAGCCGCATTGCTTGCTGCGCCACCCTGATATGCCGAAAGCCGCCTATGCCGATCTGTGGGCGACGGTTAGCAGTGGCCGTAAATGGCATGGCTATGTCAAGAATCTGCGCAAGGATGGCGCTTATTACTGGGTGCATGCGGTTGTGGTACCCAATGTTCGCGACGGAAAAATCGTCGGCTACACCTCGGTACGACGCAAACCATCGCGCAGCAAAGTTAGCGAAGCCTTGGCCATGTATGCCGAAATGAAGGTAAAGGAGGGCGTATGACGATCAATCTGACGATCAGCCCGGATTTCAGCCCGGCCAAAATCCCCAGTTGGCACATTTTCAATACCTGGCTGCAAAGAAGCACGGGCGAAAGTATCCATTTGATTCTGTTCGATAGTTTTGCCCAGCAACGGCAGGCGATTGCCGAGGACAAGATTGACCTGATTTACGCCAACCCCTACGACGCAGCCATGCTGGTTCGTGAAAAGGGATTTGTTGCGCTGGCGCATCCGGGTGGCCTGACCGATGAAGCCATCGTGGTGGTTGCAGCCAATTCGCCAGTGCAGGGTGTCGAAGATCTTTTACCCGGAATTCGGGTTGCTTCAACGGCTGACCCGGACGTCAACATGATGGGCATGATCATGCTGGAACCAGCGGACCTCTGCCAGAACAATGTTCAGTCCGAAACCTGCACCAGTTACACCCTGGTCGCCAAGCAACTGCTGAGTGGTAACGCCGATGTCGGCATTTTGCCGGCGCGTGCCTTCGATGGTTTGTCGGCGATGGTCAAAAATTCTCTCCGGCCCCTGGTACGCAGTGAAATTAGCGTGGTCAGGCACATGCTTTTGATCGGGCCAAAGGCGATGGCCAGTCTGGCAAGCCTGCGGGAGGCAATTCTTGGCATGGACAAGGATGAAAAAGGGGCCGTGATTCTCAATGATCTGGGTTTTGCTGCCTGGGAGGCCAGTTCGCAAGAGGATGTTGAATTCATGATCGATCTGGTTGATACGCTGGTCGATCAATAACCCGGCAATTTCTAAATGATGGGTTGCGGAGTCAATCATGCCTGATCAAGTTTTTAATGCGCAGTCGGAGGCGGCGATGCTGGCTTTGCCAGAGCCGGTTTTTCGTTTGGCCGCGTCCTGCCAGCTGCAGATCAAGGATGACGACGAGGCTACGGTCAACCACCTTGCGCGCAAGATTTCTGCCTATCCCGGCCATTTGCTCAGCCATGCGCGCCGGGTGTTGCTGGCCCGGCGGCGCGAGGATGCGGAGGAATTGTTCGGGGCTCTGGTTGATTTATTCGTTGCCACCGGCCCGCTCGGGCTTGATTTGCGGCGCCGTTTGCTGAGTTCGACCGGTGACCTGCTGGCCCCGCTGCGGCGCAAATATTTATACGCCAATCTTGAATCCGGATTGTCGCCGACGGCTCAGGTGGCTTGCCGTGCGGCATTGTTGACCAGTGGCAGCCGTAGCGTTGCCCGGGCAATTGTTCATTTTGGTGTGGGATGAGCATTTCTGCCATGCGACTGGCCAGCCCTGCGCTCCCGCTGCTTAAAGTCTGCCCGCTAGGCTTGAACGAGCGTTCGTTGCAGGCGCTGACGGTATTTTTTGAACGTAAATTGGCGGACAGCTGTGCCCTGGTGGCGCATGAAATTGCCGACGTGGCGCTGATCAACTTCGATTCTCTCGATGCTCAACACTTGATGGCAGAGCAAAGGCGCGCGCACCCTGATCAGCCGATGATACTGATGACCTTGAACCCTGAGCGGCCAAGCATACCGGGAGCCGTGTTCGTTCAGAAGCCGGTGAAAATGGATTTGCTGCTCGATCTGTTGAAGGATCTACGCGCGCAGGTCTTTACGCCGAGTCCGGTATGTCACTTTTCAGTTGCGCAGGAAAAATTGAAAAATACTCGGGGCAGAATGAGCGATCCGGCTCCGCCTGACGAGCTAAAGCTGCCAGCGCCAAGCAAGGCGCGTATACAGAATTTTCCGCAGAAGGAAAGCCATTTTTATATGGGTGCCATGCCTGATGTCGATCTTGCCAATCAGGTAGAACGCGAGAAAATTTATTACGATTCCAGCTGCTTTCTGCATAGCTATGTGCACAAAGCCAGCGTTCTTGCCAGCAGCGAAGCTTCTGTCGTCACTCTTAGTAGCCAGGCTTTCGGCAGCATCGAGATTCACCCGCTGGCCGGCAAGGCGATTGCCAGTGCCGCACCAGCTTCGCTTTATGCCGCCAGTCGCCTGGCCTTGCGTGCCGAGGACGTGACGATCAGCGTATCGCCCAAGCTTGCGCAATTTCCCCTGGCGGAAAGTGCAGGTGAAGCGCTCGATATCTTTATCTGGAAGCTGGTGCTGTGGGCATCTCGTGGTCGCCTGCCGGCGGGAACCGACCTTGAAATGCCGCTCCAGCTTAATCACTGGCCCAACCTGACCCGCCTGCTGGTGCCGCCACATGCAACACGAATCGCCGGGCTTTGGGCGCGGCAGCCAGTTACGCTGGCACAAAGCATCAATACGCTGGGCATTGAACAGCGCTATGTTTTTGCCTTCTATTCAGCTTGCGTCGCCCAGGGCCTGGTAGCACAGCTTCACTCGTCACCTGGCACCGCACGGCTTGAGGAAAAGCCGCTCAATCAGGAAAAGCGCAGCGTTTTTCGCATGCTGATGAACAAGCTGATCTGGAACCGGGCAGAGTAAAAACAGGATCGGGCGCCAACTACGGTTCAGGCAAAACCGTCCTGCTTTCCTTGCTGCCAGGCCAGCGCTTGGCTTACATACCCAGCGAATCCAGAAAGTCGTCCTGCTCGCTGCTTGAGGTCTGTTGCACGGGCGCTGCTTTTTGGGCGTTGGCTTGCTCGATCAAGGCGTCCGGGTCCGGCGCTTCGGCGGCTTCAAAGTCATTGAGTTTGATGAACTCGGTATGGTCGATGGCGAGTTCGAGATAAAAGATGTTGTTACGACCGGTGTAGAAAGTCACGCGGCGGGCTTCCGGCTTGTCGAGATTGGTATCAACACTGAGCATGACCTGCTTGTTAAGGACCAGCATCTTGGGCTGGTTTTGCGTGATGTGGGTTTGCAGCTCACGGGCGACCTTGCCAGTGAAGTCGCCGACGATCTGGTTCATCAGTTCGCCCATGACATTGCTGACTTCGTCCGAGGTGTGCGAGGTGGCCAGTTCGGCCTTGTCCATGCCCATGTGCAGCATGTAGCTTTCGTACAGTTCGAGCGCGGATTGGGCCGAGAAATTGATGACAACGAGGCCGGAGAAGCCGCCGTCGAACAGCACAAAGCAGCCGATGTCGGGTTTCAGGCAGGTTTTGGTGATGCGCTGGACCATGCCGGAGTAGTGAATTTCACTTTGCGTGGCGACGGATAGCACGCGGGTGACTGAGTTGCACAGGCTACGCAGGATGTCTTCGGTGCCGTAAACGACGGGGCTTTCTTGGTGGCTCATGATTTTGCGATGGCTCAGAGTTGTTGTAAGGAGGTTATGGTTAGCAGTTTAGCGATTTGTTATCCCCCAAGGGGACTTCCTTTGGGCGCGGTCAACGCCCTAAATGCAGTGAAAACCAAGCGGCAACCCGCATGACCGGATCTTCACCCGCGTTGAGGATATGCATTTCATGGCTGCAATTGAGGTAGCTGGCGGCGCGTTGATAGGCGGTTTGGCCGATGTGGTCGTCGGCATCGAACAGCATGCTCAACGGGGCTGCCAGTAGTTTGAGCCCTTGCAGGCCGGCGCGGTCGATGATGCCGCCGTGGCCGGCGACGACTTGGACTTGCGTATCGCGCTGGGCGGCGGCGCGGATGGCGGCGGGGCTTGCGTCGCCGCTGGCGAAGATGGCGAGGGGTAACTCTTGCATGTCGCCGTCGTGGCGGATCAGGTCAAGAATGTCGAGCAGACGCTGGCAAAGGCGCGGCACATTTTGCGTGGCATCGGCAAACTGCGCTTCCTGCACAGTGAGCAGTTCCATGCTGAGAATGGCGTAACCGCGTGCGGCGAGATGGGCGGTGATGATCGTGTCCACCGGGGCGTGGTGGGCGCGGGCGAGCAGGATCAGGCCCTTGGCGTTTTCTGGCAGTTCAAGCTGGCCGTGCAGCGAGCCGTGCGGGGTGTGGATGGCGAGCGTGCGGTTCATGGTGATAGGCGTACGGGGATACGGCGTGGTCCAAAGGCTTTGCCGTCGCGGCCCAGAGCCGGGCCGAAATGGCCGGCAATTTTAGTCTGGCAATGCGGACAATGGCCTTCAGGGCTGAGATCGTAACGCTTGATATCGTACCAGTCGCGGATGATCAGCGCGGCGTGGCAACTCGGGCAAAAGCTGGTGCCGCCTTCGCTGTCGTGAACATTGCCGGTGAACACGTGATGCAAGCCGGCAGCGAGCGCAATGCGCCGGGCCTGGATCAAGGTGGCGGGCGGCGTGGCGGGAATGTCGCCCATTTTCCAGTCGGGATGGAAAGCGGTGAAATGCAGCGGCACATCGGGGCCGAGTTCTTTGGCGATCCAGGTGGCAAGTTGATTGATTTCTGACGGGCTGTCGTTTTGGCCGGGGATGAGCAGGGTGGTGATTTCCAGCCAGCAATCGGTTGCGTGGTGAATGTAAGCGAGGATGTCGAGCACGGGTTGCAGGTGGGCAACGCAGAGCTTGTGATAGAAGCTGTCAGTGAAGGCTTTGAGATCAACGTTGGCGGCATCCATGACGGCAAAGAATTCGCGTGCCGGTTTGGGGTGTATGTAGCCAGCAGTCACCGCGACGTTGCGGATACCCAACTCGCGGCAGGCCAGCGCGGTATCGATGGCGTATTCGGCGAAGATCACCGGGTCGTTGTAGGTGTAGGCAACAGCGTCGGCACCGTAGCGTTTGGCGGCCTGGGCGATGGCTTGCGGGCTGGCGCTGTCCATCAGGCGGTCCATGTCCTTCGACTTGGAAATATCCCAGTTCTGGCAGAAGCGGCAGGCGAGGTTGCAGCCGGCGGTGCCGAAGGAAAGAATGCTGCTGCCGGGGTAAAAATGGTTGAGCGGCTTTTTCTCGATGGGGTCAATGCAGAAGCCGGAGGAGCGGCCATAGGTGGTGAGGTACATTGCCCCATCGACCATTTGCCGGACGAAGCAGGCACCGCGCTGGCCTTCGTGCAACTGGCAATCACGCGGGCAGAGGTCGCACTGGATGCGGCCGTCGGGCAGGGCGTGCCACCAGCGGGCGGGGTGGTTCACTGGTTGGCCTCTTTCCATTTTTTCACCGTGTAGCGCTCTAGTTTTACATCGCGTCCCCAGTAATTGGCGGGCAATCCGGCCTTTTGTTTGAGGTGGGCCATGAAATCGGCGGGCTTGGGCAGTTGCTCCCAGACTTGCGGCAGAAAGGTGGAACGACGGTTGCCGGCGCTGAAAATGATGCCGTCGATGTTGGGGCGCAATTGGCCGAGGGCATCTGCTTCGCTGTTGAATTGCATGGCTTCAGCGGGCGTCAGTAGCGAGACTTCGACGCGGGTGATGGGTAATTCTTCGGCGCTGAGCGGTTTGAAGCGTGGATCGCGGAAGGCTGCGTTACAGGCGTTTTCGCGAATGTCGTCCTGTAGCGGGCGGTAGGCTTGCAGGCTGCCGATGCAGCCACGGAGCTGACCGTTTTGGCTCAGGGTGACGAAAGTAGCCGCATTTTTTTGCAGTTCCGGGGTGTTGACCGCAACCATTGGTTCGAGATTAAGCCGATTGGAAATCGCGTTACGGGCCAAAGCAAGCAGGCTGGAGCCAAGATCATTCATGGTTGGTCTCATAAAAGGCAAACGATGCATAGCCGACGACGCGGCTTTGGTCGCCCGCTGTATCGCCGGAATTACACAGGTGTATGAGTTTTGGCGTCAGTCCGCGCTGACCGGCGGCGAGGAGCAGTCCATTGACCGGGTAAGCACCACAGGCTTGCTGCGGCTGAATATGGGCGTCGAGTTGCAAAATATGTTGGCAAGTGTTGCGGTCAACTTGCTGGGCGCTCGAATAATTAAGGAAGTGCGAGAGGTCGGAGCTGATGACAATCAGCGTTTCCGGCCCACCCCAAAGTAGGTCGAGCACTTCGGCGACGGCTTGCGGCGATGCCTCACCAACCGCTAGCGGCACCAGCTTGAAATCACCCAGCACGCGCTGCAGGAAAGGTAGATGAACTTCCAGCGAATGTTCTTGCGCATGCGCGTGCTCGCTGCAGACGATTTGTGGCAAAGCGCGAAGTTGGGCGATGGCGTCGAGGTCGAGCGGGATTTTGCCAAGCGGCGTGGCGAAGGAGGTGGTTTCCGGTGCCGCAATGCCGTTGACCGCAACCCGATGGGTCGGGCCAAGCAGCACGACGCGCTTGATCTGCTGGCGTAGCGGAGCGAGGCTGGCGTAGGCCAAGGCGGCGGTTGAGCCGGAATAGATGTAACCGGCGTGCGGCACGATCAGGGCTTTTGGAGCCGGTTGATTTAGCGGCTGGGCTGCCGCCAGCAGGGCATCAACCGTCGCTAGCAATTCAGCTGGATTGCCAGGGTAAAACATGCCGGCGACAGCGGCGGGACGAGTATTGGTCACGGTGTACTCCTTGAGCCGGGCGAACCGGTTTTCTCCCTCGCCCACTTGTGGGAGAGCAACCGTGTCCAAAATCAAGCCTTTTTCGGGTTCCATGCTGCATTATTTTTCAGCATTGCATTCATGATGGTCAGGAGCTTTCGCATGCAAGCAACGATCACCACCTTGGCCGGTTTGCCGGCCTGTTTCAGGCGATCCGCAAAGGTCTTGATCGTGTCGTTGCACCGTATGGCAGAGATGGTCGCCATATACAACACCGCCCGCACATCTGCCCGTCCGCCCCAAATAAAGCGCTTGCCCCGATGTTTGCCACTGTCGTTCGCCAGTGGCGCCACGCCCGTCAGCGCCGCAATCTCGCGACGATTGAGCGCCCCCAGTTCTGGACACTTCGCCAGCATCGTCAGACTGGTCACTGTGCCTACGCCCGGGATGGCGCGCAGCAAATCGTCCTTGGCACGCCAGACATCAGATTCGCGCAGCCGCTGGTTCAAATCACCATCAACTTCAATAATCTGTTTGTCCAGCCAGGCAATGTGTTTTTTCAGACTTTTTTGTAGCCCCTTGGAGGCAGCAGTACCCAGTCGGAGCGTTTCTTGAACCCGCATCGCAATCAGTTGGCGACGCCGGTTCACCATGTCGTCAAGCGCACGGGTATCCGCGTCTTTAAGCGGATGCACCTGCGGACGAATGGCGCGAGCAAAATCAGCCAGCATGGCGGCATCCACTTCGTCAGTTTTGGCCAGCCGTCCGGTGGCTTTGGCAAAGTCTCGTGCCTGGCGCGGGTTGATGATCGCCACCGGCAAATTAACGGCAGCCAGTTCGCTGGCCAGACGGACCTCCAAGCCGCCAGTGGCTTCCAGCACGATCAGGGTCGGGTGAGTTTCTTTCAGAATCGCGACGACCTGGCCGATACCCGCATCGTCGTAGGTGACATGCATGGCCTGTCCTGGGGGCATAATGCAGATGTCCAGGGTGGCTTTGGACACATCAACGCCAACAAATTTTTCCACCGTGCTCTCGCTCA
>JBDKHF010000031.1:0-96952 GCA_039797825.1 Pseudomonadota bacterium | reverse complement strand
AGACCAAGGTGCTGATCGCGACGCTGGCCGAAACCACCCCGGTTCTCGAAGCCGCCAATCTGCAGTCCGACTTGCGCCGGGCCGGTATCGAGCCCTGGGCCTGGATCATCAACAACAGCGTCGCGGCTGTGCAATCGTCGTCGCCGCTACTGCGCCAGCGGGCACTCAATGAAGTCGCCCAGATTGAGTTGGTGGCCCATACCCATGCCGTACGTTACGCAGTTGTTCCGCTGATTCAGGATGAGCCGGTGGGCGTTGAGCGTTTGCGCGCCCTGGCCAATTGCCATCCTGTAACAGCCTGACAAAAGGTTAATCATGAGTGAAGTTACCAAAAAACTATCCTTCCTTGACCGCTACCTGACGGTCTGGATCTTCGCCGCCATGGCATTGGGTATTGGTCTTGGCTATTTTGTGCCGGGCACCGAGGCTTTCATCAACCAGTTCCAGGTCGGGACAACCAATATTCCGATTGCGCTGGGCCTGATCCTGATGATGTACCCGCCCTTCGCCAAGGTGCGCTATGAGGAGTTGCCTGACGTCTTCAAAGACAAGAAGGTGCTCGGGTTGTCATTGATCCAGAACTGGATCATCGGCCCTATCCTGATGTTCGCGCTGGCCATCATCTTCCTGCCGGATAAGCCGGAATACATGGTCGGCCTGATCCTGATCGGCCTCGCCCGCTGCATTGCGATGGTCATTGTCTGGAACGAGATCGCCAAGGGATCAACCGAATACGCCGCCGGCCTGGTCGCTTTCAACTCGATCTTCCAGGTGCTGTTCTTCAGCATCTACGCCTGGTTCTTTGTCACCGTGTTGCCGCCAATGTTTGGGCTGACTGGCATGGTGGTCGATATTTCAATCGGCCAGATTGCCGAAAGCGTCTTCATCTACCTCGGTATTCCCTGCATTGCCGGCATTCTGACCCGTGTCGTCATGCTGCGCTACGTAACGAAAGAGTGGTACCACACGCATTTCGTGCCGAAAATTGGGCCGATCACGCTGCTTGCGCTGTTGTTCACCATCGTCGTCATGTTCAGCCTCAAGGGGCAGTTGATCGTCAGCATTCCGCTTGACGTCGTGCGTATCGCCATTCCGCTGTTGATTTACTTCGTGATCATGTTCCTGTTCTCGTTTTACATGAGCAAGAAGGTCGGGGCGAACTACAAAAAATGCACCACTTTGTCGTTTACCGCAGCCAGCAACAATTTCGAGCTGGCGATTGCGGTGGCCATCGCCGTCTATGGCATCAACTCCGGTGCTGCATTTGCGGCGGTGATCGGCCCGCTGGTCGAGGTGCCGGTGATGATTGCGCTGGTCAGTCTGTCGCTGTGGTTCCAAAAACGCTACTTCAAAGGTGAAGCAGCCTGATACAGGAAGCGAACTTTATTGAGGAATTGCCATGCTTGAGTTCGATGTTTTTGCGCAAAGGCTCTCCGCATATGGCGGCTTGGCTACAACCAAGTGCGCTGAGGTCGCGCTCGATACCAATCTCGAAGGTTGCGAGGATGTGTTCAATCCAGCAGAAATGCTTCTGGGTGCGTCTTTTTGACGAATGATTCGTCTCCGGAACTGTGATCAATTGATTTACGAACACAGCATCCAATACAAGGAGATTGTCATGAGCACTCGTCAGGTTGTTACCTGTTCCCCCGTGCTTGCGCTCAGCCATCGCCCGTAATGCGCCACCTGATGAAGCGGAGCAGGAACAAGACAAGGCATGAAAGTGCGTTGCTGACGCGCTAATGTTAGAGGTGCCTACTTGCGGCTGGAGAGCGGAGAGTAGGAAATTTTTCAGGGGTTGATCATGCAAAAAAAGTTCACCACCACCTTGGTCCTGACACTCTTCCTGATCGGTACAGCTTCGGCCCGTGGCCCGTGGCGGGCCAGCGAAGCGAATACCCGGGGTTGGCAGCTAATGACCCCGGAAGAGCGGATCGAGCACCAAACCCGGATTCGTGGCTTTACCACGCTGGATGAATGCAGGAGCTATCAAGTCAGCCATCATCAGTTGATGGAAGAGCGGGCCAGGCAGCGCGGAATGGCCCTACCCGGCGGCGGGCAGGGTATCTGTGAGCATCTGAAACCGGCGCAGCCGAAAAACTGAAACTTCATTTGATCGAGACGCTAGTCAATCATGTTGCTCCTGCGCTTTCTGTCCATTCCCCTGCTGACTTTGGCAGCGACGGTCGGCCCGGTTTTTTGGGCGCTGCCCGAGGGATTAGGGCTGGCGCGCAGCCTCGGTATCGTCGTGGGTTGGGCCGGTTGTGGTCTACTCCTTGCCTGCCTCCTGCTGATGCTTCGCGAACCACGATTGGCCAGAGCCCTGGGTGGGCTGGAAAGGATGTACCGCTGGCATCACTGGGCGGGCATGGCGGCCTATGTATTCTTGTTGGCGCATCCGCTGCTTCTGGCGGGCGATGCGTGGCCGAATAATCGGCAGCTGGCATGGCAGATACTTTCGCCCTTTGATCAGGGCTGGCCAGTCTGGCTCGGCTGGCTATCCATGCTCCTGCTGATGGCTGGTCTCGCCGTTACCTTTGAGCGCCGTATTCCCTATCAAACCTGGCGCTGGCTGCATGTCGGACTCGGGCTGGCTGTGTTGTTCGGCTTGCTGCACCTGGTTCTGCTCGGTATCGACGAGCCGGTATGGCCGATTTTTGGGCTCGCCGCCTTTTTCCTCGGCTGGCGGATCGTGCGGGAAGATTTCGGCCTTGCCGCCCGCCCCTACATAGTGCAAAGCGCCACAGCGGTGGCCAAGGATATGGTCGAGATATCACTCAAACCATTAGCCGAAGCCGTTTCCGTCATGCCCAGCCAGTTTGTGTTGGTTGCCTTTTTTTCTGGGCCCACATGCCGGGGTTGCGGCGAGTTTCATCCTTTTACCGTCAGCGCGCTTGGGGCAAGCGGTGAGATCCGGATAGGCGTGAAAGCACTCGGCGATTGCACGCAAAAGATCCAGTCGATTGAGCCGGGGGTGATGGCGCGTGTGCAGGGTGCCTTTGGCAAATTTCTGACTGATCGTCCATCATCACCTCAACTTTGGGTGGCTGGCGGTATGGGTATTACGCCCTTCCTGGCACAACTGCGGGCTGGGTCGCTCAAGCAGCAGACGTTGCTCCTCTATCTTTATCGCAGCGAGGCAGATGCTGCTTTTGTGGACGAGATTCGGGCTATGGCTGTACGCGACCCGAACCTCTCCCTCCGGGCAGTGGCGACTGGCAAAGATGTCCCCGATCTCAGCCTCCTCCTGCCCGATGCCGCCGTGCTGACTCAACATGATTGCTATTTGTGCGGCCCACCGGGCATGGTTGCCGGCCTGAGAAAGGCGCTCAGCCTCAAAGGTATTACGCCCCGTCACATCCATTTTGAAAGCTTCGAGTTCAGATAATGCGCCGCCTCTATCTATCGACGACTCTGTTGTTCTGGCTGCTGGTCACAGCCTTCTGGGCGGGTAGCCTCTGGCTACCCCCGACCGAGCAAAGCGAGGCTGTTGCGGCCGAGAAAATCTATTCCAAAGCTGACCTCGCCAAACATGCGACACCGGGTAACTGCTGGATGGCGATACGCGGTGGTGTTTATGATTTGAGTGCCTATTTGCCCGAGCATCCGTCACGACCGGATTTGATCGAGCCTTGGTGTGGCAAGGAAGCGACCGAGGCCTACAACACCAAGACAAAAGGACGTCCGCATGCGCCATTTGCCGACGAGTTGCTGGCCAAGTACAAAATAGGAAAGCTTGCTGCAGAAAAATCATGATGATTCAGCCGTTGACCGCAACTGTCTCGCCTCAAACTGACCTACAACATCCAGTGTCAGGAAGAGATCGAGGTTATCTTGTTCTCGGCAGATAGGCTGCATGAGGCGGAGTGTGGCAGCGGATCAATTAGCTGCCGTGCTCACCATTGCCGCTGTAAGCTGTTCAATCGCCCGGAGCCAAGCGACATGGGGGGCTTGTTTCCTTTAGCGCAACTTTCGCTGTAGCAATTTGGGCTTTGCGGTGGCCTCGCCAAAGTGACTAAAATTTTTTCTTTAAAGGTGCATCTTTTTTGAGCGTGCTTCGTCTCCTTGGTCAGAAGCATCAATATCCCCAATTTTTTCAAGCTAAACCCGGAGCAAGACCATGAGCGCAGTCCCCATCGGAATGTCTGATCGCCGCAAATTGATCCAGTGGTTGATCGGCATTTCGATTGCTACCGTCCTCTGGTTCATTGTTTATGGTCAACTCTCGGATTTCGCCGAATGGCTGGTCAGCCTGTTCGGGCTGTCACGTCAGACGCATTTCGGTGAAGCCGTGCATTTCTTTCTCTACGACACGCCCAAGGTCCTGCTCCTGCTGACCGCTATCGTTTTCATCATGGGCGTCATCCAGACCTTCTTTGCGCCGGAACGTACCCGGGCGTTGCTCTCCGGCAAGCGCGAAGGGGTGGGCAATGTGCTGGCGGCCAGCCTGGGCATCGTTACTCCGTTTTGCTCCTGTTCAGCCGTGCCACTATTTATTGGCTTCCTGTCGGCTGGTGTGCCGCTTGGGGTGACTTTCTCATTCTTGATTTCAGCACCGATGGTCAATGAAGTGGCGCTGGTGCTGCTGTTCGGCATGTTCGGCTGGAAGGTGGCTGCGCTCTATCTTGGCATGGGGCTGCTGGTTGCGATAATTGCCGGGCTGATCATCGGCAAGTTAAAGATGGAGCGTTTTCTCGAAGACTGGGTGCAAAAGATACTCGGTGGGCAGACGGCGCAACATGATGGTGAGCAAATGAGCTGGGTCGAGCGTTTTTCCGCCGGCGGCGAGCATGTCAAGGAAATCGTCGGCAAGGTCTGGCCTTACATCCTGGCCGGTATTGCGCTCGGGGCCGGTATCCACGGCTATGTGCCGGAGGATTTCATGGCCTCCTTCATGGGCAAGGATGTCTGGTGGGCGGTGCCGGCAGCGGTTGTGCTGGGTGTGCCGATGTACACCAACGCAGCCGGCATCATTCCGATTGTCGAAGCGTTGATCGGCAAGGGTGCCGCGTTGGGTACGGTGCTCGCTTTCATGATGAGCGTGATCGCCCTCTCGGCGCCGGAAATGATCATCCTGCGCAAGGCGCTCAAGCCGACGCTGATCGCCACCTTTGCCGGGGTTGTTGCGACTGGCATCCTGCTCGTCGGTTATGTGTTTAACTGGTTGTTGTGAAAGGGAAATCATGTTGATCAAGATATTGGGTTCGGGCTGTGCCAAATGCAATCGCCTGGAGCAATTGACCATGGAAATTGTTGCGGAAATGAAGTTGACCGCAACATTTGAGCACGTCACCGAAATGCAGGAAATCATGGCCTATCAAGTCATGAGTACCCCGGCACTGGTCATTGATGAAGTGGTCAAAGCTGCCGGGCGCATGCCGAGTCGGGAAGAAATCGCCGGCTGGCTGCAAGGCGGTTGAAAACTCAATAAACAATGGAAACTTTTACCGCCGACGACGGCGAACAACTGCACCTGAGCGTTTCCGGCAGTGGCACCCCCATCCTTTTTCTGCACGGCTGGACATCGAGCCACACCGTTTGGCGTCCGCTGCTTGAGGCTTTGACGCCACATCACCAGCTTTTTCGCCCGGATGCCCGCGGTCACGGCGGCCATTTGCTGAGCGTTACACAAACGCCGGATGTCGCACGGCTGGCGCGTGATGTTGAAAATCTGCTCGATCATTACCAACTCGACAAAGTGGCGGTCGTCGGCCACTCAATGGGCGCGCTGACGCTTTGGCAATACATCCGCGATTATGGCTGCGAGCGCCTTTCGCAGATTTGCATCATTGACCAGTCGCCCAGGCTGGTCACCGATGTGACTTGGGCCAACGGTATTTACGGCGACTTTGACGCCAAGCGTTCGCAAATGCTGATCAATGATTTGGAAAAGGATTTTGCCGAAGCCGTGCTGCGCCTGATTGCCTACGGCCTCAACACCCGCTCGCGGGAAACCTATGAACGCAACAGTTCCGGCTGGCAGGATTCGCGCAAGAACTTGCAGCAACTTGATCCGCAGCCGCCAATCGCTATCTGGAAATCATTGGTTGCCGCCGATTACCGCGATGTCTTACCGCTGATCAAGGTGCCAACGCTGCTGTCTTTCGGTGCGCAAAGCAATTTTTATACGGCGGCGACTGCGCAGTATCTGCTCAACCACATTGCTAACGCTAGGCTGAGTTGCTACGAAGGAGCGGATCACTGCCCGCAACTGATAGCCCCGCAGCGCTTTACTGCCGAATTGCTTGAACTGCTGGCGATCGGCTGAGTTTCAATCCTGCGCCCGCACAACCCGGAAGCCCAGTAGCTGTGAGCGGTAACCGGGCGGATTGCCGGTTCGCGTCGCCGAGCGCACGGAGGAGGGGCCGCTCCAGCCGCCACCGCGATAAACCCGGCGGCCACAATCATCGGTTACTCGTGCCGAGCCGTCATTCGGCGCGTTGACGTAATTGGTGTTGAGGCAATCCTCGACCCACTCCCAGGCATTGCCGGCCGTGTCGTACAGGCCGAAGGGGTTGGCCTTGAAGCGGCCAACTGGCGCCGTCTCGGTGAAACCATCCTTGCATTCATGTGGCTCCCAGGCAAATTTGCGGGCGCTCTGCGTTGTTGCATCATGGACATTGGCGTGTTCGCAAGCCAATGCCGGATCATCACCCCAGAAACGTGAAGTCCGGGTGCCGCCACGCGCCATGTATTCCCATTCCGACTCGGTCGGCAGGCGATAGTGTTTGCCAGTGATGCGCGACAGCCAACTGGTATAGGCGCGGGCATCGTTCCAGCTGACGCAGACGACAGGGTGGGTGCCGGATTGCGCAAAGCCGGGGTCGCGCCAGGATTTGCCGGGCTGGTTTTCCCAGTTGGAACCCGACCAGATGTTGCAACTACCCTCGGCCTTGTGGCCGGTGGCGTCGACGAAGGCGGTAAATTGGCGAAGCGTTATTTCATGGCGACTGGCGGCAAAGGCATGCTCAATTTTTACGCTATGCCGCGGCCTTTCGTTGTCGCCGCTATCCACCTCATTGCGTGCCGCGCCCATCAGGAACTCGCCGGGGGGAATGTCGACCATCTCCGGGCAGTCCGCACAATCCTCCTTGCCGGCGCTGCCGCGGACTATTCCAGTCGTGCTGCCATTGCCGGCACGGCGCAGGCGGCTTTGCGCCAGTTCGATAAACTGGCCGACTGGGTACTTGTTCAGATAGGCGCGGAAATCATCGCTGTTCTCGCTGCCCTTGATGCTTTCCCAGAAACTCAGCTCGATCGCCATTGGGTCGATGCGTTGTATGGTTTCGGTCGGTTGTGAGTTTTTTGCACTGGCCTGCGCGGTGCCGGCGACGAAGAAAAAATCACCATCGGTCTGGTCGTAAAGGGCCGGATTCTGCTCATGGCCAACCGCCTTGGCTTTGCGCGTGACCGAAGTGCGTACCCGTTTCAGGGCATCGGTGACGCTGAGGCCGGGGGCGGCAATCAGCGGGATGAATTCGCGGGTGAACAGGCCATTCGGGTTGTTGTCGTCATCGCTCAATTTGTCGAGAGCCTGTTGATGGGCGCCGGCGGAAAAGAGAACTACTTGCCCGTTGGGGGCAGAGGGTGCGGCCAATCCGCGCCCTACCGCGAGGCTGCGCCCGGCTTTTTTGGGCAGCGGGTTGTCGCGGCAGGCATCGATCACCAACAGGGAGAAGCGTGCTTTGGCATCGGCCAGTTTGTCCTGAATGCTTTGCAGGCTGACCGATTGATCGGCTATGTCGTTGGCGTCTTTGGGTAATTCAAAATCGACTGGCAGCAAAAAATTCTGGTTGTTGATCTGCATCCCGTGGCCGGCAAAGAAGAAAACGCCGACGCCGCCGCCGGATACCTTTTGCGAAAATTCGTTGATTACCTGATTCATCCGTTTCTGGCTGGCATTCGAGACGGAAATTACCTCGAAACCGAGGCGGGTTAGTTCGCGGCCAACCGATTTGGCATCATTGGTCGCCTTTTCCAGCTTGCTCACCGTGCGGTAGTCATTGTTGCCAATCACCAGCGCAACCCGCTTTTCGGGAGCCGCAGCCCAGGCCTGACCACCGCCAATGAGTATGCCGATGGCGATCAGGACAAGTTGCCGCCAGACAGGGAAAAGCATTTGGATGCCGCGCATACACATCTCCGGAGAATGTCCCGTATTATAAATACTGATCTCCCGCCAATGCCGATGCGACTTGCGTTGGCTGTCCAGTCTGCTCAGCATAACAAGCAAAATCACTGACACGCCGATGCTGTTCAATTCTGATTCCCCGCAAATGACGTCGCAACCGCCAGCGCTGGCGCGTGCGCTGCTGTTTTTGCTGTTGGCACATTTTCTGGCACTGGCCTGCCTGGGTTTTTTGCTGGTGCACAAGCATCGCAGCCTGCTCGTCGAACTCGCTATTTCGCGCGCTGAAATCAGTGTCTCGGCAATTCAGTCGGCGATGGCAACGGCCACCTTGTCCGGGCTCGAGGTTTCGGAAATGCGGCAGATGCAAATGCAGCTCGCTGCCTTGCCCGGCGCAGAAACCGGAATCGCGGTGGCCGGCATGTTCGCGCTGACGCAAACACCGGGTGCGAAAGATCGTACCAGCCGGCTCGACTTTTCAACCCGCCCCGAGCGCCAGGGGCTGGCGCTTGATGATGCGGTGCTGGTTCCGCTGATCAAGGCAGGGAATCGCTGGTCGCGTAACGCGCTGGATTTGCCGGCCCTGGCGCTGCTGGTCAATGACAGTGGTGGTAGGGCGATCGGTGGCCTGCTGGTCGAGCTTGATCCGCAGCCATTGAAAGCTCAGGCGAGCGAGTTGGAAAGAGAAATGTTGCGCCAGTTGCTGATCTTGGCCATTGGCTCCGGGATTGCCTTGGTATGGATATTCCTCCTGCTGCAGCGCCGGCAGATTTCCGGGGGGAAATTGATGGCGCTGGTGCTGCTGCCAACCCTGCTTGCCAGCACTCTCCTGGCGTGGCAATCCAAAGAGCAACTGGCGGGCAGCCTGCAGCCGGCGATTAATGCCAAAGCCGCCGCTGTCGCTGAAACCTTGGCTAAAAAAGTTGAATACGCGGTAAGTATCGGCATTCCACCGAACAAGCTGGTCGGAACGGCGGCCTATTTTGATGAAGTGCTGGCGCGCAATCCTGATCTGGCAAAAATCAGTCTTGATCTGATTGCGGCGAAGGGCGGGCAACCGGGCATTGCGTCAGCGCCATTAAGCGAACCTGCCAGCAAGGCGGCGATCCATGCTGGTCAGGCAGTGATCGGTGAATTGGGCGTAACGCCGGATCAGGCTTTTGTTGAACGTGCCTTATGGGCGATTGCTGCCGATGTGGCGGTAGTTCTGCTGGTTACCATTCTGGTTTTTCGTGAACTACTCGCTTCGCTGGTCGCTCAGCAGGGTCGGGCGGGTGAGGCAAGTGGGCATGCTGCCGCGCAGTCGCTACGCCTGCCCTTGTTCCTTTTTATCCTTTCTGAAGAGCTGACCCGCGCTTTCCTGCCGTTGTTCTACAGCGATTTTGCCGCTGGCGGGCTGGCGCAAAGTACGGCAGTCAGCTTGCCGATTGCCGTTTACATGGTCTTTTTCGCGTTGACCACACCTTATGCCGGCGGCTGGGCTGATCGTTATGGGCCGCGCCGGGTCTTTGCCCTCGGCGCCTTGCTGGCTGCCAGCGGCTTCATCTGGCTGGCGCTGACCAATCATTACTGGGCCTTGCTGGCCGCCAGAGCGCTGTGTGCGACGGGCTATGCGCTGGGCACGATGGCCTGCCAGCGACAAATTATTGCGACGACCAGCGGCGAAAACCGGGCGCGTGGTCTGGCCTTGTTTGTTGCTGCGGTCAGCATCGCCGCCATTTGTGGCACTTCGATTGGTGGCGTGCTGGCCGAGCGCCTCGGTTATCGGGCCGTTCTGCTTATTTCGGCGCTTGCTGCGCTCAGCGGGTTTGTGATTTTTGCCCTGAGTCAGCGCGGTCTAACGCCCAGCGTGGCGCCGCAGGCAAATTTCCGACTCGCCGACCTCCAGCCGCTCCTGCGCAACCGGCGCTTCATGACCTTGATGCTGGGCGCTGCGATTCCCGCCAAAATCAGCCTGGCCGGCTTTCTCTTCTTTCTGACGCCGCTTGGCTTGCAGGCCGCCGACTATTCCCCGGCGGCGATTGGTCGCGCCATCATGCTCTATTACATTTTGCTGACGCTGAGCAATCCGCTCGCCTCGTATCTTTCTGATCGCTGGCAACGGCATCTGTCACTGGTCCTTGGTGGCCTGCTGCTGATTGGTCTGGGCGGCATGGCCGGGCTCGCCTCATCCCTGATTTCGCCCGCACTGGCGATTTGGGTCGGCATCGTCGCGCTCGGTCTCGGTACCGGGCTTTCCGCCGCACCGATGCAGGCGTTGGCCATCGAACTGGCTGATGCGGGCAGTGCCACCTCGGTGCTGGTTGCCCTGCGCACCCTCGAACGCCTGGGCAGTGTGTTCGGGCCATTGCTGGCCGGGGTCTTGCTGGTCTGGCTGCCGGCAAGCGGAGCGATGGTGGTGATTGGCTGTTTTGCTCTGCTCGGTACGCTGCTGCTCTTTAGTCTGGGCCGTGCTCATCCGGCTGGGCTACGGCAGAGCGCAGGGCCGGCATGAAACGCCTGGGCACAATCATGCTGCTGGCGTTGCTGGGAAATGCGCCGAATCTGGCGCAGGCTGCCGAAAAACATGTGCTGATGCTGCTCTATCGCGGTTGCGAGGAGTCATGCCGGGGATTCCAGGATTATTTTCGCAAGCAGCGCTTGCCGGTGCGCTTTACGCTGCGCGATGCGGCACAGGACAAAACGCGCATCCCCGGTTTGGTCGCTGAAGCCAAAAAACTCAAGCCGGATCTGATTCTTACCTGGGGGACTACGGTCACGCAAGAAGTTGCCGGCCCCTGGCAAGCACCCGATCCGGCGCGCCATATCAGCGATATTCCGCTGGTTTTCATGATCGTCAGCAATCCGCTTGAGGCTGGATTGGTACAAAAATTGGCTTCATCAGAGCGCAACTTGACCGGGACGCTGTATTTGCTGGATGAAGAGATCCAGTTACGGGCGGCGCGCAGTTATTTCGATTTTCGGCATTTGGGCTTGCTGGTCAATCCGGCTGAGCAAAATTCGCTGACTACGCGTGATCGCTTGCGCCAACTAGCCCCGGTACTCGGTTTTCGCCTCAGCGAGCGGACGTTCAGCCTCGATTCACAAGGCAAGCCGCGTCCGGAAGAATTGCCGCAACATGTCGCCAGCTTGGCCCAGGCGGGTGCTGATCTGCTTTATCAGTCGCCCGACACCTTTCTCAATCTGCAACGCGACCAGTTGACCGGGGTCGCCATGGCTTGCAAGTTGCCGGTTTTTGCGGCTTCCGAGGCGCCGGTGGTTAAATCGGCAGCGCTGATGGGCGTCGTCAATCGTTATAGCGAAGTAGGGCGCTTGACGGCCCAACTGGCGGCGCGCATTCTTTTCGAGAACGTGGCGCCAGCCAGCATTCCGATTGAACTGCCACGCCGCTTTTCCTTCCTGATCAACATCAAGGCCGCGCAGCAACTCGAACGCTATCCACCGCTCAAGCTGCTCGACTTTGCCGAAATCATCGGTGACGCCAGTCCGATTCCAATTCCCCAAGTGAGGACGAACTCATGCAACTGACTCTCTGCGTCAAACGCGACCTGCACGGTTGTATCTTCCTCAACAAGCTCTTGCCGCAACTGGCCGGGCATGAGATCAGCGTCCTGCTCTCCGAAAAATATCGTCCCGCTGAAGGTGGGATTGCGGCGCTCGCCGAAATGGCATTTCTTGAACGCAATCTGCCGATAGACACCCTGTTCCCGCTGCTTGATGCAGCCATCGCTGCCGGGCAAAAGGCAGGGGAGTGGCTAACCTTCAACGCGCTGCAAAAAAAGTACGGCTTTTCGCTGTCGACCGTAAGCGACCACCCACAACTGGCGACCGCACTGGAAAAATTGCACCCGGAACTGGTGATCAGTGCACGCTTCAGCCATATCTTCACCCCGGCCATGCTGGCGCTGGTCAAGCACGGCATCATCAACATCCACCCCGCCGCATTACCTTCCTTTGCCGGCTTGTTCGGGCCGATGCGCACGCTGGCCGAAGGGCACGACTGCTTCACTTGCGCTGTGCACCTGGTTGATCCGGGCATCGACAGTGGCCCACTGCTGCACGTCGCAAGGCTACCGATCAAGCCGGGTGAGGGCTTGCTGCATCAGATTGCCGAGATCTACCCGCTGGCCATTCCCTATCTGCTGCACGCCATTGAGCGTTTATCTCGTGGTGAAGTGTTGGCGCCGGCAGCGCAAGATAGAAGCGCGCGGCGCTATCGCTCTTTTCCTTCACCCGCCGAAGTCGCCGCCTTCAGTGCTGGTGGCGGGCGTTTTTGGGATGCGCCGCCGTATCAGCAGCTATTGCAGAAATTTCAGCCAGAACCGCCAGGGCTTTGATTCAGCAAGCTTCTGGCGCTGGAATGGCCTTATATTTTGCGGGCGTTGGCGAACTTGAGGAAATCAGCCGTCGCTAAAGGCTGGCTGTAAAAGTAACCCTGAACTTCGTTGCAGCCGGCTTGCCGGATAAAGGCCAGTTGCTCTGGCGTTTCGACGCCCTCGGCAATCGAGCGCATGTTGAGCGAGTGGGCGATGCTGATCACGGCGCGCGTCATGGCGGCGCTTTCTTCGTTGCTGCAGGCATCAGCAATGAAGCTGCGGTCGATCTTGAGTTTATCGACGCGAAAACGTTTGAGATAAGCCAGGCTCGAATAGCCGGTGCCAAAATCGTCAATTGCGACGGATGCACCAATCGCCTTGAGGCCGCTGATCGCATCCTGAACCAGAAGGCTGTCTTCAATCAGCGTCGATTCGGTCAATTCAACCTGAATCAGTTCCGGCGAAATGCCGGCACAACGCGCGGCGCGCTGGACGGCGGCAACAATATCGTCACGATAAATCTGCACGCCGGAGACGTTGACCGCAATCCGGCAGTTCAGGCCATCATCGCGCCAGCGCCGTGCTTGTTCGCATGCCTGGCCAATTACCCATTCGCCGATCGGCAGGATCATGCCGATTTCTTCGGCGAGGGGAATGAATTCAGTCGGCGAAATTGGCGCACGATCTTCGGGATACCAGCGCAACAGGGCTTCAGCGCCGAAAACTCGGCCCGAGTCGGCATAGACCTGCGGTTGATAAACCAGTTGAAACTGCTTGGCGGAAAGGGCGCGGCGCAGGCTGTTGCTGAGGTCAAGCCGGCGTTTCGCCGAGTCATCCATCGCTTGATGAAAGAAACTGAAGGTGCCGCGCATGCGTTCCTTGGAAACGTACATGGCGGTGTCGGACTTTTGCAGCAGGCTGTCAAAATCGTCACCATCCAGCGGGGAGAGCGCAATTCCGATCGAGACCGAGGTATTCAGCGAGTGCAAACCAATCTCGAATGCCTGGTTGAGGCTGGTGATGATTTTTTCGGCAACTTTTGCGGCGGTTTCCTTGCCATCGATGTCGTTGAGAATCAGGATGAATTCGTCACCACCTTGCCGGCTGAGCGTGTCGCATTCGCGCAGGCAGGAGCGCAGGCGCTTGACGACAGCGATCAGCAAATCGTCGCCGATACGGTGGCCGAGTGAATCATTGATTCGCTTGAAATGGTCGAGATCAAGGAACATGAAGGCGATGCTGCGGCCAGTGCGGCGGGCTTGCTCGCGGGCATGGACAAAACGGTCGCGCAACAACAGGCGGTTGGGCAGGCTGGTCAGCGCGTCATGGTGGGCCAGGTACTCGATTTTCTCCTGCGCCGCCTTGCGTTCGGTGATGTCCGAGAAGCAGCCTATGTAATTGAGTATGTCGCCATGTGAATCACGAACGACGGTGATCGACAGCCACTTGGGATAGATTTCACCGCCTTTGCGCTGATCCCAGACCTCGCCTTCCCAACTCCCCTTTTCGGCAACACTGGTCCACATCGTGCGGTAGAAGGCCTCGTCGTGCCGGTTTGATTTGAGGATGCGCGGTGTCTGGCCAACCGCTTCTTCACGCGGGTAGCCGGTGATCAATGAAAACGCCTTGTTGACGTTGATGATGACCCCGGCCCGGTCGGTGATCAGCAAGGCTTCGGAGCTGTGGGCAAAAACTCTTTCTGCCAATAGCAACTGGGCTTCTTGCTGACGTTTTTCGGTGATGTCGGTATAGACCCAGATTGAACCGGCGGCGACGTCGGTCTGGTCGAGCGGGCGGCCAGTCAGCATGATCCAGATGGCAGACCCATCCTGGCGGCGCATTTCGCATTCGCTTTGGGCGAAACCCTTGCGTTCGAGATCGCGGTACATCTCCGCGCCAACGTCTTGCCATTGTGTCTGCGTGACATAGAAAATCCGGGTCAGCTCGCCTTCCATCTGCTGCGGCGTGGCGAACAGGAACATGTCAGCCATGCGTTTGTTGCAACTCAAAATCACCCGCTGACGAACCCAGACGATACCGACGTGGGCGTTGTCAAAAATCAGGCGTTGCTCATCGAGCAAGCGCACGATCCGCGCTTCGGCCTGCTTGCGTTCGGTGATATCGGTATAGGAGGTGACAAAGCCGCCATTGGGCAAGGGCGAGCCCTTGATTTCAAGCACCGTACCATTCGGGCGGGTGCGCTCAAAGCAGTGGGGTTCGGGGTTGCGTGCCCGTGCCATCGACTCGGCAACGTAGGTTTCGACATCGACCGGGCCATATTCGCCGCGCTCGGCGTTGAAACGGATCACGCTTTCCAGGGCAATCGGCCCACCGCTCAGGTCGTGCGGCAAATTCAAGAGGGCGCGCATTTGCCCATTGCGCTTGGTGATGTTTAATCCGGCATCGATTACCGAGACGCCGCTCGGGAAATGCTCAATGATCGCGTTAAGGATTTCATGCTCATTGCGCAGCGCCTGATCGGCGCGCCGTTGGGCGGAAATGTCCTGCAGGGTTTCGATGGCGCCAATGATGGCGCCGCTATCGTCACGCAAAGGAGTGGCGGTGAAATAAAGCCAGGTGCCCTCCGGCCCCATGCCGGGGAAAAAATCCTCCGCCTCGTAGGAGCCGGGAATGATCGCCGAGCGGCGAAACTTGTTGCGGTAATAGGTGCTGATACCGGAATCGAGCTCACCCGATACGACGAGGTCGGCCATTACCGGGCGCGGGTTGGGGTAAAAAGGTTTCCACTGATCGCGGCTGCCGATCATCACCTGCGCCGGATAATGGAGGACAACTTCGCAGGCTCGGTTCCAGTGGGTAACACGGTGTTCGAGATCAATGACGAAGGTCGGTACCGGCGTTCCATTCAGTATCTCGTCCAGCCTTTTAAGTTGGCTCAACGACGATGCCCGTACAGGAATCCGATTCGGCATTCTCTCCTCCTCCGTGTTTTCTGTGGCAAGCGCGCTGCGGCGTCAGTGAATGCAGGGCTATCGCTTTAGTTATGTCTTGGTATGGTAACCCACCTGAAAATGCATGCGTAAAAAAGCCGGCACCAGAGCCGGCTTTTGCTTTATGTGGAGAGGCGTCAGGCGCTAACCGAGAGCAGGCTGGACAGATTGCTCGATTGCTCTTCGTTGCCACTGCCATACGCGTGCATCAGCTGCATGATTTTCATCATGATGCCGGCGTCGCTGCTGTTGTTGCTCGCTGAACTGGCGCTTGAGGTGGCATCGCTGGCCGTGCTGTTTTGTGCTGACTGCTCATAGGCCATTGCTTCGCTGAAGCTTACTTTACCGTCGCTATCCGTATCGGCAGCCTCAAAGTTGTTAACGATATTGCTCAGCAGCTCGCTGCGTTTGCTGTCGCCGCTGCTACTGACTTCTTCAAGCTGGCTGCTCAATTCATCCTGGGTGAAACCAGCGTCGTTGGCCGGCGGCGGGGGCGGCGGGCCACCGGCACCTTGCGGGCCGCCATGTCCGCCACCGTGCATGCGTGAACTGGCGAATTGTTCCTGCAGCTTGGCGAGCGTGCTGGCAAATTCGTCCTTGGTGACTTTGCCGTCACTATCGCTGTCGAGTGCACTGAATACGTCATCGACGCTGGCGCTGCTTGAATTTGTGCTGCTGGAAATCTTGCTGAAGGCGCTGACGAAATCATTTTTGTCGAGAAAGCCCTGGCTCTTGGTATCGAGCGCCGAGAATAACTTGCTGCTGAGTTGTGTGGAATTACCGATGCCGCTGATCATGATTGACTCCTTGAAGCGGGTTGAATGATTGCCAGGAACTTGTGACTTGGTCTGGCCCCAGTGTATGAGCAAGTTATCGGCCCAGAACAGCGAAAATTGGCGGTGTTTCGAGTTAAGCGAGGTAAAGGTTTGTTAAGGAAATTGGCATTTATCCGGCCCGGTCGTGCCCTGACGGGCCGGCATTCAGCGGTTTAGCGCATTAAATTCGCTTTGCCGGCAACTTTTGCCGCTACCTCCTTGCGTTGTTCCGGGCTGAGCAAGGCGATGATTTTTTGCTCGCTTTGCGCCCGTAGCAGGGCCATTTCGCTTTGCACATCGGCAGCTCTGCGCGCCAGATTTTTGGCACGGGCTTCGTCGTAGTTATCCGAGAGGGAAAGCTGGTGCAGTTCGTTCATCGCCAGATGGCTGGCTTTGGCTTTTTCGCGCATGCTCGGCGCTTGTTTGTGCATCAACTCAAAAATCTGATCCTGCTGCGCTTCGCTCAGCGTGATGCCACGCAGGAAGGGCGGCGTGGCTTGGTGTCCAGCAAAGGCATGACTGTGGTGGTGCTGGTGATGGCCCATTTTTGCCATGCTCGGCTGGTCGACCGCAACCGGTGCTTGGGCGTGAGCAAGAAAGGGGGCGGTGAACAGCAAGGCCGCAAATATTTTGGTTTTCATGGTGTTTCCTCGGTGGGTTGCGCCTGGCCGAAAGCGGTTTGGCGATGGAATGTATTGTTGGCGAAGCCCCGGTTAAGCGCGGTTAGCGAGCAGTAAAAGGATGTAAATTCAGTGTCTGATTGCAAGCGGCTTGGCTATCATCGTGGCGGTAAAAATCGAGAATGGAATGCGCGATGACGGCAGTTTTGTTGGTCGACGACGATGTGGAACTGGCCGAAATGCTTGGCGATTACCTGGCCCAGGAAGGCTTCACGGTAAGCACGGTGCACGATGGCGTGAGTGGTGTTGCCGAGGCGCTGAGTGGCAAGCACGCGATCGCCGTGCTCGACGTGATGATGCCCAAACTTTCCGGCATCGAGGCGCTGCGCCGGATTCGCGCCGCCAGCGCAATGCCGGTACTGATGCTGACCGCGCGGGGTGATGATATGGACCGCATTGTCGGCCTTGAACTGGGGGCCGATGACTATGTGCCCAAACCCTGTTTGCCGCGTGAGCTGGCCGCCCGGCTGCGGGCAATTTTGCGGCGTAGCGGGCAATCCGGCGAGCCGCCCAATGCGCCGCTGGTCTTTGGCGCCTTGTCGGTGCGCCCTGAGCAACGCCGTGTTGAATGGGAAGGCGCGGCGGTCGAGCTGACCAGCACCGAATATGCGCTGGTTGAAGTGCTCGCCCGCCACGGCGGACGCCCGGTGAGCAAGGGCGAGCTTTCCGAACTGGCGCTGGGCCGACCGCTGGCGCGCTTTGATCGGAGTATTGATGTGCATCTGTCGAGCATCCGCCACAAACTTGGCACGCTGGCCGATGGTCGTTCGTGCATCCAGACGGTTTATCGGCAGGGCTACCAGTTGATTCGGGAGTAGGCGATGGGGCGTTTGTTCTGGAAGTTTTTTCTCTTTGTCTGGCTCGCTCAGTTAGCCGGGGCACTGGGGACGGGCCTGTTTTTCTGGTTCGATCGTGATCGCTTTGAGACGCATATTGCTGCTGGCCCGCCGCCTGAGTTTCGTCCTCCGCCACTCCCCGGTGACGGCCATCGACCACCGCACCCGCCACCGCATGGCTTGCGTTTGCCGCCCCTCCCGGTACTTTTTTGTGGACTGCTCGCTAGTTTGTTTTGTGCTGCCGGCCTGGCCTGGTATATCGCCAAGCCGATCCGCCAATTGCGCGGGGCATTCGAT
This sequence comes from Pseudomonadota bacterium, assembly GCA_039797825.1. Classification (GTDB taxonomy): domain Bacteria; phylum Pseudomonadota; class Gammaproteobacteria; order Burkholderiales; family Rhodocyclaceae; genus Azonexus. The sequence goes on along the minus strand of JBDKHF010000031.1, from coordinate 78,929 downwards.
GCCGCTGCCGCCGGTAATCTCGATGTACGGATTGGCGAAAGTATGGGCAAGCGGCGTGATGAACTGGCTGATCTTGGCCACGATTTCGACCGGATGAGCGGTCACCTGCGCGCCCTGATGGATGGCCAGCGCCGCCTGCTGCATGACGTTTCGCATGAGCTGCGCTCACCGCTGGCGCGCTTGCATGCTGCCATCGGCCTGGCTCGCCAGCAACCGGCACGGCTGGAAGACAGCTTGCAACGCATCGAGCGCGAAGGCGAGCGGATGAACCGGCTGGTTGGCGAACTGCTCACGCTTTCGCGCCTTGAGGCCGGGGTCAGCGCGCCGCTTGAGTTGTTAGATCTCGATGAATTGATCGGCGATCTGCTCGAAGATGCCCGTTTTGAAGCTGCTAGCCGAGGTATTACGGTCAACTGCCAAAACGGCTTAAATTTGCAGGTGCGCGCCAATGGCGAATTGTTGCACCGGGCAATTGAAAACGTCTTGCGCAACGCGCTACGGTTTTCTCCGCTTGGCGGTTTGGTGACGCTAGTGGTTTCGGCTAGCGCCGGCACTGGCTGCCAAATCGTGATTGAAGATCAGGGGCCGGGCGTCTCGCCTGAGGAGCTTGAAAAAATCTTCACCCCATTCTTTCGCGGGGAAGGTTCAGGCGCAGGTTACGGACTCGGCTTGGCCATTGCGCGCCGCGTACTGCTTGCGGTCAACGGCAAAATTTATGCCGAAAATCGTCCAGAGGGCGGCTTGCGAGTTGTGCTGGAAATGCCGGTCAATGCTTGGTTGCCAGATAGTGCTCAAAGGCTTCCAGCGCCAACGGGCGGCTGTATAGATAACCCTGATACTTGAAACAACCGTTGTCGGCGAGAAATTTTTGCTGACCTTCGGTTTCGACGCCCTCGGCAATGACCGATAAGCCCAGCGTAGCGGCAAGGGCGACAATCGTCTTGGCAATCGCCGCATCGTTGGGGTCGGTCAGCACATCCATGACGAAGGAGCGATCAATTTTCAGTTTTTCAATGGGCAGGCGCTTGAGATAAGAAAGCGATGAATAGCCTGTGCCAAAGTCGTCCAAAGCAAAACCAACACCTTGGGAACTGAGCGCGGTCATTTTGGCAATGCTGTCTTCAACTTCGCTCAGCAACTCGCTCTCGGTTAGTTCAAGTTGAAGCTTTTTGGGATCGGCGCCTGTGCGTTCAAGGACTTCCAATACCTGTTCGACAAAGTTGGATTGACGCAGTTGCTGGCCGCTGACATTCACCGCCAGAGAGAGATGCCTGGTTTCAGGCCGAGTGGCCCAGGTCGCTAATTGACTACAGGCAATTTCCAGAACCTGTTGGCCCAGGGGCAGGATCAGGCCCGACTCTTCGGCTAATGGAATGAAGTCGTCCGGGAACACCATGCCCCGTTGTGGATGTTGCCAGCGGACCAGGGCTTCGGCACCGGTACAGCGCTGGCGGGCATCAACCTGCGCCTGGTAGTGCAAAATCAGCTGCCCTTCGCGCAGGGCATTGCGCAGATCATTTTCCATCGCAACGCGAGCCGTTACCGCGGCCTGCATCTCGGGGTCGAAAAAGAGGAGGGTGTTGCGCCCGGCCGACTTGGCCTGATACATGGCCAGGTCGGCTTGCTTCAAAACTTCCTCTTTGGTTTCATGATGATTGCCGAAAAGGACGACTCCAATACTGGGCGTGCCGAAGTATTCGTGCCGATTCAGCAAGTAGGGTTGATTCAGCAGCGCAAGAATCTTCTCGCCAACCACCTTGGCCTGACTGGCGGCATCGACCACTTGATCGCTTAAACCTTCGAGCATGACGACAAATTCATCGCCGCCGAGGCGAGCCACGGTATCGCCTTGACGAACCGCTGTCTCAAGTCGTTGCGCGACCTGTTGCAAGAGTTGGTCACCGTGATCGTGACCGAGGCTGTCATTCAGTTTCTTGAAGTTATCCAGATCGATGAAAAACAGCGCGCCATTATTCTGGCTGCGTCTGTTGCTGACCAAGGCCTGATCAAGCCGGTCGAGCAGGAGCCGGCGATTGGGCAGATTGGTCAACGGGTCGTAGAAGGCGAGGTTGATGATGCGGCTCTCGGCCTCCTTGCGTTCAGAAATGTCGATTTGACTGCCGATGTAGTGGCTGATTTCGCCATTGCTTCCTTTGACGCAGGTGATGGTCAGCCACTTGGGGTAAATCTCCCCATTTTTGCGGCGATCAAAAATTTCACCCTGCCAGGTGCCAAACAGTCGCAGTTGCTCCCACATCGCCGCATAAAAAGCTTCATCGTGCCGATCTGACTTGAGCAAGCGCGGTGTTTGGCGAATCGCTTCCTCTGCCGTATAGCCAGTAATTCCGGTAAAAGCCGGGTTGACCGAGAGGATGATGCCTTTGGCATCGGTAATCATGATTCCTTCGAGCGAGTTTTTATACGCAGTGTCAGTCAGTTCGAGTTCGGCTTTGGCTTCCTTGAGCGAGGTTATGTCGCTAATCAGAACGAAGAAACCGATCACGGTGCCCTGTGCATCGATGTCCGGAATGTAATTGGCCCAAGTGAAGCCAATGCGGCCATCTGCCTTGCTCAAGCTGCGCTCGAATTGTTGTAGCTTTCCGGCTAATGCGCCGTTGATGTAGGGTTGATTCAATGCGAACAGTTTCTCACCGAGCAGTTCTTGTATCGTTATGCCAAGCATCGCCTCGGGTGTTTTGCCGAACCATTCGAGATAAGCTTTGTTCGCAAAACGGCAACGCAAATCCTTGTCCCAGTAAGCAACCAGGCCGGGCATGGCATCGGTGATCGATTTGATGAAGCGTTCGCTTTCGGCAATCTTTTCAACCGAGCGGCTCATGCGTTGGTTGGCGATTTCAGACTGTTTCTGTGATTCTTTGGCGCGCAGCTTGGTCCTGTGCATGCCTTCGGCGATAGCCGAAATCATCGCGCCTGTCAGGACAAAAACTGACATGCCAAGCCAGTCTGCCGGGTTGTTGATGAACGCCTGAGATACGAGCAGGGGCCAGAGAAAGGTGACTGTTGTACAGGCCAGCAGCGTGGCCAGTAATCCCGCAAAAAGCCCACCATAAACAGCAGCAATCATCACGGCTGGGTAGAAAGTCAGCCAGGCAAGCGTCGAACCCAGTGCTTGCAGTGGCCAAATCCTTAGTGCGGCGGCCAGCGCGACGAGAGCGAGAGCAGCGGAGTAGCGCAGCCAAATCTGGCGATCAGCAGGCAATGCGGTGATGTTGTTGTTCGGCATTTACGCTGCGTAAAAAAGGAGTGACACGATACTAATTGATTAGTTCGTTGGCACGGGGCGATGCTGGGCTTGTATATCCAAATAAATTGGCAAGAACGGGCGTTTTTGCTGGTGTTACTGCTAGTCGCCAAGCTCGATCAGCTCAATTCGTGCCGTTCATGTTCAACATGCGCGATATAACGTTGCAGACGGTTTTCCTCGGTCAGCGGCAGTTTTTCAAAGTGCAGGCCGATTCGCCATTGCGTGACGCCCGCACGTAATTCCTGCGCGGTGACGTGGCGAACGACGGCTTTGAGAAAAACATCGTGATCCTCTTCCGGTACCGCAAAACGGCAATTGCCGAGAGTGACGCCGGCACTGAGGCCATAATCGCTAGTCGCGGTAAGACCAATGCCAGCCACCGAAATGTCGTGCGCTGGCAGCGTCAGCAAGGCGTCACTGGGCAGGCGGGCGTGAAACTGCAGCGGGTTGGAGCGCGGCGTTTCGATGCGGAAAAACTCACGCCGTTGCAGGCGCATGATGAATTTCGGCAAAGCCAACGAAAAGGCCGGGCCGCCCTCAAAAGTAATCGCTTTGGCCGGGCCGCAGGTGAATTGAACGTGAATGCCGCCCGGGCGTGCCATAAAGACACTGCGCTGGCTCTCGGAGAACTGGCGATTGAGATCGCTGCTGCCGCTGCAGTCGATGATGACCCGATGCGCCGCTTCATCGACCGCGAGCAGGGTGGTCAAGAAATGTTCTTTGCCCTCGGCAAACTGAACGGTGAAGGTTTCCTTGTGGCTCGCGTAGCCAGCCAGGGTGAACTGGATGGAAGTTGGCCCGGTGATGTGGAAGCGCTCTTCAATTTCTGCTTCCGAAAGTTGGGCGATCTGGCTCATTGCCCCTCCAGAACGCGCAGTAGCGAGGCGGTGTCGTCACGGCCCATGCCTTGTGCGATCAGCGCATTGAGTTGCTGGGCAATGCTTGCGGTCAACGGCATAAATGCGCCAGATTTTCTTGCGGCAGCAAGCACCAGTCCGTAATCCTTGTGATGGAGCCGGGCTTCGATGCCGGCGGAAAAATTGCGCTTAACCATGCGCTCGCCCATCACGTCGAGAACGCGCGAGGCGGCTGAGCCACCGGATAAGGCCTGTTTGACTTTGGCACAATCGACGCCCGATGCCGCTGCCAGGCGCATCGCCTCGGCGCAGGCTTCGATGGCAGCGACCATGATCATCTGGTTGCAGGCCTTGGCCACCTGACCGGCACCGTTCGGGCCGACGTGCACAATGCGCTGGCCGAGGCATTCAAGCAGCGGTCTGACTCGGTCGAGAACCTCAGACGAACCACCCGCCATGATCGCCAGCGTGCCGTCAATCGCACCCTGAACCCCGCCGGAAACCGGGGCGTCGAGCATTGCGATCCCTTTTTCGGCGAGCTTGGCGGCGATCCGGCGTGCGCTGTCGGGGGCGATGGTCGAGCAATCAACCAGCACCGAATCGGGCGCCATGCCTTCGATCAAACCCGCGGTGCCGAGAGCGATATTTTCAACATCGGTGCTGGAGGTGACCACGGTAAACACCACTTCGCAGCACTGCCCGAGTTCGGCGGGGGTTGCACAAATGCTGGCAGGCAGATCGCTAACTGCGTGTGGGCGGCGCGCCCAGATAAACAATTCGTGCCCGGCCTGGTGCAGGTGCAAAGCCATTGGGCGGCCCATCGCGCCCAGTCCGATAAATCCGACTTTCATGCCTGGCCCGAGAGGCGCTCCAGCAGTTTCAAGACGGCAATCGAGTCTTCCTCGCCCATGCCGGAACCGACCATGGCGTTGAATATTTGTGCCGTGGCTGCCGAACCGGGCAGGCAGAGGCCGAGTTCGTGCGCGGTTTGCATGACGATATTGAGGTCTTTTTCGTGCATCCAGCTCTTGAAACCGGGTTTGAAATTGCGGTCGAGCATGCGCTGGCCGTGGTTTTCAAGGATTTTCGAGTAAGCAAAGCCGCCAAGCAGGGCTTCGCGCACCTTGCTGCGGTCAACGCCGTTTTTGGCCGCAAAAGCGAAGGCTTCGGCGACCGCGAGGACGCCCATGCCGGTGACAATCTGATTGGCCGCCTTGGTGACCTGGCCGGCGCCGCTGGCACCGACGTGCACAATGTTTTTGCCCATGCATTCAAACGCCGGCAGGGCGCGGGCGAAGGCGGCATCCGAGCCGCCAGCCATGATAGCCAGCGTGCCGGCAATGGCACCCACTTCGCCACCGGAAACCGGCGCATCCATGAAGTCGACCCCGGCAGCCGCCAGATCGACGCCGATTTGGCGCGCAGCAGCAGGGGCGATGGTGCTCATGTCGACCGCAACCAGTCCGGGCTGGCCTGCTGCGGCTACCCCGCGCATGACTTCAGCGACATCCGGTGAATCGGCAACCATCGAAATGACCAATTCGTTACCTTGGGCAGCTTGCGTGGGATTGGCCGCCGCGCTGGCGCCAGCCGCCAGCAAAGGCTGCATCGATTCGGCGCGGCGCGCCCAAACGCTGACCGTGTGGCCACCTTTCAGCAGGTTGAGCGCCATCGGGCGCCCCATGATGCCAAGGCCGATAAAACCAATTTTCATTGCAAACTCCGAAGCAGGCCGCCGCTTAATGGTCTTTGGCTGCGCTCCGTTGCCGGCAATATTCAGCGGCAATCTCGGCGGGGCCTGGGCGGCAGTAAAAGTAACCCTGAACGCTATCACAGCCATGCCCGCGCAGGAAGTCGGATTGCCCCTGCGTTTCAACGCCTTCGGCGACTACCGACAAACCCAGCGAGTGGGCGAGGGCGATCACCGCCGAGGCAATCGCTGCATCCGACGGATCGGTTTCGAGATCGGTGACGAAGGAACGGTCGATTTTCAGGCGGTCAATCGGGAAGCGCTTGAGATAGGCGAGCGAGGAATAGCCGGTGCCAAAGTCATCAACCGAGAGCGTAATGCCCAAATCCTTGAGCCGCACTAGCATCGCAATCGCCGCTTCAGCGGTTTCCATGATCGTGCTTTCGGTAATTTCGAGTTCGAGGCAAGCTGCTGGCAGGCCGGTTTCGCGCAGGATATTTTCAACGCTCTGCGGGAAATTACGCTGGCGGAATTGCTGCGGCGAAATATTGACGGCCACGCAGCCGAATTGAATGCCCGCATCCAGCCAGCTTTTGGCCGTGGCGCAAGCTTGGCGCAATACCCATTCGCCAATCGGCACGATCAGGCCGATTTCTTCGGTCAGCGGGATAAAACTGGCCGGCGAGACCCAGCCCAGTTCGGCGTTGTGCCAGCGAATCAGCGCTTCGCAGCCGCTTACCAAGCCCGTATTCAGGTCGATTTGTGGCTGAAAATGCAGTGAAAATTCATCGGATGCCATCGCCGCGCGCAGACGTGCTTCCATCTGGATGCGCACCGCCGCCGCCTGATTCATGTGTTCGGCGTAAAACTGGTAGTTGTTCCGTCCGGCGCTCTTGGCGTGGTACATGGCGACGTCGGCGTTTTTCATCAGGTCTTCACTGGTCGAACAATCATCGGGATAAATGGCGATGCCGATCGAAGGCGTTGTGTGCAATTCATTGCCATCGACCGGCACTGCTTCGCTCATCCGTTCGAGAATCTTCTGCGCCACCGTCCCGGCGTCGCCCGGTAAATTGGTCGATTCGAGGACCACAACGAATTCGTCGCCGCCAATCCGCGCCACGATGTCAGACTTTCTGACGGCGCTGGTGATGCGCCGCGCCACTTCACACAACAGCAAGTCGCCAATCGGGTGGCCCAGGGTGTCATTAACTGTTTTGAAATTATCGAGGTCGATGAACATCAAACCGATTTTTTCACCTGCCCGCTCGGCACGGGCCAGCGCATGTTCAAGATGAACGGCGAGGGTGAAGCGGTTGGGCAGGCCGGTTAGCGCATCGTGTTGGGCAAGGTAACGGATGCGCTCTTCGCTCGCCTTGCGCTCGGAAATGTCGGAAAAAACCGCGACAAAGTGAGAAATTTGCGCATTGCTGTCGCGTATGGTGTTGATGTGCACCCACTTCGGGTATTCACTACCATCCTTGCGCCTGTCCCATATTTCGCCTTCCCAGTAGCCATCCTGGCGCAGGGTTTGCCACATTGCCTGGAAAAAGGCGGTGTCGTGATGGCCGGAACCAAGTATTTTCGGGTCACGCCCGAGGACTTCGTCTTCGCGGTAGCCGGTAATTGCCTCAAAAGCGGCGTTGACCCTGACAATCCGATTATTCGCGTCACTCACCATGATCGCTTCGGAATTAACTTCAAACACCTTGCGCGCCAACAGCAGCTCTTCGCGCTCGGCTTTTTCGATGGTCAGGTCTTCAATAATCCATACCGAGCCGGCGTAAACATCGGCGGGATCGAATGCGCGACCAGCGAGGCGGCCCCAGAAACGGCTGCCGTCGCGGCGCTGGAACATGCGTTCGCTGTAAGACTCACGATCCGCCGAAAGTTCGGCGTAAACATCTCGCCCAACAAATTCCCAGGTTTCGTCATCGCCATACCAGACGCGGGTCGAACAGCCGGTCATCTGGCCTTCATCAAAGCCAAACAACTCTTCCATCCGCCGATTGCAGCGGTCGATCTTGCGATGGCGGAGCAGGGCGATACCCATGACGGCGGTATTAAGGATGCCGTGCAGTTCGCGCAGGGCTTTTTCTAGCGCCTGTTCGGTTTCCAGCAATGGTTGAGCCATTGCGTCTGGTGCATTGGGATTCAAGTCTCGGTCTCCACTGTGCGCCTCTGAACGGACGCTATCGAGTGCAACTAGACTAGCGCTTGTGATCACATTGTCAAGCAAGGATCACAATTACCGGTTTTGCCTCGGCAGGGAGTGTATTGAGATTGACCCAAATCAGGCTTGATCTGGGTCAAGCCATTGCTTAGCCGCAGCAACCACCGCCGTTACTGCGTTTGACGCCGAGCTTGGACAATAGTTTTTCGGGCGGGCAGAAGCCGGTAAAGCCGCTTTGCAGCAAATTGAAACCAACAAAGGCGGTAAAGGCGAGAAACCATTTCGAAACAAAGATCGGGCTGCCGTCAAAGCCGAGGGCGAGGGAAAGCAGGATGAAAAAGCCAGCCATGATGCGGATGATGCGTTCGATGGTCATGATTGATGCTCCTTTTTGAAAGCTGAGAAATAAAGAACCGGGATCACCACGAGGGTGAGCAGGGTGGAAACCAGAATGCCGAAAATCAGGCTGAGGGCTAGCCCGTTGAAGATCGGGTCATCGAGAATGAACATCGCGCCGAGCATGGCGGCCAGGCCGGTCAGTGCAATCGGCTTGGCGCGGACGGCGGCTGACTGGATCACCGCGTCGTGGAAATCCATGCCGGCAGCGACCTGTTGCTTGATGAAATCGACGAGCAAAATCGAGTTGCGAACGATGATGCCGGCCAGCGCGATCATGCCGATCATTGAGGTGGCGGTGAATTGCGAGCCGAACAGGGCGTGGCCGGGCATGACGCCGATGATGGTCAGCGGGATTGGCGCCATGATGATCAGCGGCACCAGATATGAACCGAAGTGGGCGACGACCAGCAGGTAGATCAGGATCAGGCCGACACCATAGGCAATGCCCATGTCGCGGAAAGTCTCGTAGGTGACTTTCCATTCGCCATCCCATTTGACGCTGTATTCGGCGTAGGGGTCGTTGGGCTGGTGGATGAACCACTCGCCCAGCGTGCCGCCTTCCTTGAGCGCCATGCCGTTGATTTGCGAACGGACGTCGAACATGCCGTAAAGCGGTGAATCGAGCTTGCCGCCCATGTCGCCGACGACATAGACCACCGGCAGCAGATCCTTGTGATAGATGGCCTTTTCGCGTGCCTGATCGCGGACTTCAACCAGTTCGGAAACCGGCACCAGCTGGCCGTCACGCGAACGCACGCGGAGCTTGAGCAGAGCATCGAGATTGGACTGTTTCTCGGCGGGTAGCGTGATGCGCACCGGGATTTCAAACTTGGAGTCCGCGTTACGTGCCGGCGTGACATCTTGTCCGGCGAGGCCCATGCTGACCACTTCAACAATGTCGCTCTGCGCCACGCCAAGTAGTGCGGCCTTGCTTTGCAGAACGTGCAGAACGGTTTTACGAGAATCGGCATCGATATAGTCGTCGACCGCAACCAGGTCTTTAGTCTTCTCGAAAACGCCGCGCACCTGCTTGCCAACGCTAATCTGGCCCTTGTAATCGGGGCCGTAGATTTCGGCAACGATCGGCGACATCACCGGCGGGCCGGGCGGCACTTCAACCACCTTGGCATTGCCACCGTTCTTCTTGCCAATCTCTTCGATACGCTCACGCACGGCACCGGCAATTTCGTGGCTGCTCCGGCTGCGATCATGTTTGTCGGCCAAATTGACTTGCACATCGCCCTTTTCCGGCGCAGCACGCAGGTAATACTGACGGACCAGACCGTTGAAATTGATCGGGCTGGCGCTGCCGGCATAGGCTTGGTAATTGGTCACATCCTCATTTTTCGCCAGCTCGGCACCGATTTCATGCAACACGCGGGCGGTTTCTTCAACTGGCGTACCGACCGGCATGTCGAGGATGACCTGGAATTCACTCTTGTTGTCGAGCGGCAGCATCTTGAGGACAACAAGCTGGAAATAAGCCAGCGACACTGAACCGAGTATGAGCAGAACGATGGCAATGGCCAGCTTGATCCGCGCCGCGCCGCCTTTGAGTGGGTCGAGGAAAGGCGTCAGGAGCTTGCGGAAGGTGCTGTCGAGTTTGGCGTCGAGGCGACTGCGGCCCTCTCCCCCAGCCCCTCCCCCGGTGGCGGGGGAGGGGAGCGAATGGTGTTCTCCCTCGCCCTCTTGGGGAGAGGGCCGGGGAGAGGGGCTGCCGTGCGGCTTCATCAGCTTGAGCGCCAGCCACGGCGTCACGATAAAAGCCACCGCCAGTGAAATTGCCATGCCCATTGAGGAGTTGATCGGGATCGGGCTCATGTACGGCCCCATCAGGCCGCTGACGAAAGCCATCGGCAGCAGGGCGGCGATCACGGTCAGCGTCGCCAGAATGGTCGGCCCACCCACTTCATCAACCGCCGGCGGGATGATTTCGAGCAGCCCCTTCTCGGGATGCAGGCCTTGCCAACGGTGAATATTCTCGACCACGACAATCGCGTCATCGACCAGAATGCCAATTGAGAAAATCAGCGCAAAGAGCGAAACCCGGTTGAGGGTGAAGCCCCAGGCCCAGGAGGCAAACAGTGTTGCGGCGAGAGTCAGGGTGACGGCGACGCCAACGATCACCGCCTCGCGCCGGCCCAGCGCAAAGAAAACCAGCAGCACGACAAAAGCGGTGGCGAAGACCAGTTTGCCGATCAGTTTCTGCGCCTTTTCGGTCGCCGTGGCGCCGTAGTTGCGCGTGACGGTGACTTCAACGCCGTCCGGGATCACCGTATTTTTTAGTCGATTTATCCGGTCGACCGCCGCATTGGCCACATCTGCGGCATTGACGCCCGGTTGCTTCGATAACTGCAGGGTGACGGCGGGGAATTCGCCTTCCTTGCTGCCAAACCAGACGTAATTCTTCGGCTGGTCAGGCCCGTCTTCAACCTTGGCGACATCGCTCATGAAAATCGGTTTGCGGCTGCCGGCTTCGCCGCGCACAGCAACGACCAGTTGTCTAACATCGGCGGCGGATTCGAGATAGGTGCCGGTCTGGACCAGAATTTCACGATTGCCGGCGGTCAGGCTGCCGGAGGATTGCTGGGCGTTCGACACCTTGAGCGCGCCGGCAATATCCTGCGGCGTCAGGCCAAAGGCGTTCATCCGCTCGCTGTCGATTTCAACGCGAATCACGTGGTCCGGCCCACCGATGGTCGAAATGTCGCGCGTCCCCTTGATCCGTTTCAGCTCGATTTCAACGGCACGCGAGACTTGCTGCATCTCGAAAGCCGAGCGCGCCGGGTCCTTGGTCCAGAAAGTCAGCGCAACAATCGGCACATCGTCAATCCCGCGCGGCTTGATCACCGGCTCCTGGACGCCGAGATTGGGCGGCAGCCAGTCGCGGTGCGAATGCACGGTGTCGTAGAGGCGCAACACGGCATCGTTGTATTTGACGCCAACATCGAATTGCACGGTGACTACCGCCATGCCGGGGCGCGACATGGAGTAAACATGTTCGACGCCATGCATGCGCGACAGCACCTGCTCGGCGGGGCGCGCGACGAGATTTTCGACGTCCTTGGCCGAAGCGCCGGGGAAGGCGATCAGCACGTCGGCCATCGTCACGTCGATTTGCGGCTCTTCTTCACGCGGTGTGATCAGCGTGGCGAAAATGCCGAGCAGCAGGGCGACCAGCGCCAGCAGCGGCGTCATCCGCGATGCCTGAAATGCGGCGGCAATGCGTCCGGATATTCCTAACTGACCGTTGTTGCTCATCGCTTACTTGGCCGATTTCAGTTGCATGCCGGCTTTGACCGGCTCGGTGACTACCTTGTCGCCGCTGGACAGGCCGGCCAGCACTTCAATCTCGCCGACACCGACGGCTTCGCCAAGGCGCAACTGGCGCAGGCTGGTGCGGTTGTCGGCAGTCGTTACATAAACCGCCGCCACTTCGCCGCGCCGGACGACGGCGCTGGCCGGCACGGTCATCTTGCTTGCCTGACCGAGCACAAAATGGACGCGGGCAAACATGCCAGGCGTTGCTTCAGGCACCGGCGGCAATGAAACGCGGACTTGCGAAACGTGGGTGGCGGCATCGGCGGTCGGCAGCACAGTCACCGCAGTTGCCGTCACCCATTTGCCGAGTTCGGGAAATTCAACGCGCGCCGTCGTCACGTTACGCATTTCCTTGAGCCGGTATTGCGGAATGCTGGCCGTGACACGCAGGCCACCCGGTTCGTAGAGAGTGAATAGGGGTTTGCCGGGCGTTGCCATATCGCCGAGTTCGGCGTGGCGGCGGGCGATCATGCCGCTGATCGGCGCCAGAATATTGGCGTGGCTTTGGCTGGCACCAGCGGCTGAACGGTTGGCCGAGGCAGCATCGAGATCAGCCCGTGCCTTGTCGACAGCGGCCTGGCTGAGAAATTTCTGATCTTTCAGGCTTTTGCTACGGTCGAAATTGGCCTTGGCATTGATGTATTGCGCTTCGGCGCTACGGGCGGCTTCGGCGGCTTCACGCGCATCAATGCGCATCAATAACTCACCTTTTTTGACGCTTTGTCCGGCATCGGCTTTGACTTCCAGCACACGACCGGCAATCTGCGCGCCAACGGTGGTCTGCTGTACCGCTTCAACCAGTGATTCGGCAGGGAAGGTGAGGTCGACCGGGTGCGGTTGCACGGTAATTGTTGGCAGTTGCGGCGCCTGAACGCTTGGCTCTGCGTACGCAACGGTCGCGGTCAACGCGAAAAAAAGACCAAAAATTAGTTTTGTTTTCATGTATATAAGCATACGCTGATTCATATATTGAGGCAACTCAGGGAACGAAAGGCAGGCGGATTTCAGCCGCGTTACCCAGTTCGCGGCAAAGTGCCAGAAAGGTTCGGCTGGCCGGGCTGATATGGCGTTGGCGATGTTGCACAAAATAAAAATGACGTTGCAGATTGAATTGAGGGGTCTTGATCTCGACCAGGCTGCCGCGCCGGAAGGCATCGCGCAGCGCAACCCGTGACAGACAGGAAAGGCCGAGGCCGGCTTCAACGACGCGCTTGATCGCCTCGGTGTGTTCCAGTTGCAACTGGATATTGACCTGCTCAAACGTTGGGGCAACAACACGGTCGAAGAGGGCGCGCGTGCCTGAGCCGCGTTCGCGCAAAATCCACGCTTCCTCCGCCAGTTGTTGATTGCTGACCTGGGCGACCTGCGCCAGCTTGTGTTGTGGCGCGCAGAAAACCACCAGTTCGTCAGCCAGCCAGGGTTCAATCAGCAAATCCGGGTCATTGGCTTCGCCTTCGATCAGGCCGACATCGAGTTCGCAGCGAATCAGGCCGTCGAGTACGTGCCGTGTATTCGACACCTTCAGGTCAACGCGTGATTCCGGATAGCGCTGCAGGTATTCGGCGACGATTAAGGTGGCCAGATAATTGCCGATGGTCAGCGTGGCGCCAACTGCCAGCGGGCCCAATTTGCCACCGGCTAAAAAGCCTTCGATTTCGCCGGCTTTGGCCAACAAGTCCTCAACCTGTGGCAGTAAACCGCGCCCGGTACTGTTGAGGCGCAGGGATTTGCCGATGCGGTCAAACAGCGGGCAATCGAATTGGCGTTCCAGTTCAACCAAGGCGCTGCTCGCCGCTGATTGCGACATGCTTAAGCCTTCGGCGGCACGCGAAACATTATCGGTACGGGCGATGGCGGCAAAGACTTCGAGTTGACGCAGGGTGAGTCGCATATCGGCTTGGTCAATAACGGATAGCGAAATTATCCGCTTATGTTTCTAATGTGCAACGCCTATCATCGCTTTCAGTCCAAGCAGGCATAGGAGTTACAAGCATGAGCAAGCTCAGCACCGAAACCGTTCTCTCGGTTAATCACTGGAATGACACGCTATTTTCATTCCGTACCACGCGCGACGCCGGTTTGCGCTTCATCAATGGCCAGTTCGTGATGATCGGGTTGGAAGTCGATGGCCGTCCACTGACCCGCGCTTACAGTATCGCCAGCGCCAACCATGAGGAGCATCTGGAATTTTTCAGCATCAAGGTGCCGAATGGCCCGCTGACTTCACGGCTGCAGCATTTGCAGCCGGGTGACCCGATCATCGTCAGCAAAAAGCCGACCGGTACGCTGGTGCTGCATGACCTGAAACCGGGTAAACGTCTTTTCCTCTTTGCCACCGGCACCGGCCTGGCGCCGTTCATGAGCCTGATCCACGACCCGGAAACCTACGAGCGCTTCGAGAAAATCATCCTCATTCACGGTGTGCGCTGGACCAACGAACTGGCTTATCACGACTACATCGAGCACGAACTGGCCAGCCACGAGTACTTCGGCGAATTGGCGCGCAAACAGTTGATCTATTACCCGACAGTGACCCGTGAGGCTTTCCGCAACGAAGGCCGGCTGACTGATCTGATCGACTCCGGCAAGCTCTTTGCCGACATCGGCCAATTGCCACTCGATCCTGAGCATGATCGCGCAATGATCTGCGGCAGCCCGGAAATGCTGAAGGATACGGCAGCCTTGCTAGATGCACGCGGCTTCAAGGTGGCGCGCCATCACACCGGCGAATTGGGTGACTACGTGATCGAACGGGCTTTTGTCGAAAAGTGAAAGCGGGTCAGGCTGCTTGCCTGATGCGACATTCCCGTTAATTTGGTGCGGGCGAACAAGCGCAGCTTGCCGGTACCCTGGAACGTTATTCTTCGCGCTCATGGCACTGCCGGCTCAAGCTCTGCAAGCGCGCCACAGTCGTTTTGGGAACTGGTGGGAAATCACTATAGGCGACAGGCAGGCAATTACTGCCATTACGTGTTCGGTCGCTCGGGTAGCCAACGTGCTGAAAGAACTCCGCTTGCTCGTCAGGCGAGATTTTCACATCGAAGGCGACACACTTAGCTGAACTACCTTCGTGGTCGATTTCCGTGGCGACCCGTACGTTTGATATGTTGCTCCACGGCACTAACAGCCATCTATTTGCCCCTTCTCGGCCCGTGGCGGCAACAAGAGGCTCATTGCATGGAAAGAACACTCCGCGATCATCGGCGAGAAACTTGATTGCTCGTGGTGTGCGGAAGGCAAAGAACGCAAATGCAGGCACAAGAATGCAAACCAGTCCACGAAAGCCCAGCGGCATCTCGCTCCAGTCGCGTAACGACATGGCTGCCAGAGCAATAGCTCCGATCACGAAAGACACCCGGAAGAGAGCGACTAGCCATTTGGGAATGCGGTGAACATAATGCTCACCCCCAAGAGTGGGCATCTCAGGAAACGTCTCGTTCACGCTGGGCTCACGAGGAGGCATAACGTTCAAGGTCCGGTTGGCCGCAGGGTTAGCCATCATTTTTTAAGTACGCGAGTTGCTGCCGAATAATAGAAACATCAAATTGATAAGCATCCAGAATCCCAATGGCCCGCTTTACAGCCTGCATTTCTTCAGGTGTTTGCGGAGGCTTGCGTTTTAGAGATGTCCCATGTTCGACAAGCCATTCCTGCCCCTCCGAAATTGCGACCAATGTTAACTCTACGGAAAGCAGTTGCGACGCAGAAAGATTTGACAGATACCTTGGCGTCAAATCTTCTGGGTGCTTCAATTTCAAAGCCTCAAATAAATTGTTGAAAATTTTGTGATTTAATTTTTTTGCGGGGTGGAATTCTTCGAGATTTTTCTGGCCACGATACATATTCGGTCTCATTTTTAGTTGGGTAACGTAGAAGGAACCGGTGCTACGTGGCTTTATTGCGCAGCGTGGACTGCCGGGTTAGGTTTTTTGGATGCGTCTGGATCACTTGCAAGCAATGCGGGATTCCAGAAGTACAGCACTACAAATACTGCCAATGCGCCACCCGCCCTGAGCCAGTTTCCAAGCTTAACTTCGATAAATCCGGGAAACACAGCTACAGCTCCCGCTCCGGCCAGTGCTAAAACTGTTCTGAAAACTGAGTATTGAAAACTGCTCGGCTGAGGCTGAACGAAAGCGATGACAAGAAGCACGATTACAAAGACAACACCAAAGGTGAACGACAAAATGGTTTGGAGCTTCGTGCTCATGAACTCTCTCGCTTCATTGGTAAATCCGTAAATCGGTAGGCCCGATTGTTCAAATGAGGACTTGATCGTATTGCTCTCTGTGGGATTCAAATACTTCATCACCATCCGTTGCATGTTGGCAAATGCTGTGCTCCCGGGACGTATCTGATCGATGGTGGGGCCATTCAGACCCGCGAAACCCGCAGACAAAAGCTGGAAATGCGCCGGCATGGATTTCAAGATTTCTGCGCAGTCCTCTGCAAACCCTTGCGCCCACAAAGCACTTTCATGCGCGCCAAGAAGATCACTATTGCCAACAAATTCCTCGACAAAATTAAAGTAGCTTGCTCCAGCCTGCTGACAATTAAGAACTGCATTTAAGCTACTTTGTTGATCCAGCTTGTCGTGGGAAATGTACTGTCCAACAGCCTTCAAATACTCTGTTTTGAGATTCGCCAGTTTTGCTTTCGCGTTTACTACGTCTTGCTCATTTGTTCGATGCATTGTTTAGCCTTTTGCGTTAGCAACCTGAATAGCTATTGCAATTAACGTTCTGAGGTCCGAGTTATCGATACCCTCCATTGCGATAAATTTCGTGTTTGGACAGACGCCGGCAACGATGCTATCGACATCGCTTTTTTCGATTGTGTTGGATTTAACCAATAGCTTTGCAATCTGCTGTAACTGCGACGATGTGGGATTCCACGCGACAATTGAACACGTATCCTCAAGAGAGCTCTTGAGTTTTGATAGTTGTTCCATCAGTTACCCCCTTTTGTTTGCTACTTGGATAGCCAATGCAAGTAGCGTGTTCAAATCGGAATTGTCAATTCCGGCGTATCTGTATTGGCCCGTGCTGGGGCAGTGCATGGTTACAGCTTTGAGCCAATCTTGTTCAATTGGTGCTTTTCCGCTTGACTGGATTTGTCGAATGGTGTTTTTGATCTGTAACAGTTGCGCATCAGACGGCTCCCCCGGCGCTGTGCCAAATTTAACCTTCAGCGAGTGTGCAAGTTTTTCATCAGGTGACATTTGATTCTCCGGTGAGTGAGTAATGCATTGGGTCCAACGTTAAGAGTGGCGCCTGTGTGGTAATTCAATTCTTCTCTTTGTGTCGGTGCTGCGCCGAAGCTGCTGGATCGGGTTCGAGACCAAAACCATTCGCAGGATTATAGCTTGCGGATCGAGTAGATATATGTCGCTTGGATTGGATGATATATCTTGCGGCATGGCAAGTGTCATCCGGTTGGTGGGTCATGCTGGCTTCCAGATATTCCGGCAGCCCGTCTCGACGATGCGCCAACTGCCCACGGCGGCCATCGTCGCGCATAGCGTGACAACAATCAGCCCGCCGCGCCACGACTCAATATCGTAGAAGCGCGCACCGGCCAGCATTTCGCCTTTCCAGCCCAGATCAATGACCCAGCCGAAGAGCGGCTGAAAGAGTGCCGCCGCGAGAAAGCCTCCCATATTGGCGACGCTGGTTGACATGCCGGAAAGCAAAGGTGGGTTAACTTCCTTGGCACAGGCCCAGGTCAGGCTGCAGCCGGCGGTCGACAGCCCGATCAGGCCAAAAAGCGAATAGGACAGCCACAAGGGCATCGCGACGCCGGAGAGCAAAATCAGCCAGATCGCGACATAAAGGTGCGAGGTCACAATCAGCACCGGTTTACGACGCCCGATGCGGTCGGACAGGGTGCCAATGAAGAAACAACCAATCGCAAAACCGCCAAACCACAAGGAAAGATGGGTAGCTGCAATTGAACGGGTTAGGCCATGTACCTGCATCAAATAAGGTGTTGCCCAGAGGCCGGCGAAGGTGAAAAAGGCGCCGGTCATGCCCGTGTTGACCAACACTGCCGGCCAGGTGGCACGGTTGCGGATGACGGCGAGCAAGCCGGTTAGCACGACGGTACGGTCAAATTTTGGGGCGGGCGTATTGCTGGCGCTGTCCGGACGGTCACGGACGATGATCCAGCAGGCCAGGCTGAGCACCAGCGAAATGCCGCCGACGGCAATGAACACACCGCGCCAGCCGCTCGCCTGAGCCAGTGCCGAAAGTGGTGCACCGGCGAGGACTGAACCGAGATTGCCGATCAACATGCAGACGCCAACCAGCGTGGCGAAACGATTTTCTTCAAACCACACGGCAATCAGTTTGAGCATGGCGATGAAAGTGACTGAAACGCCCAAGCCAACCAGCGTGCGCCCGGCCAGCGCCCATTCCAGAGTCGGTGCAAAACCAAATAGAAAGCTGCCAAGGCCACCGATAATCCCGCCGATCATCAAAATCCGGCGCGGCCCCAGCGTGTCGGCGAGAATGCCGGTGGGAATCTGCATCACCGTATAAACATAAAAGTAGGTGGCTGCCAGAACGCCCAGCGAGGCAGCGGAGGTCTGGAAGGAAACCGCCAGATCCTGCGCGATGCCAGCCGGCGCGAAGCGCTGGAAAAATGAAAGGACAAAGGCGGTGGCGGCAATGCCGAGCGCAAACCAGCGTCTACGCTTCTGTTCGGGGTTCAGGTGCTGCATGTTCTCTCGCTATCTTGTTTTGTAATTTTTCTGGCCCCTTGAGTGGGGCGGGGGCGGCCTTTGGCTTCGCCCCGGTCCTGCTCTGCGCTTACTTGATCGACAAAACCCACTTGGCCAGGGTTGCTGCTTCGGCATCGGTCACGTTGTTGGGTGGCATCGGCACTTGGCCCCATTCGCCCTTGCTGCCGGCCTTGATCTTTGCGGTCAACGCGGCTTCAGCGCCCTTTTCAGCACCGCGTTTGGCGGCGATTTCCTTGTAGCCGGGGCCGACAATTTTTTTGTCGATGCCGTGGCAGGTCGTGCAGTTTTTGGCTTTGGCCAGTACTTCATCAGCCTGTGCCAGGTTGGCCAGGGAAAGGGAGGCGGCGATCAAGCCGAGATGAATGAGTTTCATGTTTTCTCCAGAAGGTTGTTCAAGGTTTTTTCCGCAGCAAGGCGGTGAGAATCGGCGGGGTCAATAAAGTTGTCAGGATAACCATGATTACGATGACTGAAAACATCGATTCGCTCATCACGCCCAGAGTTTTGCCAACCATCGCGAAAATAAGCCCGACTTCGCCACGCGGCACCATGCCCCAGCCGACGATCCACGGATTTTTTCCCTTGCCGGCAGCAAAGCCGGCGGCCAGTTTGCCGAGTACGGCGGCGGCGGTAATGCCGAGGGCAATTGCAACGGTTTGGGGATCGCTCAGGGTCGATAAATCAACCTGCATGCCGGTCAGTACGAAAAAAACCGGGACAAAAAAGTAGCCGATCGGTTCGATCATGTGTTCATGCTGATGGCTGGTGTGGCGGGTTAACACGGCACGGATTTCGTCCATTTTGCAGGCGGCAGTGCTGCCAGCCAGCAAGGGTTCAATTTCCTGAACGACTTTGGGCGTATCGAATTCCTTGAGAAAGACCGGCTCGAAGAGCAGGCCGGCGGCAAAGGCGCCAATGATTGGAGCCAAACCCACGGCGTGCGCCAGCCAGGCCATCAGCAGGCCAACGGCAAGGACCAGCGAGAAGAGCATCGAGTGACCGGAATCCAGCCGCGAAATCTGGCGCAGCAAATGCGGTGCAATGGCGCGGCCAATCGCAATTGAGCCGCCGAGGAAAAGTACGGCCTCGGTAATAATCATGCCGACTTCGCCGATGCTCACCGTACCGGCTTTGACCAGGCTGGAGACGACCGCCAGAATGACCAGGCCAAGCACATCGTCGATCACCGCTGCGCCAAGCACGATCTGCGCTTCCGGCATCTTGAGCTGGCCGAGATCGCGGAAAACGCGCCCGGTGATGCCCACCGAGGTTGCCGCCAGCGTTGCGCCAAGGAACAGGTAACTGTTGAATTCCATACCCGGCAGCAACAGTGGGCCGACGACGAAAGCGCCGAGCGCAAAGGGGACGGCAATGCCCACCGCGCCGACTGCCGAGGCGCGGACGCCGACGCTGACCAGGTCGCCGAGCCGGGTTTCAAGGCCGATCTGCAAGAGCAGGATGATCACGCCGAGTTCGGCCATGAACATGATGATCGGGTCTTTGGCAATGCTGTCGAAGTAATGGAAACCGAGCAAGCCGAGATTGCCCAGCACCACGCCGAGCAGCAATTCACCGAGCACGGCAGGAAAACCGATGCGTTGCGTGAGTGGGGCAAAAAGGCGGGCGGCAAGAATGATGATCGCCAGCCACAACAGATTTTCGCCGACTACGTCCGAACCGGAGGCGAGTGCCGGCCAGGCGGCGGCGAGCAGGGCAATCGGGATCAGGCGGCGCAGGGGTGAATTCATGGTCAGCATTTTAAATTCAGTGTTTCCCTAGCTCAGGTTTTCGATCAGCAGACCTTCAATTTCCTGACGTCCCACCGGGCTGGCCATGGCGATCAGCATGAAACCGGGTTTGATCAGGAAATTATGGTCCGGGTTGAACTGCCAGGTGCCGTTGCGCTCACGCGCCGCAAGCAGCACGTAATTGGCGCTGCGCAGCTTGAGCGAACCGATTGGTTTGGGAATGAAACCGGCGGGAACGATGATTTCTTCAACGCGCAGGTTGTTTTGCGACTTCAGCATTTCATCGAGGAAGGAAACGACGTGCGGGCGGATCATTGCCGAGGCGATGCGCATGCCGCCGGTGAAATCGGGGGAGACAATCGCATCGGCACCGGCCTTGCGCATTTTTTCCATATTGCGTGTTTCGTGGCAGCGGGCGACAACGCGAACTTCCGGCTTGAGTTGCTTGGCGGTAATGACGATCATCAGATTGCGTGAATCGTCGCCGGTGACTGCAAAAACGCCTTTGGCATCTTCCAGATCGGCCGCGATCAGGGTGTCGTCATCGCTGGCATCGCCGTGCAAATAGAGCAAACCGGGATTTTTTTCCTTGTATTCCTCAAGCACGCCGCGGTCTTCATCAATCGCGACAAAGTGCCGGTTGGTTGAGCTTAGTTCGTGCGCAATATTGCGCCCGACGCGGCCAAAGCCACAAAGCAGGTAGTGGCCTTTGAGTTTTTTGATCTGTTTTTCCATGCGTTTTCTCTGCAAGGTTCCGTTAAGGTCCGTTTCGAGCAAGGCAACCGTGACCACCGAAAACAGCATGGAGAGGTTGCCGGCGCCCAGGATGCCGATGACGACGGTGAATACTCGTGCCGGCTGGTTGCTCGTCATGTCGATAATTTCACCGAAGCCGATGGTGGCGACGGTGATAAAGGTCATGTAGAAGCAATCAAACCACGAATATTTGCCATCGGTGAGCAGCATGTAGCCGACCGTGCCGAGGACATGCACGGCGAACATGCCGAAAATTGCAAAATAAAGCAGACGGACGACATAGCCGGTCTGGGTTGAACTCATTGCTGACAAAGTGATTTCCTATTCGCTGACCGGGACGGATTGGGTCATGAAAATTACCGCTTTGCCGCCATCCATGTTGGCGTGCAGCGACTCGACCAGCGGCGGGTTGATCATCTGGTCGGCATCCCACTTGATGATGAAATTGGCCCCGGAGCCACCGGCGGCATCATTCAAATCAACGAAAATCTCCAGCGTGCCGTAGGGCTGGATCGTGATTGGTGAAGGAATACGCTCGCTGATCATTTTGCCGTGCGTATCGTAATAGCGTGCCGACAGTATGCGTAGCGGGCGCTTGCCATCGGTATTGCGAATGCTGACCAGCGCCGAAAGCATGGCGTTGGAGGCCTTGCCGCTCTTGCCGATATTGCCGTAGAGCATGTGCGAGTAGATCGGCAGGTAGAGGGTCTGGCCCTTGGTTAGCGGGCGCATTTCCTGGGCAATTGTTGCGGTCGACGCCGAAAACAGGGCAAAAATCAGCCCACAGCTTAGCGCACGAAAATGTTTATTCATTGCTTCCCCTTTTTTACCAGTCGGCACCTTCAAACGGCATCATTGGATGACCGCGCAGGACTTTTTCCATAAAGATCATACCGGCACCGGGCTGATTCAGGCCAGCCGCATGGAAAAGTGAAGAAAACACCGTATCGACAAACTCGCTTTCGACGAGGAGGATCAAAACGTCTTTTTCGTCAAAGTAAAGCTGGCCGTCGCGGATGCGGCGACCACCGACGCCACGCGCGTGGTGGTGTGAAATCGAGAGCACGCCGGGCTTTTCGACAAATAGCTCAACCAGGCGCTGGCCTTCACCGGCACGGACGATGGCGGTCAGCTGTTTTTTGTCGATGGCACGACCGATATGGGCAAGGGCGCTCATTTCTTGTCGGCATGCAAACCAAAGCGCGCCGCAATTTCGTGCGGCACATAAGTGGCCATTTTTTCCAGTTGGGTCATCCACAAGATGCCCATGCCCGGAGTATCCATTTTGGCGCAAACAAAAATGCGCTCAAAAATGGCATCCGCCTGATCGCTGGGGGCGACGATGTAGAGCACTTCTTTTTCGGCATTGATGGTCAAACCGAGGATGCCGAGGCGTTTCTGGCGGACTCCGGTGCCGTGCGCGTGGAAAATGGTTGCACCCTGCGCGCCGGCCTCCTGCGCTGCCTGAACGACACGGTCAGCGCTGCCGCGCTGGACGATGGCGGTGATCAGCACGACATCGGTCAGCACGATCATTTCACTTTGGCTCATGTTGCTCTCCTGTGTTTATCGCGGCGTTTCCAATAATCTATCCACAGACCAAAGCTCAGGACGCTGATAATCGGGCCGACTGAACACATGGCCAGAATGCCGAAACCCTCGGCGGCGCCGACCGCTTCACCCAGGCCGACGCCGAGCGCCAGTAGCAATGGCACGGTGACCGGCCCGGTGGTTACCCCGGCGCTGTCCCAGGCCAGATTGACCAGTTCCTCGCGTGAGAACCAGGTGAGCAGCAGGGCCAGCAGATAGGCGCCAAGCAGCAGGCGGGCAATTGGCAGGTCAAAGAGAATCTTGGCGACGCCGATCGCGGTACCCATGCCGACGCCGACGGCTACGGCACGAATCAGCAAGCGTTTCTTGAAGGCGCCGTCAGTCAGGTTTTCGACGGTGATCCCCATCGCGTTAAGCGCCGGTTCGGCCACGGTGGCGCCGTAGCCGATGCAAAAGGCAAAAATCATCGTCATGCTCAGCCCCAGCCAGCGTGAATAGAGCGGCGGGGCACCACTTTCACGATGTGCGGAAAAGGCCCAGGGCACGTTATTGCCGGCCTGATTGCCGAGTTCAACCAAGCCGGCGGTCAGGCCCAGGTTGAAGGTCATCATGCCAATCAGCGCGGTCAACACGCCATAAATGAAAATATCGCGGCGCGCCATTTTGTAACGCAGCACAACGCGCTGGACAAGGAAAAGCAGTAAAACCAATGGCAGGATGGCGCGCATGGCACCGAGCATTTCAGCAACCGGGGTTTGTTGATACCAGCCGGGAGCCAGCAGGGGGGCCGGTGCCGGCAGGGCGCCCTGGGCATTCAGGTAGATAGCTGTGCCAAGTACGGTGATCACCGGAAAGAGCGAGGCCAGGGTGACGATACCAAAGCCGGAGAGCGGGTTGTCGCCGCGTCCGGCGGAGGCGGCAACCCCAATCCCGACCGCCAGAACGAGCGGCACGGTCACCGGGCCAGTGGTAATGCCGCCGCAATCCCAGGCCAGTGCCACGACTTTTTCCAGACCCGGTTGGCTGGCGGCATAGACGGTGATGCCGAGGCAGGCCGGGACAACGATCATCACCAAGCGCTTGAGGCGCCAGGCAAACATCAGCCGCATCAGGCCGAGCACGACAGCCAGCCCGACCCCGCCGGCAACGGCGAGAACCAGCCAATTGGCGTAAGGGCCAAGCAAGGCCTTGAGCAACCCGGCGCGCTCGGCAGATACCGATCCGCCGGCGGCCTGGAGCGCACCAATCGCCGGTTCGGCAAAGGTGGCGGCAGCACCGAGCAGGCAACCGAAAGCCAGCAGAACGAGTGGCCCCGAGCGCACGGGCATGAGAAAGCCAATGTTTTCGGCGAAGGGCATCAGGCCTTGCTTGACACCTTCCATGAACAGCATCAGGCCGATTATCACGGCGCCAATACCCAGCGCAATCCATTGCGCCTCCTCTGGCGAGGTGCGCAGGGCCAAGGCTTGAAAACCAATCAGTAGCAGCGCCAGCGGGATGACGGCACGCGCCTGTTCAAGAAAACGAACTGAAATGTAAGGCGTCAGCAGGCGGTGCACATCGAGCAGGCGCAACTTGCCGGAGCCGGCAGGCATGGCGCGCTCCATCGCAACGACTTGGTTGTAGCTGATTTGCCGATGATGGCGGCGGATAGCGCCAAGATACTGGCCGTAGCGAATACTTTTTTGCGTCATTTTTCGTGTTGACCGTAACTGTCTCGATTTTGCCACAGTTGTTTGTGTTTTCTTGCCGAGCAAATGTCAGAAGCCCTGTGTGTGGGCATGTTTTGGCAATTCGCAGTAACATCGATGCATAACAAGCGGTACTAATGGGGGAAGTGATGACGGAATTCTTCAAAAAACTCTATCAGGCTGGGGATTTTTGGGGCGGCTTTGCCGCCATGCTGGTTGCCCTCCCCGCATCAATTGCTTTCGGCGTCACCATCTACTCGGCGATCGGCCCAACCCATGCGGCGCTTGGTGCCCTCGCCGGAATTATCGGTGCGACGGTGATCGGCCTGGTGGCATCTACTTTTGGCGGCACGGATCGCCTGATCAGTGCGCCTTGCGCGCCGGCCGCCGCGGTTTTGTCAGCCTTCGCCATCGGTATGGTCCATGACGGTGTGCCTGCCGGCAATATCGTCCTGATGCTGCTCATGCTGGGCATTCTGGCCGGTGGCTTTCAGGTGCTTTTCGGCTTTGTCGGCCTCGGGCAATTGATTAAATACATTCCCTACCCGGTAGTCAGCGGCTATTTGACCGGCGTTGGCCTGATCATCATTGGTAGCCAGCTTTCAAAATTTGTTGGCGCGCCGCTGGGCACGCCCTGGCATCAAAGCCTGATTTCACCGGCAATGTGGGATTGGCGGGCGCTGGTGGTTGGTGGCGCGACAATCGCCGGGATTTTGCTCGGGCCGCAGCTAACCAAGCGTTTGCCGGGGATGATTGTTGGCGTGCTGGCCGGTGTTTTGGCCTATTTTGGCCTCGCCATGCAGGATGCCAGCTTGCTCGAACTGGCCGATAACCCACTGATCATCGGCCCGCTTGGGGTGAGTGGCGAAGGTTATTTTGCGTCGATTACCGAGCGCTGGCATGAGATCGGTGATTTGCGACTGTCACAGGTCGGCGCCTTGTTTGGTAGCGCCTTGACCCTGGCCGTGCTGCTCTCGATTGACACCCTGAAGACCTGTGTCGTGCTCGACCAGATGACGCGTAGCCGGCACAACCCGAATCGCGAACTGGTCGCCCAGGGGGCAGCCAACATCGCTTCCTCATCAGTCGGTGGCATTCCCGGCGCCGGGACGATGGGGGCGACGATGATCAATCTGTCGAGCGGTGCAACAACCCGTGCCTCCGGGTTGGTTGAAGGGGTCTTGGCCCTGCTGTCGGCTTTGTTGCTCAGTAACTTCATTGCCTGGATTCCAATTTCAGCACTGGCCGCGGGCTTGATTGTGGTTGGCTTGCGCATGATCGACCGCGAACCGCTGCGCTTTGTGCAGTCTTCGGCGACGGTATTTGATTTTGGCGTGGTCGTCGCCGTGGTTGTTGTCGCACTGACCGTTGGCCTGATTGCGGCGTCGGGCGTCGGTGTTGCGCTGGCGATTGTGCTGTTCCTGCGCGAGCAAATTGGCGGCACGGTGGTGCGCCACAAGTTTTACGTCAATCAAATGTCGTCCAACTGGCACCGGCCAGAATCCGAAACCCGCATCCTCGAACAAAAGGGCGACCAAGCGGTGATCTTCGAGCTGCAGGGCAGTCTTTTCTTCGGCACCACGCAGCAGTTGTACGGCCTGATTGAAGTCGAATTGAAAACGCGGAATTTCATTATTCTCGACATGAAACGGGTCCAGTCAGTCGACGTCACGGCGGCCCATCTGCTCAATCAGTTACGCGACACGCTGGCCGAAAAAGGCGCCATGCTGCTGCTCTCGAATGTGCGTGAAAATCTGCCCAACGGGCGCAACCTGCGCGAGTTTCTTGAGCAGACCGGGGTTACCGAGAAAGGCGAAACGGTACGCCTGTTCCCCGAACTGGATAGCGCCATCGAGTGGGTTGAGGACCGCATTCTGGGCGAAGTCGAGCGCGCCACGCCGGAGCCTGAAGTTTCGATGCTGCTGGCCGAAATGGAATTGTTCAAGGGGCGCAAGGACGATACGCTGGCCGATCTTGAGGCGCGTTTGACCCACCGCACCTGCGCGGCGGGCGAAGTGGTTTATTCGCGCGGCGAACCGGGTGATGCGCTGTATATGATCCGGCGCGGATCAGTCAAGATTTTTGCCCCGATTGGCGCTGGCCGGACGCGCCATATTGCAACTTTTGGCCGTGGCGATTTTTTTGGCGGGCTGGCTTTTCTCGATGGTCGGCCACGCGGCAACGATGCAATTGCCGCCGCCGAAACCGAGTTTTTCGTACTCTCGCTGGAACAGTTCAACACTTTGTCGGAAGAGCACAAACGCCTGGCAATTACCCTGCTTAGCGCGATTGCACGAACTTTGGCGCTGCGCTTGCGGCATGCCGACACTGAAATTGCCATGCTGCACGAGTATTGATCCAGCGATCGGGATCTGTAGCAGACGGACGCAATAAAAATGCTGTAAGGCGAGTCCCTGCAAAGCAAGTTGGCCAGCAAAGCGGGTTTGGTGCCGCGAATTCCTTTGGGGCGCGGTCAACCGGGAAAAAGACTGAAAATGATGCATGCCTTGCTTATGCTGCTTTTCAGAATATTCAAGTCGTCACTCAATGGTAATCCTCCTCCAGTTGGTGCCGTACGGCCAGGATCGTGACTGTCTGTTGATCGTCAATCTCGAATAAAGCCACATACCCGGAAGCGCCAAATGGAATGATCAGTTCCCGCAGAAATGGGGTACTCGGGGTTGCTTTGCGGTAGCTGAATGGCGAAAGCGCCAAGCTGTGGATGCCGTTTTTGATGGCGTCAAGCGCCCGGTTTGCCTGTGACCAGTCGGTCTGGTCTTTGGTCAGGATGAATTGATAGAGTCTGAGCAGATCGGCTTCGGCTTCTTCCGTTAACCGTACCTGATAGCTCATTGGCTGGTCTTGGCTTCTGCCAACATCTGTTCCAGCCGCTCAATGACGGTATCGGCGTTGACGTATTTGCCGCTCTGGCGGGCCTGGTCGCGTGAGCGCAGGCCACGGGCGATGAACTCCTGCTGATGTTGGCGCCGCCCTATGCTTTCCCGAATCGCCTGTTCGACGAAGCTGGAAAGTGTTTCTCCTTCCTGCAGGATTTGCTCGGCGGCTTGCCTGAGTTCGGGCGTGGTGCGCAAGGGTGGAAATGTCGCTGTTTTCATCGGGTTTCCTGTGTATTTCATTTGCGATGCATTGTGGCTGGTTTGCCGATTTGTCGCAACAGCGAGACGCTTGTGTGATGGTCTATCACTATGCCGGCGTGAGATGTGCTCTTGCCGAGTACGGTCAACCAGGAAAATAGCCCAAAAAAACCAAAACGACGCGGGGGGAAAGCGGCGCCATTTTCATTAAATCTTGTCAAGCAGTGGGCGCAGGCGTTCTGCCAGCGTCGACCAGTTAACCGGTTTGCTGATCAAATCGCTGGCCCCTGCGGCAAAGCCGGCTTCAATTGCCTGACGGTCATCGTGGCCGGTGATCAGGATAATCGGCAGGGCTGCGCCATATTGACGGCGTAATTCACCACAGACCAGATAACCATCAAGCCCCGGCATTTCGATGTCGAGCAGGGCCATCGCAAATGGCTCGCTGGCGAAAGCGTCGACGGCGGCTATGCCGTTATCGACCGTTGTGACGCTGAACCTCCGGTTGCCGAGCGCCGCCTGCATGAGCAGACAGGTGGTTGGGTCATCATCGGCGACCAGAATGCGGGGTGCTTTCGCGCTCATTTTCGGGCCTCGGTTTGCAGTTCAATCAAGGCTTTTTCGACGCGTGACCACTCCTTGCGCATGAGCGGCATCCGTAAATTGACGGCTTCAAAATCACCTTGCCGGGCCAGTGTTTCAATGTCTTGAAAGGTTTCGCCAAGCGTTGTTGCGCCGACGTTGTGATTGGATGATTTCAGCTTGTGAGCGGCCCGGATGATGTTCTCGGCAGTGCCTGTGTCCAGGCCGTTTTGTAAATTTTCAAGTTCCGGCGGCGCGCTTCTCAAGTAGGCCGTAATCAGTGTATCGATCAATTCCTTGCCGCCTTCCGGGTTGAGCAAACGCAGTGATTCAAGCACCGAAGCGTCGAGTGGCGGGCGGACTTTACGGCTCGGATCAAGCGCCAGTTGCCCTGGTCGGGGTGGAATCGGGGCTGGTTTCGTCTGTGTGCTGGCCGGCTCGCTCGCTAGCCAGCGCAACAGCAGATTTCTCAGATCCTGGCCGCTGTAAGGTTTGGCCAGGTAATCATCCATGCCAGCGGCCAGGCAGCGTTCTTTATCGCCTTCCATTGCATTGGCGGTTATGGCAATTACGGTCAGGTGACGGCCAGTGCCGGCCTCATGCTGGCGCAGCGTTTCGGTGGCTGCGAAACCGTCTACAACCGGCATCTGGCAATCCATCAGGACAATGTCGAAATGTTCCTGTTCGATCAGGCGCAGTGCCTGTTCGCCATTTTCGGCGGTTTGCACGCTCAGTCCGGCTTTCTCGAGCCAGGCTTGGGCGACAATCAGATTGGTTTCGTTGTCTTCAGCGAGCAGGACGTGGCCGTGAAAGATCACATCATGGCCGGCGACAGAAGGCTGGCGCCCTGTTGGTTGGGGCGGATGATTGAGTGTGTTTTGCGTCATAAAGATTTCGCATTGTGCGTGAGGTAGCCAGATGTCAATCTGGAAACGGGAGCCTGAACCTGGCTGGCTGCTTACGGTCAGGCTGCCACCCATCATCTGAATCAGGTTGCGGCTAATCGCCAAGCCCAAGCCCGTACCGCCGTATTTGCGCGATGTTGAACTATCGGCCTGGGAAAAATTTTCAAAAATAAAGTCCTGCACTTCGTCCGGAATGCCGATTCCCGTATCTGTTACGGTCAACTGTATTTTGGTGAAACTTTCCAGGGTTTCCAGCACTTCCATCTGGATAATAATTTCGCCGCGTTCGGTAAACTTGATCGCATTGCTCAGTAAATTGGCCAGTACCTGGCGCAAACGGAGCGGATCGCTGTGCACCATCAGTTCGCTGATGGCTGGTGCCTGGAACTGCAAGGACAACCCCTTTTTTTCGGCGGATGGCGTAAACAATTCGGCCATTTCCCTGATCAGGGCGGGGAGATCGATGGCGATTGATTCAAGTGCCAATTTGCCGGATTCGATTTTTGAGAAATCGAGAATGTCGTTAATGATACCGAGCAGGTGCTGGCCGGAACGTTCGACGGCCATCAAATAACGCCGCTGGTTTTCATTGAGACCGGTGCTGAGCAGCAGTTCGGTCATGCCGAGAACACCGTTCATCGGCGTGCGGATTTCATGGCTCATCGTCGCCAAAAAATCACTTTTGGCGCGGCTACCCGCCTCGGCGGCTTCCTTGGCATAGCGCAAATCACGTGTGCGTTGCTCGACCATTTGTTCGAGATTGCTCAGGTGCATGGTCAGCCAGTGGTCGCGTTCGCGAATCTGATCGACCATATTGTTGAAGCCGTCGCTGAGAATGTCCAATTCGACAATCGCGCTTTGATTGGCACGGGTGTTAAGTTGGCCGTTCGACACCGCTTTCATGTTTAGCGCCAAGTCTTTTAGCGGCTCGATCAGTTTTTCATGTTGCCGGCGCTGCTGGTGCAGCGCAATGACCAGTGCGATCAGCATTTCAATGATGATTATGCCGAGATAGAAAGCCAGTTGTTGTAGAGCCGGGAATATGTCAATTGAAACTCGTAGCCAACCGATGGTCTTGTTATCCGAGTGGATTTCGTTGTTCAAAACCAGCGAGAGACCGCTGATTGATCTGCTGGTCTGCCGCACCAGGCTTGCCGGCTGTTCTGGAAGATCGCGGCGCTGGGTGTGCGCAAAAAGGCTGCCGTCATCTAAAAACAAAGCGCTGGAGTCGATCTGCGGCTGCTTGTCTAGTGCGGCCAGCAATTCTTGAGCGCGCTCATGGTCGTTACGGAGTATCAACGGGATGGCATAGGCGGTGAGCATCGCGATCCGCTGTTCCTCCGCCTGAATGCGCTGGGTGATACTGAAGCCGAGCGAAGTGAGCAGGACGATGGCGCTGATCACGATCAGCGTCTCAGTCAAAATGCGCGTGCTGCTGGTGCTCAGCCGGGCGTGCAGAGAGCTGTTTTGGGTGGCGGTTTTTCTGAGTTGCATCACGAATGCGTTGTTATCGTTAGCTGTTTGGCGGCTGCTGCAGTGCGCCAGGTTTCGCGAAAGCAGTCCTTGAGATACCAGCGAATGCTGGGCGGAATGGCGACGTCTTGACCAACACAACGTTTGGCGAGCAATTCCTCAAGCGTTGCAGCGATGCAGGAAAGATAGTCGGCGCCGATATTGGCCGCGCTGCTGCGCAAGGCGTGAACACAGCGCCGTTCCGCTTCGTTGCTACTCCGGCTGGTTTGCCATTCGGTTTCCCACTCGGCGAAATGGTGCACAAACATACCGAGCGCCTCCCACCACAGGGTGGGTTGGCCCAGCATGCGTTCGACGGCATGGTCAACATTGAATCCAGCCAGTTGGTTAGGCGGCATGTTGTGGGTCAGAGAAGATTGAGTCTGGCTTGCCTGCATGATGAAGTTTGTTGTTCAGGAAGGTTTAGCTAGCGCGTAGCGTATTAAAATACGCCATTAGATTGTTGATGTATCTGGATTTTCTCACTTTTCGACTGTCAACGGATTTCATGCGCCCAATTGCCCTTATTGTTGAAGATGACCCGGCTACCTGCCATGTTGTTGCCAGTACGTTGGCAACGGCCGGTATTGACAGTCTGATTGCTGGCTCTGCCGCAGCGATGTGGCGCCAGATGGGTGAAAATCCCGATGTCGTGATCCTTGATCTGGGCTTGCCCGATGCTGATGGTTTCGAGTTGTTGCGGCGTTTGCGTCAGCAATCTGACGTGCCGGTGCTGATTCATTCAACCCGCTCGGAAGAAATTGAACGGATTATTGGGATTGAAATCGGCGCTGATGATTTCCTGCCCAAACCCTGCAATATGCGCGAATTGCTGGCGCGGACCCGCAGTCTGTTGCGGCGCGCCAAGGGGCGTGCGGCGCAGTGTGGTGGTCGTCCCGGTTGTTGTTTGCAGTTTGGTGATTGGGTGCTGGACCCGGCCAGCCGGGTCTTGACTAACAAGGAAGGGCAACCGGTTGCCTTGGGGGTTTCGGCTTTTGCCTTGCTGAGTGCATTTCTCGAGCAGCCTTTTCAGCCGCTCTCGCGCGAGATTTTGTCGCGCGCCTTGAAGCGTGAATACCTGCCTTACGATCGCATTATTGATGTGCATATCAGCCAGATTCGTCGTTTGCTGGGCGTTCAGCCAGATGGCAGCGGGTACATCAAGACCCTGCGTTCGCAAGGTTATGTCTTTACGTCCACGGTCGAACGCAGCGCCGCGCCGGAAAAGATTTAGCTCCAGCTTTCGAGCTATTGCTGGCCATAGCCAGCAAATTTCTGGATGACCTCGTCCATTTCGCTGGCCTTGAGCAATACCGGTTGGCCGAGCTGACAGGCGCGCCAGTATTGTTCGCATAATTCCTCAAGTTCGACGGCCAAGGCCAAGGCTTCCTCAAGATCACGCCCGGCAACCAGCAAGCCGTGGTTGGCAAGCAGGCAGCCTTTGCGTTCGTGCATGGCGCCAAGTGCTGCGGTCGACAGCGCTTCTGAGCCAAAAATTGCGTAATCGGCGCAGCGGATGCTGTCGCCGCCAAAGCGCGCAATCATGTAATGGAAGGGCGGGATGTCGTAGCGCAGGCAGGCAAGGCTGACGGCAAACGGTGAATGGGCGTGTAGCACAGCACCGACTTCGGGCCGGCTGGCGTAGAGGTCGCGATGAAAACGCCATTCGGAAGAGGGCTTGCGCTGGCCGCTGTGTGTGCCAGCTAGCGCCATCAGCGGAATGTCGTCGGCTTCTAAAGCCGAGTAAGGCATGCCGGTTGGTGTGATGTAAAAGCCATTTTCGTGGCGCAGGCTGAGGTTGCCCGAGGTGCCGTGATTGAGGCCGGCGGCTTGCATCGCTTGAGCGGTGGCGATCAGTTGCTGGCGGGGATCAGACATCGGTACCGTAAATGAGATCCATCGCCAGGATCAGACTGACGCTTTCCAGCGTAACCGCCTCGTCATCGGCAAAAGCCAGGTAAGACCAGTTGATGTCGCCTTGTCGGCGATAAATCTCGACGCTGCGCTCGTTTTGCGAAATCAGTACATATTCCTGAACCGAAGGAATGCGGCGATAGGCGGCCAGTTTTTCACGGCGGTCGATGGCTTCGGTCGAGGGCGACAAGACTTCAATAATCAGCGCCGGATCATCAATGACGCGGGTTTCGTCGGCTAGTGGGGTCGGGTTGCAGCGAACGACGACATCCGGGTAGTAAAAAGCGTTGGCGCGTGCGGCGTGGACTTTGACGTCGGCGATGAAAGTCTCGCAGGGCTGTCCCTTCAAATGATTTTTTAAAAGGATCGCCGTATCCAGTGCAATCCGGTTATGGCGAACCGTCGTCCCGGTCATCGCGTATATCTCGCCGTCGATGTATTCACACTTCTCGGCGGCTTCCGCTTCGTGTGCAAGGTAGTCTTCCGGACTGATCAGGTGCGGCTTCTTGGGTAAAGTGCTGGGCATCTCTGTTCTTTCGTCAATCAGATTGTGAATGGCATTCTCTCACTTTGGCACAGAAATTTCGGGGTAAAGCGCGAGTAATCCTGCGCCGCTGGCCGGGCAGACGCCGCGTTCGGTGATGATCGCCGTGACCAGCCGCGCCGGGGTGACGTCAAAGGCCGGGTTGGCAACCGCTTCGCGGGCTGGCAACTGGTGCAGGGCTGAAGGAACGCCGCGTGGATCGAGGCCGTGCACCAGACGGAATTCATCACCGTCGCGTTCCTCTATCGGGATCGCTGCGCCATCCGGACAGGCAAAATCCAGCGTTGAGCGCGGTGCGGCGACATAGAAGGGAATGCCATTATCAGCACAGGCCAGCGCCTTGAGATAGGTGCCGACCTTGTTGGCGACATCGCCATTGGCCGCAATCCGGTCGGCGCCAACAATCACGGCATCAACCTGGCCAGCGCGCATCAGGATGCCGGCGGCGTTGTCGGCGATCAGCGTGTGCGGCACGCCGTGCTGCGCCAGTTCCCAGGCGGTGAGCAAGCCCTGATTGCGTGGCCGGGTTTCGGAAACCCAGACGTGGATGGCAAGGCCGGCATCATCGGCGGCATAAACCGGCGAAAGTGCGGTGCCCCAATCAACCGTCGCCAGCCAGCCGGCATTGCAGTGGGTCATGATGTTGAGTGCCTTGGCTTGGCTGCGGGCGATCTGGCGGAAAAGGCCAAGGCCATGCTGGCCGATGGCGGCATTCTGTAAAACATCTTCTTCAGCAATTGCGCATGCTTCCTGCCAGGCCGCTGAGCAGCGTTGCGCGGCAGGCAATTGCTGCAATGCCGCTTCCATCCGCGCCAGCGCCCAGTGCAAATTTACGGCGGTTGGGCGGGTTGACCGTAACAATTGGGCGGCGTGCTGCAAATGCGTGTCCGAGGCATCGGCAGAGAGTGCAATCGCCAAGCCATAAGCGGCAGTCGCGCCGATCAAGGGCGCGCCACGTACCTGCATGGTGCGGATCGCGTGCGCAGCTTCGTCCAGCGTGCTGACGCGCAACCAGTGCAAGGCGTGCGGCAGGCGGGTCTGGTCGATGATCTCGATCACGCGCAGTTCAGGATGAGCGCGCAGGGTACGGGTAGGGGTGCCGTTGATATTCATGGTTTAGAGGGGGAGGGTGTGGTCTTTGATCCAGGCAGCAAAGTCTGCTTCGGGGAGTTCCCCTGCAGCCAATGCCAGCATGGTGCTGACACAGTCAGCGTCAAGTGCCGTCAAAACAAAACCGTTGAGGGCAAGAAAAAGCTCGACACAAACAAAGGCGGTGCGTTTGTTGCCATCAATAAATGGGTGGTTGCGGGCGATCCCGAAGCCATAGGCGGCAGCAAGAGTCGGTGCGTCGGCTTCGCCATAGGCAAGCAGGTTAAGTGGTCGTGCCAAAGCGGATTGCAGCAAACCTGAATCGCGTACCCCGGCTGAGCCACCGTGTTCGGCGAGTTGGGCTTCGTGAACTGCCCAAACAACCGATTCCTCAATCCAGACCCACTGGCTCATTTCGCCAACTCATGCAAAACATTGCGCCGCGCTTTCATGATCTTGCGGGCCGCTTCCATCTGCTTCTCAAAAGCTGGGTCGAAAGGTGTGAGGCGAACGCCATCCGGGGATTCTGTGGCGTAGACCGTGTCGCCTTTCTCAACATGGAGTTTGGCTAACAATTCCTTCGGCAACACCACGCCAACCGAATTACCAATCTGAGTCAATTTGAGGGCGAACATGGCGATTTCCTTGGTTGTTATAACGGATGTAATACTACCCTTTTCTGAGCTGGGCAGTTGTCGATCAGCTTTCCTTGGCGCATGATTTTGGCCTTCTTTTCAAGGTTGACCGCAACATGCAAACTCCAATCCGAATCGATTCCCGTTTTCCGCAGATGGGCACCACCATTTTTACCGTGATGTCACGCATGGCGACCGAATGCGGGGCGGTCAACCTGTCGCAAGGTTTCCCTGATTTTCAGGCCGAGCCAGCCCTGTTCGACGCCGTCCATCGACATATGCGTGAGGGCCGCAACCAGTACGCGCCGATGGCCGGCACGCCGGAATTGCGCCAGGCAATTGTCGACAAGGTGGCGGCGCTCTACGGCACGCGTTTCGATGTTGAATCCGAAGTAACGGTGACGGCCGGCGCGACGCAGGCAATTTTCACTGCTGTGGCTGCCTTTGTCCGGCCCGGTGATGAAGTGATTGTCTTTGAGCCGGTCTATGATTCCTATGTGCCAGCGATTGAAACGGTGGGCGGAACGGCGGTTTTCGCCCAGTTGAAATTCCCCGATTACGCGCCGGACTGGGCGCAGGTGGCGCAACTGATTACGCCCAAAACGCGGATGATCATCATCAATTCGCCGCACAACCCGACCGGCAGCTTGCTGACTGCGGTCGACCTGGAAAAGCTGGCGGAATTGCTGCGCGGCACCAATATCGTCGTGCTGTCTGACGAGGTTTACGAACACATTCTGTTTGATGGCGAGCAGCACGCCAGCCTTTGCGCTCATTCGGCCTTGGCGCAACGCAGCATTATCGTTTCCAGTTTCGGCAAAACCTATCACATCACCGGCTGGAAAATTGGCTACGTGGTCGGCCCGGCGGCGCTCATGGCGGAGTTTCGCAAGGTTCATCAATTCAACGTCTTTACCGTGCATACGCCGTCGCAACTGGCCTTGGCCGAATACATGCAGGATGCCGCCCGCCATCTTGGGCTGGCGGCTTTCTATCAGGAAAAGCGCGATTTTTTCCAAGAGTTAATGGCCGCAACCCCATTCAAGTTGTTGCCCTGTCGCGGCACCTATTTTCAACTCGCCAGCTACGCCGGACTCTCTGATTTGCCGGATCGTGCTTTTGCCGAATGGATGACGCGCGAAGTGGGCGTGGCGGTGATTCCGGTCTCGGTTTTTAACGCCGATGGGCGCGATGACCAGGTGGTTCGCTTCTGTTTCGCCAAAAAAGAAGAAACGCTCTTGCTCGGGGCGGAGCGTTTGCGTAAGGCTTTTGTAAAGCATCGTTAAATTATGCGTGCAGGCTTGACGATGTTTGATCGCTCGCCGATGATCGCGCATTACAAATTTTCAGAGGGTTAATAGCATGAGCATGCTTCAGGAATTCAAGGAATTTGCGGTCAAGGGCAATGCAATGGATCTCGCCGTTGGCGTCATTGTCGGCGGCGCTTTCGGCAAAATTGTCGACTCGATTGTTGGCGATTTAATCATGCCGCTGGTTGGTCGATTGATCGGCAATCTTGACTTTTCCAACCTCTTCGTCGTGCTTGGCAACAACCCGAACAATCTGACGACCTTGACTGAATTGAAGAAAGCCGGGATCGGCGTTTTTGCCTACGGTAATTTCCTGACCATTCTGGTCAATTTCGTTATTCTGGCTTTCATTATTTTCATGATGGTCAAGCAACTCAATCGCTTGCGTACTCCGGCAGCCCCTGCTGCTGCGCCAGAAGCGCCGGCAACGCCGGAAGATGTCATGCTGCTGCGCGAGATTCGCGACTCACTGAAAAAATAAGGAATTTTCAAGGAAAAAAAACCGCATGATTGCGGTTTTTTTTCGCCTGTCCTGAACCGAGTTCAGGATTAATTGTGGCAGAGCAGGGCAGGGTCGCTCAGGCCGCTATCAGCCATGCGCTGCAGGTTTTCGATGACACGCAGGCTGGCTTTTTCCATCGCTTCGACGTCGCGCAGCATGCCGGGTAAATCACCACGGATTTTTGCTTCCAGCGATGAAATGCCACGTTGATGGACTTCGACGTGCGGCGCCTCGATTTCACGGTAGCCGGCTAACTGGCTGAAACATTCCCGGCCCTCGCCCTCGTAATACCATTTACCCAGGCGGCAGGCGGTGTGGCCGCTGACCTGATGCGGCGCAACATCCTCCAGCCCGAAGAGCCCGAGATATATGCGGAATTTGAATACCAGATGGTCCACCTTGGCGACCTCGATAAAGCTTTTCAGGGCGCTGCCAGCGATGATTTCTTCCATTTTTCGCGATAGCCCCATCAACCGTTGCATGTCCTCGGTCGCCTTGTTGCCGCGCTTGCTGTAGTCATCGGCAGAGCTGGAGAGCGCTTCCATCGCATTCTTTGCCAGGTTGGAATTGTCGCGAATCCCAATCACCAGCCCGGCAATATCCTTGGTCGCCTTGGCCGTGCGCTCCGCCAGTTTTCTGACTTCGTCGGCAACCACGGCGAAACCGCGTCCGGCTTCGCCGGCCCGTGCCGCTTCAATCGCCGCATTGAGAGCGAGAAGGTTGGTTTGGTCGGCAATTTCGTGGATCAACTGCACAATCGAATTGATTTCGCTGGCTTGTTGCGCCAGCGCATCCACTTTTTTTGCCGTGTTGGCTGAGTTTTCCGCCAATTGATGCAGGTTCGAGGAGATTTCGGTGGTCGCCTGGCCGCTGCTGATCGAGACTTCCGCTGCTTCGACCGCCTGGATTTTTTCTTCCTTGAGCAGGTTAGCCATTTGCGCCAGGCTAATTTGCGACCCGGATAGCGTATCGCCGAACATCGCCAGATTGCGCAGGATGGCTTTCAGGGTGTCGCATTCAAGGTTTTTGTCGCTGGCGGCTTGTTCGTAGGCGCTTTGCGCAGCCCTGAGTTGATCAATTTGCAAAGACAATGCTTGTTCACGTGATCTTGCTGCAGACAACTCATTTTCAAGCGCTGCAATCCGCTGGGCTTTTTTGAAAAACATGGTCTCTTCCAATTGTGTTTTAGTTTTTTGGCCCGCGATTCTCCCTTAAAAGACAGATTTGTGACAGGTGTCAAATTACAGGGGGGCAGAACTGCTAATTGCCCTCACCAAAAATCGCCAGCCAAAGCTGGTTGACCGCAACAATATGTTTTTCCAGACTTTCGCGATCATTGCGCGCTTGTGGATTGGCATTCAATCGCTTGGCGTGTTGCAGGCGGCGGTATTCGCGGTAGGCATTGCCGACTGCGGCGGCTTGCTCTGGCGGGATCAGACCAAGTTCGCCAGCGATGCGCAGCAGCGCGATATTGCCGAGGTTGCCGGTCAATTCGCCATGCTGGTGGGCGTAGCCAAGCACCAGGTATTGGACGATGAACTCGACATCAATAATCCCGCCGGGGTCTTGTTTAAGGTCGAATTCATCTTCGCTGTGCGAGGCGTGGGCATCGAGCATTTTGCGCCGCATGGCGATAACTTCTTCGCGTAGTTTGGCCAGATCGCGCTGTTGGCGCAGAATTTCGCAGCGGATTGCCTCAAAGCGCTCGCCAACCGCCGGATCGCCAGCGCAGAAACGGGCGCGGCTGAGCGCCTGATGCTCCCAGACCCAGGCGTGTTTCAACTGGTAATCGCGGAAAGCATCGACCGAGACGGCGAGCAGGCCGGAATCACCATTCGGGCGTAGGCGAAGGTCGGTTTCAAACAGAATTCCGGCAGAAGTCTGGCTCGATAGCCAGGTGTTGAGGCGCTGGCCGAGGCGATTGTAGTTTTCCTCGGCATCCTGGTCGTCGTCATCGAACAGGTAAACCATGTCGAGATCAGACGCGTAACCAAGCTCCTTGCCGCCCATTTTTCCGTAGCCGATGACAGCGAATTTGGGCGTCGCACAATGGCGTTTTTTGATTGTTTCCCAACAAAGCGGCAGGGTTTCCTGAACGAGGGTATCGGCCAGTTCGGTGAGGTGGTCGGAGAGGTGTTCGATGGTTTGCAGGCCGGCCAGATCCTGCGCCAGCAAGCGGAAAACCTGGGCGTGATGGGTTTCGCGCAGAATGTCCATTTCGCGCTCGGTATCACCGGCGTGTTCGGCCAGTGTCTGGCGCAAGTTTTCACGGAAGCCGGCCCAGTTGGTGGCAATTTCGTAAAGGCGTGGGTCGAGCAATTCGTCGAGCAACAGCGGGTGACGATTGAGATATTCCGCCGCCCAGAACGAGGCGCACATCATGTCGGCGACGCGCCGCAGCGCCATCGGGTATTGCTGCAACAAGGCAAGATAAGCGCCACGGCGGCTTATCCCTTCGAGGAAATTCAAGCCGCGGGCAAAGGTGGTGTCGGGGTTGCTGGTCGCGCCAGCGGCTTCGATCAGACGTGGGCCGACGGCATCAAGACGCGAGCGATTGGTCGTCGGTAATTGCAAATAGCGGTTTGAGCTACGTAGTTCGGCAAGACGGGTGATCGCCTCATGCGGCTGGCGATAGCCCAGATTGCCGAGCGTTTCAAGGGTGGTATCTTCGTCGTGCTGGCCCAGCCAGACGCCGGTTAGTGGGTGTTCGCCCGCCTCAGGATCGGAGAATATCTCGCCAAAATGGCGGCTGACTTTTTCGCGATGCTGGTTGAGGACGACCAGCAGTGCCGGCCAGTCAGCGTAATCCATACTGCATGCCAGGCTGGCGCGGGCATCTTCGGCTTCGGGCAGCATGTGGGTTTGTTTGTCTTCCACATATTGCAGGCGGTGTTCGACACGACGCAGGAAAACATACGCTTCGCGCAACTCGCTTTCGGTTTCGGGCGGGATCAGCTTGCGCTCGGCGAGGAGTTTGAGCACTGATAGCGTCGGGCGGATTTGCAGGGCCGAGTCGCGCCCACCCCGGATTAGTTGAAAGACCTGGGCGATAAATTCAATTTCACGAATGCCGCCGGGGCCGAGCTTGATGTGGTCAACCTTGTCCTTGCGTGCTACTTCACGGCGAATTTGCGCGTGTAGGTCGCGCATCGCATTGATCGCGCCAAAGTCGAGGTATTTACGGAAGACAAAGGGGCGCGAAATTCGACGCAGCGCCAGCATCCATTCACCGAGCGCCGCGCCTTCGGCGTTGGGGCCAGAATTCATGACTCGTGATTTGATCCAGGCGTAGCGTTCCCACTCGCGGCCCTGGGTGATGAAATAGTTTTCCAGCGCATCAAGCGAGCAAACCAGTGGGCCGGAGTCGCCATTCGGGCGCAAGCGCATATCGACACGGAAAACCTGGCCATCTGCGGTCAACTCGCCAAGCGCACTGATAATTCTTTTGCCGAGTCGGGTGAAGAAATCGTAATTTTCGATGCTCCGCGCACCGTTGGTGTCGCCTTCTTCGGGATAAACGAAAATGTAATCAACGTCCGAGGAAACATTCAGTTCGCGACCTCCGAGCTTGCCCATGCCGATGATCAACAGGCGCTGCGCCTGGCCCGCCTTGTCGAGCGGTTCGCCATAGTTGGCGACGAGCTGACGATGGTAATAATCGAGCACGAAATTGGTCGTCACATCGGCCAGCATGGTCATGCTTTCGACAATTTCGGTCAGTGGTGCCAGTCCGCACAGGTCGCGCAGGGCCATATGGGCCATCGCGCGATGACGCAGGCAGCGCAATGCCGACTTGACCGCATCGTCATCGGCAAACGCCTGCTTGAGCGGGTTGAGCAGCATGTCTTCCGAGAGTGCCTGATGCCAGGTGGCGGCCAGCTCGGGAATCAGTGCGGGGCGGCATTTGAGCAGGTTGTTCAGGTAGGTGCTGTGGTCCAGCGCTGCTTGCCAGCGTGGGTCGATTGTGTGTTGCATGGGATTCCCCGGGCGGCGCTTGGGCCGAAAAGGATAGAATTAGAGTTTTGCTGAATTCCCCATTCTAGTGATCTACCCCCCAATATTGCAAAGTGGTTTGCCGCGTGGATAAACGCGAGCTGCGTGCCGGTATCTATTACCGCTTGCATTACCTTTGGCCGTGGCTGGCCAAACCGGGGGTTGGGCGCGGCTTGCGCGTGCTGGGTTGGACCATGCTGGTCGGTTGGTTGTTGTTTGTTGCGCTGGTCTTGGCCTTGCGTTATGTGGTGCTGCCCAAGGTGGGCGACTACCAGGCCAAGATTGAGCAGGCGGCAAGCAATGCGGTCGGTCAACCGGTAAAAATCGGCAAAATTACGGCGCGCTGGAGCGGCTTGAACCCGGATCTGGTGCTCGACGAAGTCACCATTTTCGATAAACAGGGAGCGCCAGCATTTACGCTGCAGCAAGTGGAAAGTGTGCTTTCCTGGCAAAGCCTGGTTCGTTTGCGCCCGACCTTGTCCTTGCTGGCTTTTGATGGTGCGGTGTTGCATGTGCGCCGTGACGCCAATGGAAAAATTACGCTGGCCGGGGTGGATGCCGAAGGCGAAAGTGATCCGGCGCTGGCCGAGTGGTTGCTGGAGCAGCCACATATTCGCGTACGCAATGCGACGATTGTCTGGGATGATCGCCTGCGCAAAGCGCCGCCGCTGGTGCTTGAGGATTTACAGTTTGGCCTCGATAACCGTGGACGCCGCCATCGTTTCGGCCTTTCTGCGGCGCCACCGAGTAGTCTGGCGGCACGTATCGATATTCGTGGCGAGATCAAGGGCGATCTTGGCGAAGCGCTTGAGCAGCTGGCCGGGCGGATTTTTGTCGAGCTTGATTACGCTGATCTGGCGGCCTGGCGAAAGTGGGTTGATTACCCGATTCATCTCCCGCAAGGGCGCGGCGCTTTGCGGATTTGGGGTGATCTGGCCGATGGTGGCGGCAAGCTGACGGCGGATGTGGCTCTTGAAGACTTGCGCGTCCGCTTCGGGAAAAATTTGCCGGAGCTGGATCTGTCCAGTATGCGGGGGCGGATTGAAGCGAGCTATAAAGGCAAGGAGCGCGTCATCATCGGGCGCAAAGTTGAGTTGCAGACGCTGGATGGCATTCGGGTTGCGCCGACTGATTTTCAGCTGGCCTGGCAGCATTCTGATCTTGATCGCAATGTCGGCAGTGCCAGCGCTACTTTTCTCGATCTTGCGGTACTGGGTCGCCTGGCCGCCTACTTGCCACTGGATGCGCAGAGCCGGCAGTTGCTGGTCAAGCATCACCCCGAGGGGCGCATTGCCGAGTTGCGGACCAGTTGGGAACTGGCTGATGAAAAACTCGAACGCTATGCCCTGAAGGCCAGTTTTACCAATCTTGGCATGCAGGCGGGGGGCTATTTTCCTGGCGCCAATGGCTTGGCCGGCATGCTTGATGTCAATGAAAAAGCCGGGGAAATTTCATTGGATGCCGGCAAATCGAGTATTTCCTTGCCCGCTATTTTCCCCGAGCCGACGACTGATTTTGACCTGCTCAAGGCGCGTGTTTCCTGGAAGGCGCAAGACAGCGGTCTAGCGCTCAAGCTGGAGCGTTTGCAATTTGAAGGCGCCGGTGCGGCGGCGAGTGCCAGCGGCACTTATTTGTATACCGGCAATGGCCCGGGGATCATTGATCTTTCCGCCGACATCAAACGTGCCGACGCGCGTATTGTCTGGCGCTATTTGCCGCATTCGGTCAGTGTCGGTGCGCGTGACTGGGTCCGCCTGGGGGTTCTCGCTGGCAAGGGGCACGATGGCCGACTGACGCTGAAGGGCGATCTGGCTGATTTTCCCTTCCGCGACCCGGCCAAGGGTAAGTTTCTGGTCACCGTCAAAGCCAGCGAAGGCAAGGTCGATTACACCAGTGGCTGGCCTATGGTTGATAACATCGAAGCCAATCTCAGCTTTGGTGTCGGGGTAAAAGTTGATTCCGCCAAGGGCACGATGTTGGGTGCCAAAGTATCCGATGTGACGGTTGAGATCCCGGATTTTGAGTCGATGGATGAACAGTTGCGGGTTCGCGGGCATGCCAGTGGTCCGACCAGCGAGTTTTTGCGTTTTATCGAGCAAAGCCCGGTTAGCAAAATGATTGATGGTTTTACCGAAAGCATGAAAGCCAAGGGTAACGGCAAGCTTGATCTGCTGCTTGATCTGCCCCTGCGGCGAACGCATGAGGCCAGGCTGCGCGCCGATTATCAGTTGCAGAATAATCAGGTTGATGTGGTTTCGGCGCTGCCGACGATTACCGGCGTCAGTGGCCGCCTGGCGATTACTGAGAAATCGATTGTGGCGACGGATATGGTCGGCCAGGTTTTCGGTGGGTCGCTCAAGGTGGTGGTCAAGAGCGAAACTGGCAAGGTCGGTATTCAGGCATCGGGTACGGCCAAAGCACCTGAGCTGCAAAAACATTTCCGCTGGCCGTTGATGGAGCATCTGGCAGGTAGCTCGACATGGACAGCCAACATCGATATTCGTGGGCGCAATGCTGATTTTGTTATCGAATCGCCGTTGACCGGGATTAGTGCCAGCTTGCCTGAGCCGCTCAACAAAGCCGCGGAATTGAGTTGGCCGTTGCGGATTGAGCGGAGCGCGCCGGATGCCACGCGTGAGCAATACAAGATTACGGTCGGTAACAAAATCGCCCAGGCATTGCTCTTGCGGCGTCACGATGGCAAGGAAATGCGTGCGGAAAAAACAGTGATCGCGCTTGGTGAGGGCGAGTTGCGCTTGCCCGAAAAAGGCCTGGCAGTGATGGTTTCGGCACCACGCTTTAATGCCGATCCGTGGAAGGATTTGTTTTCTGGCGACGCTGCACCGGGGGGCGCGCAAAGTGATTTTGCCTTGTCGCTAGTAGCAATCAAAACCCCCAAGTTGCACCTGCTGGGGCGTGATTTCAGTCAGGCGGATTTAACGCTGCGCCCGCGTGAAGGCGGCTGGCAGATTGGCGTCAATATGCGCGAAGCGGTCGGTGATCTGGTCTGGCGCAGTGCCGGCGAAGGCACGTTGGAAGGTCGCCTGCGTCGCCTGGTCTTGCGTCCGACCGTCGAGGCGGTTGGCGCGCCAGTCAATCCGCTGATCAATAGTTTGCCGAGCATGACGCTGGCGGTCGACGAGCTTTATCTGGGCGAAAAACAGATGGGGCAACTGGAGTTGAAGGCACGTAACGACAAAGGCGCCTGGCAGCTCGATACCTTGAATATCAAAAATCCGGATGGGGTTTTGCGCAGCCACGGTGTCTGGCAGAACAAGGGGCGGCAGCAAATGCGGCTGGATTTTGATCTGGCTGCCAGTGATATCGGCAAACTGCTTGAGCGCCTGGGCTACGGCGACGGTGTCAAACGTGGCACGGGGGGCTTGAGCGGCAGCCTGGAATGGGATGGTCCACCCACGACGATTCACTATCCGACGCTGAGCGGCAAGCTGCTGCTCAATGCTGAAAAAGGGCAATTCAACAAGCTCGAACCAGGGGTCGGCAAACTGCTCGGCCTGCTTTCCCTGCAGTCGCTGTCGCGGCGGATCAGCCTTGATTTCCGCGATGTCTTCAGCGATGGACTGGCTTTTGACAGTATCGAGGGCAAGCTCAACGTGAAAAAAGGCATGATGCGAACAAATGATCCGTTACGCATCAAAGGCCCGGCGGCGCAGATCGAGATGGCGGGCGAGGTTGATCTCAAGAATGAAACCCAGGACATGCGCGTTATTGTGCGCCCGGAGTTGGGGGCGGTCGCGGCT
The DNA here is from genome assembly GCA_039797825.1 of Pseudomonadota bacterium. Classification (GTDB taxonomy): domain Bacteria; phylum Pseudomonadota; class Gammaproteobacteria; order Burkholderiales; family Rhodocyclaceae; genus Azonexus. Next base: position 34,894 of record JBDKHF010000031.1, on the reverse strand, counting down.
GTCGGTATGGCGCTGATCAATCCGGTCGCCGGCGCAGCAACTTTGCTGGCGAGCAGCGTGATCCAGAATCCACTTAACCGCTTGTTCAGCTATCGCTATCACGTCACGGGCACCTGGAGCGAGCCCTTGGTCGACAAGGCGGGGCAAAGCGAGGAGATACGACCGAGCGCTCAGGTCAATCCGCCTGATGAAACCAAGGAAGAAAGCAAGGAATGAACAAGCAAAATTGTCGAATCGCTGCCCTGCAAATGGTTTCCGGCCCACGCGTTGGCGAAAATCTGGCGACCGCTGGCCAGTTGATTGAAAGCGCAGTCGCGCAGGGCGCCCAACTGGTCGCACTACCCGAATATTTCCCGATTATTGGCGCTGCCGATGCGGATCGCGTGCGGGCGCGGGAAGACTTTGGTGACGGGCCGATTCAGGACTGGTTGGCGGAAATGGCGCAGCGCCACGGCATCTGGATTTTTGCCGGTTCTATCCCGTTGACCGCAACCGTTGCCGACAAAATGCGCAATTCGAGCCTGGTTTTCAACCCGCAAGGCGTTTGCGTCAAGCGTTACGACAAAATTCATCTATTCGGTTTCAAGAAAGGCGATGAGTCCTACGACGAAGCCACTTTTATCGAAGCCGGCAACGAACTGGCTGCGGTCGACACGCCTTTTGGTCGGGTTGCCCTGTCGATCTGCTACGACCTGCGCTTTCCCGAGTTATTCCGCGCCTTGGCGCCGGTTGATCTGATCCTTATGCCCGCCGCCTTTACCGACACAACCGGCCGCGCCCACTGGGAAATTCTGCTGCGGGCGCGCGCCATCGAGAACCAATGCTACCTGCTCGCCGTCGGACAAGGCGGCCAGCACGAAAATGGCCGCATGACGCACGGTAACAGTATGATTATCGATCCGTGGGGTGACATCCTCGATCGCAAAATGAAAGGGCCGGGTGTGGTCATTGCTGACCTCGACCATGCCCGTATCGCCGAAATCCGCGAGAGCCTGCCGGCCCTCGCTCACCGTATTCTCTGACGGAGTTTTAATGAATCAAAACAGCGCCCTGGCCCAGGCCGAATCCCTGTTGCTCGCCCCTTTCTCGCTGACCGAGAATGATCTTTCGCGCACCTTTGGCCACATCCTGACGCATCAGGTCGATTACGCCGATCTCTACTTTCAGTATTCGCGTTCCGAGGCCTGGAGCCTGGATGAGGGCATCGTCAAATCGGGCAGTTTCAATATCGATCAAGGGGTTGGCGTGCGCGCCATCTCCGGCGAAAAAACCGCCTTTGCCTACTCTGACGACATCAGCTTTCGGGCGCTGACCGATGCCGCTTCTGCAGTGCGCGCGATTGGCGCGGCGGGCCAGAGCGGTTCATTGCCCGCCTTGAAACACGGCGCGGCCGGGCACAGTCTTTACGTACCGCACGACCCGATTGCTTCCTTGCCGGCTGAAGCCAAAGTTAAATTGCTTGAGCGTCTTGAAGGCTTTGCCCGTGGGCTAGATACGCGCGTTCTGCAAGTCATGGCGTCGATTGCCGGCGAATATGAGGTGATCCTGGTGGCTGGCTCGGATGGCCGCATGGCTGCCGACATCCGCCCGCTGGTGCGCTGCTCGATTTCGGTCATTGTTGAAGAAAACGGCAAACGCGAGCAGGGCAGTTCCGGCGGTGGCGGGCGCTTCGATTTCGGTTTCTTTGATGATGAAATTCTCCAGCGCTACGCCAAAGAGGCCGTGCATCAGGCGGTCACCAACCTCAATGCCGAAGCCGCGCCGGCTGGCCAGATGACGGTTGTGCTGGGCGCCGGTTGGCCGGGCATCCTGCTGCATGAAGCGGTGGGCCATGGCCTGGAAGGCGATTTCAACCGCAAGGGCAGTTCCACCTTCAGCGGTCGCATCGGCCAGCGCGTCGCGTCCAAAGGGGTGACCGTGATTGATGACGGCACGATTGCCGACCGGCGTGGCTCTTTGAACATTGATGATGAAGGCAACCCCTCGCAGCGCAATGTGTTGATCGAAGATGGCATCCTCAAGGGTTATATGCAGGACAGCCTCAATGCTCGCCTGATGGGTGTGGCGCCAACCGGCAACGGTCGACGCGAATCCTTCGCTCATTTGCCGCTACCGCGCATGACCAACACCATGATGCTGGCTGGCGAGCACGACCCAAAGGAAATCATCAAGTCAGTCAAAAAAGGCATTTACGCGGCCAATTTTGGTGGCGGCCAGGTTGACATCACCAGCGGAAAATTCGTTTTTTCGATGAGCGAGGCTTATCTGATCGAAGATGGCAGGGTGACGCGCCCGATCAAGGGGGCGACGTTGATCGGCAACGGTCCGGAGGCGATGAACCGGGTTTCGATGATCGGTAACGACCTCAAGCTTGATCCGGGCGTCGGCACTTGCGGCAAAGATGGGCAAAGTGTGCCGGTCGGCGTAGGTCAGCCAACCTTGCGGATTGATGGACTGACGGTAGGTGGTACGGCATAATAGGTAGTTATTACGGAGGTATTATGCGGACGTGGTTTCTGGTGGCAGGTTGGTTGGTTATCTGTGGCGCGGCGTCTGCACAAACTCCTTTGCTGGATCGTTTGAAATCGATCCAGTCTGATCCGGCCGCTTTGAAAGTCGCGGTCGATGCCGGTCGCAAGGCCGCATTTTTTTGCGCCAATTGTCACGGTGACGAGGGGATAGGCAAGTCAGCAGAAATCCCGAATCTCGCAGGACAAAATCCGGCTTTCCTGCTTGAGCAGATTCGTAAATTTGGTAATGGCGAGCGTAAAGATCCCTTTATGCAAGGCTTGATCAAAGTGCTCAAAGACGATGATCGTCTGCAAATTTCATTGTTTTATGCCAGCATGACTGTCCCGCCATCACGTGCCGATGCTGCTCTTGCAGCCAAAGGCAAAGAATTATTCAGCAAGTTATGTGTCCGTTGCCACGGTGAACAGGCGCGTGGCAATGCCGAAATTCCGCGCATTGCCGGGCAGAAGTTACCTTACTTGCAAACCACGGTAACGCGTTACCGCGATGGAACGGGGATTCGTAATAACCAGCTGATGGCGATTGCAACTGCCCCACTCAAGAACGACGATATCACCGCGATTGCCAATTATCTAACCCAGTTGCCGTGACATTGGTGTGCGATTTGACCAAGGTCATGGATCGCAAATAACCCGCTAATTATTCTTTCTGCCTTGGATAAACGGCTGGGGGCGGCATGAAAAATTTGACTGGGTTTTTGCTCGCGCTGCTTCTTGGTGTATTCGGTGGTGAGGCTTTGGCGCAGATTAACGATGTGAATTCGGCGATCAACAAGGCTGGTCGGCAACGCATGTTGTCGCAGCGGATGGCCAAAGTCTATTTTCAAATTGGGCAACAAATCGAGGTTGACCGCAGCAAAAAGCTGCTCGATAGCTCCGTCGCCTTGTTTGACCGGCAATTGGTTGAGTTGAAAAACTATGCGCCAAGCCCGGAAATTCGCGAGACTTACCAGAAACTCGAAAAATCGTGGATCGCCTACAAGGATCTCTTGCTGGGTAGCGCGCCGGCCAAGGAAAACGGGAGCAAGGTGCTGGCGCTTTCGGAAGAGGTTCTGGCGCTGGCTCAGCAGGGCACGGCTCAACTCGAAAAGCAGGCCGGTTCAAACGCCGGGCGTCTGGTCAATATTTCGGGACGCCAGCGCATGTTGGCGCAGCGCATGGCCAAGTTCTATCAAGCGCTGGCTTGGCATGTCGGCAACCAGAGCAGCGTCAGTGATCTGGATAAAGCACAAAAGGAATTTGCCGCCGCCCATCAGGAGCTGGTTGCCGCACCGGTGAATACGCCGAAAATTCAGGAGAGCCTGGATCTGGTTAATCAACAATGGTTTTTCTTCCAGAGCGCATTAGGTCAGAAAGCCGGGCCGGATAAACGCGCGCAGACTGCCGTTGCGACAACCAGCGAACGCATTCTGGAAGAGATGGACGCGCTGGTTGGTTTGTACGAGAAGCTGCCCAAGTAAGGTTCACGCATAAAAATTTGCATGCCCATCCGGTAGAATGGACAGTTTTCAGCAGAACTGAACAGGGCAGGATATGGCGCCGAACAGCACTTCAACGAGCAAACCGAATACAGACGATCTGCGGATCAAGGAAATCAAGGAACTGGTGCCGCCCGCCCATGTTTTTCGTGAATATCCGGTTTCCAGCCGCGCCGCACAGACCACCTATGCTGCGCGCCAAGCCATCCACCGCGTTTTACATGGGGCTGATGATCGCCTTTTGGTGGTGATCGGGCCATGCTCGATTCACGACTATGATCTGGCGATGGATTACGCCAAAAAGCTGGCGAAAGAGACGGAGAAATACGCTGAAGACTTGATTGTCGTAATGCGTGTCTATTTCGAAAAGCCGCGGACGACGGTGGGCTGGAAAGGCCTGATCAATGACCCGCGCCTCGACAACACCTTCCGGATTAACGAAGGTATTCGTCTGGCACGCAAGATTTTGCTTGAAATCAACGAGTTGAACCTGCCTTGCGCGACTGAGTTCCTCGACACGATTACCCCGCAATACACGGCGGATCTGATTGCCTGGGGGGCAATTGGTGCACGTACAACCGAGTCGCAGGTGCACCGCGAATTGGCCTCCGGACTATCCTGCCCGGTTGGCTTCAAAAACGGTACGGATGGCAACATGCGGATTGCGGTCGACGCCATTCGTTCGGCCAATTCGCCGCATCACTTCCTGTCAGTGACCAAATCCGGCCATACGGCGATTGTGTCCACGCAGGGCAATGAGGATTGCCATGTCATTCTGCGCGGTGGCAAAGAGCCCAATTTCGATGCACCCAGCGTCGATGCCGCGTGCAATGAAATCGCCAAGTCGGGGCTTGCCGCCCGGTTGATGGTCGATTTCTCGCATGGCAATAGTCGCAAGCAATTCAAGCTGCAAATGGAGGTCTGCGACAGCGTGGCGGCGCAAATGGCGAGTGGTGAAGACCGCATCGTTGGCGTCATGGTCGAGTCGCATCTGGTTGAAGGCCGTCAGGATATTGTGCCGGACAAGCCGCTGACTTACGGCCAGAGCGTTACCGATGCCTGCATTAACTGGGATGACAGCCTGACCGTTCTGGATACGCTGGCCGCCGCGGTTCGTGCGCGGCGGGTAGTCGAAGCGGCTGAGTAATCGTCTCGACGGCGCTAATCGCTGAAACTGATCAGTTCGAGATCGGCAGCTTGCTGGCGCAAGGGAATCAGTACCTGATAGGCGGCTGAACCATACCAGCCATTAACCGATGCCTGGTCAGGAAAGCGGATCACCACGCTGTCGCGGTGCCGATGTTCGCCACTCAGTACTTGCGCGCCACTACCGCGAAAAAGCAATTCAGCGCCCCACGGGGCCAGTGTGGCCGGCACCTGGGCGCGGTATTGCGCCCATTTGTCTTCATCCTTGACGGTGATGTGGCCGATAACGCAGGCGCTCATGCGGCGTTTTTGCCTTTTTGCCAGAGTACGTCACCGCGTCCGCCGGCGCGGTTCAGCGAACGGCCAAGGATGAAAAGCAGGTCGGAAAGGCGATTGATGTAGCGCCGGGCAGGGTCAGAAAGGTTTTCAGCATTGTGCAGACGAACCATCGATCGTTCGGCGCGGCGGCAAACCGTGCGGCTCAAGTGAGCGAGGGACGCAGCGCGCGTTCCGCCGGGCAGGATGAATTCCTTGAGCATGGGCAGGTCGGCATTGAACGCTTCGGCAGCCTCTTCCAGTCGCGCCACCTGGTTTTCCTTGATCACTTCCATACCGGGCAGGCAAAGTTCGCCGCCGAGATCGAACAGATCATTCTGCACGTCAAGCAGCGCACTGCGGATGGCATCCGGCATTTCTTCACAGAGCAGCACGCCGAGGCTGGAGTTGAGTTCGTCAATTTCGCCGATGGCATCAATCCGCAGGCTGTCCTTGGTTGTCCGCGATCCGTCGCCCAGCCCGGTGGTGCCGGCATCGCCGGTGCGCGTGACGATTTTTGAAAGACGGTTGCCCTTGCGTTCAGTCATGCTCTGCTCCTCTTGAAAGTCGGCGGATTATACTTGGCGCATCGTTTTGCCAACTGTCACCGAGATGCCAAAGTTCGCCGCCAATTTAAGCTTTTTATTTACCGATGCTCCGTTTGCGGAGCGTTTCAAACGAGCAGCCGCGGCAGGATTCAAGGGCGTCGAATATCTCTTTCCTTACGATTACGCGGCACATGAGGTGGCGGATTGGCTGAAGGCGGCTGATCTTGAGCAAGTTTTGTTCAATCTGGCGCCTGGTGATTGGGCTGCCGGGGAGCGTGGGCTGGCTTGTCTGCCGCAGCGTCAAGGTGAGTTTGCCGAGACCGTTGAGCAAGCGCTGAATTATGCGGTGCTACTGGATTGCGAGCGATTGCATTGCATGGCCGGGATACGCCCGGCAGGCGTGAGCGAGTCATTGCTCGAAGAAACCTATATCGCCAATCTGCGTCATGCGGCGGATCGTCTGGCAACGGTTGGCGTTACCGTGATGATCGAGCCGATCAATAGCCTGTTTGATATGCCGGGTTACTGGCTGGATGATGTTGATAAAGCTTTTCGCCTGCTGGAAGCCGTTGACCGCAACAATGTGAAATTGCAATACGACATTTACCATGCGCAAATTATTGCCGGCGATCTGGCGCGCACACTGGAAGCCAATATCCAGCGCATCGGCCATATCCAGATTGCTGATAATCCGGGGCGTCACGAGCCGGGAAGCGGTGAAATCAACTACCCGTTTCTATTTGAATTGCTGGATCGGCTCGCTTACGACGGCTGGGTTGGCTGCGAATACAAACCGCAAGCCGGCACCGAGGCTGGTTTGGGCTGGTTTAGCGTTGCCTGCTGATGGTCAGAACCTTTTTTCATGTCGGTTTTGCTCCCGTTCGCAATTTGACCGCAGGCAGTGCTTTTTACTCGTGCTATTCCTCGCTGCATGGCGCTAAAAATACGTGCTCTGATTGACGTATTTTTTAGCGCCGCCAGCTATCATTTGATGTTTGCGGCAGATGCTTATTTTTGCTGCAGCCGGTACGCGCAAAACAATCAGGACAAAACAAGCTGACGGTAAGTGCTGACGATTTGCCAGCGCTTATTGTCATAGCCAAAGTAGGCTGCCTGAGCCATCTTCAGGCGGGGAGTGTGCTGCCTGTGCAGCACTGAATAGAATTGATCGACGAGGTTTTGGCATGAGTGGCGCGGTGTCTGTTTACGAGGCAATGCAGTCGTTGGGCGAAGTGGATAGTGCGCGGATCAAGCGTTTGCTCGAAGGGGGAATCAAAATCCCGCCACAGCCGCGGGTTCTTGACGAATTGCGCAAGCTCATGCTGCGCAAGGAGTTCGACGTGCGTCTGTTGTCGCGCGTCATCAACCAGGATCCCGGTATAGCGGCTTTACTGTTCAAGGTGGTGAGTAATGCGGCCTACCGTCAGCACCAACCTTTCGAGTCAATTGAAGACATCCTTCACGCCGTCGGTGTGCGCCAGACTTTCAATCTGGTTCAGGCGATTGCCTTGACTTCAGTCGGTGGCGCCAAGAAGCACCCACAAGTCTACGAAGCCTTTTGGGCGCGCTCGCAAACCATTGCGCAATTTGCCATGCTGATCGCCGATGAGCGGGTCGCGGTGTGCAATATATTCCCCGATCAAGCCTACATCGCCGCCATTTTTCACGATTGTGGTGTGTTGTTGCAATTACAGCGCTTCCCTACCTATTGCGCCGAAATGCGTTTGGCCGAGCCGGGGCGTTGGGTGCAATTGGCTGATGAGGATAAAAAATTCAATGCCGATCACTGTGTCGTCGGCTACATCGTTGCACGCCACTGGTGTCTGCCCGAGTTCATCTGTGACTCCATTCGCTTCCACCACGATATTCGACACCTCGGGCAACATGCCTCACGCACGATGGTGGCCATCCTGCAACTGGCGGCAGAGCTTTATTACCGTGATCAACGCGTTCCCAATCCCGAGTGGGAGCAGGTCAAGTCTGAAGTCTTGCCCGAGTTGGGGCTGGACGAAGGGGCGCTTCCCGAGTTTGCTGACATCATAAATGAGCGCTTTCACAATGAGAGTGAAGCTGCTTAGACGGTGGTTTTGTAAAAATATTGATACGCAAGGGGATTTTTAATGTCAGTCGTTATTGATGCGTGCGCGGCACAGCATCAGGGTGATCGCAAGGAGCAGCAGGATCGGGTCGCCATCCTGGCTCATTCTCGCCTGCAAGGTGTTGCGTTGGCAGTTGTTGCGGATGGTATGGGCGGGCATACCGGTGGCGCGCTTGCTGCCGAGCAGGTGGTTCATACCGCCAAAAACAACCTAAACCATTTCTCACCGAAAGAGGAAACCCCGCAGTCGATGCTTGAAAACAGCATGCGTGAAGCGCACACCATGATCAAAGCGGCACGCTTTATCAACGAGAAGGATCCGCATAGCACCGCTGTCATGCTCCTGCTGCAACCAGGTAAATTGACCTGGGCGCATTGCGGCGATAGCCGACTTTACCGTTTTCGTGGCGATCAATTACTGACGCGTTCAGTTGACCATTCCTATGTTGAGCACTTGCTTAGTCTAGGGAAAATAAGCGCCGAGCAGGCGCTGACCCACCCCAATCGCAACATTTTGCTGACTTCGCTGGGTGGGCAGGACGAACCAAAATTTGATATTTCAGAGTCACACGAATTACAGGGCGGCGACAGCTTTGTACTCTGTTCGGATGGCCTCTGGGCCTATTTCGATGATGCCGAAATGGGCGGTATTGTCGCCGCCTACCCAGCGCGTCGGGCGTGCGAAATTCTGGTGGAGCGCGCCCGCGAGCGCGGTGCGGGCGGTGGCGATAATGTTTCACTAGCGATCATCAAGTTGATCAAAAATGAAGTTGTAAAACCCAAACCACCAGCTGGGTTTGTTTCTCGGGCCAAGATTTGATCTGTAGCCAAGCATAAGCGAAAGGGGCCGTTTTAACGGCCCCTTTCATCTTTATTGACGCTTACTTGCGCCCCATGCCACCGAGTAAGGCGGCAACTACACGCTTTGGCTTGTGTGGATCATGTTTGGCTGGTGCGACTGGCGAATCGGGAATTTCTCCGCGTGGCGAAGTGTCTTCATACGGTTTGCTGAAGTCAAAGCCATCGGCTGCGATCATTGAGTTGCGGCGCGGATAGCGCTCGTTACGCTCCGGGCGAGCTGGGCGCTCACTACGTTCCGGGCGCTGGGCGACGGGTGCTTTAGCCGGTGGTGCGCTACGTTTTTTCTTGTTGCCCGGCGGGTATTCATATTCCGCTTCCGGCTCGAAGCCAACCACTTCAACTTGCTCAATCGGCCGTTTGATCAATTTTTCAATATCGATCAGGTAGCAGACTTCATGCGCGCTAACCAGCGAAATGGCATTGCCCAACTTGCCGGCGCGTCCGGTGCGACCGATCCGGTGTACGTAGTCTTCCGGCGTGTGCGGCAATTCGTAATTGATCACATAAGGTAGGTCATCGACATCCAGACCACGCGCGGCAACATCGGTCGCAATCAGGGCATGGGTTTGACCGGCCTTGAAGGCTTCCAGTGCCTTGATGCGTTCCAGTTGGCTCTTGTCGCCGTGGATGGCGTCGGCCTGAATGCCGGCGCGCTGCAGTTCACGCGTCAGGCGCGAGCAGCCCTGTTTGGTGCGCATGAAGACCAGGCACTGACGGATCTCGCTCGATTTCAGCAGCTTGATCAGCAGGCCGCGTTTGCCGTATTCGGAGACCGGGTGGACGCGGTGCGTGATGTTGTCGGAGACCTGATTGCGCCGGGCAACTTCAATCAGCACCGGGGCGCGCAACATCTTGTCAGCCAGCTTCTTGATTTCCTCGGAGAAGGTGGCGGAGAACAACAGGCTCTGACGTTGGGCCGGCAACATGTTGAGAATGCGCGTGACGTCGGGGACAAAGCCCATGTCCAGCATGCGGTCGGCTTCGTCAAGGACGAGGACTTGCACTGAAGCAAAACTGACGCTCTTGTTCTCGACGTGATCAAGCAGGCGACCGGGCGTGGCGACAAGAATTTCGACACCCTTTTTCAGTTCGGCAATCTGTGGCCGGATGTCGACGCCGCCGTAGGCGCACATGGCGCGCAGCGGTGTGTGCTTGCTATAGGCTTTAACCGACTCAAAAACTTGCATCGCCAGTTCGCGGGTCGGTGCCAGGATCAACGCACGGACCGGATGTTTGGCCGGCGAGGGGCTGCTGCTGGCGAAGGGCAGGATGCGTTGCAGAATCGGCAGGGTAAAGGCCGCTGTTTTGCCGGTGCCGGTTTGGGCACCACCCATGATGTCCTGGCCGCCAATGACGAGCGGAATGGCCTGAGCCTGGATCGGGGTTGGTTTGGTATAGCCTTCGTCAAGTACTGCGCGCAGCAGTTCCGGGGCTAGTCCCAGATCGGCAAAGGTGATTTCGGGGGCTGCATCGGCAGCCAGTGTGCTGGCGCTATCGCCAGCTAAGGTATTGATTTCAGACATGGGGCCGGATTATACCCCCTGCGTGTCCGACTCAAGATGTCGGGCTATGATTAAGCAAATTTCCGCTTAATTAATTTCGCACTATTTGCCGACAATGACTTCTTCCAAGCGCTGGCGGTTGATTGGTTTGACGAGGATTTCATCAAAGCCGACAGCCAGAAAGCGCTCGCGCTCTTCGGGGAAAGCATGGGCGGTGTAGGCGATGATGCGCATAGTCGCCCCGTTGGGCATGGCGCGCAGGCGAATGCAGGTTTCTTCGCCGGAAAGGCCGGGCATGCTGATGTCGAGCAGGATCAGTGAGAATGCGGTTTTGCTGGCTAATTCAAGCGCCAGTTCGCCGCTTTCTGCCTCCGCTACATGCCAACCCATTTTGCCGAGCAGGGTGCGCCCGAGCAGGCGGTTGGTGGGGTGGTCATCGACAACCAGTGCGTAACGCTCACTCATGATTTTGTGCTCGGGGAAGGTAAACGGTGAACGTTGAGCCTACACCAACTTCTGAATCAAGGGTGATTCTGCCGCCCATGTGTTCAACCAATTGTTTGACCAAGGCTAGACCAAGCCCGGTACCTTGATGTTGGCGGGTCAGGAAGGTTTCGAGTTGCTTGAATTTCTCGAAAATTTCGGCATGGAATTCGGCTGGAATGCCGGGGCCGGTGTCGCGGATGGCAAAGGCGATGTCGCGATCAATGGCACGCACGCTCATCGTTACTTCGCCGCTGTCGGTGAATTTCACTGCGTTACTCAAGAGGTTGTTGAGCACTTGCTGCAAGCGTGTTGAGTCAGTTTGCATGGTCTCAGGAAGATGCTCGGCCAAATCCAGCGTCAGCTTGATTCCCTTGGCGGCGGCGCTGGATTGATGAGTACTGCTTGCCTCTTTGGCCAAGGCGGCGATTGGTAGTTCGACAAAATTGAAAGAAAGTTCACCGGCTTCGATTTTCGAGAGATCGAGGATTTCATTGACCAGATTGAGCAGGTGAGTGCCGCTATTAACGATTACCTCGGCGTATTCCTGCTGATCCGCATCGGCCGCTTCGGATTTGATCAGTTCGGCAAAGCCGAGAATGCCGTTGAGCGGGGTGCGTAGCTCGTGTGACATGTTGGCCAGGAAGGCGGATTTGAGGCGGCTGGCTTCCTCGGCTTTTTCCTTGGCTTCTTCAAGGCGCTTGAATGATTCCGCGACAGAGTCGGCCATGCCATTGAAGGAGCCGGCCAGTTCGCCCATTTCATCGTTGCTGGAGGCATCCAGCCGATGCTGCAGATTGCCATTCTGAAAGGAGCGGATGCCGGCAATCATGTTGGTAATTTGGCGGGTCAACAAGTTGGCCATCCAGATCGCAATACCGATGACAATCAAAATCATGATCACCGTCGAACCCCAGAGGCCAATTGCCGTCGCCGTCAGGCTGTGGTCGATGCCGCTCAGCATCTCGCTGCGTTGAGCTTTGAAACTGCTGTCCTTTTCGTTGACTAGCGCGGTGATTTTCTGCCCGGTTTCAGTCGCGGATTTGTGGAATTCATCGACATTCGCACCAATCGTCACAAAACCGAAGCCCTGTGGGGATTTTGCGTATTGCCCGGTGTAATAAGGAATGGCGGCTGCGGTGGTGAGTTTCCACAGGCCGGAAAAGAAAATGACGAAGGAGCCGGAGCCACCATGTTCAGTTAGTGCGTTCCAGCCATCGCATTGCGGCGAGAAATTCAGGTAACGGCAATCCAGTGCCACTGTGCCGGCCTTGATCAGTGCCTTGGCTGGTTTTTTCTTGAGGCTCTGATCTTTGAAGGACGGTGTTTCGGCCAGGAATTGATCGGCGGGTTTCCCGCTCGCCTGCCATTCACCATACAACTCCTCATCCATCCACGGCGTTTCCGGTAGGCCGGTTTGTGGGTTGTAGCCGACGATGAAGTAGTCACGTGGATGTGAAATCGAACGGCTCTTGTGATCCCAGAGAAAGGCGTAGTTGCCCTTGATCGCATCCGAAATCGGCGTGTAGCGTTCCTCGGTCGGCATCAGGCGGTCGGAGAACTGGCGGATGTGGTCATGGTCGAGCGCCAAGGTCACATAACCGGTGACTTGCCCGTTTTTGACCACCGGCATGGCCCAGCGAACGATGCCGCGGAAGCGTTTGCCGACCGGGTTTTCCGTGCCAGCGTAGGCAGAGTCTTCCGGCTTGAACGGTTTGCCGGCTTTTTCCAATGCTGCCGGCAAGTAGGGGCCAATGGCTTGAGTTGGCACATAAGCGCCGATCACGTCGGAAACGTAAATTTCACCCGGTTTGAGTTTTTTCAGCTCACTGAAGTAGGTTTCAGCGCGGATAAACGTATTGTTGCGGTCGACGACGTTTTTAAGTGATTTTTCGGTCAGGTTGCCACGGGTGACCTTGGTTTTTTCCTGGCCGTTGAGGTCGACGAAAGTCATTTCGACAAAAAGAGGGCGCTGCTCTGCTTCGCCCAAGTATTCAGGGGCGCGAATATGGAAATTTTTGGCGTTGTCCGAAAGGACCGGGCGGGTCACTTTTGCCTCTTGCCTGACGGGTTTTTCTGGTACCCATGATTTGCCATCCTCCGCTAGTTTCCAGGCGCCGTGCGTGTACAGTTTGCGCGAATGTTCGTCGAGAAAGCGGCGGAAATTGGCTTCGCTTGGTTCTATGTTGCTGGCTTGGCGGATGTCGCGATCACGGTCGTAAAGAAAGTCGGCAATTTCTTTTGCTGCATCGGTGGTCAGTGTTTCGATGGCCTCACGTGAGCGCTGATCAAGTGCGCTGATTGAGTCGTCGGTCACGGTCTTGCCGACTGTTTTGATGCTGGAGAGCATGGCCTCGGCCATATTGCTCGCCTTGGTCGAAACCTCCTCGCCGAGTTGCTGGGAGGCGTGCCACGCGTACCAGGCAATCAGCACCAGCGGAATCATCTTGATCAGGACAAAGATCCCGATTAATTTGGCACGAATCCCTTTGAACCACCCTTGTTGCTGCATCGTGCCTCCTCAGGCGATGTTGGCGCAGGCTAGTGTTTTGCTGCGCTCTTGCTTTCTTCAGTGGCGGCAGGTTTGGCCGCTTCTTTTTCTTCTGCTGGCTTGGACTCTTCCTTGCCTTCTGTTGTTGGCTTGGCCGGTTTTTTCTTTTTGGCGGCGCCTGGCGCTTCTGGCGGTGGCAATTGCGGGACGATGGTTTCCAGCTTGTTCTCGCGCATGTATTCGTCCATTTCTTTCCAGCCAGAAAAGATCGACGATTTGGGTAGCCAAGTGTAGATCGCGTAGCAATCTTCAATTGCCCGCCCGGACTGTCGGCAGGCGCTGCCAACGGCTTTGCCATCAGGTTCGAGGCGTGCGTCCTTTTTTACCGGGTCTTCCATGCCCATCTTCTGGGCGATCTGGTCGCAACCACTCAAGGCGAGCAGGGCGATGAAAAGGAGGGACGTGCGCTTGATCATGGCGCGAATTTTCGCACATTCACAAAAATATGGGGCAGCCGACGTTGGTTTTGCCGGGTTTCGGAACAATAAATTCATGCGGTTATAATTTATCCTTTGCAAAAAATGCTCTGGAGTGTTCATGTCTTTCTACCTACGTCCTTTGGTGGCTGCGCTTGGCCTTGCGCTGACTTTTTCCGTTCAGGCTGCAAAACCAGCCAAACCATCAGCCAAGCAGGCTCCGGCTGCAGCACCGGCGCGTGCCGCCTCAAGCGATCTTGAGCTTGCTCATAATCTTGGACCGGTCGGTGAGCAGCACTTGCAGGCGGTGATTGATCGCTTCAATACTGAAACCAGCAGTACGATGAAGCTGGTTCGTCTTGAAAAGGGCCAGAAACCAACCGGGCTGAATCTGATGCGGCGTTATGACATGACCGAAGTGCTGGCGCATCCGAAGAGCTTTGTGCCCTTGCATGAAGTGATGGCCAAGGCCGGCGAACCGCTCAAGATGAGCGATATGTCAGTCGATCTCAAAGCTGGCGTGGTCGACGCCAAGGGCCGCTTGGTCGCTTTGCCGCTGGCTTATTCGACGCCGGTTTTGTTTTTTAACAAAACAGCGTTTCGCAAAGCCAAGCTGGACCCGGATCAGCCGCCGAAGACCTGGTTTGAAATGCAGGGCATGCTCGACAAGTTGCAAGAGGCTGGGTTCTCCTGCCCGTACACAACCTCGTGGCCGGTTTGGGTGCATATCGACAACATGAGCGCAGTCTCCGGTGTGCCGTCAATGACTGAGAAAGGCGTGCTGACCTTCAATGGCCTGCCGCAAGTCAAGCATATGGCGATGATGACCACCTGGGTCAAAGCCGGCTACTTCAAAACTTTTGGACGTCGTGACGAGGCGAGCGCCAAGTTTGAGAATGGTGAATGCGCGATGATCACCACAGATTCGCGTGAAGCAGTCGATTTCCGTGAGGCCAAGGGGGTCGAGCTGGGGGTCGCGCCCTTGCCCTTCCATGATGATGTCTATGGCGGTCGCCAGCACACGCTGGCTGATGGCGCATCCTTGTGGGTTGGCGCTGGTCAGTCGGCGGCCCAGTCGAAGCAGGCGGCAAAGTTTGTCAGTTTCTTGCTCAAGCCTGAGATGCAGGTCGAGTTGGTACGTGTTTATGGTCAGATGCCGTTGACCTCGGCAGCGCGTGCTGCAGCGCGCAGCAAGATTTTGAAAAACGAGGACGAAACATTGCAAATCGCTTATGCCTCACTTCAAGGCAAAGGCGCCGAGCCGAGTGTGCGTACCGCCAATATCGATCCAGTGCGCATCATCGTCAACGAGGAACTCGAAGCTGCCTGGGCTGACAAAAAGCCGCCGAAGGCCGCGCTTGATGCCGCCGTTCATCGTGGCAATGCGGTGCTGGGTGCTAAACCCGGTCTGAAGAAGTCGCAGCCCTTCTAATGCCTCTAACGCTGCCGCGCTGGTTTGCCCATCGCGGTGGCGGCAGTCTGGCGCCAGAAAATACCTTGGCGGGTATTCGTCTGGCGGCCAGCCTTGGCTATAAAGCCGTTGAATTTGATGTGATGTTGAGTCGTGATGGCACCCCCGTCCTGATTCACGATGAAACCTTGGCGCGTACGACCAACGGCGCTGGTTCCGTTTGCGATACGCCGGATGCTGCGCTGTTTGCCCTCGATGCCGGTGGCGGTGAGACTATCCCCCGTTTTGCCGAAGCCGCTACGCTATGCCGCAAGCTTGGCTTGCTGGCCAATATTGAAATCAAGCCAGCGGCTGGGTATGAAGTTGAGACCGCCAAACAGGTTGCTGGTCTGAGCGCCAAACTTTGGCGGGATGCCGCTTTCCAGCCGCTGATTTCTTCATTTTCGCTTGAGGCACTGGAAATCGCCCATGATCTGGCGCCACAGATTCCGCGCGGTATTTTGTTTGAATCCGTGCCGCCTGACTGGCTGAGCGAAATGAAAAGACTGCAAGCGCTTACGCTGCATTGTCGTGCGGGTTTGCTAACCGACGCAGTGCTGGCTGAAGCGAAGGCGCACCATATTCCGGTCCTGTGTTACACGGTCAACGCGAAAAATGAGGCAAAAATTTTGCTTGAGCGCGGCGTTTCGGCCATGTTTAGTGATCGTCTTGATCTGTTCGCTAGCCAAGCCGCGCTTTATTGATAAGTTGTCTGAGACTGTGCGACGAGACGAAACCCGCCTTCCGGCGGGTTTTTCTTTTAAAATCGCGGGATTCAAATTCACCGCCATTTAGGGCCGACAGCTTATGAAAAGCGCCGAAATCCGCCAGCAATTCCTCGACTTCTTTGCCTCCAAGGGCCACCAGATTGTCGCCTCCAGTTCGTTGGTGCCACATGAAGATCCGACCCTGCTGTTCACCAACGCCGGGATGAACCAGTTCAAGGACGTTTTCCTTGGTTTCGACAAGCGGCCTTATTCCCGTGCGACGACCTCGCAAAAATGCGTGCGCGCTGGCGGTAAGCACAACGATCTCGAGAACGTCGGGTACACGGCGCGCCACCACACCTTCTTCGAGATGCTCGGCAATTTCAGCTTTGGCGACTATTTCAAGCGTGACGCCATCAAGTACGCCTGGGAACTGCTGACCGAGGTCTACAAGCTGCCCAAGGACAAGCTGACGGTTACGGTTTACGCCGAGGACGACGAGGCCTACGACATCTGGACCAAGGAAATCGGCGTGCCGGTCGAACGCGTCATCCGCATCGGCGACAACAAGGGCGCCCGCTACGCTTCTGATAATTTCTGGATGATGGGTGACACCGGCCCTTGCGGCCCATGCACCGAAATTTTCTACGACCACGGCGAGCAGCATTGGGGTGGCCCTCCGGGCAGCCCGGACGAAGACGGCGACCGTTTCATCGAAATCTGGAACAACGTTTTCATGCAGTTCAACCGCGACGAGGCTGGCGTCATGCATCCGTTGCCCAAGCCATCCGTTGATACCGGCATGGGTTTGGAGCGTGTTTCTGCCGTGCTGCAGGGCGTCCATGCCAACTACGAAATTGATCTGTTTCAGGCGCTGCTCAAAGCGGCTGCCCGTGAAACCTCGGATGCCGATCTCAACAGCCCGTCGCTGAAAGTGCTGGCCGATCACATTCGCGCCTGTTCCTTCCTGCTTGCTGATGGCGTCATTCCCGGCAATGAAGGTCGTGGCTACGTGCTGCGCCGGATCATCCGCCGCGCCATTCGTCATGGCTACAAGCTCGGCGCCCGCGCTGCCTTCTTCCACAAGATGGTGCCGGATCTGGTCGCCGAAATGGGCATGGCCTATCCCGAGTTGGCGCAGCATCAGGCGCGCATCATGGCAACCTTGAAGCAGGAGGAAGATCGCTTTTTCGAAACCATCGAACATGGCATGGCGATTGTCGAAAGCGAATTGGCAGCGCTCAAGGCAGCCAATAACCAAGTTTTCAATGGTGATACCGCATTCAAGTTGCACGACACCTACGGTTTTCCGCTCGATCTGACCCAGGATATTTGCCGCGAACACGAGATCACTGTCGATGCCGCCGCCTTTGATGCCGCGATGGCGCGCCAGAAAGAACAGGCGCGTGCTGCCGGCAAATTCAAGATGGCCGCTAATCTGGAATACAACGGCCCGGCCACAACTTTCCACGGCTACGACATGCTGGAGACCAAAGGCAACGTGTTGGCCTTGTACAAGGACGGTGTTGCGGTCAACGCGCTAAATGAAGGTGAAATTGGCGTCGTGGTGCTTGATGACACGCCTTTTTATGCTGAATCCGGCGGTCAGGTGGGCGATTGTGGCGTGCTGCAGTCAGTGCATGGCATCTTTGCGGTTGAAGATACGCAGAAAATTCAGGCCACGGTTTTCGGTCACCATGGTGTGGTCAAGACCGGCACCTTGAGTGTCGGCAATGGCGTTACCGCCAAGGTCGATCTGCTTGCCCGTCAGCGCATCATGCGCAATCACTCGGCAACTCACTTGTTGCACAAAGCATTGCGCGAAGTGCTGGGCGATCATGTACAGCAAAAAGGTTCGCAGGTTGATCCGGACAAAACGCGTTTTGACTTTGTGCATAACCAGCCGTTGAGCAACGAGGAAATCCGCCGCGTCGAAAATATCGTTAATGCCGAAATTCTCGCCAATACTGCCAATGAGTGCCGCGTGCTGCCGATTGCCGAAGCCCAAAAACTGGGTGCGATGATGTTGTTCGGCGAAAAATACGGCGATAGCGTGCGCGTGTTGGATATCGGTTCATCGCGCGAGCTGTGCGGCGGCACCCACACCAGCCGGACCGGTGATATCGGTTTGTTCAGCATTACCGCCGAAGGTGGCGTGGCTGCCGGTGTGCGCCGCGTTGAGGCAGTCACTGGCGACAATGCGCTGACTTACATGCAGGGCATGGAAAGCGCACTCGGTGGTGTGGCCGGTACCCTGAAAGTGTTGCCCAAGGATGTGCATGGCCGCGTGCTGGCAGTGCTTGACCAGGTCAAAAAACTTGAGCGTGAGCTGGCAGCCCTCAAGGGCAAACTGGCCTCGGCGCAGGGCGATGACATGGTCGATCTGGCGGTCGATGTCAAAGGCGCCAAAGTGCTGGCCGCGCTGCTCGAAGGTGCCGACGTCAACGCCCTGCGCGAGACGATGGACAAGTTGAAAGACAAGCTCAAGTCGGCAGCGGTTGTTCTGGCTTCGGTTATTGACGGCAAGGTGACGTTGATAGCCGGCGTCACGCCTGACCTGATCGGTAAGGTCAAAGCCGGCGAGCTGGTCAACATGGTTGCCCTGCAGGTTGGTGGTAAGGGCGGCGGGCGTCCTGACATGGCGCAGGCTGGCGGTACGCAGCCGGAAAATCTGGCTCAGGCGCTGGCATCGGTCAAAGACTGGGTTGAGGGCAAACTGTGAAAGCAGCATTTGGCGTGCTGATTCTGGCTTTGCTGGCGGGGCAATGCTTCGCCGTCGAGCTGGATCGCATGCCGCCTGAGGCGGTTACGGTCGACGGCCAAAAAGTGCGACTTTTCCCCAATGGGCGCTGGGAGTTTGCCGATGCGGGGAAAGCGCAGCAGTTGGCGGCGCAATACCCTGGAAAAAACCCGACCAATTGAAGCTCAAGGTAGTTTTTTGGGTGGAGTCGGGCAGATCATCATGCCCGGCGACAAGGACTACAATCGCGGCACCTTGAATCCGAAGTCACGCTGATTTCAACGTATTTGCAGAGTGCCAAAGATATGGGCTAAAGCGCCCGAATCTTTGGCACTCTGCTGTGCACAGGCTTTGTGCTGGTCAGGCTATTGTTCAATCAGAAAAAATTCAGGGAATTCAGACAGGGGCTTGGTGCCCATGAGAAGAATCGAACTTCCGACCTCTCCCTTACCAAGGGAGTGCTCTACCACTGAGCTACATGGGCACTTTGGTGCGTCCTGACGGGCTCGAACCGCCGACATTCTGCGTGTAAGGCAGACGCTCTACCAACTGAGCTAAGAACGCACGTATCAAAAGGCTACACGCTTACGCTAAGTGAGAGCCATCAAATGACTGTTCAGTTTTTCGACTGTGCAATCACTTGACTCTTGATAACTGGTGCCCCGGGCCAGACTCGAACTGGCACACCTTTCGGCGGCGGATTTTGAATCCGCTGCGTCTACCGATTCCGCCACCGGGGCAACGAAGGCAGCATTATCCACGAATCACTTCTTTGATTCAAGCTGATCTGCACAAGGAAATGTTTTTGCTAGCGCAGCGGCGACTAAAGTAGCGGTGCTCAAGCTGCTTTTTGGTGGCGTGCGCTCAAGGTGGGCGAGGACGGAGCGGACCAAGCGGTAGGGTAAATCCTTGTCCTTGGGCAAGCAAATGGCGTTGAGGGTGACCCCCACTTTTTCTGCCAGATAGTCGCTGACTGCGTAGCCATCGGCGAATCCGGCAACGTAGGCCATGCAGCGCGCGCCGCGGATCGATTGATAGGGGTCGGCATTGGCTTTGGCTGCATAAAATTCTTCAGCTGCCAGACAGTCGCCGTGCAGTTCGTCCGCAGTGTAAGCGTGGGCGCTAAGGCTGAGGGATGCTGCGGCCATGCAGAGCCAGCGTTTCATCTCTCAAACCAGTTGAGTTTTTCGTGCAGTTTGGTGACGCTGCCAACCACGATAAGTGCAGGCGGCTTGATGCCTGAATTTACAATGCAATCCGGCAAAGTGCCCAGTGTAGCAAGCAATGTTTGCTGGTCTGGCTGAGTGCCGTTGCGTACAACGGCGGCTGGCGTCATCGAGGGGAGGCCGTGGGCGATCATTTGCCGGCAAATTTCACTTGCGGCCCCAATCCCCATGTAGAAAACCACGGTTTGCTTTGGGCGGGAAAGTGCCTGCCAATCGAGGTTGACCGTACCATCCTTGAGGTGGCCGGTAACGAAGGTTACAGCTTGGGCGTGATCACGATGCGTGAGGGGAAAGCCGGCGTAGGCGGCGCAACCGGCTGCGGCGGTAACGCCGGGGACGACTTCAAAGGGAATCCCTGATTCAGCCAGGGTTTCAAGCTCTTCGCCGCCGCGCCCAAAGATAAAGGGGTCGCCCCCTTTCAGGCGGACGACCGATAAATGCTCATTGGCCAATTCGACTAGCAGTTGGTTGATCGAATCTTGCGGCAGGGTATGGTTTGAGGCTTCCTTGCCCGCGTAGATGCGGCGTGCATCGGGGCGAGCCAGCGCCATGATGGCATCGCTGACCAGGTGATCAAACACCAGGGCATCGGCTTGGGCGATTAGTCTGGCTGCCTTGATGGTCAGGAGTTCAGGGTCGCCGGGGCCGGCGCCTACCAGCCAGACCTTGCCTTTTTCGAGTTGGTTTGATTTATTCATAGTGGTTTCACGCATCAGGACGGCCATCCTAATGCCGGATGCCGTGTCTGCCAATAGAGGTTCAGGTGCTTTTTTGCAAGGTAGATCAAAAGTATCGGGTGGCTAGTTATTATTGACTATAAATTATTGAATATTAAGATTGCCTTAAGTTTTAAAAATTGATTGTTATCAAGGATGCCATTTCGAGAGAGGTTCAACCTAGCGTGCATCGCGTTTGGGGGATTGAGCGCGCTTATCTTTGTCCTAGGAGGAAGTATGAAAAAAACTGTTGTGGGGATGCTTGCACTAAGCGCTATGGCTCTGGCTATGGGTTCTGCCTTTGCTCAGGAAACCGCTAAAAAAGTGGGTCCGGAGATGACGGCTGCTGAAAAAGAAACTGCCAAGAAAATTTATTTTGAGCGTTGTGCTGGTTGTCACGGCGTGCTGCGTAAGGGCGCTACCGGCAAAAATCTTGAGCCGCATTGGTCCAAGAAGGACAAGGACGGCAATGTCACCGAAGGTGGCACGCTCAAGCTTGGTCAGCAACGTCTGGAAAAAATTATTGGTTACGGTACCGATGGTGGCATGGTCAACTTTGATGACATCCTGACCAAGGAAGAAATTTCCCTGATGTCGAAGTACATCCAGAATGTGCCGGATGTGCCGCCTGAGTACAGCTTCAAGGAAACTATGGATTCCTGGAAAGTCATCGTGCCGGTCGATCAGCGTCCGACCAAGCAGATGAACAAGTACAACCTGAAGAACATGTTCTCCGTCACCCTGCGTGATACCGGTGAAGTGGCTCTGATCGACGGCGATACCAAAGAAATCCGCAGCATCGTCAAGACCGGCTACGCAGTTCATATTTCGCGTATGTCCGCTTCTGGTCGCTACGTATACGTGATCGGTCGCGATGGTCGTTTGTCCCTGATCGACCTCTGGATGGAAAACCCGGGTGTCGTGGCTGAAGTCAAGATCGGCTTTGACGCACGTTCCGTCGATACCTCCAAGTTCAAGGGCTTTGAAGACAAGTACGCAGTTGCAGGTTCTTATTGGCCGCCCCAGTACGTGATCATGGACGGCGACACGCTCAAGCCGCGTAAAGTGGTTTCCACCCGTGGTATGACCGTTGATGGCGAATACCATCCGGAGCCGCGCGTTGCTTCGATCGTCGCTTCCTTCATCAAGCCGGAATGGGTTATCAATATCAAGGAAACCGGTCAGATTCTGCTGGTCGATTATTCCGACATCGAGAACCTGAAGACGACGACGGTCGGCTCCGCCAAGTTCCTGCATGACGGCGGCTGGGATGCTTCCAAGCGTTACTTCCTGGTGGCAGCCAATGCTTCCAACAAGATCGCTGCTGTTGATACCAAGACCGGCAAGCTGGCGGCTCTGGTTGATACCGCCAAGATCCCGCACCCGGGCCGCGGCGCCAACTTCACCCATCCGAAGTTTGGTCCAGTCTGGGCAACCGGTCACCTTGGTGCCGATGTGGTGACCCTGATCAGCACGCCTTCCGAGAAGAAGTCGGATGCCAAGTTCAAGGAATACAACTGGAAGGTCGTTCAGGAAGTCAAACACGTTCCGGGCAACCTGTTCGTCAAGACCCACCCGAAGTCCAAGCACCTGTGGGCTGACTCCGCTCAGAACTCTGACAAGACCCTGGCTGAATCCGTCTCTGTCTGGGATATGGCTGACCTGTCCAAGCCGAAGCGCGTGATCAACGTGGCCAAGGATTCCGGCATGCCGGAAGTCAAAGCGACCAAGCGTGCCGTGCATCCTGAGTACAGCGCTGACGGCAAGGAAGTCTGGATCTCCCTGTGGGGCGGCAAGGCTGACCAATCCGCTATCGTGGTTTACGACGATGCTACTTTGACCGTCAAGAAGGTGATTACCGATCCGAAGATGATCACCCCGACCGGCAAGTTCAACGTCTACAACACCCAGCACGACATTTACTAATCAAGATTGCCTTAATTGATTGGGTAGTAGGACACGGGGGCGAAAGCCCCCGTGTTTCCAGCAAAGGAGATAAATAGTGAATAAAAAACTGACTTCCCTCGTCGTCATGGGTGCCTTTATGGCACTTGGCGCACAAACCGCTTTTGCCGCTCCGGACTGGAGCAAGGTGCCTAAAGCGAATATTCATGTTTTCCACCCGGGGGCTGCACCGATTGAGTGGGTTTCCGGCAAGGGCGACCACAGCGGCGCCAGCGGCCTTAAAAAAGGTGAAACCTGTGCCGGTTGTCACGTTGAAGATGGCAAGCTGAGCCTTGACCTGAAGCGTCTGGCCAGCAAGGAAATGGAGCCGAAGGGCGCACCGAAAACGATGACCTACCCGGTTGGCGTTCAAGCAGCATTCGATGCGACCAATCTTTATGTTCGTTTGACTTTCAAGGCGCCGACTGGCGGTTTTGATAAGTCCGACAAGGAAAATGAAGTCAAGGCGACGATGATGTTCCCGGATGGCAAAGTGCCAATGGGTGATCAGGTCGGTTGCTGGGCTGCTTGCCACCAGGACTCCAAGGGTATGCCTTCTGGCAAGGACAAAACCAAGTACGCTACCCCCGGTACGATGGACCTGATGCAGTGGAAGAGCAGCGGTAAGTCGGTAGATGGTTTCGTTGCCGACAAGCGCAACATGGAAGGTGGCAAAGCAGGTGCAACGGCTGAAGGCGCCAAGGCGGGCGATACCTACACCGTGACCTTCACCCGCAAACTGGCTGGTAATGCCGTGCTGGTCGCTGGCAAGGCCGTGCCGTTCGGTATCGCTATCCATGCTGATAATGCTGGTGGCCGTTTCCATCACGTTTCCTTTGGCCACACGATTGGTCTGGGAACTGACGGCGACGTGAAGGCTGCCAAGCAGTAATTTCATTTGCCTTCCGGAAACATGATGCAAGCCGGATGGTCGATGCTGAAAAGAGCGCCGCTGTTGTTGGCGCTCTTTTCTATTTCTGCGCAGGCTCAGAACGTGGCTGAGGTGCGTATTGAAAACTATAAATACTTTCCTGCCGAAGTCAGCATCAAGCTGGGTGACAGCGTGCGCTGGGTCAATCACGAAAAACGTACTAGCCATTCGGTGGTTTTCCCGGCTGAAGGCGGGTTGGAGTCGGAAAGGATGTTTCCGGATGAAAGCTGGTTGCGTCGCTTCGACAAAGTCGGGCGCTACGACTACCATTGCGGTCCGCATCCGGAAATGAAGGGGAGCATTGTTGTCGCCGAGTAGACTGATTTTTGCCCTATTTTTTGTGTCGACCGCGACCGTAGCGAGTGCAGAGCCAACAATTGCCGCTGAGCCGGATGTTGCGCGACAAAAAGAGTTGGTGCGGCTGGTGCGCCAGGATTGTGGCTCCTGCCACGGGATGACTTTGCAGGGCGGCCTTGGCCCTGCGCTGTTGCCCGCAACATTGAAAGACAAGCCCGCTGAGGGGTTGGTGGCAACGATCTATTATGGTCGTCCCGGTACGCCGATGCCGCCGTGGAAGCAGTTTGTTTCAGAAGCTGAGGCAAGCTGGATTGTCGATAAACTAATGACCGAATTCCCGCACTGAGAGCGCCATGCGAATTTTTCTGACTTTCCTTTTGAGCCTGTTCCTGACCGCCTGCGCCGGGCCACAACTGAAAGGTACCGGCGATCTTGGCTTGGTCATTGAGCGCGCCACGGGCCGCGTTACGCTGGTCAATACCAGTTCGCAGAGTGCTTATGCGCGCATCGACGGGTTGGGCGATCTTTCGCATGCTTCCGCTGTCTATTCGCGTGATGGCCGCTACGCCTTCATCTTTGGCCGCGATGGAGGTTTGACCAAGATTGATCTGCTTGAAGCGCGCATCGTCAAACGCATCATCCAGTCGGGCAACGCCATCGGCGGCTCGATTTCGCAGGATGGCCGGATTGTCGTAGCGCAAAATTACACGCCGGGCGGCATCAAGGCATTTGATGCCGAAACACTCGAATTGCTTTCCGAAGTGCCGGCTGAATACGCGCCGGGTAAATTCTCCAAGGTGGTCGGCCTGGCCGATGTGCCGGGTAACAAGTTTGCCTATGCGCTATTTGAGGGCGGCGAAATTTGGGTCACAGATTTCAGCAATCCCAAGCAGCCAAAAACGCAGCGTTATCCGGCCGGTTTGCAGCCTTACGATGGTCTGGTGACGCCGGATGGCCGTCATTATCTGGCTGGACTCTTTGGTGAAGATGGCGTGGCCTTGCTTGACCTGTGGCAGCCAGAAAAAGGTGCGCGCAAGATTCTCGAAAATTACGGGCGTGGACAGGAAAAACTGCCCGTCTTCAAAATGCCGCACTTGCGCGGTTGGTCGGTGGCGCAGGGCAAAGCCTATTTGCCGGCGATTGGTCGCCATGAAGTGCTGGTCGTTGATGTGGCGACCTGGAAAGAGGTGGGCCGGATTGCGGTGCGTGGTCAGCCGGTGTTCGTCATGGCGCGGCCTGACGGGCGGCAAGTCTGGGTCAATTTTGCCTTCCCGGATAACGGCAAAATGGATGTGATCGATACGCTGGCCGGCAAGGTTGTGCATGCTTTCGAGCCGGGCAAGGGCATCCTGCACATGGAGTTTGCGCCGCGTGGTGAAAACGTCTGGCTCTCCGCGCGTGACGATAACAAGGTGGTCATTCACAACACCACTACGTTTGCCAAACAGGCCGAGATTGCGGCAGATAGCCCCTCGGGCATCTTCTTTACTTCGCGTGCTGTACGTATTGGCTTCTGATGACCGAAACCTTCGAATTCCGCCTGCTCAACGAATTTCAGCGCGATTTCCCACTTTGCCCGGCACCGTTTGCCGAGTTGGCGGCACGGCTTGGCGTGGGCGAGCGTGTTGTCCTCGGTGGCCTGGAGAAATTGCGCCGCGAGGGAAAGATTTCCCGCGTTGGGGCGGTCTTTGCTCCCAAGCGCTTCGGTGCGTCGACTCTGGCCGCGATGGCGGTGCCGCCCGAGCAACTCGCTGTCGTCGCTGCTGCGGTCAACCGCTTTCCGGAGGTTAATCACAATTACGAGCGTGAACATCGCTATAACCTGTGGTTTGTCGTCACAGCGGCGAGTGAAGGGCGCTTGCAGGCCACGCTGGGGGCGATAGCCTCGGCTGCGGGATACCCGATTTTGACCTTGCCGCTGGTTGAGGAATTCCATATTGACCTTGGCTTTTCGCTGCTGGCCGGCAAGCCCAAGCAGGTTGCGGCAGCACGACCGGTTCTGCCGGTAGTGCCGCTGGAGGAGTCCGAGCGGCGGTTGGTGTCGGTGTTGCAGGAGGGGCTGCCACTCTTTATTCGGCCATTTGCCATCATCGCCGAACGAATTGGTGCTTCAGAATCAGATGTCCTGAGTCGCATCGGACGCTGGTTGGAAGAGGGCGCGATCAAGCGTTTTGGCGTCGTCGTGCGCCATCACGAACTGGGCTATACGGCCAATGCGATGGTCGTCCATGACATCCCGGATGAGCGGGTTAGTGAAATCGGTCGGGCCTTGGCTGAAGAAGAGGATGTCACGCTCTGCTATCGTCGTCCGCGCCGTTTGCCGGACTGGCGTTACAACCTGTTCTGCATGATTCATGGCCGTGATCGGGCTGAGGTTGAACGTCTGATTGCCGGTTTGCGTCAGCGCGACGGCCTTGAGCATTGCGCGCATGAAGTGCTTTTTTCCCTGACCCGCTATAAGCAGAATGGGGCACGCTATGCGTGAGCTTGACGCACCCCAAGGGTACTTCTTGCAGGGCGCGGTCGACCGCCAAATCATCGATAAATTGCAAGGCGATTTTCCGATCTGCGCCCGGCCCTACGCGGAAGTCGCCGAGCGCCTTGCTATCAGCGAAGAGGATTTACTCAAGCGTCTGGAACGAATGCTTGCCGACAAGGTGCTGACCCGTTTCGGCCCGATGTTCCAGATCGAGCGTATGGGTGGCGCCTTCGTCCTGGCCGCGCTGGCTGCGCCGGAAGTGCGTTATGAAGAAGTCACTGCGCTGGTTAATGCCTTGCCGCAAGTTGCCCACAACTACCGCCGCGAGCACGAATTGAATATGTGGTTTGTGCTGGCCACCGAAACTCAGGACGGTATTGCCGAAGCCATTGCCCGCATCGAGCGCGATACCGGCTTGCCGGTCTATGCCTTTCCGAAGGAGCGGGAATATTTTGTCGAAATGAAACTGGAGGCGCGGGTCTGATGGATGAACTTGATCGCGCCCTGATTGTTGCCACCCAAGCCGGCTTGCCACTGGTGGCGCGCCCCTACGCGTTGATCGCCGAACAGTTGGCGATTTCCGAAGACGAGGTGATGGCCCGCCTGCAAGGTTTACTGACCAGCGGCATGATACGGCGCATCGGTGCGGTACCCAATCACTATGCAATCGGCTGGACTGCCAACGGCATGACGGTGTGGGATGTTGCTGATGAACAGGTCGACCAACTCAGTGTGCTGGTTGGCGCGTTGCCTTTTGTCACCCATTGCTACCGTCGCCCGCGTGCCCTGCCGGCCTGGCCATACAACCTGTTTGCGATGGTGCACGGCAGTTCGCGTGACGAATGTTCGGCCAAGGCAGAGGAAATTCGCTTGCTGCTGGGCGCCGCTTGCCGGGCAAACGACATTCTCTACTCGACCAAAATTCTCAAAAAAACCGGGCTGCGTATCGGCGCTTGAGGCGCCGGACAGCAGCCCGGTTTATCTTTGGTGCTTGCGGCTTAGGCCGCTTCAGCAATCCGCTTGGTAATGTGCGCCAAGGCCTCTTCGACCTGATCGATCAAAATCAGGCAAAGATCGCCCGGTTGCAGGCGGGCCAAGGCATTGTCGATGGCGATGAATTCACCATCAATGGCGTCGATTTGCTTTGTCCGGCTGGCGTTGGTCAAGCCGGCGCGGAGCAGGGCAATCACTTCGCCATCTTCACGACCGCGCTGGCAGGCATCCTGATAGAGGATGACGTCATCGAAGGCGTCGCCAAGAATCTCGGTTTGCTGGCGAATATCTTCATCACGGCGGTCGCCGGCGCCACTGATTACAACTGAGCGGCGGACTGCCGGCATGTTCTCGACGGCACTGACCAGCGCCTGAATGGCGTCCGGGTTATGGCCGTAATCGGCGATCAGGGTGGCGCCTTTGTAATCGAAAACATTGAAACGGCCAGGCGTGCTGTTGGCATCGCTGACAAAATTGGCCATTGCCCGTTCAATCACTTCCCAAGAGTAGCCGAGCGCCCAGCCAGTGGCCGCAGCGGCCATCGCATTTTCAATTTGAAAACCGATGGTGCCGTTGCGTGTTAGCGGTACGTTAGCCAGCGGAATGCGATGTTTCTTGCGGCCTTCGCCACAGATGATCGCGTCACGCTCAACATGGACAACCCGCTTTCCTTGCGCGCGGTGCGTAGCCAGCACCGGGTTCATGCGGTCGCGGGCAAAGAAAATGATGTTGCCGTGGCAGTGATGGGCCATGGCCGCAACCACTGGGTCGGCGGCATTGAGTACGGCGGTGCCATTGGGCGCGACGTTTTCGACAATGACCCGTTTGACGACTGCCAGTTCGTCGACCGTGGTAATGAAGTTGAGGCCGAGATGGTCGCCGAGGCCGATGTTGGTTATCACCGCCACATCGCACATGTCGAAACCAAGACCTTCACGCAGCACGCCGCCGCGGGCGGTTTCAAAAACGGCAGCGTCGACGTCCGGGTGGAGCAGGACGTTGCGGGCGCTCTTCGGGCCGGAGCAGTCGCCGCTATCGGTGCGTTTGCCATCAATGTAGACGCCATCGGTGCTGGTCATGCCAACCCGCAGGCCATTGCTTTCAAAGATACGGCCAATCAGGCGGCTGGTCGTCGTCTTGCCATTGGTGCCGGCGATGGCGACGACCGGAATGCGGGCATTGTCGCCATCCGGGAACATCATGCCGATAATCGCTTCGCCGACCGCCCGGCCTTTGCCGAACGACGGATCAAGGTGCATGCGCAGGCCGGGAGCTGCATTGACTTCAACGATGCCGCCGCCTTGATCTTCGAGCGGCTTGAGCATGGTGTCGCAAACGACATCAATACCGCAGATGTCGAGGCCGACAGTTTGCGCGGCAGCGACGGCACAGGCGGCCAGTTCCGGGTGGACGTCATCGGTGACGTCGGTCGCCGTGCCACCGGTCGACAGGTTGGCATTGTTGCGCAGAATGACGCGGCTGCCGCGCGGTGGCACGGATTCGGCATTGAGACCTTGCTCTTCCAAACGGGCAAGGGCGATTTCGTCGAAACGGATTTTGGTCAGCGAAGTGGCATGTCCGTCGCTGCGCCGTGGGTCTTTATTGACCAGTTCAACCAGTTGGCGCACGGTGTGGACACCATCGCCGGTGACCAGCGGTGGATCACGGCGGGCGGCGGCAATCAGCTTGTCGCCAATGACCAGCAGGCGGTAATCGTGGCCGGGCAGGTATTTTTCGACCAGGATGTCGTCGCGAAACTCTTCAGCCAGGGTAAAGGCTTTCTTGATCTGCTCTTCGCCGGTCAGGTTGACCGAAATGCCTTTGCCCTGATTGCCGTCGCGTGGCTTGACGACGACCGGCAAGCCGATTTCCTGTGCCGCAGCCCAGGCGTCATCGGCATCCTTGACCGGGCGGCCAAGCGGTACGGCAACGCCAGCCGCGTGCAGCAGGTTTTTGGTCAGTTCCTTGTCTTGCGCAATCGATTCGGCAATTGCGCTGGTGTAGCAGGTTTCAGCGGCTTGAATGCGCTTTTGCTTGCTGCCCCAGCCGAACTGGACGAGGCTGCCTTGCGTCAGGCGACGATAAGGAATGCCGTGCGCCATGGCCGCTGAAACGATGGCACCGGTTGAGGGGCCAAGACGGATGTCTTCGTCCAGATCGCGCAGCTCTTTCAAGGTTGCGTCAAGATCGAAAGGGGTGTCATTGAGGGCGGCCAGGCACAGTTGCTCGGCACGCTCGAAGGCCAGGCGGCCAACTTCTTCCTCGGTGTATTCGACGACGACCTGGTAAATGCCGGCTTCAACCGCCTGTGCCGTGCGGCTGAAAGTGACCGGGCAACCGGCCTGGGCCTGCAGGCCGAGCGCAGCAAATTCCAGCGCATGAGCCATCGATACGGTATCAAGATGGTCAGCCGGAATCAGATCGCCCAAGGCCGGGAAGCGCTCGCGTAGGCGAGTTTCGAAGTTGGGCAGGTCGTTGATGGCACTTTCGGCACCTTCGCAGGTGACGATGGCTTGAATTGCAGTGTGCCGGCTCCATAAATTGGGGCCACGCAAGGCGCGAATACGGGAAACGTCCATGACGCTAAATCCTTGTTAATTCCGGGAAGCCGTTTTGCGCGGCTTTTTGGCAACCTGCGTGAGCAGAGTGGAGGGGGCGGGTAGATCCAGGCCATAGGTCTTGATGCCGGTACTGATCGCATCAAAGGTAACCCCGAGCGCCCAGCCGGCAGCGACGGCGGCCAGTACGTTGGCGATGGTGGCGGGATCTTTTTGTTTGCCGATCAGCGGAACATCGCCGAGACGGCAGAGCAGCCAGGCGTCTTCAGTGCCCGTCGTGATTGCGATCCGGCCTTCGCGCACAATCACGCCACGTTTGCCGGCGGCGAGATGGGCGGCCATTGCCGGGTTGGTCGGATCGGCAGCAAATAGGATCACTTCGCCATCGGCCAGTTCGGCCATGTCGGCAACAACCGGGTCGCAGGCGTTGAGAACGGCGTAACCACTCTTGAGAACAACGTCGACTTGTGTGCGGTAGGTGTTGCGGAAGGTGGTGAAATACTCGCCGCCACTCGGGTGCACATCCCAACGCGATAGATTTTCGGCGTCGATATTGATATTGGTCACGATGCCAACCTGGCAGCGGTCGTAAGCCAGGCCTTCGCCGAGGATGGTGCGCGCACCATTCTCGATGACCGCCGCGTCGATGCCACGGTTGAGCAGCAGGCGGTGGCCGCCGGCCCAGGTTGCCGCATCGGTTTTTTGCACATGGCGACGGTCGAGATGGACGCCGTCGCTGCAGGCCAGGCCAACGCGTTTGCCGGACATGTAAATCAGGTGCGCGACGAGCTTGGCAACGGCGGTTTTGCCATGCGTTCCGCTAATGCCGACGACCGGGATGCGGCCACTTTCGTTGGGTGCAAAAAGGTTATCGACGATTGCCTTGCCGACCGGACGCGGCTTGCCGATGCCCGGTTTGAGGTGCATCAGCAGGCTTGGGCCGGCGTTCACTTCAACGATGGCACCACCTTGGGCGGAGAGCGGCTTGGAGATGTCCTCGGCGACCAGATCAATGCCGGCAATGTCGAGGCCGATGACGCGGGCGGCCAGTGAAACCAGCGCGGCGGTTTCCGGATGCACTTCATCGGTGACGTCGAAAGCATGGTTGGCATTACGCTGGATCAGGACTTCGCGATCTTTGGCGGGCACCGAATCGGCGGTCAGGCTCTGCCGCTCCAGTTCCATGCGGGCGGCTGAGTCGATGCGGATATTGGAGAGCGGGTGTAGCTCGGTCGGGCCGCGTCGCGGGTCGGAATTGACTTGCGAGGCGATCAGTTCGGTTACGGTCGATTTGCCGTCGCCTGTAACCATCACCATGTCGCCCCGATTGGCGGCGACCAGTTTGCCGCCGATCACCAGCATGCGGTGTTCGGTGCCGGGAATTGAACGCTCGACCAGCACGCCGCTGCCTTCTTCGACCGCAATTTTGTAGGCTTTTTCGATTTCTTCCTTGGTCTTGACGTCGATAAAGACGCCGCGCCCATGATTGCCATCGACTGGCTTGATGCAGACCGGCAGGCCAATATCTTCGGCGGCTTCCCAGGCATCTTCGGCGCTGCTCACTTCGCGGCCTTCGGGAATCGGCACGCCGCAGGATTCGAGCAGACTCTTGGTCAAGTCTTTATCGCGCGAAATGGTTTCAGCAATGGCGCTGGTACGGTCAGTTTCGGCGGTCCAGATGCGGCGCATGGCAGCGCCATAGCCAATCTGGACCAGATTGCCGTCATCAAGCAGGCGGATGGTCGGGATCTCGCGCTCGTCGGCGGCATCGACGATGCTTGCGGTCGACGGGCCCAGGCACTTGGAATCAACCATGTCGCTGAGGTCTTCAATGGTCGTCGCGACATCGAAAGGCGTGTCGTTGATCGCTGCCATGATCAGATCACGGGCATTGTACAAAGCCGTGCGTGTGACTTCTTCGTGCCAGGCGCGAACCGCCACCTTGTACACGCCGCGCTCCGAGGTTTCTCGCGTTTTGCCGAAACCGCCGGGCAAACCCGCCAGATTTTGCAATTCAAGCGTGACGTGTTCGAGGATGTGACCGGCCCAGGTGCCTTCCTGAACGCGGCGCATGAAACCGCCGTGTTCCTCGTAACTACAGCGGTGTTCGATCAGCGAGGGCAGCCAGGCTGAGAGGCGCTCGTAGAAGCCGGGAATCTTGTTGGAGGGGAAATCTTCCAGTTCACCGAGGTCAACCCAGGCTTCCAGTACGGGACGGTAAGTCCACATGTTTGGGCCGCGCAGGGTGATGATGTCGCGAATAATGATGTCGTTTTTCTTCATGCTTTTGTCGACCAGCTCCGTCGTTGGCAATATTTATTGGGGCATCCAGCAATTATTAACGCTTTCCGGGGGGCATGGCTGACCGGCGTCAAAAAAATGTCACGTTTCGCTACAGGCCGTTACAGGAAGCGGTCGAGTAGCTTGCGGCTAGTGCGGTCCAGTGTGCCGATGTCGCGGATCAAGAACTGGATGCCGTGGGTGTCGGCAATCATCAATTGGGTATGCGACAGGCGTCGGATATCTTCTTCCCCCTTAAGCACCAGCACGGCATCACCACGATTGGTAACAACTTGCCAAGTGCTGGGGCAGGCGAAACTGGAGACTTCAGTGATTTTCTGGATTTCCGGCACAAACTCGCGGCTGGCGAGTTCTTCTTCTATCAGTTGGCCGATGGCCGGCGGCAGTTCGGCGATGCTATCGACCCAGCCGACTTCGTGGCCTTCGCTGTTGACCAGGGCAATGCCTTCATCGGGCGCCGCAATCGGGAAGGCGCGCACCGGCGTGACGCCTTTGTGTTCCTCACCATTTTTGGCAATTAAAACGAGTTGACCGTAACTGTCCCGTTTGAGGGTGAAATCAGGCGCCATCATTTGCTTAACTCCTTGCTCGGCGACTCAATGCCGCGCTGCGCTTCCTGTTCGGTGTCGACATTGCGCGCCTGCGCCTGATAGAGCTTGTGGTAATGCCCTTCAATCGCCATCAACTGATCGTGGTTGCCAATTTCAACAATCCGGCCGCGATCCATGACGACCAGCCGGTCGGCCTTGCGCAGCGTGGACAGGCGGTGGGCGATGGCGATGGTGGTGCGGCCACGGACCAGATTGTCGAGCGCCTTCTGGATTTCCTTCTCGGTTTCGGTATCGACCGAGGAAGTCGCTTCGTCGAGAATCAAAATCGGCGGGTTGATCAGCAGGGCACGAGCAATCGAGATGCGCTGGCGCTCACCGCCGGACAAGCCCTGGCCGCGTTCGCCAACCAGTGAGTCGTAACCGTGCGGCAGGCGCAGGATAAATTCGTGGGCATGCGCAGCGCGGGCGGCGGCGATGATTTCGGCACGTGAAGCAGCCGGCTTGCCGTAGGCGATGTTCTCGGCAATTGTGCCGAAGAAGAGGAACGGCTCTTGCAGGACGAGGCCGATGTTCTGGCGGAATTCGGCGACCGGCACAGAACGGACATCAACGCCATCAATGAAAACCGCGCCTTCGGTGACGTCGTAGAAGCGGCACATCAGGTTGACCAGCGTGCTCTTGCCGGAACCGCTGTGGCCGACCAGACCGATCATTTCGCCCGGCTCTATCATCAGATCGACATCGCGGGTGACGGCGCGCGTGCCGTAGCGGAAGCTGGCCTTGCGCAGCTCAAGCCGGCCTTCGCACTTGCCGAGATGGACCGGGTTGGTCGGCTCCGGCACGCTGGAAACGTGGTCGAGAATGTCGAAAATCCGCTTGGCGCCGGCAGCAGCTTTTTGCGTCACCGAAACGATCCGGCTCATTGAATCGAGGCGCAGGTAGAAGCGGCTGATATAGGCGAGGAAGGCAGTCAGCACGCCGACTGTGATGTCATTTTTGGAAATCTGCCAGATGCCGAAAGCCCAGACGACGAGCAGGCCGACTTCGGTGAGCAGCGTGACGGTGGGCGAAAACAACGACCAGGTTTTGTTCAGCTTGTCGTTCATTGCCAGATTGCGGCTGTTCGACTCGCGGAAACGCTCGGCTTCGCGCTTCTCCTGGGCAAAGGCCTTGACGACGCGAATGCCGGGAATGGTGTCGGCCAGCACATTGGTGACTTCGGCCCAGACCCTGTCCACTTTCTCGAAACCGGTGCGCAGCTTGTCGCGCACGTAATGGATCATGTAGGCGATGAAGGGCAGCGGCACCAGCGTGACGATGGCCAGCCACGGGTTGATCGAGAAGAGGATGGCCGAGGTCATGACGATCATCAATACATCAGTGGCGAAGTCGAGCAGGTGCAGCGAGATGAAGACGTTGATGCGGTCGGTTTCCGAGCCGATACGGGCCATCAGGTCGCCGGTGCGTTTGCCGCCAAAATATTCCAGCGAAAGACCGAGCAGGTGTTCGTAAGTGGTCGTGCGCAGGTCGCGGCCGATGCGTTCGGAAACCAGCGCCAATATATAAGTGCGCAGCCAGCCGAGCAGCCAGGCAACCAGCGCCGCAGCAAAGAGGCCACCGAGGTAGGTGCTGACCAGTGTCCAGTCAATTGGCTGGCCGTTCTGGAAAGGAATCAGTACCTTGTCCATCAGCGGCATGGTCAGGTAAGGGGCAACCAGAGTTGCTGCGGTCGACGCCAAAGTAAGCAGAAATCCGGCCAGCAACTGCCATTTATAAGGCTTGGCAAAGCGCCACAGGCGGAGCAGTGTCCAGGTCGACGGCGGCGTCGAGATTTCACGCGTACAAATCGGGCATTCATCCTGGCCCGGCTCCAGCGGTGCCTTGCACTTGGGGCAGAAATCTTCCAGTGAACGTTCAATCGGCTGGCCGCTGATCAGGCTTTGCAGGTGCAGGTCGAATTCGGCAATGACGCGCAGCGCCGCCAGATTGTGGCCCAGCGTGTAACGCCAGCAGGCCAGGCGACCTTGCTCGTCGATCAGTTCCAGTGTGCCGACGCCGGCATGGTCGAGATG
>JBDKHF010000030.1:0-5630 GCA_039797825.1 Pseudomonadota bacterium | reverse complement strand
GCCAGTTGCGGATCGTGCGTGACCATGACCAAGCTGGTATTTTGCAAACGCACTCGTTCGATCAGCAGATCAAACACCGTGTTCGCGGTCTGGCGGTCAAGATTGCCAGTCGGTTCATCGGCCAGCAAACACGACGGTTCACTGACCAATGCACGGGCGATGGCGGCGCGCTGGCGTTCGCCGCCGGACAATTCGCCTGGCCGATGCTCAACGCGATGCCCCAAACCTACCGCTTGCAAAGTCTTTTCAGCTTTTGCCAAGGCTTCAGCGCGGGGCATACGGCGAATCAGCAATGGCATGGCGACGTTCTCCAGCGCCGAGAACTCAGCCAGCAAATGGTGGAACTGGTAAACGAAGCCCAGGTGACGGTTGCGCCAATCGCCACGGTCAACCTCGTTTAATGCCGAAAAATCGCGGCCCATCAGCGTCACGCTGCCGCTGCTCGGTTTATCCAGGCCGCCCAGCAAGTGAAGTAAGGTACTTTTGCCGGAGCCGGAAGCGCCAACGATGGCAACGGTTTCACCGGCGGCAATCGAGAGATCGACTGCGCTCAGCACATTGACATCCAGCCCGCCACGAAAGACCTTGCTCAGACCACGTGCCTGCAGAATCAAATCACTCATAGCGCAGCGCCTCCGCCGGATTGACGCGTGAGGCGCGCCAGCTGGGGTAAATCGTCGCCAGCAAGGCGAGCACAAAGGAAATCCCGGTCACGCCCCAGACATCGCCCCATTGCAGGTCGGACGGCAGGTCGGAAATGTAATAAACCTCTTTTGACAGGAATTGCACGCCAAATACCTTCTGGATAAACGGCACCACGACATCGACGTTGAGCGCCAGCGCAACGCCGCCGACGATGCCCATGCCGAGGCCGATGAAGCCAACCAGCGCACCTTGAATAACAAAAATGCCCATGATCGACATGGGTCGCGCGCCCAGGGTGCGAAGAATGGCGATGTCGGCCTGTTTGTCAGTGACCGCCATGACCAGTGTTGAAACGAGGTTGAAGGCAGCCACCGCAACGATCAGCGAGAGAATGATGAACATCATGTTCTTTTCAATTTGCACAGCGCGGAAGAAATTGGCGTGGCTCTTGGTCCAGTCGCTGATGTAGGCGTCGGCATTGACCAGCCCGGCCAACTCGCGCGCCACACGCGGCGCCATGAACAGATCATCGACCTTGAGCCGGACGCCGGTGACGCGGTCTTCCATCTGATAAAGCTTTTGCGCATCGCTGATGTGGATCAGCGCCAGACCACTATCGTATTCATACATGCCGACTTCAAAGATGCCGACCACCTTGAACGACTTGAGGCGCGGCAGGACACCAGCCGGGGTGACCGTGCCTTGTGGGGCGATCATTGTCACTTTATCGCCAGTAAAAACCCTTAAAGAACGCGCCAGATCGGCACCCAAAACGACGCCAAACTCACCGGCCCGCAGATCATCCAGGCTGCCGCTTTTGATCGTCTTGCGGAAATCGGCAACGCGATCTTCCATTTCCGGCTCAATACCGCGCACCAAGGCGCCTTTGACACTGCCATCGACGGTAAACATGGCTTGCGATTGCACATACGGCGCGGCTTCGCGCACCGCTTTGTGCTGCTTGGCCTGCGCGGCAATCGACGACCAATCGCTCAGTTCGCCATTGATGCCGGAAATCTGGATATGTGAAGCGACGCCCAGAATGCGCGTGCGCAATTCCTTCTGGAAGCCATTCATCACCGACAGCACGACAATCAGCGCCGCCACACCGAGGCCGATGCCGAGCATGGAAATCAATGAAATGAAGGAGATAAAGTGGTTGCGACGTTTGGCGCGCGTGTAGCGCAGGCCGATCAGCAGTTCGTAAGGCAGAGCCATGCGGGGGAGGAATTCGTCAAAAGTCGCTATGGTACACTCAAGCGCTTCCCCTAGCCGTGTCCGTCAGCCTCCCGTGCATCTCACCCTGCTTGTTCCTGAATTGATATGGCCGGAGCCCAGCGACCAATTTACCTTGGGCAAACTCGCGGCACCCGGCTTTGAATGGCTGATCGCCCGCGCTCAACTTGAGCGCCAGCCGCGCCTTCCATTTGAAACTTCACTCGGCAAATTATTTGGCCTTGAGGCTGCGCCTTTCGGTGCTTTACGTCTGCTCGGCGAAGGTCATGCGACGGCTCGTGAAGGCCATTGGCTATGCGCCGACCCGGTGCATCTGCGCTTCCATCAGGAACGCATCATCCTTGCTGATGCAGGTGCTTTTGAGCTGGATGATGGCGAAGCGCATTCGCTTGCCGCTTCGTTAAATAAGGAATTTGCTGACATCGGCCAGTTCCACGTCGCCAGCGCCCGGCGCTGGTATCTGCAACTGAATATTGCGGTCGACCACCCGGTTGAGCCAATTTCTGCCGTCGCCGGCCGCCGGGTTGATGGCGAACTGAGCGGCAGCGCCCTGCCCCTGACCCGCTGGTTGAATGAAGTTCAGATGTTTTTGCACGGTCACCCGGTCAATCAACAACGCGAATCGGCAGGCAAACCGGCGATCAACAGTTTGTGGCTGTGGGGGGGCGGCAAGCTGGATCAAGCGCAATGCGCCGCCGGCCATTCGGCAATCTATTCGGACAACCCGTTGGCAAGTGGCATCGCCAACGCCGCCGGCATTGCGCTACACGACAAGCCAGCCAATCTCGCCACCCTTCTCGCCCAAGCCGAAGCTGGAGAAAACCCGCTCGTCGTCTTCGATCAGTTGTTATCCGACATCCTTTACGAAAACAGCGAAGGCTGGCGTGACGATTTTGCCGCGCTGGAAGCCAACTGGTTTCTGCCATTAAAAAATGCCCTCGGAAACCGGGTTGACCGCATCACCCTGGTCGCCCCCACCGTTTATGGCGAACTGCACTACACAATCAACGCCAGCGAGCGCTGGAAATTCTGGAAAAAAAGCGGCTCCGTTCAAGCCATCGCCCAGGCACTCGCCGGAAACGAATCGAAATGACCCGTCTCACCACCCGCAGCAGCCCGCCGCGTACCGTCTGGCAACTTGAGCAACAAGGCATGCACCCGCTGCTCGCCCGCCTTTATGCCGCGCGCGGCGTTACCGACAAGGCTGAACTCGATTACGAACTCAAGTCGCTGATCCCGCCCAGTGCGCTGACCAACGCCAGTGCCGCCGCCCAATTGCTGGCTGACGCCATCGAGGCCGAAGCCAAGCTGCTGATCATCGGCGACTACGACTGCGACGGCGCCACCGCCACCGCCGTCGGCATGCGCGCCCTCAAAGCGCTCGGCGCCAATGTCAATTTTCTGCTGCCTGATCGCTTCAAGCTCGGCTACGGCCTCTCGCCGGAAATTGTCGACGTCGCCGCGCAACAATCGCCAGACCTGATCATCACCGTCGACAACGGCATCGCCAGCCTCGAAGGCGTCGCCCGCGCCAATGAACTGGGCATTGCCACGCTGATCACCGACCACCATTTGCCAGCCGCCACGCTGCCCGCCGCCGACTGCATCGTCAATCCCAACCAGCCCGGCTGCGAATTTCCCTCCAAGCACATCGCCGGCGTTGGCGTTATGTTCTACGTCATGCTCGCCCTGCGCGCCGAGTTGCGCGAGCGCGGTTTCTTTGCCGATCATCCGGAACCCAATTTTGCTGATCTGCTCGATCTGGTCGCCCTCGGCACCGTCGCCGACGTCGTTAAACTCGACCGCAACAACCGCATTCTGGTCAGCCAGGGCTTGAAGCGCATGCACGCCGGCCGTCTGCAAACCGGCATCGCCGCCCTCTTCAAAGCCGCCAGCCGCGACCCGAAAAAAGCTTCGGCCTTCGATCTCGGCTTTCTCATCGGCCCGCGCCTCAACGCCGCCGGCCGCCTCGCCGACATGCGTCTCGGCGTCGAATGCCTGCTCACAGACGACCCGGCGCGCGCCCTGCAAATCGCCCAGGAACTCGACACGCTCAATCGCACCCGGCGCGAAATCGAATCCGGCATGCAGGAACAAGCGCTGATCCTGCTCGAATCTATCAACACCGAAGACGCCGCCCCCGGCATCGCCCTCTTCGACGAAAGCTGGCACGAAGGCGTCGTCGGCATCCTCGCCTCACGCATCAAGGAAAAACTGCACCGCCCGGTCTTCGCCTTTGCCCCCAGCGAAGGCGGCATCATCAAAGGCTCCGGCCGCTCCATCCCCGGCCTGCACCTGCGCGACGCGCTCGACCTCGTCGCCAAACGCGCCCCGGATTTGCTGGTCCGCTTCGGCGGCCACGCGATGGCGGCAGGTGTTACGGTCAACGCCGAAAACTTCGAGAAATTTCGCGAACTCTTCGCCCAGGTCGCCGGCGAACTGATCGCCCCGGCAGACCTCACCCGAACGCTGGAAACC
Organism: Pseudomonadota bacterium; assembly: GCA_039797825.1. Classification (GTDB taxonomy): domain Bacteria; phylum Pseudomonadota; class Gammaproteobacteria; order Burkholderiales; family Rhodocyclaceae; genus Azonexus. Next base: position 1,271 of record JBDKHF010000030.1, on the reverse strand, counting down.
GACGGCCCGCTCGAAGGCGGCTACATCTCCCTCGAAACCGCCCGCCTGCTTGAAAACGAAGTCTGGGGCCAGGGCTTCCCCGCCCCACTTTTCCTTGATGACTTTGAAGTTGAGCAACAGCGCGTGCTTAAAGAGAAACACCTCAAGCTAAAACTGCGCAAAGGCAACACGCGCATCGAGGCCATCCAGTTCAATTTCAGCACCCAACCCGGCACCAAAACCCGCGCCGCGTTTCGGTTGTCGATCAATGAATATATGGGCGTTGAGAGCCCGCAGTTGATGGTTGAGTATTTGGAGTGAGTTTAGCCAGAGGCTTCTGGTTTATTTACGAGATTTGATACAAAAATTGCTGCCCGTCACAGAGGGGCAGCAATTTTTGTATCCATTTGTGCCGCGCTATTTGTCAGAATGGAATATCGTCGGAGTCTTCATCTGCGCCCTGCTCATTTCGCACCGTTCTAAACGACAATCCACTAAATTCACCCATCAAAGAATCAAATTGCTCACTCGATCCAGCATACTTTGACGCAATAAACTCAAGGGGTTTTTTTATCATATTCAACGTATCCAAGGCCTCTTGATACCCGCCGACTGCGTTCGACTGTTCATTGTGTAAGCGAATAAAACCTTGAAGCAATTCGACAATTGCTCGAGATGGAATTGTCGGGCGCAAATTTCGACGAACTGAATCTCTATTCAGCAGCAAAATTTCTTCCAAAAGCTCTCTGTCTGAACGGATAGGCTGATCCGCTTTCTGAACATCTTTGAGAATCTCTTGAATCTTTACCTCAAGATCTGGCCACCACTTATCAAATACTAGTTCAAGAGTTTTTGGAGGAAGTTTATGATCGCCCAATTGCGCGTTGATTACACCCAATAGCTTTGAAAAATCAGTTTTTTCAAACTCCGTTGTTTGAAACTGTTTCAACGGGCCAGCAAGATCAGTGTTGGTGATCCCAAACAGAATCGGGCAAACATGTGATTTTTGGAGTCTTTTTGATAAAGCACCAGCCTCAAACAATATCCAGTCACTATGAAGATTATCCTGAGTAACACAAAGAATTCCGACTGATGACTCCTCTAACTCTTTTGCAATATCAGTGGACCAACGAGTGCCTTTCTCTATATCAGATGGTGTGAAGTAAGGAATCTGAGGTTCCCTCGGTTTTTCGTCTGCCAAAGGGTGGGTTTCATGCTACCAGTTTTTCCTTCTGCTGCTCACTGAGCCAGTTCTCCATGAACTGAATCGGTGATCTGTAACCCAATGTTGA
>JBDKHF010000029.1:0-52060 GCA_039797825.1 Pseudomonadota bacterium | reverse complement strand
CCGGCAGGTTGATTTCGAGGGTTTCGAGGCCGCCGTCGATTTCGCGAATTACTGTGGCTTTTTGGCCGTTGACCGTAACTTTTGAGGCGAAGGTGGCTTGCGGCCAGTTTTGCAGGGCGGCAAGCATCTGGCCGGTCTGGTTGGCGTCGTCGTCGATGGCTTGTTTGCCGCAGATGACGAGTTGCGGTTGTTCTTTGGCGCACAGGGCCTTAAGTAACTTGGCGACGGCCAGCGGCTGGAGTTCAACATCGGTTTCGACCAGGATGGCGCGGTCGGCGCCGATGGCCAGCGCGGTGCGCAGGGTTTCCTGGCAGGCGGTGACACCGCAGCTAACGGCGATGACTTCGGTGGCGATGCCGGCTTCCTTGAGGCGGACGGCTTCTTCGATGGCAATTTCATCGAAGGGGTTCATGCTCATCTTGACGTTGGCGAGGTCGACACCGCTGCCATCGGCTTTGACGCGAATCTTGACGTTGTAGTCGACGACCCGTTTTACGGGAACGAGAATTTTCATTTTTGTTTTCCTGAAAAAGGCGAAGGCTTAAGCGATGGCGAGCGCGGAATTGGCGTGCTGGCGGAGGACGTATTTCTGGATCTTGCCGGTCGAGGTTTTCGGCAATTCACCAAACACCACGGTTTTCGGTACCTTGAAACGAGCCAGATGGGCGCGGCAGTGTTCGACGATTTCCGCTTCGGTTGTCGTCGCGCCATCCTTCAGTTCAATGAAGGCCGCCGGGACTTCGCCCCATTTCTCGTCAGGCTTGGCAACCACCGCTGCAGCGATCACCGACGGGTGGCGATAAAGCACATCCTCAACTTCCAGCGAAGAGATGTTCTCGCCGCCGGAAATGATCACGTCCTTCGATCTATCCTTGATCTTGATGTAGCCATCGCTATGAACCACGGCCAGATCGCCGGTATGGAACCAGCCGCCGGCAAAAGCTTCCTCGGTTGCCTTCGGATTCTTGAGGTAGCCCTTCATCACCAGATTGCCGCGGAACATGATCTCGCCCATGGTTTCACCATCCCATGGCACCGGCTCAAGCGATACCGGATCAAGCACCGCAACCGCTTCCTGCATGTGGTTACGGACGCCCTGACGACCATTGCGTGCGGCTTGCAAGTCAATCGGCAATTTTTCCCACTCCGGCTGTTTGGCACAAACCGTGGCCGGGCCGTAAGTTTCGGTCAACCCGAAAACATGGGTGATATTGAATCCCAGGCGTTGCGAGCCTTCGAGTATCGCCGCCGGGGGCGCGGCGCCGCCGAACAGGCAATTGACCTGATGACCCAGGTTGGCCTTGGCGGCGTTCAACAACATGCCAAAGACAATCGGTGCGCCACACATGTGGGTGACGGTATGTTTCTCGATCAGATCGAAAATGACTGCCGGGTCAATTTTGCGCAGACAAACGCTGGTGCCGGCATTGGCCGCCATCGTCCAGGGAAAGCACCAGCCGTTGCAGTGGAACATCGGCAGCGTCCACAAATAAACGGAATGCGGCGGCATGCCCCAGGAAACAATGTTGCTGACCGCATTCAGATAGGCACCGCGATGGTGGTAAACGACGCCTTTCGGGTTGCCGGTGGTGCCCGAGGTGTAATTGAGTGAAATCGCATCCCACTCGTTATCCGGCAGGTTCCAGACAAAATCGGGATTGCCTTCGCTAAGGAAAGCTTCGTAATCTTTTTCGCCAAGCGCTTCGCCGCCGGTGAAAGCCGGGTCCAGCGTATCGATCACCAGCGGTTTCGGGCCTTCCAGCAGGGCCAAAGCCGCTTTGACGATGGCCGAAAACTCGGGGTCGGTAATCAGCACCTTGGCTTCGGCGTGCGCCAGCATGAAGGCGATCGCTTCGGCATCCAGACGGGTGTTCAGGGTGTTGAGCACGGCGCCACTCATCGGTACGCCGAAATGACACTCGAACATCGGGGCCGAATTGGGCAGCATGACGGCGACCGTGTCGCCCTTGCCGATGCCGCGGCCCTTCAGTGCCGAAGCCAGTTGACGGCAACGATCGTAAGATTCTTTCCAGGTGAATTGACGATCATCCTGAATGATCGAAATCCGTTTCGGATAAACATAGGCTGAGCGCTCAATGAAACTCAGCGGAGAAAGCGCAACGAAATTGGCCGGGTTCTGCTCCAGCCCGATGGAATACGGGTTAACTGCCACAAAGTCTCCTCTCAATTGTTATTGAAGGTGCTGTTCTCGTCTTATGGATACGGCTATTTTGAACAGAGGATGACAGTGCACTCTTGCGCAATTATTGGTCAAATGTAACGAATGATTACAAGCCGCAGGTGCTTTGCGTAGCTGCCGTAGAATCGAACCATGTCCGCCAATTTGATCTCTCCTGACACCACTCAGTGTCATGAAATGCTGCAGTCCGGGCTCGACCTGCTCGATCAGGGAATCACCGTTTTTGATGCCAACCTGCAGCTCGTCGCCTGGAATGCCCCCTTCCTGCGCCTGCTTGAATTCCCCCCCGAACTGGCTTATGTCGGCGCGCCGTTCGAGAGCTTCATTCGCCACAATGCCCTGCGTGGCGAATACGGGCCGGGCGATATCGAGGCGCAGATTGCCGAACGGATTGCGGCAGCAGCCAGCTTTACGCCGCACATCAGCGAGCGCCAGCGCCCGAATGGCAAAACCCTGCTGCTACGCGGTGAACCCTTGCACGACAAGGGTTTCGTCACCCTGTATACGGACGTTACCGAACAGCGTTACATCGAAAATCTGACCGAGCATCAGAACATCCAGCTTGATGAACGGGTGCGCCGGCGCACTGCCCAGCTCGAAAATGCCAATGCCAATCTGACCCGCGCCAATTCGGAAAATGGCCGCATCGCCGCCGCCCTCCGGCGCAGTGAAGAACGTTTGCGGTTGATCAATGACACCATCCCGATCCTGATCGGATACGTCGACCGAAATGAGGTTTACCAATACGCCAACAAAGGTTACTCCGACTGGTATGGGCATCCCGAGGGTGGCGTCACTGGCCATGCGGTGAGCGAGGTGATCGGGCCGCAGGTCTACAGCCAGGTACGTGACCCGGTGCGCCGGGCGCTTTCCGGGCAGCAGGTGACTTATGAATACCAAATGTTGCGCAATGGGCAAACCGTCTATGCGCGCAGCACGCTGGTTCCCGAATCGCTGCCGGAAGGCGACACGCTCGGCTTCTTCGTTTTTTCCTACGAAATTACTGAACAAAAACGCATGCAGGCGGCGCTGATTCAGGCACAAAAAATGGAGGCAATTGGCCAGTTGACCGGCGGACTTGCCCACGACTTCAATAACCTGCTCACCGTCATCATCGGCAACCTGGCTGCCTTGCAGGATCACCGCCCGGACGATGCCGAGGTCAATGAATTTGTTGAGCCTGCCCTGCAATCCGCCCGCCGTGGCGTGCAACTGATCAAGCGCCTGCTGACTTTTTCGCGGCAGCAACCACTGGCGCCGCAAGCGGTCGACATTGGCCGCTTGATTGCCGGCATGAGCAAGCTGGTGCGGCGCTCGGTGCCGGAATCGATTGCTGTCTCCACCGATCTCGCCTGCGCCTCGATTCATGCCCTGGTTGATCCCGGTCAACTCGAAAGTGCATTGCTTAATTTCGCACTGAATGCCCGCGATGCCATGCCGCAAGGGGGGCGCCTGCATATCGCGGCGCGCCCGGTTGAGCTTGGCCAGGCCGAAGCCGAAGCTTTCGAGATTACCCCCGGTGCCTACGCCATGATCGAGGTGGCCGATAACGGTTGTGGAATGGATGCCGCCACGCTGGCCCGCGTCTACGAACCCTTTTTTACGACCAAGCGCTTTGGTCTGGGCAGCGGGCTGGGCCTGGCGATGGCCTATGGTTTCGTCAAACAATCCGGTGGTGGTATTTCGATCCGCAGCCAGTTGGGGCAGGGCAGTACCGTCTTGATGGTCCTGCCGCTGACCGAACCCGAAGCGGAAAGCGCCTTGGTGCAAGACGAAGCGCCCTTGGCGCATGGTGGCGAACTGGTTTTGCTGGTTGAGGATGATCCCAGCGTGCGCCGCGTCGTCCGCCAGCAATTGATCGATCTCGGTTACCCGGTGATTGAGGCCGAAAATGCCACCCAGGCTTTGGAAATGATCAGCCAGATTCCCGATATTGCCCTGATGATCAGCGATGTGATCATGCCCGGCGGCATCAATGGCCAGCAACTGGCCGCCGAGGTACGGGCAGGGCGACCGGATATGCGTATCGTGCTGATCAGTGGCTATACCGAAGAAATCGTCAGCGACACCGCGCTGCCCGTACTCAGCAAACCCTTTGTGCGCCAGGATCTGGCGCGCGCTATTGCGCAGACCCGCAGGATAGCCAGATGAAACAAGCGATGGAAGATGCCCACAAACTGATCGCGATTGTCGAAGATGATCCCGATGTCGCCAAAATTATCGAGCAGGTGCTCGCCGACTTCGGCTTCAGAACCACCTGGTGCCGCAGTGCCAGTGATCTGCTGCGTCGACTGCGTGCCTTGGCGCCGGACCTCTGCATCATTGATCTCGGCCTGCCGGATATGGATGGCATTGAAGTCATGCAGCGGGTGCGTGCCCAATCAGCTTGCGGCATCATGATCCTGACTGGCCGCGCCCACGTCAGCGACCGCGTCATGGGCCTTGAACTGGGTGCCGACGATTACGTATTAAAACCGTTTGAGCCACGCGAACTGGTCGCCCGTGTGCGCAGCATCCTGCGCCGTCGTGACGCGAGTAGCAGTGCCAGTTCGCGGCAGATTGCCGAGTTTTCCGGCTGGCGTTTCAATACCGCCAACAACACCTTGATCGCGCCAAGTGGCGACGAACAGGTGATCAGCACCGCCGAGGCGGATTTGCTACGCGCCTTCGTCAGCAGCCCCAACCGCATCCTGCAGCGCGAACAATTGATGGGTAGCCGCGACCTGTCACCCACTGACCGCAGCATCGACGTCCGAATTTCCCGCCTGCGCCGCAAACTGGAACCGGATGCCGATAGCCAGGCTTTTATCAAGACAGTTTATGGGGCGGGCTATCTGTTTTTGGCCACGGTCGTCTGGCAGCCAGCCAATGGTCGTTGACTGTTGCTTTCAGGATGCGTCGCCGTAACGGCTAAGTTGCCGTCGGTCGCGCTTGGTTGGGCGACCGTGCAGATCAGCGGCGGGATCACCTTGCAGCTTGCGGTTAGCCCGCTGATCTTCGCGCGCCGTGATGCTTTCCGGACTTTCTTCATACAGCAAACGCGCCTCAGGTGCCGGGCCGCGTTTGTCGGAGAGCGCCAGCACGGTGACTTCCCAGCGCACTTCGCTGTTGGAGATTTCCAGCCGTTCGCCCAACTTGATTTCACGCGCGGCCTTGATTCGCGCGCCATTGACTTGCACCTTGCCGCCGTTGATTGCGTCAGTCGCCAGCGTGCGCGTCTTGAAAAAGCGCGCCGCCCACAGCCATTTATCGAGGCGCATGGCGCCGGCTCAGGTAATTTTCGACCAATGAATACACGGCAGGCACCACCACCAAGGTCAGCAAGGTTGAAGAAATCATGCCGCCGATCACCGCAATCGAGAGCGGCTGATTGGTTTCCGCCCCGGCGCCCAGCCCGAGTGCGGCGGGGAAGAGGGCAAGAATAACGGTGGCCGAAGTCATCAGCACTGGCCGCATGCGGATCGGGCAGGCATTGCTCAAGGCTTCGTCGATGCCCATGCCGCTTGCGCGGCGCTGGTTGGTCAGGTCGACCAGCAAGATTGAGTTTTTGGCGACCAGGCCGATCAGCAGGACGAGGCCGATCATTGAGTAAATATTCAGCGTTTGCCCGGTGGCCCAAAGCGCAGCAACGCCGCCAATAATGGCCAGCGGCTGGGCGAGCATGACGATCAGCGGCTGCAGGAAGGAATCAAACTGGCTGGCCAGCACCATGTAGAGCAGGACCATCGCCAGCACGAAGGCGAAGCTCATGTACTTGGTGGTCTTGGCGAACTCTTCCGCCTGGCCGATCAGCTTGACTTGGTAACCGGGCGGCAGATCAAGCGCCGCCGCACGCACCTTGGTGACCGCTTCACTGAGCGGAATGGTCGGCGTCGCAAAGTAGGTTGCCGAGTATTGCAGGTCGAAGCGGCCAATCACCGCCGGGCCCAGCGTTTCCTTGAAACTGGCCACCGAGTCGAGGCGCACCAGTTTGCCTTCCTTGTTGCGCAGATAGATCTTGGCCAGATCGGCCGGCTGGGTAAATTCGCCGCTGCGACCTTTGACCCGAATGTCGTAGCGCTGGCCATCACCGATTTCATCGTTGTACTTGGCGAGATCGACGCCGCCGGTCAGCATGTTGATGGCTGCCGCCACATCGCTGGTCGTCAAGCCGGAGGCGGCAATGCGCAGGCGGTCGGGCTGGAAGACGAGTTGCGGCAGATCGAGTTGCAGATCGCTATCAATGCGCCCGCCCAAACCCGGTTCGGCGGCCAGTTTGCCTTGCAGTTCACGCCCGAGGCGCCCGACTTCGGCCATATTTTCGCCAGTCAGCACGAACTGCAACGGCTCACCGCGTTGCCCTTGAACCATCGGATAAGGCGCTGCAAAAACGCGGGCGCCGGGAATCTGGGCGAGTTCCTTGCGCAGAATCGGCAGAATTTCCTGCTGGCTGATCTGGCGCTGATCGCGCGGCGCCATGCGCGTGACGACGGTGCCCTGATTGACCTGCCCCGCCGAACCGAGGCCGATCAGCGCGAATTCAGTGACAATCTCCGGGTGCTTGCGCAGGATTCCCTCAACCATTCTCAGTCGTGAATCGGTGTAATCGATTGACGAGCCAAGCGGGGCGCGCAGCGTCACGAGAAAGCGCCCTTCATCCTGTTCCGGGGCAAAGGTCTTGCCGACGTTGGCAAAGAAAAAACTGCTGCTGGCTACGGTCAACAGCGTAAACAACACAATTTTCCAGCGATTGATCAAGGACCAGCCAAGCAACTTGCGGTAAAAATTGTCGAGCCGCTTAAAGCCCCGCTCAATGGCGGCATGAAAGCGACTGTGCTGGTGGCCCTTTTCACGCACCGTCAAAAAACGCGAACAAAGCATCGGCGTCAGGGTCAGCGACACAAAGAGCGAAACCAGCACGCCGAAGGTGACGACCACGGCGAAGGAACGGAAAAACTGGCCGATGATGCCGCTCATGAAAATCACCGGGGCGAAGATCGAAACCAGCGACAGGGTCGCCGCAATCACCGCAAAAACCACCTCATTTGCGCCGTTGACCGCAGCCGTTATCGGATCGGCATCCAACTCTTCGCGATGGCGAAAAATGTTTTCCAGGACGACGATGGCATCATCGACCACAACCCCGATCAGCAACAACAGGCCAAGCAGGGTCAGCGAATTCAGCGTGTAGCCGAAGAAGTAGATGACCGAAATGGCACCCATCAGCGAAACCGGAATCGCCAGCGCGATGATCAAAGTCGAGCGTACCGATTGCAGAAAGAGCCAGACCACCAGTGCTGCCAGCAGCGTGCCTTCAAGTAGGTGTTCCTTCAACGAATTGACGATTTCGAGAATGAAAACGGCGTCGTTGGAGACAATGTGCAACTGCATGCCGGGCGGCAATTGCGGGCGCAGTTCCTTCTCGATCTTTTCCTTGACCTTATCGACGATGGCCACCGTATTGGTGTTGGTCACTTTGACGACGCCCAGGCCGACCGTGATTTCGCCATTAAAGCGCGCCAGCTGGCGGTTGTCGGTCAGGCCGTCGATGACTTCAGCAACGTCCTCAAGCCGCACCGGCGCGCCGTTTTTCCAGCTGATCACCATCTGTTTGAGGGCGTCAATGGAATGGAATTCAAGATCGAGTTTGACCAGGCTCTCGGTCTTCTCACCGACCACGAAACCGCCGGCCATCTGCACATGTTCCTTGGCAAAGGCGTCATTGATGTCTTGCGCAGTCACCGCCAAGGCGGCCATTCGGGAAGGCTGCAATTCGACGCGAATGGTCCGGTCACGCCGCCCACCGAGGCGAACCTCGCCAACGCCATCGATGGTTTCCAGGCGCTTTTTCAGTACGTTGATCGCGTACTGATTCAACTGCTGTTGGGTGCGGTCACCCTGAACCGCCAGCCAGATAATCGGCTGGGCATTGGTTTCAACTTTGGCGACGACCGGCGGATCAACATCCTTGGGCAAACGACGCAAGACCTGATTAACCTTGGCCTGCACCTCGTTGAAGGCAACGTCGATCTTTTTTTCCAGGTTGAAAGTGATCGAAATCACCGAAACGCCGGGCGAAGAAGTCGACTGAATATGCTCGATGCCTGGTGTTGAATTCACCGAGCTTTCTAGAATATTGGTGATCGACGCATCGACGATATCCGGGTTGGCCCCCTTGAGCGCCGTGGTGATCGAAACCACCGGGAATTCGATGTACGGATAGCGATCCATACCGATCCGGTCATAGCTGATCACCCCAAACAAGACCAGCACCGCGCTCAACATCCAGGCCAGGACGTGGCGCTTGATCGATAACTCGGGCAGCGTCATTTCGGCTTGGACTCAGCGGCTTTTGGCGCTTCCTTGACGTTGACCGCAGCACCTTCACTCAGGAAACCGGCGCCATCAAGCGCAAGCGTTTCGCCACCGCTCAGGCCGTTGATGATCTCAATCACGCCACGCTGCTTGCTGCCGACTTGAACCACTTGCTGCCTGGCCTTGCCGTCGACGATCAGATAAACCACTTTGCCTGCCGGGCGCAGCACCACCGATTGTTCCGGCACGACGATAGCCGCAGCGTTCTGGCCGGTAACCACCAACGCATCGACGGAGCCTCCACCTTTCAGTGCGCCCGGATTGTTCAGCCCGGCAATAACGTCAATCGCCCGATTGCCTTCGCTGACCGTCGGGCGAATATCTTCAACAATGCCTTCGATGCTGGTATCCGGCGCCAGCGGGCTGCTGATGCGTACCGGCATTCCTACCCTCAAACGCGGTGCGGCTGATTCCGGAAACGGTAGATGGGCGCGCAGCTTGGTGTTGGAGACCAGCTTGAAGATGGGATCGCCGAGTTTGATGTAATCGCCGGCGGCGGCCATTTGCTCTTCAACAACGCCATCAAACGGCGCCCTGATCTGCGTTTTGCCGACGTTATCGCGCGCCAAACCGGCACGCGCTTGTGCCGTAGCCAGTTGGTTTTTCAAGGCATCGCGCTGGGCACTGACCTCATCCAAAGCATTCTTCGAGATGAAATTTTTCTGCACCAACTCGCTTTGCCGGGCAAGGACGCGTTCCTGCTGAGCCAGCAGCGCACTGAGTCGCGCCACTTCGCCACGATCAGCTTCAACCTGATGCGTCGCATCGCTTGGATCAATCTGCGCCAGTAACTGGCCTTTTTTCACCATTTCACCGGCCCGAACCCCAATTTTGGTGATTTTGCCGGCTATTTCCGCGCTGATTTTTGGATCATTGACCGCTTCCAGCGAACCAAGCGTGCGTTCGCTGACTTCCAAAGCAACTACTTTGGCCTGTGTCGTGGTGATCAGGGTCGGTGGCGCGCCCTTTTTCTCAACTGGCTTTTCGCTGCAGGCCGCAACGAAAAACAAGGCGAGAAAAAAGGGAAGGCCACGTTTCATGCTGGGAGAAGCTGTTCGCTGGCAAACAATTCAGCGACGGTCTCGCGGCGACGAATTTCAAATACCTGATCGCCATCAACCATCACCTCAACCGCCCGCGGGCGCGTGTTGTAGTTGGACGCCATCGCCATGCCATAAGCCCCGGCGGACATCACCGCCAGCAAATCGCCCGGTGCCAGGCAAAGCGGACGCGCCAGGCCGAGGAAATCCCCTGATTCGCAAACCGGGCCAACCACGTCGTAAGCCGGCGCCGCACCCGCACGCGGCACCACCGGCAGAATATCGTGCCAGGCTTCATACAGCGCCGGACGCATCAGGTCATTCATCGCCGCATCAATAATCGCAAAATTCTTGCCCTCACCGGGCTTGAGGAATTCGACGCGGGTCAGCAGCAAGCCGGCATTGCCGACCAGACGGCGGCCCGGCTCCAGCACCACCTTCAAACCACGCCCGGCCAGCTTGTCGAGCAAGGGCGTCAAGTAAGAAGCGACGGTCGGCTGAACCTGCTCCTCCTTGTACTTGATGCCCAGGCCACCACCCAAATCAAGGTGATGGATTTGAATGCCTTCCGCGGTCAACTGCTCAATCAGCACCAAAACCCGATCAAGCGCTTCAACGAACGGCGCCGGATCCAGCAGTTGCGAACCGATGTGACAATCAATGCCGGCCACGGCAATATGCGGCAGCCCGGCAGCCCGGCGATAAAGCGCCAAGGCATCGTCGTAAGCAACGCCAAACTTGGCCTCCTTGAGGCCGGTCGAAATATAAGGATGGGTTTTCGGGTCAACATTGGGATTGACACGCAGGCTGACTGGCGCTTTCTTGCCGCACTGGCCGGCGACTTCGTTAAGTCGCTCCAGCTCAGGCGCTGATTCAATGTTGAAACAGAAGATACCGGCATCCAGCGCCAGCTTCATTTCAGCCGCCGTCTTGCCAACCCCGGAAAAAACGATCTTTTGCGGATCAGCGCCAGCCGCCAGCACACGCTGCAACTCACCCCCGGAAACGATGTCAAAGCCAGCACCCATACGCGCAAACAGATTGAGAATCGCCAGATTGGAATTGGCTTTGACGGCATAGCAAACCAGCGCATCAGCACCGCTGGGGTGATCACCCAATACGTCGAGGAATTCCTGTAATGCACCCTCAAGCGCGGCGCGCGAATAAACGTAGGCCGGCGTGCCATATTGTTCAGCAATTGCCGGCAGAGAAACGGATTCGGCGTGCAAAACGCCGTTATTCAGTGAGAAATGGCTCATTGGGAAAGGGCTTTCTTGTCCGTGCTAAGATCCGGATCAACTTTTTTGGCGGGAATGGGTACAGGAGCGGGTTTGGCCGGTTTCGGGTTACCAAGCAGCGGCTCAGGCGCTGGGCCAGCCGGCAATTCAAGCGGGCCTTTGTAGCCGCAAGCAGTCAAGGCAAACGCCAGCAAAATGGCTAAGATTTTGGACATAATGACGGACCAGTCAATCGAGGGCAGGATGGTAGCACAGCATGGATGACAAGGAATTCAACCGCCTGGCAGACGCCACGCTGGCTCAGATTGAGGCTGCGTTGGAAGCCAGCAATGCCGATCTTGATTTTGAACTGCAACACGGTGGCGTGCTTGAAATCGAGTTTGCCAACGCCAGCAAAATCATTGTCAACAAACACGGCGTTGCCAAGGAAATCTGGGTCGCCGCCAAGTCAGGTGGCTTCCACTTTCGCCGCGAAGCTGATCTTTGGGTCGACACCCGTGACAGCAGTGAGTTGTTCAGCAAACTTTCCGCCCTCGCCACCCTGCAGGCTGGCGAGCCGGTCACCCTGAACTGATCAATCGCTCGGCGGTACGCTCAAATCAGGTTTGGGTGGCGGGGCATCAGGTGCTTCGCCAGCGCCACCACCGTCAGCACCAGATTCGCTGACCGATTCCTTGGCTGCATTTTCAGCATAGATAAAGTTGCGCCCACGTCCTTCGCCGGTGGCAATCAGACCTTCCGGCGCACTCGGCACCTGCACCGGCACATCACGCAGAGCGCGCGCCATATACCCAATCCAGATCGGCAAGGCAGCCGAACCGCCGGTTTCCTTGGTACCTAATGTGCGGGGTTGGTCAAACCCAAGCCAGGCACAACCGACTACCGTCATCTGGTAGCCGCAGAACCAGGCATCCATATACTCATTGGTTGTTCCCGTCTTGCCAGCCAAATCCTGCCGCTTGAGCGTTACCGATGCCCGCGCTGCCGTACCGTAAATTGTTACGTCACGCAGCATGTTGTCCATCATGAAGGCATTACGCGGATCAATCGCGCGTATCGAATCCTCTCCCGCCGGTACCGGCGCCGACTGCGCCAGAATCTGATTCTTCTCATCGCGTATTTCACGAATCACATACGGATTGATTTTGTAGCCGCCATTGGCAAACACGGAGTAGCCCGTCACCATCTGCCACGGCGTCACCGAGCCGGCGCCCAGCGCCATGGTCAGATAAGGCAGGTGCTTGGCAGGGTCCAGACCGAAACGCCCGGCATAATCCTGCGCATAATGCGTACCTATTGATTGCAGAATACGTACCGACACCATATTTTTCGACTTGGCCAGTGCCGTCCGCATCTTCATCGGCCCTTCGTACTTGCCGTCGTAATTGTGCGGCGCCCAATCCTGAGAGCCGGTCTGCGCCGAATTGATCACGATCGGCTCATCATTGATGATCGAATTAGGGTTGTAGCCCTTCTCCAGCGAGGCGGAGTAAATAAACGGTTTGAAACTGGAGCCCGGCTGACGCCAGGCCTGGGTAACGTGATTGAACTTGTTGCGATTGAAGTCAAAACCACCAACCAACGCACGAATTGCCCCATCTTTCGGGTCGACCGCAACAAATGCTGATTCAACCTCGGGCAATTGGGTAATCTGCCAGCCGCCCTTGTCGTCCTTCTGAACCCGAACAATCGCCCCGCGTTTGATGCGCTTGTTGGGCGGTGCTTTATCGTCCAGCATCTTGGCCGCGAATTTCATGGCATCGCCACTCAGGGTAATCAGTTCGCCACCCTTGCGATAAACCTTGATCTGTTTTGCATCGGCAGCCAAAACCAAAGCCGGGGCAAGATCGCCGGTATCCGGAATATCCTGCAAAGCCAAATCAATCGCCTCATCCTGATCCGACTTGAAATCCTTCATTTCCAGATAAGACTCAGCCCCGCGATAACCATGACGCCGGTCGTAATCCATGACGCCCTTGCGCAAACTGGCATAGGCCGCTTCCTGCTCATCTCTGACCAAGGTGGTGTAAACCTTCAAACCACGCGAATAGACCTCATCCGGGAAACGCTCGGCAGTGATCTGACGCGCCATTTCAGCCATAAATTCAGCATGAACCGAGTAATCCATCATTTCGCGCTTGAGCACCAGCGCCTCTTTGCCCGCTTCTTCAAACTGCAGATCAGTAATGTGGCCAAGATCATGCATGCGGCGCAACACATATTGCTGACGAATTTTGGCGCGCTTGGGATTGACGATCGGATTGTAGGCCGATGGCGCCTTGGGCAAACCCGCCAGCATGGCGGCTTCAGCAATTGAAATATCCTTCAACGGCTTGCCATAATAAATCTGGGCAGCGGCAGCAAAACCGTAGGCGCGCTGACCAAGGAAAATCTGGTTGATATAAAGCTCGAAAATTTGATCCTTGGAAAGATTGCTTTCTATCTTGAAGGAGAGCAAAACCTCATAAAGTTTTCGGGTATAGGTTTTTTCGCCAGAGAGGAAAAAATTACGCGCTACCTGCTGCGTAATCGTTGATGCGCCCTGACGCTTGCTGCCCCCGGCCAAATTGGTCACCGCCGCACGCAAAATGCCGGCGTAGTCAATGCCGCCATGCTGATAAAAGCGATCATCTTCAGCGGCAAGGATTGCTTGCTTCATGACTTTCGGTACATCGCTGATGGTTACAACGGCGCGCCGTTCCTCGCCAAATTCACCAATCAGATGACCATCGGCAGAATAGATCCGTAGCGGAATTTTGGGTCGATAATCGGTCAGCACATCGAGCGACGGCAGGTTCGGATAGGCCATGACCAATACGATCACGGCGACCGCAATACCCATCGCCAACAGACCGAGTAGCAAGACAAAAGGGTAAATCGCAATACGCAGTACGGGAGGTAGCGAATTCAAGATAAAACAAGCCAGAAATGGGTTACGCCGATTATACGCTGTCGCCCAAACCATCCGCGAAAACGCTTTACATGCCCAAAGCTTGTTGCTAGCATCTGAAGTGAATTATTGGTTGTTTGCCTAACATCGCATTTTTTAAGGACTTTTTGGGGGTCTGGTGCGCTTCGATATCTCAGCATTGTTGAATCAAAAGTCGCGCTCCCTTCTTGGCCTGGACATCAGTTCCTCTGCCGTCAAGATGGTGGAGCTGGCGGCCAATGGCAAAGAAAGTTATCGCGTCGAGCGCTACGCCATTGTGGTACTACCCAAGGATGCCGTATCAGATGGCAACATCGCCAATCTGGAGGGTGTGGTTGAGGCCGTCAAACGTGCCTGGAAACAACTCGGTACATCAACCCGCAACGTCGCCATGGCCTTGCCCGGTTCAGCCGTAATCACGAAAAAAATCATTGTTCCAGCCGGTTTGCGTGACGAAGAGCTTGAAGCCCAAGTCGAATCAGAAGCAAATCAATACATTCCGTTTTCAATCGATGAAGTTAATCTTGATTTTCAGGTGATCGGCCCGGCCCCTGCTGTTCCAGATGAAATCGAAGTGCTGATTGCCGCTTCGAAAAAAGACCGGGTTGAAGACCGTGTGGCAGTCGCTGATGCCTCCGGACTCAAGGCCATCATCATGGATGTTGAATCGCTCGCCGCCCTTGCCTCCTTCGAGTTGATCGAACGCCAACTACCCGATGGTGGAAAAAACCAGACAATTGCCCTGATCGATTCCGGATCAAACGTCATGAACCTGACGGTGATGCGCAATGGTCAGCAAGTTTATGCACGGGAACAAGCCTTCGGTGGATCACAGCTGACGCAGGATATCTGCCGTCACTATGGCTTGAGTTACGAAGAGGCGGAAATCGCCAAGCGCTCCGGAAATCTGCCGGAAGGTTACGAAACCGAATTGCTGATGCCTTTTATGGAGAATCTGGCGCTGGAAGTATCAAGGGCGCTCCAGTTTTTCTTTACATCCACACAATACAACCAAGTCGACCACCTGATTCTGGCTGGCGGATGTGCGGTTATTCCGGGTATTGATGAAGTTGTTGCAACACGCACCCAGGTCAGCACCCTGATTGCCAATCCATTCGCCAACATGGAACTGTCTGACCGCGTCAAGTCACGCAGCCTGCTCGCAGATTCATCCTCACTGCTGGTTGCCTGCGGCTTGGCCATGCGGAGGTTTGATCCCTCATGATACGTATTAACCTCCTGCCGCATCGCGCAGAAGCAAAAAAAGCCAGACGTCAGCAGGTTTTTGTTCTCGCCGGCCTGATTACGGTGCTTGGTGCCTTGGTTGTTTTTGCTATTTATTCGGTAATCGCCAGCTACATATCTGATCAAAACAGCAACAATGAATTCCTCAAGCGGGAAATTGCGGTTCTCGACAAACAGATAGATCAAATCAAACGCCTCAAAGAGCAAACTCAAGCTTTGCTTGCGCGAAAACAGGTCATTGAAAACCTGCAGCGGGATAGGGGAGAAACCGTCTACCTGCTCAGTGAATTGGTCAAACAGACACCTGATGGGATTTATTTGAAGACGCTCAAACAGGACGGCTTAAGGGTAAACCTGACCGGCTATGCGCAATCAAATGCACGCGTCTCGACGTTAATGAGAAATCTTGATGCCTCTCCTTGGCTTGAAAATCCGCAGTTGATTGAAGTTAAGGCGCTAGTGCTCAATGGTCGTCGGATCAATGAATTTGCCTTGAACATCACGATGACTCGTATCAAGCCAGACGAAGGGAAGGGCAATAAATGAAACTTACCGCTCCCTCTTTGCCTAAGTCTTTACCCACAATTAATTTTCAGGCGATCATAGAAGATTTCAAGCACCTGAATCCGAACGATCCGGGCGCTTGGCCTGTCGTTCCGAAGGTCACCGTTTTACTTAGTTGGTTTCTAATTATTTTATTGGTGGGCTGGTGGTTTCTTTGGAGCGAACAATTAACCGAGCTTGATTCCAAGGTAAAAGAAGAAGAAACCCTCAAGCAACAATTTATTGATAAAAAACGTCAAGCGATAAGTCTTGATCTCTATACACAACAGCTGGCTGAAATCGACCGCTCTTTTGGCGCATTGCTCAAACAACTACCCAATAAATCAGAAATCGAAGCATTGTTGATTGAAGTTAACCAAGCGGGTTTGGGTCGTGGCTTACAGTTTGAGTTATTTCGGCCGGGTCAGGAGCAACTGAAAGACTTTTATGCTGAATTGCCAATCGCTGTAAAAATCAACGGTAGTTATCATGATTTCGGAACGTTTGCGGCGGATATCGCCAAACTGCCACGAATCGTGACCTTGAATAATATCGCCATCAGCGCTGGAAAAGATGGCGGGTTAACGCTAGATGCAACGACCAAGACCTTCCGCTATCTCGATGATGAAGAAATAGCGCGGCAGAAAAAAGCGGCACAAGGAGCCAAGAAGTGAAGCGACTGACGGCACTCGCGTTGTGTATTACCTTGGGAGCCTGCTCAAGTAGCGAGCATGAGAGTCTTCGGCAATGGATGGATCAAAACTCAAAAGATCTTCGTCCCAACATCCAGAAGCTTCCAGAAGTAAAACCGTACCAACCTGTTCCATACGATACGCAAAACTTGCTTGACCCATTCAAGAGCGGCAAGATTGAGCCGGAATCAAAATATAAACAAGCCGGTAAAGGAAGCATGTTCCAGCCCGATTTCGATGCTCGAGAAATGCGCAATAGCATCCTTGAAAAATACCCGCTTGAGTCCTTGAAAATGATCGGTTCTTTGAACGTTAATAATCGTTCCTTGGCCGTGATTCAAGTTGATGACAAAGTGAAGCAGGTCAAGGTTGGAGAATACATCGGACTCGATTTTGGCATGGTGACGCAAATTTCGGATAGCGAAGTGAAATTACGTGAACTAATTCAAGACTCTGCTGGAGACTGGAGCGAGCGCGAAAGCTCGCTATTGCTGCAGAGCAAGGAGGGAAGCAAGAAATGAAGATTTATAACCATGCCATAGTTGCACTTGCCACGACATGCATTGCCTTTGCCGCTATCGCCCAAGAGCCAGCCAACACCATTGAGGCGATCAATGTGGCGCAACAGGGTGCTGGGGTTACAGTCAAAATTGACCTCAAGGAAGCTTTGGATAAAGCCCCTCCAGGCTTCAGCATCGCCAAACCGGCAAAAATTGCATTCGATTTTCCGTCGACCGCAAACGGCTTGGGGAAAAACAGCCAAACAATCAATGAAGGTGATTTGCGTAGCTTGAATGTGGTGCAAGCCGGCGAGCGAACGCGCCTGGTGCTCAATCTTTCACAGACAATGAATTACACAACGCGACTCGATGGTAAATCGTTTTACGTGATTCTGGCACCGGTCGTCGGTGCGGGGAATTCAATCGCGCAGCGCGTGACTCGTTTTACTGAAGAAAGCGCTATTGGGAAAAAGCATGCGATACAAGACGTTGTATTTCGGCGCGGCAAGGATGGTGAGGCACGGATAGCTGTTGACTTGAGTGATGCAGGGACAGGAATCGACATTCGCCAGCAAGGTACGGCTTTAATTGTCGAATTTGTTAAAACCAATGCCCCTGAACATCTGCGTAGAAAGCTTGATGTCACTGATTTTGGAACGCCAGTAACCGCCGTTGAAACACAGGTTCGCGGCGAAAACGTTCGCATGACGATTACACCGAAAGGTTTGTGGGAGCACACTGCCTACCAAAGTGAAAATCAGTTTGTTGTTGAAATCAAAAAAATTGTTGAAGATCCAAACAAGCTGGTTCAAGGATCAAAGCTTGGTTACCAGGGTGCCAAGGTAAGTATTAACTATCAAAATGGCGATGTACGTTCCCTCTTGCGCTTGATGGCAGAAGAGCTTGGACTGAATGCCGTTATTAGCGAATCAGTTACAGGAACAACAACGTTGGTCCTGAAGGATGTGCCAGCCGATCAAGTCGTTGATCTCATTTTCCAGCAAAAGGGTCTGGATATGCGCAAGAATGGAAATGTCATTCTGATTGCGCCCAGAGATGAATTGGCTACGCGGGAAAAACTTGAATTTGAAGCAAAACAACAGGTTAATGATCTGGAGCCGATAAAGCTTGAAAGCTTTCAACTTAATTATCAAAAGTCGGCTGATGTTGCCAGATTGCTACTTGGCTCTGGCGCTGCAGCAGGCGCTGGAACACGCATTTTAAGTAAACGTGGAAATATCACATCTGATCCCAATTCAAATATTCTTTTCGTCAATGATATTCCATCGAAACTTGATGAGGTTCGCTCACTGATCAAAGCAATTGACGTAAGTTCTCGCCAGGTAATGATAGAGGCTCGAGTTGTTGAAGCGAACGATAATTTCAATCGTAGCTTAGGAGCTAAATTGAGTTTTCTTGGTTCACATGGCAACCCAAACCATGGCGGCATTAATGCGGGGGCAGGCAATTACTCGGCTTCAGCGAATGGAACCGTCCCAACAAATGGAAACCTCGCTACAAATACTACAGGCACTCAGTTGATAGGTGTAAATCTCCCCTCGTACTCAAATGCAGGAAGTGCGCTGACATTTTCTTTATTCAATCAGTCATTATCCAGAATTTTGAATGTCGAATTAGCTGCGTTAGAAGCCGATGGCGTTGGTAAGATCATCTCCAGTCCCAGAGTGATGACCGCAAACAATGTCAAAGCCAAAATGGAAGATGGTACCGAGATTCCCTATGTGACAGTCCAGACAACAGGTGGGGCGACAACAAATACGGTTAGTTTTAAACCAGCAAAGCTGTCACTTGAAGTCACGCCACAAATTACACCAGATGGCATGATCCGTATGAAACTGGTAGTAAAAAAGGAGGATCCGGATTGGACCCGTGCGGTTCAGGGTAATCCTCCGATTAAGAGTTCCGTTGTAGAAACCGATGTCATTGTTGAAAATGGCGGAACCATTGTTATTGGTGGTGTGTACAAAATTGATAATTCAACAAATACAGAAAAGGTGCCTTTTTTCGGTGATTTGCCAGGAATAGGATGGCTCTTTAAGGTGCAAAATAAAGATTCAGCACGTCGTGAGCTTTTGATATTCATTACACCAAAAGTTGTGAATGATCGCCTCAATCTGAATTGATTGATTCTGATCCAGGTGCAGGCCGGTTCGCCGGCCCTTTTTTTTGCCAACCCAGCATCAGTTACAATTCACTCGTGCAATCGAATCAAAATATCTATCTAGTCGGCCTGATGGGGGCCGGAAAAACGACCGTCGGGCGCCAGTTAGCACGGCGACTCGGGCGGCCGTTTTTTGATTCGGACCACGAAATTGTGGCCCGGACGGGTGTTGCCATTCCGACAATTTTTGAAATTGAAGGGGAAGATGGTTTCCGCCGGCGCGAAGCACAAACCATCGCGGAGCTTACCGCTGGTGAGAATCTGGTGATGGCAACCGGTGGCGGGGTTGTGCTGAATCCCGAGAACCGGAAACGGCTGCACGATACGGGCTGGGTGGTCTATCTCAATGTGCCACCGGCCTTTCTTTTTGAACGCACGCGCCATGACAGAAATCGCCCCTTGCTCAGAGTGCCTGACCCGCTGGCTAAGTTAGAAGAACTCCATGCGCTGCGTGACCCGCTTTACCGGGAAGCCGCGCACATTACAGTCGAAGGTGGCCGCTTGGTGGCATCCGGCATAGTTCAGCATCTTTTGCGAGAATTCAATCGTTTATGCAAACCCTGAAAGTATCGCTCGCCGAGCGTAGCTACCCTATTCATATTGGCGCGGACCTTCTTTCCAGAGGTGATCTGCTATTGCCGCATCTGAAGCAAAAGAAGGTAGTGGTTGTCACCAACGTGACGGTAGCGCCCTTGTATCTTGATCGTCTGATGGAAACATTGGCCGAGATTGGCGTATCTGCATTGCCGATTATCCTTCCGGATGGCGAGCGTTATAAAAACTGGGAAACACTGAATCTGATTTTTGATGCACTGCTGGGCGCGCATTGCGAACGCAGCACAACTTTGATTGCGCTTGGCGGAGGAGTCATTGGCGATATGGGTGGTTTTGCCGCATCCTGCTACCAGCGCGGTATGCCGTTTATTCAAATACCGACCACGCTTTTGTCGCAAGTTGATTCCTCCGTTGGTGGCAAGACGGCGATCAATCACCCGCTGGGCAAGAACATGATTGGTGCGTTTTATCAGCCCAAATTGGTGCTGGCCGATATTTCCACGTTGGACACCCTGTCAGATCGCGAATTGCGGGCCGGCTTGGCGGAAGTCATCAAATATGGCCTGATTCGCGATCCGGAGTTTTTTGATTGGCTCGAAACGAATATCGAGGCATTGTTAAGTAGAGATCGTCAAGCGTTGGCCTATGCGGTCAATCGTTCGTGCGCCAACAAAGCTGAGGTTGTCGCCGCCGATGAGCGCGAAACCGGTGAGCGGGCGCTGCTCAATTTGGGGCATACCTTTGGCCACGCCATCGAAACCGGCTTGGGTTACGGTGAATGGCTACATGGCGAAGCAGTTTCAGCCGGCACGCTCATTGCTATGGAATTATCGCAGCGATTGGGAATGCTTACGGTCGACGAGGTTTTACGGGTAAAAAGTTTATTTACCCTAGCCGGCTTGCCAGTGAGCGCTCCGAAATTAGGTGCTGAGTGTTATCTCGAGCTGATGCGACACGACAAGAAGGTTCAGGATGGAAAATTACGCCTTGTTCTTCTTGAGAAAATTGGAAAAGCTGTCATTTCCGATGTCGCTAGCGAGCAGGAAATACTGGCGGCGATCACCGCGGTATGCACCTGATCGGGGTTTCAGGAATCACTTCCGTTCCGAATTGGTGCGTCGCAGCATCTTGAATCGATAGGGTTTTGCCAGTATATTTCATGGTTGCCCTAAAAATTGCGTACAGGCCAGAGTCCGGGTTATGACTTTTGGCTTTTTTTATCGTCAGCCAGTGTTGGCTGAGCTCTCTGAAGGAATGCGTGTGATGGAATCGGCTTTACCTGAGCGGCAGGGTTTGTACGACCCAGCCAACGAGCACGACGCTTGTGGTGTGGGCTTTGTGGCCCATTTCAAAGGACAAAAAAGTCATAGCATCGTCGAGCAGGGTTTGTTGATCCTGAAGAATCTGGATCACCGCGGCGCCGTCGGTGCTGACCCCCTGCAAGGCGATGGCGCCGGCATTCTGTTGCAGATTCCGGATCAGTTCTATCGCGAAGAAATGAGCAAGCAAGGCGTTGAATTGCCGCCGCTTGGCGAATACGGCGTCGGCATGGTTTTCCTGCCGCAGGAAGCCGCTTCGCGCCACGCTTGTGTCGAAGAAATCGAGCGTTCAGTCAAGGCTGAGGGGCAAGTCATACTTGGCTGGCGTGAAGTGCCGGTCAATCGTGAAATGCCGATGTCGCCAACCGTGCGCGCCAAAGAACCCGTGATCCGCCAGGTTTTTGTTGGCCGTGGTCCGGATATTTTTGTAACGGATGCACTGGAGCGCAAGCTTTACATCATCCGCCGGCGCGCAGCGAACGCGATCAAGTCGCTCAAGCTCAAGCACGGCCAGGAATTTTACGTGCCATCGTTTTCGGCGCGTACCGTTAACTACAAGGGCTTGTTATTGGCAACCCAGGTCGGCGTCTACTACCTCGACTTGCAGGACAAGCGCACAACCTCGGCCCTGGCGCTGGTGCACCAGCGTTTCTCGACCAATACCTTCCCGACCTGGGATCTGGCTCACCCCTTCCGTTACATCGCCCACAATGGCGAAATCAACACGGTGCGCGGTAACGTCAATTGGTTCAAGGCGCGCGAACAGGCAATTTCTTCACCGATTCTTGGCGAAGACCTGAAGAAAGTCTGGCCGCTGCATTACCCGGGCCAGTCTGACTCGGCCTCTTTCGACAATGCGCTCGAACTACTGGTTATGGGCGGCTACTCGATGGCTCAGGCCGTCATGCTGATGATCCCGGAAGCCTGGGAAAAGCACACGACGATGGATGAAAATCGTCGCGCATTCTACGAATACCACGCCGCAATGATGGAGCCATGGGATGGCCCTGCGGCTGTAGCCTTCACCGATGGTCGCCAGATTGGTGCAACGCTGGATCGTAATGGTCTGCGTCCGGCCCGCTATCTGGTTACCGATGATGACTTTGTTGTGATGGCTTCTGAGTCCGGCGTTTTGCCGATTCCAGAGAAGAAAATCGTCAAGAAATGGCGTTTGCAGCCGGGCAAGATGTTCCTGATCGATCTTGAACAGGGCCGCATCATCGACGACAAAGAATTGAAGGATGCACTCTCCCGCGCCAAGCCTTATCGCGAATGGATCGACAAGATTCGCATCCGTCTCGACGAAGTGCCTGCCGCTGATGAGAAGACTGATGCTGCGCCAGCCTCCTTGCTGGATCGCCAGCAGGCCTTTGGCTATACGCAGGAAGACATCAAGGTCATTCTTGAGCCGATGCTGCAAAACGGTGAAGAGCCAACCGGCTCGATGGGTACCGACTCCGCGCTGCCGATTTTGTCAGCCAAGAACAAGACCCTGTACACCTACTTCAAGCAGCTTTTTGCTCAGGTAACCAACCCGCCAATCGACCCGATTCGTGAAGAACTGGTCATGTCACTGGTGTCCTTCGTTGGTCCGAAGCCGAACCTGCTGAACACAACCGACATCAACCCACCGATTCGTCTTGAAGTTTCCCAACCGGTGCTGACGGCAACCGATATGGAAAAGCTGCGCCATATCCACAAATATACCTCCGGCAAGCTGAGTTCTTTTGAGCTGGATATCTGCTACCCGGTTGCCTGGGGCAAGGATGGTGTTGAAGCTCGTCTCGCCTCACTGGCTGCAGATGCTGAAGATGCGGTTCGTTCCGGCGCCAACATCCTGATCGTCTCTGACCGCAAATTGGACGAAACGCACGTCGCGATTCCGGCGCTGCTCGCCACCTCGGCCATTCACCAGCATTTGGTGAAAAAAGGCTTGCGCACCAGTTCCGGCTTGGTAGTTGAAACCGGCTCAGCCCGTGAAACGCATCATTTCGCGCTGCTTGGCGGTTATGGCGCCGAAGCGGTTCATCCGTATCTGGCGCTCGAAACCATCGAGAGCTTTGCCAAGGGCGATGCTGAAAAGGCCGAGAAATACGTCAAGAATTACGTTAAGGCAATCGGCAAGGGCCTGATGAAGGTGATGTCCAAAATGGGCATTTCAACCTACATGTCCTACACCGGTGCGCAGATTTTTGAAGCCATTGGTCTGCAGAAAGATTTTGTCGAAAAGTATTTCACCGGCACGCCGTCGAATATTGAAGGCATTGGTGTCTTTGAGGTTGCCGAAGAGTCTATTCGTCAGCATACCGAAGCCTTCTCGAACGACCCAGTGCTGGCCACGATGCTTGATGCTGGCGGCGAGTACAACTACCGTACCCGTGGCGAAGAGCACATGTGGACACCGGATTCGATCGCCAAGCTGCAACATGCGACGCGCTCCAACAAGACGGAAACCTACAAGGAATACGCCCAGCTGATCAACGATCAGACCAAGCGCCACCTGACCCTGCGCGGCTTGTTTGAGTTCAAGCCCACCGGCAACGGCGTTCCTTTGGAAGAAGTTGAATCGGCCAAGGAAATCGTCAAGCGCTTTGCAACTGGCGCCATGTCGCTCGGCTCGATTTCGACCGAAGCGCATTCGACGCTGGCAATTGCCATGAACCGCATCGGCGGCAAGTCGAATACCGGTGAAGGTGGCGAAGATGCCAAGCGTTTCCTGCCGGTCAAGGGCGGTGCGATGCTTTCCGACATCATCGGCAAGAACCGCATTGAACGTGACCTGCAACTGAAGGAAGGCGATTCACTGCGTTCTGCTATCAAGCAGGTGGCTTCTGGTCGTTTCGGTGTCACTACCGAGTATCTGGTCAATGCCGACCAGATCCAGATCAAGATGGCGCAAGGTGCCAAGCCGGGCGAAGGTGGCCAATTGCCAGGCCACAAGGTTTCCGAATACATCGGCTTCCTGCGTCACTCCGTACCTGGCGTCGGCCTGATTTCGCCGCCGCCGCACCACGATATTTATTCCATCGAGGATTTGGCACAGCTCATTCACGATCTGAAAAATGCCAATTCCAAAGCTTCTATCTCGGTGAAGCTGGTATCGGAAGTTGGTGTCGGTACGGTGGCAGCGGGTGTGGCCAAGGCCAAGGCGGATCACGTTGTGATCGCCGGTTTTGACGGCGGTACAGGCGCTTCGCCGCAGTCCTCGATCAAGCATGCCGGTACGCCGTGGGAACTTGGTCTGGCTGAAACCCAGCAAACGCTGGTGCTGAACCGTTTGCGCAGCCGTATCCGCGTGCAGGTAGACGGCCAGATGAAGACCGGCCGCGACGTGGTGATTGGCGCCTTGTTGGGTGCTGATGAATTCGGTTTTGCCACCGCACCGTTGGTGGTTGAAGGCTGCATCATGATGCGCAAGTGTCACCTCAACACCTGCCCGGTTGGCGTTGCCACGCAAGACCCGGTCCTGCGCCAGCGCTTTACCGGTCAACCGGAACATGTGGTCAATTATTTCTTCTTCGTTGCCGAAGAAGTGCGTGAAATCATGGCGCAACTGGGCATCCGCAAGTTTGATGACCTGGTTGGCCGTGCTGATTTGCTTGATACCCGTCCGGGCATCGAACACTGGAAAGCCAAGGGTCTCGATTTCACCAAGGTTTTCTACCAGCCGAATGTTCCCGCCGATGTCTCACGTCGCCACACCGAGATTCAGGATCACGGCCTCGACAAGGCGCTCGATCACAAGTTGATCAAAGAAGCCAAGCCGGCGCTCGAAAAGGGTCAGAAGGTCCAGATCGAGACCCGCATCATCAACGTCAATCGTACCTGCGGCACCATGCTCTCGGGCGAAGTTGCACGACGTTACGGCAATGATGGTCTGCCGGATGACACCATCCACGTCAAGCTGACCGGCACTGCGGGTCAGGCCTTTGGTGCCTTCCTGGCCAAGGGTGTCACGCTGGAACTGACCGGTGAAGGTAACGACTATGTGGGCAAGGGTTTGTCCGGTGGTCGCATCATCATCAAGCCGAGCCCGGATTTCCGTGGCAATACGCAAGAGAACATCATTGTCGGCAACACCGTCATGTACGGTTCAACCGATGGTGAAGCTTTCCTGGCTGGTGTTGGCGGCGAGCGTTTCGCGGTGCGTAATTCCGGCGGCACCGCCGTCGTTGAAGGCGTTGGCGATCACGGTTGCGAATACATGACCGGTGGTACGGTTGCTGTGCTGGGCATGACGGGGCGCAACTTTGCGGCGGGCATGTCGGGCGGCATCGCTTACGTTCTTGACGCAGAGGGCAGTTTCAAGAGCCGTGCCAATCTGGCTCAGGTTGCTCTGGAAAAGGTTTTGCCGGCCAGCCGGCAAACCGGCGAACCGTTGCACAACGATATTGCTGACGAAACCCAGCTCAAAGAGTTGATTACCCGTCATGCCGAATACACCGGCAGCCTGACCGCCAAGGCGCTTCTTGCCGACTGGGATGCCAGCCGCGAGAAGTTCGTCAAAGTTTATCCGCATGAGTACAAGCGCGCCCTGACCGAAATGGCCGCTGCACAGAAGGAGGCCGCATAATGGGCAAGCCGACAGGATTCATGGAATTTGAACGCCTTTCTGAAACGTATAGCCCGGTTGAACAGCGTCTCAAGCATTACAAGGAGTTTGTTCATACCCTGAACGACGACGATGCCAAGACCCAGGGCGCACGTTGTATGGATTGCGGCATTCCGTTCTGCAACAACGGCTGCCCGGTGAATAACATCATTCCCGACTGGAATGATCTGGTTTATCGCGGCAACTGGAAGCAGGCGCTGGATGTACTGCATTCAACCAACAACTTCCCCGATTTCACTGGCCGTATCTGCCCGGCGCCTTGCGAAGCTGCCTGTACGCTGGGCATCAATGCTGCGCCGGTCGGGATCAAGTCGATTGAGCATTTCATCATCGACAAAGGCTGGGAAATGGGTTGGGTTGTGCCGCAACCGCCCAAGTCCAAAACCGGCAAGAAGATTGCTGTCGTAGGCTCCGGCCCAGCCGGCCTGGCCGCTGCACAGCAACTGGCGCGAGTTGGTCACGACGTCACCGTTTTCGAGAAGAGCGACCGCCTCGGCGGCTTGCTAGCTTACGGCATTCCTGACTTTAAGCTGGAAAAGACAGTGGTTGATCGCCGTGTGGCCCAGATGGAAGCCGAAGGCGTTACCTTTAAGACCAAGGTGGTAATTGGCTCGAAGGATTTGCCGGCCGGAATCAATAACGACTCGACAGAATTTGTCTCTGCCGAGCAGTTGACCGCAACATTTGATGCGGTGATTTTGGCAACGGGTTCTGAAGTGCCGCGCGATCTGCCGGTACCGGGCCGTGAGCTGAAAGGCATCTACGCCGCGCTTGAGTTCCTGATTCCGCAAAACAAGGAAGTCCAGCAAGGCAAGGCCAACCCGATCAACGTCAAGGGCAAGCACGTCATCGTCATCGGTGGCGGCGATACCGGCTCTGACTGCGTCGGTACCTCCAACCGCCACGGCGCTGCATCAATCACCCAGTTTGAATTGATGCCGATGCCGCCGGAACAGGAAAACAAGGCGCTGACCTGGCCGTACTGGCCGTACAAGCTGCGCACTTCTTCCTCACATGACGAAGGTTGCAGTCGTGATTTCGCCGTTGCCACCAAAGGTTTTGTCGATGATGGCAAGGGCAACGTCAAGGCGCTGCAAGCCGTTCGCCTCGAATGGACGAATGGCAAGATGAGCGAAGTGGCTGGTTCGGAATTTGAACTGCCCTGCGACAACGCTTTCCTGGCAATGGGCTTTACCAATCCAGTTGGCTCGCTGCTCGAAGCTTTCGGCGTCGTAAAAGACAACCGCGCCAATGCCAAGGCAACAACTGACGGTGAAGGCTGCTACGCAACCAACGTCGCCAAGGTTTATGCCGCCGGTGACGTCCGTCGTGGCCAATCGTTGGTGGTTTGGGCGATCCGCGAAGGCCGTCAGGCGGCACGCGAAGTCGATAACTTCCTGATGGGCGCTACGACCCTGCCACGGTAACCCAATCTGCATCGTGCGATAATCAGAAGGCGACCAAATGGTCGCCTTCGTCATTCCTGGAGTCGAAAAATGGTTGAAACGCCCCTACAAGTTGTCATCCTCGCCGCCGGACAAGGCAAGCGCATGCACTCAAATCTACCCAAAGTTTTGCACCCAATCGCCGGCAAAGCGCTGGCCCAGCATGTCATTGATACGGCCCGCAGTCTTGTGCCAGAAAAACTGGTCGTCGTTTATGGCCATGGCGGCGAAGTGGTACGGTCAACGCTGGAGTCGGCTGATATTTTGTGGGCCAAACAAGAACCACAACTTGGTACCGGCCATGCGGTTGCCCAGGCACAACCAGAACTTTCCGGCGTCGGGCAAACCCTGGTGCTGTACGGCGATGTGCCGCTAACCAAAGCCTCAACGCTTAAGCGACTGCTACAGGCCGGCAAGGATGGCCTATCAATTCTCACGGTTAATTTAGCCAACCCAACTGGCTATGGCCGTATCGTGCGCGATGCGGCGGGGCAGGTGCAGCGCATTGTTGAAGAAAAAGACGCCGCGCCGGAAGAGAAAAAGATCACCGAAGTAAATACCGGCATCATGTCAATCCCATCTGCCAAGTTGGCCGATTGGCTGGGGCGCCTGTCAAATAAAAATGCCCAGGGCGAGTATTACCTGACGGACATTGTTGCCCTGGCCGTTGCCGAGGGTGTACCGGTACATACCGCGCAGCCGGACGGTGAATGGGAGGTGCTGGGCGTCAATAGCAAAGTCCAGCTGGCCGAACTCGAACGCGTGCATCAACTCAATTTGGCCGATGCCATGTTGGTTGGCGGTGTGCGTCTGGCAGACCCAAACCGGATCGATGTCCGCGGCGAAGTCACTTATGGGCGCGATGTTGCGATCGATGTCGGTTGCGTTTTTGAAGGCAAAGTGGAATTGGGCGATGCCGTCGACGTGGGGCCATATTGTGTATTGAAAAACGTCAAGGTTGGTGCCGGAACGCGGATCGCTGCCTTCTGTCATTTTGAAGATGCAGTAATCGGCCCGGATGGCGTACTTGGCCCTTATGCACGCCTGCGCCCCGGCGCCGAACTCGGCCCCGAGGTACACATTGGTAATTTTGTCGAAGTCAAAAAGAGCAAAATCGGCGCCCAATCCAAAGCCAATCACCTCGCATACATCGGCGATGCCGAAATCGGCCAGCGGGTCAATGTCGGTGCAGGCACCATCACCTGCAATTACGATGGCGCCAACAAGCACAAAACGATTATCGAAGATGATGTCTTTATTGGTTCGGATACGCAATTGGTGGCACCGGTGACAGTTGGGCGCGGCGCAACCCTGGGGGCTGGCACAACACTGACAAAAAATGCACCGCCTGACGCGTTGACCGTGTCACGTGCCAAGCAAATGACACTGACCGGCTGGGAAAGACCCATAAAGGTGAAAAAATAATGGACGCCGGTTTTACGGCCTTTGTTTTGGTTGTGGCACTGCTGGTTGCTGTTGGCTGCTCCTTGCTGTTAGTCGGCTATTTCGGAACTTTGCCCGCCTCTTTTGCTTTTGGCTGGAAAAATTGGCTGCCTACTTTATTACTGCCAATTCTCGGCCCAATCTGGTTTGCGTGGCGGCATTGGCATGATTTTTCAAGGCCGGGAAAACAGCTGATAGCCGGGGTAGCCTTGATACTGATTGCCGTGTTGATTCTTCAACAGATGGGGCCGTTTATTGTTGGTCGCATGGCAATGCCCTTGCCGCAATAAATATTTCAATATCAACAAAGTGAATTTGGCCGCCTGGCTCCTAATCCTGACCTCCTGTCAGGCATAACTTTGTGCCGATGTTTTTATCACTAAACTTGAACTAACGAAAAAGGGATGAGCCATGCGCAGGAATAAAGGTTTTACGCTGATTGAGGTCATGATCGTAGTTGTGATCGTCGGGATACTTGCTGCGGTCGCCGTGCCCAATTATTCCGAATATGTCATACGCAGTCGGGTTCCAGAAGCTATTGCGGGTCTTTCAGATATGCGCGTCAGGATGGAGCAATATTTTCAGGATAACCGTACCTACGTTGGTGCGTGTGTCGCAGGTACCGCTGCTCCTCTTGCTACCGCAACCAACTTCACATTCAGTTGCTCAAATCTGACAACTGCCACCTAGCGGCCCGATGGCCGGATTCGCTTATGCGGTAGATCAATCAAATGCACGTTCTACAACCATGACGTCACCAAGCACTTGGTCAGGAAGTACTAGCTGTTGGTCTATAAAGAAAGATGGGACATGCTAGGCATGCGCCAAAAAGCGGGTTTTACGCTGGTTGAGCTAGTGATCACCATGGCTGTACTAGCGGTTTTACTTGCTTTAGGTTTGCCCAGTTTTAACATTTGGACCCAAAATTCACAAATCCGAACTGCCGCAGGTGCAACTCAGAATGGATTGAACCTTGCACGAGCCGAAGCAGTTAGGCGGAATTCGCTCGTTCGCTTTCAACTTACAAGTAGCATAGACGACAACTGCACAATCTCGACTACAGGAAATAATTGGCTGGTAAGTTTTGATGATCCGACAACCGCCTGCGGGCATGCGCTGTTTAGTGAGGCCTTCCCAGCCTCTGACACGACGAACAATCCGCCGCCACGAATTATTCAGATGCGCCCTGCGGCGGAAGGTAATAGCAGAGTATCGATAAATGCCGATAGCGCAGTCGCTATTTTTAATGGTTTTGGCCGCCTTGCCCCAGTGCCGCCTGCAACTGTAGCTGTTCCTTTGTCGATTGACATCGATTCAATCAACGGTGATGGAAATTGCGACACAGCTGGCACCTCAAGGTGTCTTCGCGTCAACGTTACGATTGGCGGACAGATTCGAATGTGCGATCCAATGCTGCCGAGTGGCGACCCACAACGATGCTAATAAATAAAATGCGTAAATCCCAATCCGGTGTGATGCTGCTTGAAGCATTAATTGCCATCCTGATTTTTTCCTTGGGGATTCTCGGGCTTGTGGGAATGCAAGCATCTGCAGTTAGGGCGTCACGCGATGCTCAGTTTCGAAGCCAAGCAGGTTTGCTGGCTAATCAGTTAGTTGGCCAGATGTGGTCGGGGGATCGTGTTGGAGCAAATTTGGTAACAAATTTCGCGGGAAATAGTGTTCTTGCCGCAAACGCTACTCCATCGCGCCCCTACGAAATATGGACTCGGCAGGTTGAGGGCACACTTCCTGGCGTGGCCGCTGCCCCACCTATTGTTACTGTTGTTCCAGGAAATGCCGGAAATGCAGTTAGTCCCCGAACTGCAAGCACTGTGGCGATTGATATTAGATGGAAAGCACCAAACGAAGTTACGCCACACAGCCATAAATTAGTTATATCGATCTTTTAGGACCACATTGATGTTTATGTTTTCTCGCCCATTGGCAGTCATTACGGCAATGCCAAGATCAGCAGCAAAGCGCACATCAGATGGCGTGATCAGATCACGAGGGTTCAGCTTGGTCGAGCTGATGGTGGCGATGGTAATTGGCTTGTTGAGCATCATCATCATGATGCAGATGTTAGGTAAATACGAACAACAAAAGCGTACAACCACGAGTGGGGACGACTCCTTGAGTAGTGGTGCTATTGCCCTGAGTGGTCTGGAGCGAGATATTCGACAGGCCGGTCTGGGCTTTATGTCAGTGCAGGTGATTGGCTGCAATATCACAGGGCTGATTTCCGGCGGGGCTCAATTTCCCCTAGTCCCAATTATGATCAATCCAGGCGGTGCTTCATGGGGAGATACCGGCGATACTGTTCTGATTACTTCAGGAAACGCAAATGGGGCAGGCGAAGGAAACTTGATTAATTCCCTCCCTGCAAGTGCTTACGACGTGCAGGCGCCCAGTATGTTTGTTACAGGGGAAAAGGTGTTTGCAGCACCAGAAAATCGTTTGTCCACCTGCTTACTTGACCTGCAAAATGTGACAGACATACAACAATCAAACATAGTTGTAGGCACTCAATACGCCACTATGCTCGGTGGACGTCTTTATAGCCTCGGGACAAAACCGTCAGTCACTGCTTACGCAGTAAAAAATGGAAACCTGGCAGTCTGCGATCACATGGCGAATGACTGCAGCACAGGGGGGACATGGGTTCCCATTGCGGACAATGTAGTTAGTTTACAGGCCCAATACGGCTTTGACACCAATGTTCCGCTAATGGATGGCGTCATTGATGTTTGGGATACAACCGATGCGTCAATCACTTCATTAGGTGTCCCGATTGGTGGTCCGCAGTACACAAACGCTTGTCAAACCTTGCGAATGGCCGCAGTTAGAGTTGCTTTAATTGCAAGGAGTAGCCAGCCGGAAAAAACACCAGATTGGCCAAATTTGAATACCCATATAACACCAGTAGCTCCGACATGGTTGGGTAGCGCAGCATCTGCGCCAAGTGGTGCACCTGAGACGCTGACCGCATCACCAATTACCGTGCCAGTTGTCTCGGAAACCTGGCCGACGTGGCAAGACTTTCGTTACCGCGTATTTGAAACCGTTATCCCCCTTCGGAATGTCACATCTCAAGGCGTGGTAAGCAAATGTTAGCCCAACAAAGCCATTCCATGAGAAACCAACAAGGTGTGGTCCTACTGATTGCATTGATTATTTTGGTTGCCATGACCCTTGCCGGTATCGCGTTGGTTCGTTCGGTTGATACAACCAACATCATTGCCGGCAACATTGCGTTTCAGCAGGCGGCCGTTCACTCCGGTGAGGCGGGTGCAGAAGCTGCCATTCAGTACATTGAGGGAAAATTCGTTGCAAACAATCCCAACAAACGTCTGGAGTTGAATGTAAATGATTACCCAAATGGCTACGCCGCAGCAACACCAACGGCGGCTGATCTAAATCCTGGCTCTTGGGATAGCTACTGGGCAACGCTTACCGCCCAAAACCGCATAAAAACACTCGCAGCTGACACTGCTGGCAATAATGTTTCATACACCATACAGCGTTTGTGCCAAGCACAAGGAAAACCGCTCGATGCGCCAACTGGATGTATCAGTGTAGATGGACTTGCAATAGCGAGTGGCAATGATTTGGGCGTCGATGCAGCTCAATTGGCGCCGTTAAAGCAGTATTACTACCGGATAACTGTGCGAGTTGATGGACCACGCAACACGCAGACCTATATACAAACCATTGTTGCCAAATAGCAACTGGGAGCCAGCCATGACCACCCATAGTTCAAAAACCTCGCTGACCTGGAAAGCAATAGCTGTATTTCTAATTTTGGTTTCAGCCAAAATAACATGCGCAGGTCCAACGAATCTGGCAACCAAGCCGATGGACAAAATCAACGCGCCGCCTAACATCATGTTCGTCCTGGACGATTCCGGCACTATGGCTAGAGACTATCTTCCAGATTGGGCAGGCCCCTACAAGAAGCCTAATACGGAGATCATAGAAAGGCCCCTGCATCTTTTTGCAAATAGTGATTTCAATGGGATTGCCTACAATCCAGCGACCCGTTACCGCCCACCAGTCATGGTCAAGGCCTCGCCTTCCTCTATTGAAGATCTGGATACGACCAAGTACCCCAATCAAGACGGGACATCGCCCACCCGTGGCGGGGACAGTGCAGCAACGGTGGCTTCTCCTAACTGGAAGGCTGTCAAAAAAGACGGATACGGTGCCATCTGGAATGATTCGGTAACGGCCTCCCTTGAAGGTCAGGCTTTTTATTACACGACGACGGCTGGTGAGTATTGCACAACGGCCCAATTACGAACTTGTGTAGCAGCAACCACTCCCGCCGGCCTCTACACCTTTCCGGCAAAATTGCGCTGGTGCACAACTGCGGCGATGGCCACCGCATCGACAGCAACGTCGAATGGGTATTGCCAAGCCAAAAATATTGACCCAGCCACAGGGATAACCTCTTATACGTATGCACGAATTGCAGGCCCCCAGACAGCAATCATTACCGTAAATTCGGAGCTGTCCGTTGCCGGTATTAGCGTGAGCGGGGGGCAGATTCTTTCATCGGCCACCGGCACTCTCATTAATAGTGAAGACGTAGCCGTGGAAATCGCTAAACAAATCAATATTTGTACCAGTGCGATACCAACCAGTAGCAACTGTACGGTGACTGGATACAGTGCCACCAGTTCAGCTAATGTTGTAACAATCACTGCACCAGGAGCCATTAGTGTTAACCCTGTGGTTAGTGGTGGTAGCACGACAATAACCTCTGGATTTGCCAGCGCCCCAGGCACAACGACAAAAACCACGATCACTTCCGCAGTAAATAGTTACCCAAAAGGTGCCAATCGCACCGACTGCATCGCGGTGAGCGGGGTGTGTAACTATGTCGAGGAGATGACGAACTACGCGAACTGGTACGCTTATTACCGGACACGCATGCAAATGATGAAGACCTCAGCCAGTTTTGCCTTTAAATCAATCGATGAAACGCGAAAGGTCGGGTACTTTTCGCTCAACAATGGAAATGACAAAACTAATCTTATTCGCCAGGATTTCCGGAATATCGTCAAATTCAATGACGCCAATAGATACGAATGGTATAAAAAGTTTTTCGAGGCTTATCCCAATGGAGAAACACCACTACGTGAAGCGCTGTCCAACGCCGGCAAAATTTATGCCAGAAAATTAACCACTCTCTATGGGGTTACGATTACTGACCCAATGGAATACTCCTGCCAGCAGAATTACACGATTTTGTCGACGGATGGCTACTGGAATGACAACACGAACCCCACGAAGCTTGATGGCGCAGAAATCGGAAACCAGGATTATAACGATCTGCGCCCCTACTACGATGGATCGCGCTTTGACCGCACCACTTCTCAAACGACAATGGCGCGTGAGCAGATCGGGATCAACACCCATCTGGTTGAAACCCAGACCCACCAGCAACAAGAAACCAGAAGCCGACTCAGCCAGTCCGTTCTGACAACGACGACTTACCCGTATCAATTGGTAACCACCCCGTTACAGACACGCACCAAGCGACTAACCAAGAATACCTACAAGCTTGAATCGCGAACCTATCCTCTCAAGTCAGATACTCAGAACTTGGTTGAAACCACATACAAATTGATTTCAACACCGCGAATCTTGCAAAGTTACATCAACAATTTGACAAAAATCACAACACCGCTGAACAGGAATGTTTACAACGTGACGGTGACCTCACAACAAGTCGACCGGACCGCAACCAACCTGACGGTGACCTCACAACAAGTCGACCGGACTGCAACCAACCTGACGGTGACCTCACAACAAGTCGACCGGACTGCAACCAATTTGACGGTGACCTCACAACAAGTCGACCGGACTGCAACCAATCTGACGGTGACCTCACAACAAGTCGACCGAACTGCAACCAACCTGACGGTGACCACCACTCCATTGCAAAGCTCAACGATACGTTATACAAAAAGTGAAAGGCAGCTGCAAATACGCTACGACTATTCAAATGACGGTGGCGACACCTGGTTTGACTCAGGTTGGCAAGATGCTACTACAACTTGTGTAGTAGGAGCCTCAGTCTCCGGGAGCAGAAGAAACACGCTATGTCGTTACAACGTAGCAGTTGATTCCAATGCGCAGAATAACTGCACGACCCAAATTGCCTCGACCGGTACGACATTTTCCGTGCTCAAAGCCGTTACATGCACTGCTGAAGCAGCCGTTTTTCAATCTGTTGCCTCGTGTAACGTTATTTCCGGGTCACAAACCAGCCCTTATGCCTATTCCGTTAGCTGCGGCTACACCGGTACGGCGAGCCCTGTGTCGAACCAGGCGACGTGTACGCCCTTTAATCAGGGATCAGTTACAGCTAACGGTGCGACGATGTCTGGCAACAAGGTTGTTTGCACCTACGATGCATCAGCGCAGACCCCCACCACCGGTGGATCAGGAACCTGCACCGTGCAGGATCAGGCAAAAGCGCTGACGAAGCCGACGGTGCCATCGGTCAAGTGCGCACTAAGCACGACGGTAGCAGCCGGGAAGAAAGTGGTAACACCTAATCAGACTTCATGCACCGCGACAGTGATTCCGAGCGGTAACAATACAACGACTACTGGCTCGGCCTGGATACCGGTGACAAGCTGCGCCTACGATGCATCAGCGCAGACCCCCACCACCGGTGGATCAGGAACCTGCACCGTGAAAACAGCGGTGGCGAGCCCGACGGTGCCCAAGGTCAATTGTGCACTAAGCACGACGTTAGCAGCCGGGAAGAAAGTGGTAACACCTAACCAGACCACATGCACTGCGACGGTGATTCCGAGCGGTTCCAACACAACGGCTAATAACTCGGCCTGGATACCCGTGACAAGCTGCGCTTACGATGCATCAGCGCAGACCCCCACCACCGGTGGAGCAGGAACCTGCACCGTGAAAACAGCGGTGGCCAGCCCGACGGTGCCAAAGGTCAACTGTGCGCTAAGCACGACGCTTGCTGCCGGGAAGAAAGTGGTAACTACTAACCAGACCTCATGCACCGCGACGGTGATACCGAGCGGTAACAATACAACGGCTAATAACTCAGCCTGGATACCCGTGACTAGCTGCGCCTATGACAGCACCTTGGCAGCTTCTTCTGCGACGGGTGTTTCTAGCTGTACTTGGATTGTACCAAACCCAGTCGCTTCAGCGCCAAGAACCGATTGTGTATATGGGACAGGCGTTCCATCAACGGAATCGAGTTGCACGCCAGTAGCGGCACAATCAACAACTACAACAAATGGCACAGTCTGGAACGGACCAACCGTTACGTGCGCTTATGCCGCAGCTGCACAATCCGGAACAAATTTGAACGCCTGCACAGCAGGTAGCCCTAGTGCAACCAATAACCCGCTTGTGACGGCATTGGCCTATACAACGTGTAGCTATATCAATGGTGCTCCTTCGCTAAATCAGCCCTCCTGCGCATTCGTGGCTGACTCACCGGGGCCAACCAATTACACGGGTCCGGCTAACGTTTGTGCCTATGACACGGGCGCAGTCACGAACTCCAATGCGCCAGCCTGTACTGTGGTGGCTCAGTCAGGAACTTTTGCGGCACCAGCAAAAACTTGCGCATATGCAGCGGTGGTTACTGCCACTGGTCTGTCGAGTTGCACAGAAGCTGCGCAGTCTCCGGGGCCGACAAATTACAGTGGACCTGCTGTGCACTGTTATTACTCTACAACGAGTACAGATAGTCTGGATGCAGCGACGTGCGCTCCTCACCGCGATACTGGCTCCCCTTACACTCTGGGGGCAGCAGTTGATTGTGCTTACAGCGGCACCGCGACACCGGCGACCAATCAAACGTCTTGCACGGTGGTTGCTTCGGATGCGCCCGGGCCCTACACCCATGGCGCGAAGGTTACCTGTGATTACAATGCCAATTGGGGTACTTATACGGATGTCGCCTCTGGTTCTTGCACAGCAAATCCGGTTGTGGCAACGATGGGAGCTGGTACTTATACAACGGCAAGGGAATGCGCCTACACCGGAGTCAGCGCCACGACACTAGCGGATAACACCTGCACCAATGCGGAGTCCACTACATCGCCATATAGCATTCTCCAGAAGAAGGTTTGTACATCAGGGGCATATCCAGGACCAACAGTTCCTGCTGTTGTAAGCTCTCCAGTTGACACTTGCTCAACCACACCAAGCTCGGTTTCCGTGAATGGCGTTGTTACTGCAACAGCTACCACATGCGACTATCTTGCGGCGGTAACGACTGATGTCAGCGCTTGCGCAGTGGTCGCCGCGCCTGTGAGTTCGCCATTGGTGACCTCGGTAAGTTGCCCAGTAGCCCACTCGGGTTGGTCGCCGGTTGCTCCAACTAATTGTTCACCACTAGGAACAATGCCAAGTGCTTTTGATGGTTCAGGAAAAATCATCGAATGCCGCGATACGGACACCACCCTCTACAATTCAGCTTATCCAAGCGGCCCAGTTCCTGATGACCGTTGCTTGGCGGGAACCGACACAACAACCCAAGTGCAGACAACTTGCACCCCCATGGCCGGTTCAACCTCGGCAATTCCGGTCCAGAATTGTTCATCTGGCACAACAGGGGCTCCGGATCACATAAAAACACTTTGCAATACGACGACGACGACAGATGCTTATATCCAAGCATGTACCGAACAGGCGTCCGCAGCCCCGCTTTGGCAGAGTGTGACTTGCCCTTATGCTGGAGGAGGGACGACCAATACATTGTCGGATGTTGCTGCGTATTATTACAAGACTGATCTACGCACAACTGCCCTGAATAACTGTACGGGCACCGCTGTACCACCGGCAACCAATGGTAATGATTTGTGCGAATTAAATGATGTCCCTATAACCCAGGGGGACCCAAACCCCGCTCAGCACATGACTACTTTTACCTTAGGTTTGGGTGCGTCAGGCTACATGAAATATTCGGACACTTACGCGAAAGATACGGCTGGCGATTTCTGGACGGTAAAAGGAGGCGATGGTAGTTTCCCTCCGGGCAATCCTCAATCTCCCGGCATACTTAGTGACTTAGCTAGTGGTGTTTGCGCATGGCAGGCTGACGCTACGGCGTGTAACTGGCCAGCGCCGAGTAGTGGAATGCAAACGACGATTGATGATCTTTGGCATGCCGGTGTCAATGGGCATGGTGCGTATTACAGCGCAGTGGATACAACAACACTCGCGAACTCCATTAAAAAAGCACTTGATGGTGTAGGTACAGGAACTGGTGCGGCAGCTGCTCCGTCAATTAGCACACCAAGTTTGACCCCTGGTGATAGTTATATTTTTAGTTCAACGTATATGCCCTACGAATGGACGGGTGAACTGACGCGCAAACTTATTGATCCCTTTACCGGAATAATTTCCACAACCAATGACTGGAGTGTGCAGGCCAAGCTGGATGCCAAGTTGGCGAGTTCTAGAAATATCTGGACGTTTGATTCATCAGTCACCAATAAACTAAAAGCCTTTACTGCAGCAAATTTTGGGTCAAATGCTTATTTTTCCTCGGACTATCTCAAAGGAACGGGGAGTTATGCACTAACGCAGCTCAATCCGCTAACCCAGTTCAAATGTGATTCAGTGGATATTTGTCTTTCGGTGACCGATCAGTCTGATATTTTAGGTTCTGCGACAGGTGTTAATTTAATCAACTTCTTGCGTGGTGACCGAACTAATGAAGGTGAGCTCAACGACAACACCAAGTTCTACCGTAAGCGGCCGCACATTTTTGGCGACATGGTTAATGCACAGGCAGTCTATGTTAGCAAGCCAAAGTACAGTTATTCTGATTTCAGGTACCCAGAGTTTGTTGAAAGCAATAGAAGTCGTCAGGCTGTAATTTATGCAGCTGCCAACGACGGCATGTTGCATGCCTTTGCGGCGAAAGGGGGAAGTACAACCGAGGCGTTGGTGGAGGCTGCAGCGGATGCCAAAGCCCGCTCCTATCTTGATCCAAGCAGTGCGGCGTTGCTTGCGGCATCAACAACTGCCACATTGGCAGCGAATGCTGCCTTGGCTGCTGATACGGTCGTCGCACAGGAGATGTGGGCTTATATTCCGAGCATGGTTTTGCCCGACCTGTACAGGTTGGCAGACAAAAAATACACCAACAAACATCACTATTTTGTTGATGCCACACCGGTGATCGGCGATGTGTGTATTTCAGACTGCAACACCGAGAGTGCTATTTGGAAGACTATTCTTGTCGGTGGCCTCGGTCGTGGTGGGCGTGGCTACTATGCACTGGATATTACTGACCCGAATAATCCAAAGGCACTATGGGAGTTCACAGATAGCAATCTGGGCTTTTCCTATGGAAATCCACAGATAGGAAAGATAAAGAAAAGTAATGGAACATCGGTGTGGGCGGTATTGTTCACGACCGGACACAACAATATTCCCTTTGAAAACTTTACGACAGGGGATGGCGT
Source organism: Pseudomonadota bacterium (assembly GCA_039797825.1). Lineage (GTDB taxonomy): Bacteria > Pseudomonadota > Gammaproteobacteria > Burkholderiales > Rhodocyclaceae > Azonexus. The sequence continues at coordinate 13,288 of JBDKHF010000029.1, read as the reverse complement.
CGGGCGGCTTTATGTACGCAACGCCTATACCGGTGCAGAAGAAATTCCTGCGATTTCAACCGGGGTTGGAGGTGCTACGCCAAGTGGATTGGGAGAAATTAATGCCCAAGTTACTAATCCTGGTTCAGACAGCACTATTGAGGCGGTCTACGGAGGAGATTTGCTTGGTAATTTGTGGCGTTTCGATGTAAACGACCTGATTGGTGCTTCTGGGTACGACGCCCAACTACTGGCTGTTTTGAAGGACGGTTCAGGTACAAAGACGCAGCCAATCACTTCCAAACCAGCTATTGGGCTGGTTGATGGATATAAAGTTGTCTATGTTGGAACTGGGCAATACCTTGCACCCGAAGATGCATCTACGACAAGTACGCAGACGTTTTATGCGATTAAAGATTCGCGCTCATCTTCCACGGATTCATCAGTAGCAATTTTTGACAATCCTGGCGGCACGGGTGCCACGCGGCTAAGTGGAGGTGAGAATTCGGCTGGCTTTGTTGGCCAGGTGCAGTCCAGTACGACATGCATACAGGCCTGGGCAGACGCCGGATTCTGTAATCTTGGTCAACTGGTACGCTCGGGTACTGGGAATGCCGTAAATATGGCAACTCAAAATGGCTGGTACATTGATCTAATCGGCGATGCCGAAAGGGCGAACACGGACCCTGCCTTGGGGCTAGGTCTACTGGCCTTTACTACCAATGCCCCCACTGTTGATAGCTGTGATTTGGGTGGTAAAAGTTATCTATACTTTTTGGATTACCGCACCGGCGCTTCGATTGGCGGGGATGGTCTGATTGGTGTTTCGCTGGCTAATCAACTCGCATCGAATGTCACGCTTTTTACGACCAAGGGAGGGGAAGTAATTGCAATTACGGGCAAAGCGGATGGAACAATGGTGACCAGTAAATTGCCGCAGACAAATCTTTCATCACCTACCCGCAGAACTTCGTGGCGTGAGCTGATTCGCGGCAACTAACGCGAAGTACATAAAGACAGCACAGTCTGCTCGTTTGTCTCTCGATGGCACCCTAGGGGTGCCATCGATTTTCACCATAGCCTGTCGAGGTTTATCTGATTTCATTATGTCTTGAGCCTTGGATGGATCGTTGTCGCCGATATTTAAACGGCGGAGATGTTGCTCGAAGAATGCTCAAGGTTTCCTTTCTGGTTTCGTTAGTGTTGCATGCGGCAATACTAGTTATTGACTGGCGACCTAGCGGACAAACAGGTACCTTCCACAAGCAGCTTGTTATCCAGGCCCATCTGCAAAAAAAGGCAGCACCAGCCGATGTGGCGATGACGAATGATCTCGCTACAAGATTAGCCTCTGTAACGACTTATCCAGAAAAGAGCGTTAGGGGGGCAGAGATAATGCCAGCAGTTGAATCAGCGCCAACTCCAAATGCCCCTCTTCCCCTAACTGTAAAAAAATCAATACTAAAAACAGTCGCCTCTACGCTGCGCGAGGATTCCGTGCAGCCAGAGGTGGTATTTTCAGAGGAGGAAATCGACTCAAATCCAAACGGGCCCCCAAGGCAAGTTGATATGGAATTTGAAATATTTGCAGGGGAAGAACGGAAATTTGTAGGGAAAGCGGAGGTGCGGTATTCATCAAGGAACGGTGAGACTTATTCAATGGTGATGCGAGGTCTAAGAGACCAATTCATCACAGATGGGGCTGCAGCCGAGAGGTGGAAAATCGAAGTTTATGGCCAAATTAGACAACATGGCTTGAGTCCTGAGATTTATGAGTCGTCCGGGGGTACATCTGATCGCTTGCTTGGCGTCGCGGGTAGCAGACTGGATCGAAATATTGGGGAACAGAATGGACATTCTGCTGATGGCTTGCTTGACCGCCAGAGTTTGATGTTTAACTTTATGCATAAGCCACCACTCCGTAGCGGTAAAGTTCTTATTGCCGATGGTAGGCGGTACACATCTTTCAGCTATACGCGGGATGGTGTGGAAACGGTAAAAAGTGCGCTATTGGGTGAAATTCACGCCGAAAAATACTCCTTTAAATCAGATGAAACGAAGGAGCAGATCGAGTTTTGGCTTTGGGTTAAGCAAAAGTATTTGCCCGTTCGTGTCAGATACATCGATCCACTAGGAGTAGTGACTGAGCAAGTCGTTTTGACGATGACTGTACGGTAATTTTGCTAGGTGCTATGACGCTTCCTCACCAGTCAACTTTGTGACAAGGCTATCGCTCATGCGTCCTTCGCCGGCAAAGGCGTTTTAACAAACGTTTTCGCCAGCCCTTTAGGAAATTTTCCGGATTGAACATAGGCCACCAGTTCAGCCTTGAGTTGTTGTGGATCGGTTTGCCCGATGCGCTCCAGTGGCGTCAGTTCGCTGCCACGGACAATCGACTGAACGTATCCTTCAATAACCATTTTTTCCATCAACTGGACATTGCCCAGCTCATAAAAGGCGGCCATTGCCAGGATGTAATCGGCCTTGTTGATGTCAACAAATGAGATTGGCAACAAACCTGCGGCTAAAAGGGGAATATTTGCTGCTAGCCGCGCTGTTCGCTTATTTCCATTGGCGAATACCTGAAGATAAGGAATGCGAGTCATCAGGTAGAAAGCGCTCTGAACTGGGGTGAGGGTGTTTGCCACCGCTACCAGCTTTTCAAAGGCAGCGGCGATATACCCGGTGCCCGGTCTGAATGGTGGAATGTAAGCCGAGCGGTTGATGTTCAAGTCTTCCGTATCACGTGGGCGCCCACGTTGTGCATCGGGCAAGAAGTGATCTGAATCCTCTATTTCCTTGAGTCCGTGCCGGTCAGTCAGACGCGACTGTAATTCGCAGATGACGCTGGCGGATAGGTTACGGTGGCCCCAGAGAAATTCAATTGCACTCTTGTGATTGAGGACCAGGGCGGCGTCTTCTGTTGGTTTGTCGGGGTTTTTTTGCCCGTATTGAATTAAGGCTTCAGTGTCGAGGTTGGAATAGGTGCCGCCTTCGAGTACCGACGAGCCCCACGAAAAATCGATCAGAAAGTTGGAAAGAAATTTCCTATCGAGAGTGCGCGCCCTGGCATTCAGCGACTGAAGTCGAGTTGCCTTGCCGTCATCCATTAACGGAGTTGCAGCAAGCAAATCTTCTCGAAAAGGGGCTGTCGGGCGAGACTGCCAATCAATCGCAAGGTAGGCGCGAATGCTATCCAGTGCGAATGGTCCGGTCGCAAGGTAACGGGTCATTCGCCCCCCGCCTTGGGTTCGGACAAGCCCGGCCGCAAGCAAACCGGCGAGACGGCGATTCACCGTGGAACGACTAACGCCCGAAAATGCTTTTTCGACGGCATCGGCGGTGACGCCGGCAGGGCCGGCATCAATCACAAATTTTTCTACGGCGGTTTCATCCATATGCAACCTTAGCCTGACGAGATATAAGGCGATCTAATTTGTTGTTTATACGTAATCTTTAATATTCACGTCAAATTTTTCTGAATAACCCGCGGTTCTAGTCACAACTTTTGACCCTGGCCGATCATCTTCGGCGAGATAACCTCGACATTTTCGGCCAGTGGGTAGCCGTCATTGATCGGCGCAACCACGTAAGCTTTTTGGACGCTCAGGTCTTCGCAAGCAGTCCAGAAGCCGCGTGTGGGTTTCGGGGTTTGCGAGAATTTAATCTCATACGCGATACGTTGAGAGCCGATGCTGACGACAACATCGAGTTCGGCACCTGCTGCCGTCCGGTAAAAATTCATCTCGGCAAGTGGTGGGAGGCTGGCGGCGATTTGTTCGATGACGAACCCTTCCCAGGAGTGCCCGACGACGGGGTGTGCCAGCAGGTCATCAAAGCAGGGGATGCTTAACAACGCATGCAGGAGGCCGCTATCCCTGAGGTAGATTTTGGGTGACTTGACCAGACGCTTACCCAAGTTGGCGTGCAATGGCTCCAGGCGGCGGATCATCATGCAGTCGACCAGAATATCGAGATAACGCGCAATCGTTGTGTGCGAAACCCCACCCAGAGCGCTGCCAAATTGGGACAGATTAAGCAGTTGACCGTGCAAGTGGGCGCACATGCGCCAGAAACGGCGCAAGGTTTCGGCGGGAATCGTTATGCCGGCCTGGGGTATGTCGCGGGCGAGGAAGGTTTGAATCAGATCGCTGCGCCAGAGCAGCGAGGTGTTGTCATCCGGCGCTGTAAAACTGGGCGGGAAGCCGCCGCGTAGCCAGAGCTTTTGCCAGTCGTGTGCCGGTTGGTCCAGCTCATCGAGCAGGAAGGGTGTTAGTTCAAGGTAAGAAACTCGCCCGGCAAGCGATTCGGAGGTTTGCTTTAGCAGTTTGCCGGAGGCCGAGCCGAGTAATAGAAATCGTCCTGGGCGACGGTCTGCATCAATCTCAGGTCGCAGTGCGACGAACAGATCGGGGAGTGTTTGCACTTCATCAAGAATGACCAGTTTGTCTCTGTGTTGCGCAAGAAACAGCGCGGGTTCGGTGAGGCGGGCGCGATCAGCGGCGCGCTCTAAATCAAGGACGATTGAGTCGGGATGTTCCGCAGCGATTTGCTGTGCGAGCGTTGTCTTGCCAACCTGGCGCGGCCCGAGTAGGGCGACCGCCGGCTGAAAGGAGAGGCGTTGGCGTAGTTGCGGCAAGAGTTTTCTGGAAATCATCCTTGCATTTTGATTGCTTGGCGAACGATTTACAAGGTTAATACGATAGCAAAGCACTTTCGCTATCGCCGCCCGGATAAGCTCGGGCGTAAAATAATCGCTCGGAATTTTCTAATAAGTTCAGGGAGAAAAAGATGTCCAAGTACACCACCGAGGCTCTTCGTTCTGTTGCGCTGGTTGGTCATGGCGCTGCTGGCAAGACCAGCCTGGCCGAAGCTTTGTTGTTCGCAACCGGCGCGATTGCCGCCAAGGGCAGCGTTGAAAAAGGCAGCACGGTTTGCGATTTCGATGCGCAGGAGAAGGAAGCCGGGCACTCCCTGAATTCGGCCATAGTTAATTTTGGCTACGAAAACACCCACGTTCATTTGATTGATACGCCGGGCTATCCGGATTTTGCTGGGCAGTCGATTGCGGCGCTGGCCGGGGTGGAAACGGCACTTGTTGTGGTCAACGCCCAAACCGGTGTGGAATTGATGACCGAGCGCATGATGCGCCACGCCGCCGAACGCAAGTTGTGCCGGATGATTGTGATCAACAAGATTGATGCCGACAACCTCGATTTGCCGGGCTTGGTGGCGAACATTCGCGAGCGTTTCGGCAAACAGTGCATGTTGCTCGACCTGCCGGCGCATGGCGCGGCAGATGTCGTTGAAGTACTGGAACACGCTGCCGGCGATGCTGATTTCGAGTCGGTGGCGGTGGCGCATCGCGCCTTGATCGACCAGATCGTCGAGGAAGACGAAGACCTGTTGGCGCAATATCTTGAGGATGGCGCCGACCCCAGCGCGGCAGCCTTGCATGCGCCCTTTGAGAAGGCGCTGCGCGAAGGGCATTTGATTCCGATCTTGTTTGTTTCAGCCAAAACTGGTGCCGGCATCAAGGAATTGCTGCATGTGTTGGCTACGCTGGCGCCGAACCCGGCTGAAGGCAATCCGCCACCGTTCTACAAGGGTGAGCCGGGCGACAAAACCGAACCATTCCAGGCCGAGCCGGATGCCAGCAAGCATGTGCTGGCCCACGTTTTCAAAGTGGTGGCTGACCCGTACATGGGCAAAATTGGCGTCTTCCGCGTGCATCAGGGCACGATGAAGAAGGACATGCAGCTTTTTGTCGGCGACAGCAAGCGGCCGTTCAAGGTGGCTCACCTGTATCAGTTGCAGGGCAAGGAATCGGTTGAGGTCGATGAATTGGTGCCGGGTGATATTGGCGCGATTGCCAAGATTGAAGAAATCGATTTCGATTGCGTCTTGCACGATTCGCATGACGAAGACCACATTCATCTGGTGCCGCTGGAGTTTCCCAAGCCGATGGCTGGCCTGGCCGTTGAAACCAAGAAAAAAGGCGATGAACAGCGCTTGTTCGACATCCTCAATAAACTGGCGGTTGAAGATCCGACCTTTGTTGTTGAACGGCATCCAACCAGCAATGAAACCGTAATTCGCGGCCTCGGCGAGATTCACCTCAAGTCCAAGCTGGAAAAAATGGTCAGCCAGTACAAACTGGAAGTGGACACCAAGCCGCCGCGCATTCCCTACCGCGAAACGATTACCGGCTCAGCCGAAGGCATCCATCGCCATAAGAAACAAAGCGGCGGCGCCGGGCAGTTTGGCGAGGTGCATCTGCGCATTGAACCCAAGGGCCGTGGCGAAGGTTTTGAGTTTGTCGATGCGGTTAAAGGCGGCGTCATTCCTGGTGTATTCATGGCGGCTGTCGAAAAAGGCGTGCGCCAGGGGCTGGAAGGCGGCGTCGTCGCGGGTTATGCGGTCGACGACTTAAAGGTCACAGTTTTTGACGGCAAGACGCATGCGGTGGACGGCAAGGAAGTCGCTTTCGTGATGGCGGGCCGCAAGGCGGTGATCGATGCGATTCGTGCGGCCAAGCCGATTGTGCTGGAGCCCATCGTCAATATCGAAATCGTCGTACCGGAAGGGGCGATTGGCGACTTGACCGGCGATTTGTCCAGCCGTCGTGGCCACATTACCGGCACCGATGGGCGCGGGCATGGCCTGGCGGCGATTAGCGGTGAAGTGCCGATGGCTGAGTTGAACGACTACCAGTCACGGCTGAAATCGCTGACTGGCGGCCAGGGTAGCTACAGCATCGAATTTGCGCGTTATTCAGCAGTGCCGCCCAATGTGCAACAGCAGATGGCAAGCAAGTTCCAGTTGCATGATGAGGATGAGTAAGGGGTAAGCGTAGGTCGGGTTTCAACCCGACATTGTGATTGTCATTGTCGGGCTGAAGCCCGACCTACGCAGCCTCACAACACCAAGGCCAGCGCCAGGGGCAGGAAGATCAGTGCCGCCAGATTGCCGATTAAAACGATGGAAGCGACGCGCTGCGGCTCCTGCTGGTAACGCTCGGCAAAGAGGAAATTGAGTACCGCCGGCGGCAGCGCGCCGAAAACCAGCAGCATCGCCGCTTCGCGGCCTTGCAGGCCAAGCAGCTGTATAACGCCGGCGGCGATCAGCATGCCGGCCAGCGGGCGGAGCAGGGCGCTGCCGGTGGCGACTTTCCATTCGCTGAATGAAACATCGGTCATTCGCACGCCAAGCGAAAAGAGCAGCAAGGGTACCGAAACATCGCCAAGCATCTTGATCGCCATGACCAGCGGCGGCCAGATCGGAATTTTGAGGCTTGCTACGGTCAACCCGGCAAGTGCGGCAAAAACGACGGGCACGCGCCATAGGGTGAGCAGGCGGGTTTTTGGGTCAAGCAGGCGGGCGCCGAAGGAAAAGTGCAGCGTGTTTTCGACCATGAACAGGATGACTGCCGCCGGCAAGGCTTCCTCGCCCCAGGCCAGCACGGCGAGCGGCAGGCCGATGTTGCCGGAGTTGTTGAACAACATCGGCGGGACCAGCGTTTTGGGCTGGATGCCAAGCAACTTGGCCAGCGGCCAGGCAAGCAGGCCGCAACTCGCCAGAACCAGAAAACCGCCGAGGGCGAGCGGTGCAAAAGCGACCAGATCAAACGATTTGCCGGCCATCGCCGCAAAAACCAGGGCCGGGACAAAAACATCCATGTTCAGCCGGTTGGCTACCGCCATTTCCGGCTTGTGGTGGCGGGCATAAAAATAGCCCGCCGCAACGATCCCGAAAATCGGGAAAAGGATGGCAATCAGCCTGAGGGTCAGGCTATCGCCCATCACAAAACGTAGCGCGAGAGATCTTCGTCCGCCGCCAACTCACCCAGACGCTGATTGACGTAGGCGGCATCGATCACCACTTTTTCCTGATCGGCCATGAAGGTGCCGAAAGATAGCTCCTCCAGCAGCTTTTCCATGACCGTGTGCAGGCGACGGGCACCGATGTTCTCGGTTTTCTCATTCACCTGAAAGGCGATTTCAGCCAGGCGGCGGATACCTTCATCGGCAAACTCAAGCTGCAAACCTTCGGTTTCCAGCAGCGCCTGATATTGCCGCGTCAGGCAGGCATCGGTCTGGGTCAGGATGCACTCGAAATCGGCGACTGACAGGGAATCAAGCTCAACGCGGATCGGGAAACGGCCCTGCAGTTCAGGAATCAAGTCCGACGGTTTCGAGAGGTGGAAAGCCCCGGAAGCGATGAACAGAATGTGATCAGTCTTGATCATCCCGTACTTGGTCGATACCGTCGTGCCTTCAACCAGTGGCAGCAAGTCACGTTGCACGCCCTGGCGCGACACGTCGGCGCCGTGGCTGTCCGAGCGGCTGGCGATCTTGTCCAGTTCGTCGAGGAAAACGATGCCGTTCTGCTCGACCGCCTTGACCGCTTCCAGCTTTACATCGTCGTCATTGATCAACTTGGCGGCTTCTTCGTCAGCCAGCAACTTGATCGCTTCCTTGATCTTCAGCTTGCGCGCCTTTTTGCGGCCCGAACCCATATTCTGGAACATGCCTTGAATTTGCTGGGTTAGCTCTTCCATACCTGGCGGGGCAAAAATCTCTGCCTGCATGCTCGGTGCGGCCAGTTCAATATCAATTTCCTTGTCATCCAACTCACCTTCACGCAGTTTTTTGCGGAATTTCTGGCGTGTCGCGCCTTCTGTTGCGGTCGACTCGGAATTTTCGGCAAAAAACCCGGGGCTGCGTGAGGGTGGCAGCAGAATGTCAAGAATGCGATCTTCGGCGGCATCTTCGGCACGTGGGCGCATTTGCTTGATCGCTTGTTCGCGGACGGATTTGATGGCGATTTCGACCAGATCGCGAATGATCGTATCGACATCGCGCCCGACATAACCGACTTCAGTGAATTTGGTCGCTTCAATCTTGATGAACGGTGCATTCGCCAGGCGCGCCAGACGGCGGGCAATCTCGGTTTTACCGACACCGGTCGGGCCGATCATCAAAATATTTTTCGGCGTGATTTCCTGGCGCAAGGGTTCTGCCACTTGCGCCCGCCGCCAGCGGTTGCGCAGGGCAATGGCGACTGATTTCTTGGCGTTTTTCTGACCGACAATGTGTTTGTCGAGTTCGGAAACGATTTCCTGCGGGGTCATTGCGCTCATTCGAGAACCTCGAGGGTGAAATTGCGATTGGTGTAAATGCAGATGTCAGCAGCAATTTCCAGTGACTTGGTGACGATCTCGCGCGGTGCCAGATCGGTATTTTCGAGCAGGGCACGCGCCGCGCTCTGGGCGTAGGAACCGCCGGAACCAATGGCGACTATGCCGTGTTCCGGTTCCAGTACATCGCCGTTACCGGTGATGATCAGCGAAACCTCCTTGTCGGCCACTGAAAGCATGGCTTCGAGGCGACGCAGGGCGCGGTCAGAGCGCCAGTCCTTGGCCAGTTCAACAGCTGAACGCAGCAAATTGCCCTGATGTTTATCCAGCTTGGCCTCAAAACGCTCGAAAAGCGTGAAGGCATCCGCCGTGCCGCCGGCGAAGCCAGCCAGAATGCGACCCTGATAAAGCCGGCGCACTTTGCGGGCGCTTGCCTTGATGACGATATTGCCCAGCGTGACCTGGCCGTCACCCGCCATGGCGACAGAATTCCCGCGCCGCACCGACAAAATTGTCGTGCCGTGATATTGCTCCATATATTTCCTTGTGCTTTAAGTCTTGAGAACGATGATGCGCGCGACCTTGTTGAGGCCAACGACGCCCATCAATTCGGCAACCAGATGGTTGGGGCTGCGAATCACAATATCGCGCCCGGCATCCTTGAGTGGTGCGATCCGGTTAGCCAATTGGCCTGCCGAGAAAAAGTCCAGCCGGCGTACGCCCGAGAAATCAAGAACGGGGTTATCCATCAATTCGAGAATGGCCGGTAGCTCGTCAAAGTGAGCATTTTTGATATCGCCGGCCAAATAGTAAGCGTCGCGCGGGTCACGAGTGGCATTCATATCCGCGTTGGGCACAATCGCTTCCTTGACGACTTCCCACGAAGGCGGTGAGCGCTCGAAAGTGACAGCAAAATCAATCGCGCACTCTTCAAATTGCTCTTGCGAGCTATAGCGTTGCAGGAGTTCGAGGGCTAACAGCCAGACCCGGGCGTGTTTCTTTTCACCGACCACCAGCCGGCTGCGCAGACGAGGAATGAAATTTTCGATTTGTTCAAGAATGACGGCAACGTCTTTGCGCCGTGCATCGAGCAATTGGCTGGCGAACTGGCCGGCAACCTCATCATCGCAACCAACCAGCTTGCTGCAATCAATGCGGACTGGCCGTTTGTCGGTCAGCGACAGGTTGAGTGGCGCCAGAGCCTGGATGCTGTCTGCGGTCAACACGCCTTGCAGGGCAAAACTGCGTACGCCCAGGCTGGCTGGTCCGGCTACTGGGGCCAAGTTGCGCCAGGTGGGGGCGGAGGTTTCGCAGGTTTCGGCGAAATCCATGCCGAGCTTGTCAAAGGCGGCGCGGTCACCGGTTAGTTGCAGTAGGTCAAACAGCATCTGCCAAATGCGCAAGCCGTCTACATTGCGATAGAACTTGACGAAGGCTTCGAGCAGGGAGCGCGCCGCGCTATCGTGGCCGTTGCTATAAAGGACCGCGACCTGTTCGATGTCGGCCTGCATTGAGTCAACGTCGTGGTCGACATTGATGCCCATGACGCTGGATTCGGAGTAGTTGCGATCAAACTCGGAAATGGTGAAATCGAGTTCAAAGCCCTCATCATCAAGTGCCGGTTGCGGTGCGGGGGCCTTGATTGGCTTGGCTGGCGGTGCCATTGGCTCAACCTTCAGACCGCCAGGAATGGAACGGGTGAATTCGAGTTCGGGCAAATTCTCGATGATTTTGGGCGCTGGCTCGGCTGGTGTTTGTGGCTTGGGGGCGGCAGCTGGCCTGGGCATCGGTTGACTGGGCGCAGCCGGTGGTTTGGGCTTCGCTGTCGCGCGCTCAGGCATTTTTTCGGGCTGTTTTTTGAAAAACGAAAACACCATAGGTACTCAAAAATCAGAGCTGACGTTTTAGCATGTCATCCGGGGTCACGCAATAAGCAAACCCACGGCAATCAGCAGCAAAGCCAGGACTGGCCCAAATGGCTGGTCGAACCCAAGGGCCATTGCGAAGGCCGCAACATAAGCGAGCGCACCGATCAGCGCCGAGAAAAACAAGCCGGCCCGCCAGCTTCGCGCACGGCGGAAAACAATCCACGGCGGCACGAAAACCAGCGCAAAACTGCCCATGACGCCCAGTGTCATGGTGGCCAAGGCCAATGTGAGGGCAGCCAGCAAGTCAAAACCACTGACCACCGGCCAGACCGGCAAATGTCGTGCATGAAAATAATCGGGGTAAATGCGGGCCAGCAAGAGTTGGCGCGAGAGCCAGGCCAGCAGCGGGATCACCAACAGGCACCAGGGTAAGACGAGGTAAAGATTGTCGCTGCCCGAGAAATAAAGCTGCCCGTCGAACAAGGCGTGGCCGAGACGTTCGGCCAGCGGCTGGTTGGCGGCCAGTAACACGGCCAGCGCCCAGCCACCGAGCAACAGCAGGGCAAAGGACGCGCCACCGGCCAGTCGTGCCGAGAAAAAGCGTTTGCCAGCGCCGGCCAGCGCCGCTGCCGTCATACCGCCGATGGCTGGAGCAACTCCGCTGACCAAGGCGAGCAGGGCGCCGGCTGCGGCGACGTGGGCATAGGCGAGGGCGGCCAGCCATTCGTCGCGCAGGCGCAGGAAACAGCCAAGAATTGGCAAAACCAGCGCCAGGCAGAGGCCGGTCAGGAAGGGGATGAGAAAAATGTCATCCCACATCAGAAATCCCCTTCAGCACCAGTACCTGATCGCAGACGGTGCTGACAAAACCATCATCATGGCTGACCAGAATGATTGCTGCCCCATCGGCTACCCGGCGGCGCAGGGCGAGGGCGAGATGTTCGCTGCCTGCCGTGTCGAGATTATTGGTTGGCTCGTCAAGCAGCACGACATCCGCCGGTGCCTGCAGAATGGCCCACAGTGAAAGGTAGTGGCGTTGCCCGCCGGAGAGCCGATCCAGGCGCAGATCCAGCCGTTCCAGCAGCCACGGCGGCAAGCCGTCCGGACTGGCTAGGGTTAGCGCGAGCAATTCCTTGCCGCTCAGCGGGAGTCCGGCAACCGGCGCTACCTCCTGGGTTTGCAGGGCCAGGCGCAGGCCGGGGCGTAGTTCCATTTTTCCGGCGAAGCATTTGGCACGACCGGCCAGCGCACTCAAAATGGTGGTTTTGCCGACCCCGTTGGGGCCGGTCAAGCCGAGTATCTGGCCGGCGTTCAGGCTCAGATCAAGCGGCGCCGTGGTCGGCTGTTGCCAGCCGGCCACCAACTGCTTGGTGCGGAGTAAGGTATTGCTCAACGTGTAGCCTTCAATAAACGCTGAATCGTGTCATCAAACAGCCCGAAAAGATTGCCGGCTTCCGCTGTGCCGCCGACCGTGAAAGCCAGCAAAACGGCAGGAATGCCGGCTTTTTCGGCCAGCCACAGGCTGGGGCCTGCGCTTTGATAGGCGGTGCGCAAAACGATACGGGCGGGCGCCGATTTCTGCCGTTCAAGCAGGGCGGATAAGTGACCGCTGCTGGGTTCAACGCCTGGCTTGGGTTCGAGCGTGCCCTGTTCCTTCAGCCCCAGCCACGCCGCCAGATATACAAAGGAGTTGTGATGGACCAGCACGGGCAGGCCACGCAAGGGGGCGGCCTCCTTTTCCCAACGCAGCATTGCCGCCTGCCATTTTCCGGCAAAGGTTTTGAAATTGGCGCGATAGATTTCCGCGTTGGTCGCATCAATCTCGCTCATGCGCGCCGTCAGTGCTTCGCCCACCTTCAGGATATTGCGCGGGTCGAGATGGAGGTGCGGGTTGCCGCCGGCATGGACATCGCCATTGGCGCGATCCAGCACTTGCGGCACTTCGCGCATGGTGATTTGGCTAGCCGCTTCAAAGTATCCCGGTCGACCGCTTTGTATGGCCGAATTTCCGGAATCCCGAATGACCAGCGGCAGCCAGCCGATTTCCAGTTCAGCGCCGGTAGCGATGACCAGTTGGGCGCGGCGCGCCTGAGCCAGAAGTGACGGTTTGGCCTCAATCCGGTGCGGGTCTTGCAGAGCGGTGGTCGCCGTGTAAATGCTGACTTTGTCGCCCCCAATTTCTTTGGCTAGCGCCCCCCATTCCGGGACGGTGGCGAAAATATTGAGAGACGCAAAAGCCGGCAGGGCAAGCAGGCTGAGCAAGGAAATGCCTAAAAATTGGGTGATTTTATTCATCGTCGCC